>NZ_JAUJRI010000012.1:0-164627 GCF_030504405.1 Burkholderia sp. AU44665 | reverse complement strand
ACAAGAAGATGCCGGGCAACCTGCCGAAGAAGACGGCGCGCGCGCTGCTGGACATCGAGGACAACAAGATCGTGCCGATCATCCGCAACCCGAAATCGACGACCGTCGATTCGGAAGCGGTGTTCTATTTCCCGGGCTGCGGCTCCGAGCGGCTGTTCTCGCAGGTGGGGCTGGCGACGCAGGCGATGCTGTGGGAGGCGGGCGTGCAGACGGTGCTGCCGCCGGGCTATCTGTGCTGCGGCTATCCGCAGCGCGGCTCGGGCCAGTACGACAAGGCCGAGAAGATCGTGACGGACAACCGCGTGCTGTTCCACCGGGTGGCGAACACGCTGAACTACCTGGACATCAAGACGGTGGTGGTGTCGTGCGGCACGTGCTACGACCAGCTCGCGGGCTACGAATTCGACAAGATCTTCCCGGGCTGCCGGATCATCGACATCCACGAGTTCCTGCTGGAGAAGGGGATGAAGCTCGACGGCGTGACGGGCACGCGCTACATGTACCACGACCCGTGCCACACGCCGATCAAGACGATGGACCCGGTGAAGCTGGTCAACGAGCTGATGGGTTCGGAGAAGGACGGCTACACGATCGAGAAGAACGATCGCTGCTGCGGCGAATCGGGCACGCTGGCGGTCACGCGGCCGGACATCTCGACGCAGGTGCGCTTCCGCAAGGAAGAAGAGATCCGCAAGGGCGCGGCGAAGCTGCGTGCGATTCCGGTGGTGGCGGGCGACGCGGCGGCGCCGGCGGCAGTGGCCGCGGCCGGCCCGGACGTGAAGATCCTGACGAGCTGCCCGTCGTGCCTGCAGGGGCTGTCGCGCTACGGCGAGGACGCGAATCTCGAAGCGGACTACATCGTGGTCGAGATCGCGCGCCAGGTGCTCGGCGAGAACTGGATGGCCGATTATGTCGCACGGGCCAACCATGGCGGGATCGAGCGCGTGCTGGTCTAATGCGGGCATGACGACCGCCCGGCCGGGCGACGGATGAGAGCGGGCGCCGGCGCTGATGCGCCGGCGCCCGTCCACATGGGAGCGACGATGGAATGCGTGTTTTGCCGTGAAGACGGCGGCGAGGTGCTCTGGCAGGACGATGCGCTGCGCGTCGTGCTCGCGACGGGCGAGCACGACTACCCGGGCTTCTGCCGGGTGATCTGGGGCGCGCACGTCGCCGAGTTCTCCGATCTCGGCGAGTCGGAGCGGGCACACTTGATGCGCGTGGTCTACGCGGTCGAGCGGGCCGTGCGCCGCGTGATGCAGCCGAACAAGGTGAATCTCGCGAGCCTCGGCAACATGGTGCCGCACGTGCACTGGCACGTGATTCCGCGTTTTTCCAACGATGCCCATTTTCCGCAGCCCGTATGGGCGCCGCGCCAGCGCAGCGTGTCCGAGGCGCTGCTGCGCTCGCGCGCGGCGCAGGCCTCGCTGCTGCACAATGCGGTGCGCGAGGAAATTCAACGCATGATCGATTCGAGGCAGCCATGAGCGGTTTGACTTCCACGACGCCGATTCCGTCCGGCGTCGTCGTGCACGCGGTGTCGCGCGTGCTCGAATTGCAGTATCCGAACGGCGAGAGTTACCGGATTCCGTTCGAGCTGATGCGCGTGTATTCGCCGTCGGCCGAGGTGCGCGGCCACGGGCCCGGCCAGGAGACGTTGCAGACCGGCAAGCGCGAAGTGACGATCACCGCGCTCGAGGGCGTCGGCAACTACGCGCTGCAGCCGACGTTCTCCGACGGCCATTCGACCGGCATCTACTCGTGGGATCTGCTGTACGAACTGGCGACGCAGCAGGACGCGCTGTGGCGCGACTATTTCGACAAACTGAAGGCGGCGGGCGTCGAGCGCGACGCCCCGATGCAGGCGGCCGGCGCGCCGCACGGCCACTGCCACTGAAATCGACGGCGCCCGCTCGGCGCCGTCTTGCCATTTACTGAGGATCAACGCGATGAGCAAAACCCACTTCGGCTTCGAAAGCGTCGAGGAAAACGAAAAAGCGAAGAAAGTGGCGGGCGTGTTTCATTCGGTCGCGAGCAACTACGATCTGATGAACGACCTGATGTCGGCGGGCATGCACCGCGCGTGGAAGGCGTTCACGATCGCGCAGGCGAACGTACGCCCCGGCTTCAAGGTGCTCGACATCGCGGCCGGCACCGGCGACCTGACCAAGTCGTTCGCGAAGGCGGCCGGGCCGACGGGCGAGGTCTGGCATACCGACATCAACGAATCGATGCTGCGCGTCGGCCGCGACCGACTGCTCGACAAGGGCATCGTGACGCCGTCGCTGTTGTGCGACGCCGAGAAAATTCCCTTTCCGGACAACTACTTCGATGTGGTGACGGTCGCGTTCGGGCTGCGCAACATGACGCACAAGGACGCCGCGCTCGCCGAGATGCGCCGCGTGACGAAGCCCGGCGGCCGCGTGATGGTGCTGGAATTCTCGAAAGTCTGGGATCCGCTGAAAAAAGCGTACGATCTGTATTCTTTCAAAGTATTACCGTGGCTTGGCGACAAGTTCGCGAAAGATGCTGAAAGTTATCGGTATCTTGCTGAATCTATCCGGATGCACCCCGATCAGGACACGCTGAAGACGATGATGGAACAAGCGGGCCTCGATGCCGTCAAATATTACAATTTGTCAGGTGGCGTGGTAGCTTTACACATGGGAGCCAAGTACTAAGGGGCTCTTTCCATACATTTGTCTTACATCTGGAGAAACTGATGTTCGAATCGCGTTCGTTGTTCAACCGTGGCAAGCCGTCGAAGCCGTGGGCTCGACGGGTCGGCACCCTGCTGATGGTCGGCCTGCTCACGGCCGGCACGTTCGCATCGCTCGACGCTGAGGCCAAGCGCATGGGCGGCGGGCGCAGCATCGGCCGCCAGAGTTCCACCGTCACGCAGCGTCAGGCCACGCCGCCCGCGCAGCAGCCGATGCAGCAAGCGGCGCCGTCGCAGGCGCAGCGTACGAACCCGGCCGCGCCCACGCCGGCCGCGCAACCCAACCGCTCGCGCTGGCTCGGGCCGATCGCCGGCCTCGCGGCCGGTCTCGGCATCGCGGCGCTGCTGTCGCACTTCGGCCTCGGCGGCGCGTTCGCGAGCATGATGGCGAACGTCATCGTGATCGCGTTGCTCGCGATGGTCGGCATCTGGCTGATCCGCAAGTTCATGAACCGCCGTCGCCCGCAGGAGCCGGCGTATTCGGTCGGCGGCGCGTCGTCGTCGTCGGGCGGCTACGCGCAAAGCCCGTCGTTCCAGCAGGGCAACACCGGCAGCAACTATGCAGGTAGCGGCAGCAGCTATGCGAACGAAGCGCAGAGCGTGTTCGGCGGCGGTGCGGCGGCGGCCGGTGCGGCAGGCGCGATGGCGGCTGCGCCGCTGCAGGTGCCGGCCGGCTTCGATACCGAAGCGTTCCTGCGCAGCGCGAAGGTGTACTTCGTGCGCCTGCAGGCTGCGTGGGACCAGGGCAACCTGGCCGACATCCGCGAGTTCACGACGCCCGAAATGTTCGCCGAGATCAAGGTCGACCTCGATTCGCGCGGCACCGACGCGAACCAGACCGACGTCGTGCAGCTCGACGCGGAACTGGTCGCGATCGAGGATCGCGGCATCGAGCAGTCGGCGAGCGTACGCTTCCACGGTCTGATCCGCGAATCGGCGAATACGTCGGCCACGCCGTTCGACGAGGTGTGGAACCTGTCGAAGTCGGGCAGTCAGGGCTGGCTGCTCGCGGGTATCCAGCAGATCAACACGCACTGAGCGTGACCGGCGGCCCGCGCCGCCGGGCATCCGCGCGACGGCCGCCGCACTGCGACCGCTTGCCGCCCGGGTGTACGGTCGGGCACGGTCTGCCGCCGATCCGACGTTACAATAGAAACCCGCGTGGGCGCCCGGCCTGCGCGGGTTTTTTCTTTCCCAGCCCGATGACCTTTGCCGCCAAGCCTTTTGCTGCTGCCGTCAATCACCTGCTCGCGCGCGAATCGTGGGCGCGCGACCGCCTGATTCCCTATGCGGGCAAGACTGCCCGGATCGACGTGCCTCCCGTCACGCTCACGCTGCTCGTGCAGCCCGACGGTTATCTGTCGGCCGTCGACGCGCACGATGCGCACAAGGTCGACGTGTCGATCGCGCTCGCCGGCGACACGGTCGCCGCGTTCCTGCAGGGCGGCCAGGCGGCCGTGATGAAGCACGTGAAGATCGAGGGCGACGCGGAATTCGCGACGCAGATCGCGAAGCTGGCCGAGCATCTGCGCTGGGAACCTGAGGAAGATCTCGCGAAGCTGGTCGGCGACGCGGCCGCGTACCGGATCGCGACGTTCGTGCGCGACGCCGGCGCGCGCGTGCGCCGCACCGGCCGCAACGTGCTCGATTCCGTCGCCGAATACTGGCTCGACGAGAACCCGCAAGTCGTCCGGCGCACGTCGCTCGGCGGTTTCGACGCGGAACTGGCGCGCGCGCGCGATGCGCTCGCGCGGGTCGAAAAGCGGGTCGAGCGACTCGAACAAAAAATCGGCGCGCGCACGGGTTCCGGCCCGCGCGGCGCGCACTGAGGGCCGCAGGGCATGCGCATTTTCCGTTTCATCAAGATTGTCTACACCGTCATCCGCTTTGGCCTCGACGAAGTGATGCTGTCCCGGATCGACGACCGGCGCGTGAAGCTGCTGCTGCGGATCACGACGATCGGCCGCCGCTATTCCGATCCGCCGGCCGTACGGCTGCGTCACGCGCTCGAAAGCCTCGGCCCGATCTTCGTGAAGTTCGGCCAGGTGCTGTCGACGCGCCGCGACCTGCTGTCGGTCGATTTCGCGAACGAACTCGCGAAGCTGCAGGACCAGGTGCCGCCGTTCGATTCGGCCGTCGCGATCGCGATCATCGAGAAATCGCTCGGCGCGCCGGTCGACGAACTGTTCGACGAATTCGAGCGCGAGCCGATCGCGAGCGCGTCGATCGCACAGGTGCATTTCGCGAAGCTGAAGCAGGGCGCGCATGCGGGCAAGGCGGTCGCCGTCAAGGTGCTGCGCCCGAACATGCTGCCGGTGATCGATTCCGACCTCGCGCTGATGCGCGACATCGCGACGTGGACCGAGCGCATGTGGGCCGACGGCCGACGCCTGAAGCCGCGCGAGGTCGTCGCCGAATTCGACAAGTACCTGCACGACGAGCTCGACCTGATGCGCGAGGCCGCGAACGGCAGCCAGCTGCGCCGCAACTTCGCGGGCCTCGACCTGCTGCTCGTGCCGGAGATGTTCTGGGATTTCTCGACGTCGCAGGTGCTCGTGATGGAGCGCATGACCGGTGTGCCGATCAGCCAGGTCGAGACGCTGCGCTCGGCGGGCGTCGACATCAAGAAGCTCGCGCGCGAAGGCGTCGAGATCTTCTTCACGCAGGTGTTCCGCGACGGCTTCTTCCATGCGGACATGCACCCCGGCAACATCCAGGTGAGCCTCGATCCGAACACGTTCGGCCGCTATATCGCGCTCGATTTCGGGATCGTCGGCGCGCTGTCCGATTTCGACAAGAACTACCTCGCGCAGAACTTCCTCGCGTTCTTCAAGCGCGACTACCACCGCGTCGCGACGCTCCACCTCGAATCGGGCTGGGTGCCGCCCGAGACGCGCGTCGAGGAGCTCGAAAGTGCGATCCGGGCGGTGTGCGAGCCGTATTTCGACCGCGCGCTGAAGGACATTTCGCTCGGCCAGGTGCTGATGCGCCTGTTCTCGACGTCGCGCCGCTTCAACGTCGAGATCCAGCCGCAGCTCGTGCTGCTGCAGAAGACGATGCTGAACGTGGAAGGGCTCGGCCGCTCGCTCGACCCCGAACTCGATCTGTGGAAGACCGCGAAGCCGTATCTCGAGCGCTGGATGACCGAGCAGATCGGCCTGCGCGGCTGGTACGAGCGGTTCAAGGTCGAGGCGCCGCAGTGGAGCAAGACGCTGCCGCAGCTGCCGCGCCTGATCCACCATGCGATGGCCGCGCGCCACGACGCGCCGCGCGCCGCGAGCGAGGAGCTGATGCGCCAGATCCTCGTCGAGCAGAAACGGACGAACCGGCTGATGCAGGCGTTGCTGATCTTCGGCCTGGCCGTCGGCGTCGGCGCGCTCGTCGCGCGCGTGCTGCTCGCGCTCGCGTACGGCGCCTAATCGAAAGGAGCGCGGCGATGTCCGATCCGAAGCAACCGGCCGCACCGTCGGCCGCCGATTTCGCGACGCGCGACCCGGGCAGCGCGTCGTTCTGGAACGAGCGCTTCGAGCGCGGCGTGACGCCGTGGGAATTCGGCGGCGTGCCGGACGGCTTTCGCGTGTTCGCGCGGCGGCTCGAGCCGTGCGCGGTGCTGATCCCCGGCTGCGGCAGCGCGCAGGAGGCCGGATGGCTCGCGCAGGCCGGCTGGCCGGTGCGCGCGATCGATTTCGCCGCGCAGGCGGTCGCTGCCGCGAAGGCGCAGCTCGGCGCGCATGCGGACGTCGTCGAGCAGGCGGATTTTTTCCAGTACCGGCCGCCGTTCGACGTGCAGTGGGTGTACGAGCGAGCGTTTCTGTGCGCGTTGCCGCCGGCCATGCGCGCCGACTATGCGGCGCGGATGGCCGAGCTGCTGCCCGCGGGCGGCTTGCTGGCCGGCTATTTCTTCCTGGTGGCGAAGCCGAAGGGGCCGCCGTTCGGCATCGAGCGTGCGGAGCTCGACGCGCTGCTCGCGCCGCACTTCGAACGGGTGGAGGATTTGCCGGTGACCGATTCGCTGGCCGTGTTCGACGGGCACGAGCGCTGGCTCACGTGGCGTCGCCGCTGATGCGCCGGTGTCTCGGCCATTGCCGGAGCGCGCCCGGGTTTCGGCTATAATTCAAGGTTTTGCAAGCCGTTTCCAGTTTCCGCGGGAAAAATATCATGCCGATCTACGCCTATCGATGCGAAGCGTGCGGTTTCGCGAAGGACGTGCTCCAGAAGATGAGCGACGCGCCGCTGTCGCAATGCCCTGAATGCGGGAAGGATGCTTTTCGCAAACAGGTGACTGCCGCCGGGTTCCAGCTCAAGGGCTCGGGGTGGTATGTCACCGATTTCCGCGGTGGCTCGGGCGGCACCAGCGCACCGGCGGCGACGTCGGGCGACGCGGCGCCGGCAGCCTCCGGGGCGCAAGCCGCACCCGCCGCGGCCGCGCCGGCCGCGGCGAGCAGTTCAAGCAGCACCACGACGACGAGCGCCGCGCCGGCACCGGCCGCGACGCCCGCCGCCGGCAGTTGACCGTCGCGGCCCGGCCGGGTCGCGACCAACCCGCGCCGCCGGCGCGGTTCATTGACGGCAGATGATGAAAAAGACGACCCTGAAAACGGTGTTCCTGACCGGCTTGCTGGTTCTCGTCCCGCTCGCGATCACGCTGTGGGTGCTCGGCCTCATCATCGGCACGATGGATCAGACGCTGCTCCTGCTGCCCGAATCGTGGCAGCCCGAGCGGATGCTCGGCTTCCATCTGCCGGGGATCGGCGCGGTGCTCACGCTCGCGTTCATCTTCGTGGTCGGGCTGGCCACGCAGAACTTCATCGGCCAGAAGCTCGTCACGTGGTGGAACGCGGTCGTGCGCCACATCCCGGTCGTCGGGCCGATCTACACGAGCGTCAAGCAGGTATCGGACACGCTGCTGTCGAGCAGCGGCAACGCGTTCCGCAAGGCGCTGCTGATCGAATACCCGCGCCGCGGCTCGTATACGATCGCGTTTCTGACCGGCGTGCCCGGCGGCGACGTGGTCAACCATCTGACGGAAGAGTACGTGAGCGTGTACGTGCCCACGACGCCGAACCCGACATCCGGCTTCTTCCTGATGCTGCCGAAGAGCGAAGTCATCGAACTCGACATGTCGGTCGATGCCGCGCTCAAGTACATCGTCTCGATGGGCGTCGTGGCGCCTTCGGCGCCGGTTCCGGCGCCCGCCCGCCGTCCCGTCGAGCCGCCGCTGTAAGTAAAGAATCATCGCCCGGGCCGCGCGTTGCGGCGCCCGTTGATCAAACCGAACGAAAGCAAACATCATGTCGATGCGTACTGAATACTGCGGTCTCGTGACCGAACACCTGCTGGGCCAAACCGTGTCGCTGTGCGGCTGGGTGCAGCGCCGCCGCGATCACGGCGGTGTGATCTTCATCGACCTGCGCGATCGTGAAGGCCTCGTGCAGGTGGTGTGCGACCCGGATCGCGCCGAGATGTTCGCGACCGCCGAAGGCGTGCGCAACGAGTTCTGCGTGCAGATCAAGGGCCTCGTGCGCAACCGTCCGGAAGGCACGGTCAACGCCGGCCTGAAGAGCGGCAAGATCGAAGTGCTGTGCCACGAGCTGAACGTGCTGAACGCGTCGGTCACGCCGCCGTTCCAGCTCGACGACGACAACCTGTCGGAAACGACGCGCCTCACGCACCGCGTGCTCGACCTGCGCCGCCCGCAGATGCAGCACAACCTGCGCCTGCGCTACCGCGTCGCGATCGAGGCACGCAAGTATCTCGACGAGCAGGGCTTCATCGACATCGAAACGCCGATGCTGACGAAGAGCACGCCGGAAGGCGCGCGCGACTATCTCGTGCCGTCGCGCGTGAACGCGGGCCAGTTCTTCGCGCTGCCGCAGTCGCCGCAGCTGTTCAAGCAGCTGCTGATGGTTGCGAACTTCGACCGTTACTACCAGATCACCAAGTGCTTCCGCGACGAGGATCTGCGCGCCGACCGCCAGCCGGAATTCACGCAGATCGACTGTGAAACGTCGTTCCTCGGCGAGCAGGAAATCCGCGACCTGTTCGAGGACATGATCCGTCACATCTTCAAGACGACGATCGACGTCGAGCTCGACGCGAAATTCCCGGTGATGCCGTACTCGGAAGCGATGGCGCGTTTCGGCTCGGACAAGCCGGACCTGCGCGTGCAGCTCGAATTCACCGAGCTGACCGACGCGATGAAGGACGTCGACTTCAAGGTGTTCAGCACGCCGGCGAACGCGAAGGACGGCCGGGTCGCGGCGCTGCGCGTGCCGAAGGGCGGCGAGCTGTCGCGCGGCGACATCGACGGCTACACGGAATTCGTGCGCATCTACGGCGCGAAGGGCCTCGCGTGGATCAAGGTCAACGAGAAGGCGAAGGGCCGCGACGGCCTGCAAAGCCCGATCGTCAAGAACCTGCACGACGCATCGATCGCGGCGATCCTCGAGCGCACCGGCGCTGAGGACGGCGACATCATCTTCTTCGCGGCCGACCGCGCGAAGGTCGTCAACGACAGCCTGGGCGCGCTGCGCCTGAAGATCGGCCATTCGGAATTCGGCAAGGCGAACGGTCTCGTCCAGGCCGGCTGGAAGCCGCTGTGGGTCGTCGACTTCCCGATGTTCGAATACGACGACGAAGACGCGCGCTACGTCGCTGCGCACCATCCGTTCACGAGCCCGAAGGATGAGCACCTCGAGTACCTCGAGACCGATCCGGGCCGCTGCCTCGCGAAGGCGTACGACATGGTGCTGAACGGCTGGGAAATCGGCGGCGGCTCGGTGCGTATCCACCGCGAGGAAGTGCAGAGCAAGGTGTTCCGCGCGCTGAAGATCGGCGCGGAAGAAGCGCAGGCGAAGTTCGGCTTCCTGCTGGACGCGCTGCAGTACGGCGCGCCGCCGCACGGCGGTATCGCGTTCGGTCTCGACCGCATCGTCACGATGATGGCCGGCGCCGATTCGATCCGCGACGTGATCGCGTTCCCGAAGACCCAGCGTGCGCAGGATCTGCTCACGCAGGCGCCGAGCCCGGTCGACGAGCGTCAACTGCGCGAGCTGCACATCCGTCTGCGTCAGCCGGAGCAGCCGAAGGCGTAACGCGCTTTCGCCCCCTCTGTCGTGTGTGCGGTCACGCGCACACGACACCCATGAAAAAGGCGCGGTGCGCCTTTTTCATTTTTTGCGGTACAGTCGCAGCACTTGCCGCACGTTCGGGGCACAGGGTCGACGCACGGCCTCGTGCCGCATGAAACCAAGATGACGAAGCCGCCGAAAATCCCTGAATCCGTTCTCGTCGTGATCTACACGCCCGACCTCGACGTGCTCGTGATCAAGCGTGCCGACCAGCCCGATTTCTGGCAATCGGTCACCGGCTCGAAGGACGCGCTCGACGAGCCGCTCGCGCTCACCGCCGCGCGCGAAGTAGCCGAGGAAACCGGCATCGCGGTCGGCACGCCTGACGTGCCGGCCAGCGCGCTCGTCGACTGGCATCACCGGATCGAATACACGATCTATCCGCAATACCTGCACCGCTATGCGCCGGGCGTCACGCGCAACGTCGAGCACTGGTTCGGGCTGTGCGTGCCGCATCGTGTCGACGTGACGCTGTCGCCGCGCGAGCACGTCGATCACGCGTGGCTGCCGTTCCGCGAGGCGGCCGCGCGCTGTTTCTCGCCGTCGAACGCCGAGGCGATCCTGCAATTGCCCGTACGCGTGGCGCTCGCGCGCGCGCCGCACGGCTCGTCCGCATGAATGCGGAAACCCGCAAGCGCTTCGCGCAATTGCGGCAGATGTTCCTGCAGGAGCGCGGCTCCGCATCGCGGCTCGCGTTTACGGCCGGCAACACCGTGCGGCTGTGCGAAACCGGCGGCGAATTCTTCCAGGCGCTGATCGATCGGATCGATGCCGCCCGCGAGCAGGTGATGCTCGAAACCTACATCTTCTGCGACGACGCGGCCGGCCGACCGGTGTCGGACGCGCTGATCCGCGCGGTGCAGCGCGGCGTGCGCGTGCGCGTGATCACCGACGGCATCGGCACCGCGCGCTTGCCGCTGTTCGACACGTGGGCCGAGGCCGGTGTCGAGCACTGCATCTACAACCGCTACCTGTTCGGCCGCTTCGGCTTCTCGCGCACGCACCGCAAGCTCGCGGTGGTCGATCACGCGGTCGCGTTCTGCGGCGGCATCAACATCGTCGACGACTACACGCAGGGCAGCGCGACGCTGCCGTTCCCGCGCTGGGATTTCGCGGTCGAGATGGCTGGGCCCGCGGTGTCCGACGTGCGCGCCGCGTTCGAGCTGCAGTGGCACCGGATCCAGTTCGGCCACAAGCCGTACGCGCAGTACGCGGCCGGGCTGCACGGCGGCGAAGCGTTCCCGGACATGTTCCGGCGCTGGATGCGCAGCCACCGGTGGATCAAGGCCGGCGCGCTGCGGGTCGTGACGGAGCCGAGCGTGGCGTTCGTCGCGCGCGACAACGTCGTGAACCGCAGCGCGATCGAGAAGGCGTATCTCGCGGCGATCGGCCAGGCGCGCCAGCGGATCCTGCTCGCGAATCCATACTTCATGCCGGGCCGCAAGCTGCGCCGCGCGCTGACGGGCGCGGCCCGCCGCGGGGTCGACGTGCAGGTGCTGATCGGCCGCAAGGAGTTCACGGCGCTCGATACGGCCGTGCCGTTCCTGTATCACTCGCTGTTGCGCGCGGGCGTGCGCGTCGCCGAATACGACAAGACGATCCTGCACGGCAAGGTCGCCGTGATCGACGACAACTGGGCGACGGTCGGCTCGTCGAATCTGGACGCGCTGAGCCTGATGCTGAACAATGAAGCGAACGTCGTGCTGGTGCGCTACGATGCAGTCACGAACCAGTTGCGCGACGCGATCGCCACCGCGTTCGCCGAAGGGCGCGAGATCGACGCCGCGCACTACGCCGCGCGCCCGCGCATCGAGCGGCTGCTGAACTGGCTGGCGTACAACACGTACCGCCTCCTGATGAAGGCGCTGACGGTCGGCGGTTACGACTGACGCAGACTAAGCATTCACTTCAAAAATCCGTCCGCACGTTCGTGCGGAAAAGCCGCTCCGGTCCCGCCGGAATCGCGCAAAATAGCGGCTCGGTTAGACACCGGTTTCTAATAATTTCCTTGTTTCGCGAGCGGCCGCACTCAATAATAGTACGGCCGTTCGATTTTATTCGAACCCCCGAACGGTTACAGAAATAGCTATGCGAAAAGGCGAACAGACGCGTGCCGCGATACTCGAAGCTGCTTTGGACCTCGCCAGCCGTGACGGGCTGGAGGGGCTGACGATCGGCCTGCTGGCCGAGCGCATGCAGATGAGCAAGAGCGGCGTGTTCGCGCACTTCGGATCGCGCGAGGACCTGCAGGTCGAGGTCGTCCGCGAGTACCACCATCGTTTCGAGAACGAGGTGTTCTTTCCGAGCCTGCGCGAGGCGCGCGGTCTGCCGCGTCTTCGGGCGATGCTGGCGCGCTGGATGGAGAAGCGCATCCAGGAGGTGACGACCGGGTGCATCTACATCAGCGGCGCGGTGGAGTACGACGACCGGCCGGACAGCCCCGTGCGCGAACAGTTGATCGCGAGCGTGACCGCCTGGCGTGCCGCGTTGCTGCGCGCCATTTCGCAGGCGATGGAAGAAGGGCATCTGCGCGCGGATACGGATCCGGAATTGATGCTCTTCGAGTTGTACAGCTTCACGCTCGGCCTGCATCACGACGCACGCTTCCTGCATTCGCCGGACGCCGTGCGCCTCACGTGGGCCGCGCTGGAAAAGACGATTGTTTCGTATCAGAGCGAGAGCCGTTAGCGGCGCGTGACCCGCCCGCCAGGAGCTCGAGCCGTTTGCCCACCTTTGGAGAGAGTCATGGGACAGTACGCCGCGCCGCTGCGCGACATGCAATTCGTGTTGCACGAGCTTCTGAACGTCGAAGCCGAAGTCAAGCAAATGCCCAAGCATGCGGACCTCGACGCCGACACGATCAACCAGGTCCTCGAGGAAGCGGGCAAGTTCTGCTCCGAGGTACTGTTCCCGCTGAACCAGGTCGGTGACCGCGAAGGCTGCACGTATGAAGGCGACGGCGTCGTGAAGACCCCGACCGGCTTCAAGGAAGCGTATCAGCAATACGTCGAAGCCGGCTGGCCGGCGCTCGGCTGCGATCCGGACTACGGCGGCCAGGGCCTGCCCGCGTTCGTGAACAACGCACTCTACGAAATGCTGAACTCGGCGAACCAGGCCTGGACGATGTATCCGGGCCTGTCGCACGGCGCGTACGAATGCCTGCACGCGCACGGCGCGCCGGAACTGCAGCAGCAATACCTGCCGAAGCTCGTGTCGGGCGAATGGACCGGCACGATGTGCCTGACCGAGCCGCACTGCGGCACCGATCTCGGCATCCTGCGCACCAAGGCCGAACCGAACGGCGACGGCTCGTACTCGATCAGCGGCACGAAGATCTTCATCTCGAGCGGCGAGCACGACATGTCGAAGAACATCGTCCACCTCGTGCTCGCGCGCCTGCCGGACGCGCCGCAAGGCACGAAGGGGATCTCGCTGTTCATCGTGCCGAAGTTCATTCCGGACGCTTCGGGCGAGCCGGGCGAGCGCAACGGCATCAAGTGCGGCTCGATCGAGCACAAGATGGGCATCCACGGCAACTCGACGTGCGTGATGAACCTCGACGGTGCGAAGGGCTGGATGGTCGGCGAGCCGAACAAGGGCTTGAACGCGATGTTCGTGATGATGAATGCCGCGCGTCTGGGTGTCGGCATGCAGGGCCTCGGCCTCACGGAAGTCGCGTACCAGAACTCGCTGACGTACGCGAAGGAACGCCTGCAGATGCGTTCGCTGACCGGCCCGAAGGCACCGGACAAGCCGGCCGATCCGATCATCGTGCACCCGGACGTGCGCCGCATGCTGCTCACGCAGAAGGCCTACGCGGAAGGCGCGCGCGCATTCACGTACTGGTCCGCGCTGCAGATCGACAAGGAGCTGTCGCACGCCGACGAAGCGGTGCGCAAGGAAGCGGCCGACCTCGTCGCGCTGCTCACGCCGATCATCAAGGCGTTCCTGACCGACAACGCGTTTGAGTGCACGAACCATGCGATGCAGATCTATGGCGGCCACGGCTTCATCTCCGAGTGGGGCATGGAGCAGTACGTGCGCGACGCGCGGATCAACATGATCTACGAAGGCACGAACTCGATCCAGTCGCTCGACCTGCTGGGCCGCAAGGTGCTCGGCGACATGGGCGCGAAGCTGAAGAAGTTCGGCAAGCTCGTGACCGAATTCGCGGAAGCCGAAGGCGTGAAGCCCGAGATGGCCGAGTTCATCAACCCGCTCGCCGACATCGGTGAAAAGGTGCAGAAGCTGACGATGGAAATCGGCATGAAGGCGATGCAGAACCCGGACGAAGTCGGCGCCGCGGCCGTGCCGTACCTGCGCACCGTTGGCCACCTGGTGTTCTCGTACTTCTGGGCGCGCATGGCGCGCATCGCGCTCGACAACGAAGCGTCGGGCGATCCGTTCTACAAGTCGAAGCTCGCCACCGCCCGCTTCTACTTCGCGCGTCTGCTGCCCGAAACGGCATCGACGATCCGCGCCGCGCGCGCCGGTTCGAAGACGCTGATGGAAGTCGACGAATCGCTGTTCTGATCCAAGTCCGGGCGGTGCGCGCCGCGTGCCGCGCCGCCCGAACGCAACGGTTCCTGGTACTCACTTCGCCGTGCAGCCACCATATTCCGCGCTGCACGACACTATCCGGAGACATCCCGTGAGCAATTTCCTGATTCGCAAGGTCGCCGTGCTGGGCGCCGGCGTGATGGGCGCGCAGATCGCCGCGCACCTCGTCAACGCGCGCGTGCCGGTGCTGCTGTTCGACCTGCCGGCCAAGGAAGGCCCGAAAAACGCGATCGCGCTGAAGGCGATCGAGAACCTGAAGAAGCTGTCGCCCGCGCCGTTCGGCGTGAAGGACGACGCGAAGTACCTCGAAGCGGCGAACTACGAGGACGACATCGCGAAGCTGGCCGAATGCGACGTCGTGATCGAGGCGATCGCCGAGCGGATGGACTGGAAGCACGACCTGTACAAGAAGGTCGCACCGCACATCGCCTCGCACGCGATCTTTGCGACCAACACGTCGGGCCTGTCGATCACGAAGCTGTCCGAAGGTTTCTCGGACGAGCTGAAGGCGCGCTTCTGCGGCGTGCACTTCTTCAACCCGCCGCGCTACATGCACCTCGTCGAGCTGATCCCGACCGCGCATACGCGGCCGGAAATCCTCGACCAGCTCGAAACGTTCCTGACGAGCGTCGTCGGCAAGGGCGTCGTGCGCGCGAAGGACACGCCGAACTTCATCGCGAACCGCGTCGGCATCTTCTCGATCCTCGCGGTGATCACCGAGGCCGCGAAGTTCGGCCTGCGCTTCGACGAAGTCGACGACCTGACGGGCAGCCGCCTCGGCCGCGCGAAGTCGGCGACGTTCCGCACCGCGGACGTGGTCGGCCTCGACACGATGGCGCACGTGATCAAGACGATGCAGGACAACCTCGCCGACGATCCGTTCTTCCCGGTCTACCAGATGCCCGCCGTGCTCGCCGAGCTGGTGAAGCAGGGCGCGCTCGGCCAGAAGACGGGCGGCGGTTTCTACAAGAAGGAAGGCAAGGCGATCAAGGTGCTCGACGCGAAGACGGGCACCTACGTCGACTCGGGCGCGAAGGCGGACGAAACGGTCGGCCGCATCCTGAAGCGTCCGCCGGCGGAACGCCTGAAGCTGCTGCGCGAGACGAACCATCCGCACGCGCAGTTCCTGTGGTCGATCTTCCGCGACGTGTTCCATTACATCGGCGTGCATCTCGAATCGATCGCCGACAACGCGCGCGACGTCGATCTCGCGATCCGCTGGGGCTTCGGCTGGAACGAAGGCCCGTTCGAAGGCTGGCAGGCCGCCGGCTGGAAGCAGGTCGCCGAGTGGGTGCAGGAAGACATCGCGGCCGGCAAGGCGCTCGCGAACGTGCCGCTGCCGTCGTGGGTGCTCGAAGGCCCGGTCGCCGAGAAGGGCGGCGTGCACACGGCCGAAGGCTCGTGGGCGCCGGCCGCCAAGCGTTTCGTGCCGCGTTCGGACCTGGCCGTGTACGACAAGCAGGTGTTCCGTGCGCCGCTCGTCGGCGAAGCCGGCGCCGACCCGAAGACGTACGGCAAGACGCTGTTCGAAACCGACGCGGTGCGCGCGTGGGTCGACGATCGTGCCGGCGAGGACGACGTCGTGATCGTGTCGTTCAAGTCGAAGATGAACACGATCGGACCGAGCGTGATCGACGGCCTCGTGCAGGCGATCGAACTCGCGGAGAAGGATTACAAGGGCGTGGTGATCTGGCAGCCGACGTCGCTGAAGCTCGGCACGCCGGGCGGCCCGTTCTCGGCAGGCGCGAACCTCGAGGAGGCGATGCCCGCGTTCATGATGGGCGGCGCGAAGGGCATCGAGCCGTTCGTGAAGAAATTCCAGGAAGGCATGCTGCGCGTGAAGTACGCGAACGTGCCGGTCGTCGCGGCCGTGTCGGGCATCGCGCTCGGCGGCGGGTGCGAGCTGATGCTGCACAGCGCGAAGCGCGTCGTGCACGTCGAGAGCTACATCGGCCTCGTCGAAGTGGGCGTCGGCCTCGTGCCGGCCGGCGGCGGCCTGAAGGAAGCGGCGCTGCGCGCAGCGGAAGCCGCGACGGCCGCGAACGCGACCACCGACATCCTGAAGTTCGTCACGAAGTCGTTCGAGAACGCGGCGATGGCGAAGGTGTCGTCGTCCGCGCACGACGCGCGTGCGATGGGCTACGTGAAGCCGTCCGACACGATCGTCTTCAACGTGTTCGAACTGCTCGACACCGCGAAGAAGGAAGCGCGTGCGCTGGCCGCCACCGGCTACCGCGCGCCGCTGCGCGCGAAGGACGTGCCGGTCGCGGGCCGCTCGGCGATCGCGACGATCAAGGCATCGCTCGTCAACATGCGTGACGGCCGCTTCATCAGCGACCACGACTACCTGATCGCGAGCCGCATCGCCGAAGCCGTGTGCGGCGGCGACGTCGAAGCCGGCAGCCTCGTCGACGAAGAATGGCTGCTCGCGCTCGAGCGTCGCGCGTTCGTCGAGCTGCTCGGCACGCAGAAGACGCAGGAACGGATCATGGGCATGTTGCAGACCGGCAAGCCGGTGCGTAACTGAGCGAGCGGATAAGGCAAGGAGTTTCAAATGAGCAAACAACTGCAAGACGCATACATCGTCGCCGCCAGCCGCACGCCGATCGGCAAGGCCCCGCGCGGTGTCTTCAAGAACACGCGCCCCGACGAGCTGCTGGTTCACGCGATCAAGTCGGCGGTCGCTCAGGTGCCCGGCCTCGACACGAAGGTGATCGAGGACGCGATCATCGGCTGCGCGATTCCGGAAGCGGAGCAGGGCCTGAACGTCGCGCGCATGGGCGCGCTGCTGGCGGGCCTGCCGCAGACGGTCGGCGGCGTGACGGTCAACCGCTTCTGCGCGTCGGGCATCACCGCGCTGGCGATGGCGGCCGACCGCATCCGCGTCGGCGAATCGGACGCGATCTTCGCGGGCGGCTGCGAATCGATGAGCATGGTGCCGATGATGGGCAACAAGCCGTCGATGTCGCCGCACATCTTCGATCGCAGCGAAGACTTCGGCATCGCGTACGGGATGGGCCTGACGGCCGAGCGCGTCGCCGAGCAGTGGAAGGTGAGCCGCGAGGACCAGGACGCGTTCTCGGTCGAGTCGCACCGCAAGGCGCTCGCCGCGCAGCAGGCCGGCGAGTTCGGCGACGAAATCGCCGCGTACACGATCACCGAGCGTTTCCCGAACCTCGCGACCGGCGAAGTCGACGTGAAGACACGCGAGATCAAGCTCGACGAAGGTCCGCGCGCGGATACGTCGCTCGAAGGCCTCGCGAAGCTGCGCACGGTGTTCGCGAACAAGGGCTCGGTCACGGCCGGCAACAGCTCGCAGACGTCGGACGGCGCGGGCGCGCTGCTCGTCGTGTCGGAGAAGGTGCTCAAGCAATTCAACCTGACGCCGCTCGCGCGCTTCGTGAGCTTCGCGGTGCGTGGCGTGCCGCCGGAAATCATGGGTATCGGTCCGAAGGAAGCGATTCCGGCCGCGCTGAAGGCCGCCGGCCTGAAACAGGACGATCTCGACTGGATCGAACTGAACGAAGCGTTCGCCGCGCAATCGCTGGCGGTGATGCGCGACCTCGGCCTCGATCCGTCGAAGGTCAACCCGATGGGCGGCGCGATCGCACTGGGCCACCCGCTCGGCGCGACCGGCGCGATCCGCGCGGCGACCGTCGTGCACGGCCTGCGCCGCCGCAACCTGAAGTACGGGATGGTCACGATGTGCGTCGGCACCGGCATGGGCGCCGCGGGCATCATCGAGCGCCTGTAAGCGAGGCGCGGATAAAAGCGACGACGGTGCGCGGGCCACGAGCTCGCGCACCGTTTTTTCATTCCGGTAGAGACAGTCAAAGGAGACGGTTGTGGCCGACATTCAAGTGGAACGCGCCGACGGCGTGATGACGATCACGATCGCGCGCCCGGCGAAGAAGAATGCGCTGACGGCGGCGATGTACCAGACGATGGCCGACGCGCTCGCCGACGCGCAGGAAGACAAGGCGACGCGCGTGATCCTGCTGCGCGGCAGCGACGGCAATTTCAGCGCGGGCAACGATCTCGAGGATTTCCTGAAGTCGCCGCCGAAGGACGACACCGCCTCGGTGTTCCAGTTCCTGGCGCGGATCAGCAGCGCGAGCAAGCCGATCGTGGCAGCGGTGCCGGGCATTGCGGTCGGCGTCGGCGTGACGATGCTGCTGCACTGCGATCTGGTCTACGCGGCCGACACCGCGACGTTCTCGCTGCCTTTCGTGCAGCTCGGGCTGTGCCCGGAAGCCGCGTCGAGCGCGCTGCTGCCGCGCCTGGCCGGCCATCAGGTCGCCGCCGAGAAGCTGCTGCTGGGCGAGGCGTTCGACGCGCTGGAAGCGCACCGGATCGGCATCGTCAACCGCGTGCTGCCGGCGGCGGAGCTCGACGCATTCGCGGCGAAGCAGGCGGCGAAGCTGGCGGCGCTGCCGGCGGCATCGCTGCGTGTGACCAAGGCGCTGCTCAAGGATACGGGCGGCGTGGCGACGCCCGCGCGGATGGCCGAGGAAGCGCGCCACTTCTCGGCGATGCTGCGCGCGCCGGAAGCGCGCGAGGCGATGACGGCGTTCTTCGAGAAGCGCAAGCCGGATTTCCGTCAGTTCGACTGACGGCGCAGGCCGCGCCGCCGGGGGATCGCCGGTGCGCGGCCGCGATCGCGATCAGGCCGTGCCGTAGTCGACGTGGCCCGTTTCGCGGCAGAAGCTGACGAGCCGCAAGCCGGCCGCCTTCGCGATCTCGATCGCGAGCGACGACGGCGCGGAGATGGTCGCGACCAGCGGGATGCCGACCCGTGCGGCCTTGCGTACCAGCTCATAGCTCGCGCGGCTCGACAGGAACACGAAGCCGTCGGTGGTATCGGCGCGCAACAGCACGAGCGAGCCGATCAGCTTGTCGAGCGCATTGTGGCGGCCGACATCCTCGAATGCCGCGCGGATCGCGCCTGTTGCGTCGCACCACGCGGCCGCGTGCAGGCCGCCGGTCAGTTTCGTCAGCGCCTGATGCGCCGGCAGCGCATGCGCGGCGCGCGCCAGCGCATCGGGCGCGAGGCGCGCGAGAAAGCCGGTATCGGGCACGCGTTCGGGCGCCAGATCGAGCAGGTCGATGCTTTCGATGCCGCACACGCCGCAGCCCGTGCGCCCGGCGAGCGCGCGGCGCCGGTCCTTCAGCGCGGCGAACGCCTGCTGGACGACTTCCAGGTGGACTTCCGCGTGCGGCAACGGCGCATCGGCATGCAGGATCACCTCGATGTCCTTGATGTCGCTGCCGCGCGCGACGATTCCCTCCGAGATCGCGAAGCCGACCGCGAACGCTTCGAGGTCGCATGGCGTACACATCATCACCGCGTGCGAGATGCCGTTGAAGACGAGTGCGACCGGCCATTCCTGGCCGACGAAGTCGTGCGCGGTTTCGACCGCGCCGCCGCGCGTGCGGCTCACGGGCAGCTCGATCGCGCCGTGCGGCTCATCGCGCAACGCGTTGCGCGGATCGTCTGATTGGGTCGGATTCACGAGCACTCCCGTTGATTCGACGCACGGCCGGCGACGATCGTGCCGCCGCCCGCGCGCAGAGGTTCTAAAATACCCCAGGCAAGCCGGCCGCGCCGGCATCCGCCACGTCAGGTAACGACCATGGGACTCAGCGACGCTCCGTTGCTCTTCAACTTCGAACACGATTCGTCGGAAAACTTCACGTACATCCCGATGATCGTGCGTTTCAATCTCGACCGCTTCGGGCTGCGGATTTCGCTCGAACAGTGGCAACTGCTGCCGCTCGAGGACCGCAAGCTGCTCGCGCGCTTCCCGGCCGACGACGACACCGCGATCGAGCCCAACTTCGATCATGCGCTGTTCGAAATGCTGCGCACGCACGCCGATCTGGAGCCGTCATGGTTTCAGCCGGACGAGCAGCCGGCCTGGCGCGACGTCGACACGGTGCCGGAGTCGCTCGTGCAGCAGAGCGCGCTGGCCGGGCTGCCGGCGCCCGCGCTCGCGCAGTGGCAGCGGCTCGCGCCGTTCCAGCGCTACGTGCTGGTGAAGCTGTCGCGCAAGCCGAAGCTGAATCACGATTTCCTGCCCGCGATGCGGGAGTTCGGGCTGACGGCCACGCATTGACGGCCGCCTGCCGCGCCGCTGCGCGTGCCCGCGTCAGAGCGGCGGCAGTTGCCGCGGCTTGCGGTCCGGGCCGGTCGCGACGTAGGTGAGCGTCGCTTCGGTGACCTTCACGACTTCGCCCATCAGGCGCATGCGCTGCGCGTACACCTCGACGTCGACCGTGATCGACGTGTTGCCGGTGCGCATGATCGTGGCGTAGAAGCTCAGCAGATCGCCGACGAATACCGGCTGCTTGAACACGAACGAGTTGACCGCGACCGTCGCGACGCGGCCGTTCGCGCGCTGGCTCGCGGGAATCGAGCCGGCGATGTCGACCTGCGACATGATCCAGCCACCGAACACGTCGCCGTGAACGTTCGCGTCGTGCGGTTGCGGGACGACGCGCAGCGCGGGCTGCTTCTGCGGGAGTTCGAGGGTCGAATCGGTCATGGCGGGGGCTTTCATCCTGTAATAAATGGGCCGCCGCGCGCAGGCCGGCCGGCAAGGCCGCCGGCAGCGGCGCGAAGCGGCTTCTGCGACAATACAACGTTCGCAAATTGTACGAGAAAGCGCGCGAGCCGGCCGTCGATACGCGCGTCCGGCATCGCCGCAGGACCTTTTCCCCATGCGCCGATTTCCCGCTTCCGGCGAGCCCGCGCCGGCTTCGACCGGGCCCCGCAACGACTGGCAGACGATCCGGTCGCTGCTGCCGTACCTGACCACCTACAAATGGCGCGTCGCGCTCGCGCTCGGCTGCCTGATCGGCGCGAAGGTCGCGAACCTCGGCGTGCCGGTCGTGATGAAGCGCATCGTCGACCACCTGTCCGCCGTGCAGCAGCTCACCGCGCTCGGCCGCGCCGAGCAGTCGGCCGGGATCGTGCTCGCGGGCGGCGTCGGGCTGCTGGTCGTCGCGTACGCGCTCGTGCGGCTGTCGACGTCGCTCTTTACCGAGCTGCGCGAGATCCTGTTCTCGAAGGTCACGGAGAGCGCGGTGCGCCAGCTCGCGCTGCAGGTGTTCCGGCACCTGCACGGGCTGTCGCTGCGGTTTCATCTCGAACGCCAGACGGGCGGCATGTCGCGCGACATCGAGCGCGGCACGCGCGGCATCCAGCAACTGATTTCGTATTCGCTGTACAGCATCCTGCCGACGCTCGTCGAGGTCGGGCTCGTGCTCGGCTTCTTCGTGGTCAAGTACGAGGCCTACTACGCGTACGTGACGTTCGCCGCGCTCGTCACGTACATCGTGTTCACCGTGAAGGTCACCAACTGGCGCACGCACTTCCGCCGCACGATGAACGAGCTCGATTCGCGCGCGAACTCGCGGGCGATCGATTCGCTGATCAACTACGAGACGGTGAAGTACTTCGGCAACGAGGAGTGGGAGGCGCAGCGCTACGACGAGAACCTGAAGCGCTACCGGAAGGCCGCGATCCGCTCGCAGAACTCGCTGTCGGTGCTGAACTTCGGCCAGCAGGCGATCATCGGCACGGGGCTCGTGTTCATCCTGTGGCGCGCGACGCAGGGCGTGCTCGCGGGCAAGCTGACGCTCGGCGATCTCGTGCTGATCAACACGTTCATGCTGCAGCTGTACATCCCGCTGAATTTCCTGGGTGTCGTCTATCGCGAGCTGAAGCAGAGCCTCACCGACATGGATCGGATGTTCGGGCTGCTGTCGGCGCCGAAGGAAGTGGCCGACCGGCCGGATGCGCCGCCGCTCGCGGTGGCCGGCGCGCAGGTGCGCTTCGAGCACGTGAACTTCGCGTACGAGCCGTCGCGGCCGATCCTGCACGACGTGACCTTTACGATCGAGGCCGGCACGACGACCGCGGTGGTCGGCCACAGCGGTTCGGGGAAATCGACGCTGTCGCGGCTGCTGTTCCGCTTCTACGATCTCGACCGGCAGACGGGCGGCGCGATCCGGATCGACGGCCAGGACATTCGCGACGTCACGCAGGAATCGCTGCGCGCGTCGATCGGGATCGTGCCGCAGGACACCGTGCTGTTCAACGACTCGATCTACTACAACATCGCGTACGGCCGGCCGACGGCGAGCCGCGACGAGGTGGTCGCGGCCGCGCGCGCCGCGCACATCCACGATTTCATCGAGAGCTTGCCGAAGGGCTATGACACGCCGGTCGGCGAGCGCGGGCTGAAGCTGTCCGGCGGCGAGAAGCAGCGCGTCGCGATCGCGCGCACGCTGCTGAAGGATCCGCCGGTGCTGCTGTTCGACGAAGCGACGTCGGCGCTCGATTCGCGCTCGGAACGCGCGATCCAGCACGAACTCGACCAGATCGCGCGGCATCGCACGACGCTCGTGATCGCGCACCGGCTGTCGACGGTCGTGCACGCGCAGCAGATTCTCGTGATGGATCACGGGCGGATCGTCGAGCGCGGCACGCACGACGAACTCGTGCGCGCCGACGGGCTGTATGCGCAGATGTGGGCGCTGCAGCAGCAGCGCGCGGCAGCCGGCGGGGAAGAGGCCGAGGCCGCGTGAGTGCGGTGTCGCGCAACGCGGCGCGCGGCGGGGCGTTCCCGGCATTCGATTCCGGATCGGTTCGCGCAGGTTGACCGGGTGCCGTCATCGGCCTGTCAGTCCATCGGCCGCCGAGCCGGCGAACCGGCAGTCAGCCCTGCAGTCAGCCGCGAAACGATCGGCCCGCGGCGGCGCGCAGGCGCGCGTCCAGCTCGCCGAGCTGCGCGGGCGTGCCGACGTTCTCCCAGATGCCTTCGTACAGTTCGCCGCTCGCGTGGCCGGCCTCGATCGCCGCGCGGTAGTACGGCGTCAGCGCGCGCCGCGTGCCGGGCGCGAGATCGCGGAACATCCGTGTGTCGTACAGGCCGATGTTGCCGAACGTGAAGCGCGCGGCGCCATCGAGCGCGAGACGGCCGTCGTCGCCGAGCGCGAAGTCGCCGGCCGGGTGGAACGGCGGGTTCGGCACCATCACGAGGTGCATCGCCGGCGTGTCGAGTGCGGCCATCCGGGCGGCGCGCGGCGCGAGCGTCCGGTAGTCGAAGGCGCAGTACACGTCGCCGCTGACGGCCGCGAACACGGTCGGTTGGCCGTCGCGCTCGATGAGCGGCAGCGCCTGTGCGATGCCGCCGGCGGTTTCCAGCGCTTCGCCTTCGGCCGAATACGCGATCCGCACGCCCCAGCGCGAACCGTCGCCCAGCGCGGCCTCGATTCGTTCGCCGAGCCACGCATGGTTGATCACGATCGTGTCGATGCCCGCCCGCGCGAGCGCCTCGATCTGCCACACGATCAGCGGCTTGCCGCCGGCTTCGAGCAGCGGCTTCGGGCAGGTGTCGGTCAGCGGACGCATCCGTTCGCCGCGTCCGGCGGCGAAGATCATCGCCGTGGTCAGGGTAGGGCTCATGTTCGGCTGGGTGTAAGGGCGCTCAGAATGTATAGCCGACGTCGGCCGGCGCGTTGCCCTCGAGCTCGTCGAGCAGCTTCGCGAACGGCACGAGCGGGCGATAGCGCAGCGCGACCTTGCGCGCATACGCGAGGAAGCGCGGCAGGTCGTTCAGGTAGTGCGGCTTGCCGTCGCGGTAGTTGATGCGCGCGAACAGGCCGAGGATCTTGATGTGGCGCTGCAGGCCCATCCATTCGAGCTGGCGGTAGAACTCGCCGAAGTCGGGATCGACCGGCAGGCCGGCCTTTTTCGCCTTTTCCCAGTAGTACGCGAAGCAGTCGAGCTCGAATTCCTCGTCCCAGCTGATGAACGCGTCGCGCAGCAGCGACACGACGTCGTACGTCAGCGGCCCGTACACGGCGTCCTGGAAGTCGAGCACGCCCGGGTTCGGCTCGCAGACCATCAGGTTGCGCGGCATGAAGTCGCGCAGCATGAAGCCTTGCGGCTGCGCGTGCGCGCTCGCGACCAGCAGCGCGAACGTGCGGTCGAGCGTGCCGCGCATCGCGTCGGTGACGGGCTTGCCGAGGTGGCGGCCGACGAACCATTCGGGCATCAGCTCCATTTCGCGGCGCAGGAACGCTTCGTCGAACGGCGGCAGCACGTCGGGCTTCGACGTGAGCTGGAAGCGGATCAGCGCGTCGAGCGCCGCGCGCATCAGCGGCTTTGCGGCGGCCGGGTCGGCCGGATCGAGCACCGAGATGTACGACGTGCGGCCGAGGTCCGTCACGAGCATGAAGCCCGCGTCGAAATCGTGGGCGAGCACGTCCGGCACGTGGTCGCCGGCCGCGGCGAGCAACTGCGCGACCTGGACGAATTCGCGGCACTTCTCGGGCGGCGGCGCGTCGACGGCGATCAGCGTGCCGCCGGGGCTCGCGGCGGACGCGACGCGGAAATAGCGGCGGAAACTGGCGTCCGACGACGCGGGCGCGAGGGTCGACAGATCGAGGGCGTAGCGCCCGGCGAGCGGGCGCAGCCACGCGGTGAGCGCGTCGAGGCGGGCGTCGGGCTGGGATGCGGCGGATGGGGGCGTCATGAAACTCGGCGGAGGGGGGAACGTCTTGCCATATAATACCCCACGACTTTTTTGACGCGCCCCGCGTCAGCTTCCGCCGTGCAGGCCCGCGCCTGTCGCGACGTCCGCCCGATCGCCTCCCCGGTTTGCGAAGAGCCGCAGTCGCGGCTCGACGGCGCGGCCCGCCGCGCGCGAAGGTGCCTTGCAGGCGCGGTTGACAAGGGGCGATTCGCCAAACGATAGATGCCGCCCAAACCGCTATTCCCGAATGTTTTCCCCGGTGACGGGGCGCCGCGCAAACGGCGGCTCGCGCTCGCGCTCCTGGCCGTGCCCGGCCTCGTGCCGGCCGTGTCGTACGCGCAGCTGTCGGGCGCCGCTGCGCAGCCGCAGCCGCTCGACTCGCCGTGGGATCTGCGTCTCGCACCCCAGCTCGAGGATCATCCGCTGAAGGACGGCGCGAAGCCGGCCGCGTTCGTGATCGCCGACCACACGAGCGGCACCGCCGAGCAGGATCTCGCCGCGAAGGGCTCCGCCGAGCTGCGGCGCGGCGATGCCGTCGTGAAGGCCGACGCGATCCACTACGATCAGGATACCGACATGGCCGATGCGTACGGCCAGGTCAAGGTGATCAACGGTGGCACGTCGTTCGCGGGCCCCGAGGCGCACCTGAAGGTCGAGGCGAACCAGGGCTTCATGACCGCGCCGAAGTATCACTTCAACGTGACGGGCGGGTCGGGCAGCGCGGAGCGCGTCGACATGGTCGACAACGAGCGCTCGGTGTTCGTCAACGGCACGTATACCGCATGCCAGTGCGCGACGAACCCCGCGTGGTACATCAAGGGCAGCCGCTTCGACTTCGATACGGGTGCCGACGAGGGCACCGCGCGCAACGGCGTGCTGTTCTTCCAGGGCGTGCCGATCTTCGCGAGCCCGTGGATGACGTTCCCGCTGTCGGGCGAGCGGCGCAGCGGCCTGCTGCCGCCGACGTTCTCGGTGAACTCGAGCAACGGCTTCGAGCTGTCGCTGCCGTACTACTTCAACATCGCGCCGAACCGCGACCTGACGCTCACGCCGCGCATCATCTCGCGGCGCGGCGTGATGGCCGAGGCGACGTTCCGCTATCTGTCGCCGTCGTATTCGGGCACGTTCACGGCCAATTACCTGCCGGACGACCGGCTCGCGCACCGCAACCGCTACGCGATCTACTGGCAGCACCAGCAGAACTTCGGCGGCGGTTTCGGCGGCTACGTCTATTACAACAAGGTCTCGGACAACACGTATCCGGAAGACCTCGGGTCGGCGAACCAGTTCATCAACGGGACGCAGACGCTGTACCAGCAGGAAGCCGGCCTCACGTACAACAACGGCCCGTGGTCGGTGCTCGCGCGCTACCAGCACTGGCAGACGCTGCCGCCGTCGATCGCGCCGTACAGCCGCGAGCCGCAGTTGAACGTGAAGTACACGAAGTACAACGTCGGCGGCTTCGACTTCGGCGCGGAAGCCGATTATTCGCGGTTCCGCATCACGACCGCCGACGCGACCGAAGGCGACCGCATCGTCTTCAATCCGTACATCTCGTACGGCGTGTACGGGCCCGGCTACTTCGTCGTGCCGAAGGTCCAATACCACTTCGCGTCTTACGACCTGAACTACCTGTCGTCGACCACGCCGAACAGCCCGAAGCGCTTCACCGAGTCGATCCCGACCGTGAGCTTCGACACGGGCCTGATCTTCGACCGTTCGGTGCGCCTGTTCGGCCAGGACTTCATCCAGACCCTCGAGCCGCGCCTGTACTACGTGTACACGCCGTATCGCGACCAGTCGAACGCGCCGCTGTTCGACACCGCGGAATCGGACTTCGGCCTCGCGGAGATCTACCAGCCGAACACGTTCGTCGGCAACGACCGGATCGCCGACGCGAACCGGATCACGGCCGGCCTCACGTCGCGCTTCATCGATCCGCGCACCGGCGACGAGCGCGCGCGCTTCGTGATCGCGCAGCAGTACTACTTCGCGGATCAGCGCGTCACGCTGACGCCCGGGCAGAGCGCCGTGCTGGCGCGCCACTCGGACCTGATCGTCGGCGCCGCGCTGAAGCTCGGCTCGGGCTTCATGTCGGAAACGGCGTTCCAGTACAACCAGAACAACAACCAGCTCGTGAAGTCGAGTATCGGTTTCGGCTACAGCCCGGGCGAGCGCCGCGTGATCAACGTCGGCTACCGCTATACGCGCACGAACACCACGCTCGACAACCAGCCGATCAACCAGTTCCTGGTGTCCGCGCAGTGGCCGCTCACGCGCCGCCTGTATGCGATCGGCCGCTTCAACTACGACTTCGCCGGAGATCGCGTGGTCGACGGTCTGGTCGGCTTACAATACGACGCGGATTGCTGGGCGCTCGGGGTCGGAGTGCAGCGGGCCGCGAACGGCATCAATACGTCGGGACAGCAGAACTCGTCGACGCGATTCATGATGCAGCTGACGCTCAAGGGCTTGTCGACCATCGACAACGGCCTCGTGTCCGCATTCCGCGCCGGGGTGCCGGGCTACACGCCGTTGCCGCCGCCGCCGCCGCCGATGTCCCGCTTCAGCAACTACGAGTAACGCCGGCATGTCTGCACCGGTCAGCACGATTTCAATGGAGTTTCAGTGGCAATGAAGAAAACCCTTCGTTTCGCGGCAGTCGTGTCCAGCCTCGCCGCGTCCGCCGCGCTGCTCGCCGCCGCGCCCGCTGCGGCGCAGGCGCTCGGTTCGCAAGGTGCGCAGCTCGCCGACGAAGTCGTCGCGGTCGTCAACAACGACGTGATCACCGGCCGCGAACTCGACCAGCGCGTCGGCCTGATCGCGCGCCGGCTGCAGCAGCAGAACGCGCCGGTGCCGCCGGCCGACCAGTTGCGCGCGCAGGTGCTGAACCAGATGGTGCTCGAGCGTATCCAGGTGCAAAAGGCCAAGGACGACGGGATCCGCATCGACGACGCGACCGTGCAGGCCACGCTGCAGCGTCTCGCGCAGGCGAACGGGATGACGCTCGACCAGTACCGCGCGCGTCTCGAGGCGCAAGGCGTGCCGTGGAGCATCTTCACGAACGATGCGCGTACCGAGCTGATGCTGTCGAAGCTGCGTGAGCGCGAAGTCGACGGCAAGATCACGGTGTCGGACGCCGAGGTCGCGAACTACATCGCGAGCCAGCGCGGGCCGAACGCGGCGCAGCAGCAGGACCTGCGCTTCCAGCACATCTTCATCAAGGCGCCCACCAACGCGCCGCAGGCCGACATCGAAGCCGCGCAGAAGAAGGCCGAAGCGCTGCTGCAGCAGGCGAAGTCGGGCGCCGATTTCGAGCGCCTCGCGAAGAACAACTCCGAAGCGAACGACGCGAAGAAGGGCGGCGATCTCGGCTTCAAGGCGCCGAGCGCGCTGCCGGCCGACGTCGTCGACGCCGCGTCGAAGCTGCGCCCGGGCCAGGTCAACCCGACGCTGATCCGCGTGCCGGACGGCTTCGAGATCGTGCGCCTCGTCGACCGCCGCCAGAGCCAGGGCGCGAGCGCCGCGGCGCCGAAGATCGTGCAGACGCACGTGCGCCACATCCTGCTGCGCGTTGGCGAAGGCAAGTCGGAAGGCCAGGCGCGCCAGCAATTGAGCGACATCCGCAATCAGGTCGAGGCCGGCGGCGATTTCGCGAAGTTCGCGCGTACCTACTCGCAGGACGGCTCGGCGTCGCAGGGCGGCGATCTCGGCTGGATCAGCCCGGGCGAGACCGTGCCGGAATTCGAGCGCGCGATGAACAGCCTGCAGGACGGCCAGATCAGCCAGCCGATTCGCACCGAGTACGGCTACCACCTGATCCAGGTGCTGAGCCGCCGTGAAGCGGAAGGGTCGGTGCAGCAGCAGATGGACATCGCCCGTCAGGCGATCGGCCAGCGCAAGGCCGAACAGGCGTATGCCGACTGGCTGCGCGAGCTGCGCGATTCGTCGTACGTGCAGTACAAGATCGGCGGCGTCGGCCCGGCGAACTGAGCGAGCATCGGATGACCATGCCCGCGCTGCAGATCGCGATCACGACCGGCGAACCCGCGGGGGTCGGCCCGGAGCTGACCGTGCAGGCGCTGCGTGACGCCGCGCAGCGCTGGCCCGACGCGCATTTCACCGTGCTCGGCGATGCGGCGCTGCTCGATGCGCGGGCGGCGGCGGTCGGGGCCGACCCGGCCACGCTGGCCGGCGGCACGCAGGTGTCGGTCGCGCATCACGCGCTGGCCGCGCCCGCGCAGGCGGGCAAGCTGGACGCGGCGAACGGGCGGTACGTGCTCGGGTTGCTCGACGCGGCGATCGACGGCGCGCTGGCGGGCCGGTACGACGCGATCGTCACCGCGCCGCTGCAGAAAAGCACGATCAACGACGCGGGCGTGCCGTTCACCGGTCATACCGAATACCTGGCCGAACGCACGCATACGCCGCGCGTCGTGATGATGCTGGCCGGCACCGGCCACCGGCCGCTGCGCGTCGCGCTCGCGACCACGCACCTGCCGCTGAAGGATGTATCGGCCGCGCTGACGATCGACGGGCTCGTCGAGACGCTCGCGATCATCGATCGCGACCTGCGGCGCGATTTCGGTCTCGCCGCGCCACGCATCCTCGTGACGGGCCTGAACCCGCACGCGGGCGAGAACGGTTATCTCGGCCGCGAGGAGATCGACGTGATCGAACCGGCGCTGGCCCGCGCGAACGCGCAACGCATCGACGCGCGCGGCCCGTATCCGGCCGACACGCTGTTCCAGCCGCGCCATCTGGCCGATGCCGATTGCGTGCTGGCGATGTTCCACGACCAGGGCCTGCCCGTGCTGAAGTACGCGACGTTCGGCGAGGGCATCAACGTGACGCTCGGGCTGCCGATCATCCGCACGTCGGTCGATCACGGCACCGCGCTCGATCTGGCCGGCACGGGCCGCGCGGATCCGGGCAGCATGATCGCCGCGCTCGATACGGCCGTCACGATGGCGCGCCATCGCCGCGCAGCCTGACGCCGCCGGCTTACTCCTTTCGTCGTATTTTTCGTTTTACTGAGTCGATGTCGAACAGCAGACAGCACCAAGGCCATTTCGCGCGCAAGCGCTTCGGGCAAAACTTTCTCGTCGATCACGGCGTGATCGACTCGATCGTCGCGACGATCGGCCCCGCCCGCGGCCAGCGGATGGTCGAGATCGGCCCCGGGCTCGGCGCGCTGACCGAGCCGCTGATCGAGCGCCTCGCGACGCCCGAGTCGCCGCTGCACGCGGTCGAGCTCGACCGCGATCTGATCGGGCGCCTGCAGCAACGCTTCGGCGCGCTGCTGGAACTGCACGCGGGCGACGCGCTCGCGTTCGACTTCCGCTCACTCGCGGCGCCCGGCGACAAGCCGTCGCTGCGGATCGTCGGCAACCTGCCGTACAACATTTCCAGCCCGCTGCTGTTTCACCTGATGACGTTCGCCGATGCGGTCATCGACCAGCATTTCATGCTGCAGAACGAAGTCGTCGAGCGGATGGTCGCGGAGCCGGGCACGAAGGCGTTTTCGCGGCTGTCGGTGATGCTGCAGTACCGTTACGTGATGGAGAAGATGCTCGACGTGCCGCCGGAATCGTTCCAGCCGCCGCCGAAGGTCGATTCGGCGATCGTGCGGATGATTCCGTACGAGCCGCACGAACTGCCGGACGTCGATCCCGTGCTGCTCGGCGAAATCGTCACCGCCGCGTTCTCGCAGCGCCGCAAGATGCTGCGCAATACGCTCGGCGACTACCGCGAGACGATCGATTTCGATGCGCTCGGCTTCGATCTCGCGCGCCGCGCGGAGGACGTGAGCGTGGCCGAATACGTCGGCGTCGCGCAGGCGCTGGCGGCGGTGCGCAAGGCCGGATGATGCGCGTGGCGCGAGCCGCTCATCGGCTGTATCGACGAGGCTGCCCGACGGGCAGCTTTTTTATTGCCCGCGCGTCTTCTTGCGCCGGTCCGGTCGTCACGCCCGCCGGCGCGGCGGCGCGTTGACGAGCGCGATGCCGGTCAGCACGAGCGCGGCCGCGGACATGAAGCGCCAGCCGACGGATTCACCGAGCAGCAGCACGCCGAACGCGACGCCGAACAGCGGCGACAGGAACGTGAAGACGGACAGCCGGGACGCGCTGTAGCGCGTCAGCAGCCAGAACCACGACAGATAGCTGACGAACGCGACGATCACCGACTGGTAGGCGAGGCTCGCCACCGCAATCGGCGTCACGTGCGCGAACGACATCTGGCCGAACAGCGCGGCGAGCGCGACCAGCACGACCGCCGATACCGCGAGCTGATAGAACAGCGTCTTGCTCGCGCTGGCTCGCGCGAGCGCCGTCGAGCGTACGACGACCGTCGTCGCGGCCCACATCGCGCCGCCGAGGATCCCGAGCGCGTCGCCGGCGAGCCCGGCCAGCACGGACGCGCCGGGCGCGCGCGGCTTCAGGAAGCCGTCCGCGAACGCGAGTGCGATGCCGGCGAATGCGATGCCCACGCCGGCCCATTGCGTGCGTTGCAGCCGCTCGCCCGGTGCGAACAGATGCAGGCCGAGCGCGGTGAAGCACGGCGCCGTGTACAGGAAGATCGCCATGTGCGACGCGCTCGTCAGCGTCAGCCCGAAGAACACGCAGACGAATTCGCCGGCGAACAGCGCACCGGCCGCGAGGCCCGCGCCGAACGTGCCGTCCGCCTGGAACAGCGGCGTGCCGCGCGTGCGGGCCCAGCCCCACAGCAGCAGCGTGGCGATCGCCGAGCGCAGCCCGGCCTGGAACATCGGCGCGATCGCGGCGTTCGTGCTCTTGATCGCGACCTGCTGGAAGCCCCAGATCGCGCACAGCAGCAGCATCAGGCCGACGGCGTGCGTATCGAGTGCGCGGCGCACGGGGGCGGCGGCAAGCGGGCTCATCGACGTGCCTCGCGGGTCCGGTGCGGTGGCGGCGAGGTGAGGCGGGCGGCGCGTCCGGTGCGCTCGGATGGGCGGTTTCGCACGGCAGGGTGGCGGTACGGAAGAGTGGGTGGTCGCGGTCGGGCTGTGGCATGCGTGCCCGATTTTGGTGCGAAGTGGAAGGATGTTACCCGATCGACGCGGTGGCCGGGTGAGTCGGATCGTGCTGTTTCCCGCCGCGGCGCTCGCTCGTGCTCGTGCGGCTCAGCCGCTGCACCGCCCGGGCGCGCGCCGGCCAGCCGTCCCCGGCGCGATTCACCCGACTCCGGTAGAATTTCCGGTTCTGGAAAGTCCCCACAGGAGTACAACACATGCGTTTGCTGCATACGATGCTGCGAGTCGGCGATCTCGACCGCTCGATCAAGTTCTACACCGAATTGCTCGGCATGAAGCTGCTGCGTCGCGAGGACTATCCGGAAGGCAAGTTCACGCTCGCGTTCGTCGGCTACGAAGACGAGCGCACGGGCACCGTGATCGAGCTGACCCACAACTGGGACACGCCGTCCTACGATCTCGGCAATGGCTTCGGCCATCTGGCGGTGGCGGTCGACGATGCGTACGCGGCCTGCGAGAAGATCAAGGCGCAAGGCGGCAAGGTCACGCGCGAGGCCGGCCCGATGAAGCACGGCACGACCGTGATCGCGTTCGTCGAGGATCCGGACGGCTACAAGATCGAGTTCATCCAGAAGAAGTAAGCGCGGGATGAACCGGGCCGCGGCGTGCGATGTGCGCCGCACCAACGAAAAAGGGCGATGCGGGGTAATCCGCATCGCCCTTTTTCGTCGGCGGCGAAGCCGTGCGCGTCAGAGCGACGGCAGCAGCTCGGGCGGGTGATGCTTGAGCGTGTGCCGCGCTTCGCGGAACTCGGGGAAGATCGATTCGACGGTCTGCCAGAAGGCCGGGCTGTGGTTCATCTCGCGCAGGTGCGACAGCTCGTGCGCGACGACGTAGTCGATGATCGACATCGGAAAATGAATCAGCCGCCAGTTCAGGCGGATCTTGCCGTCGCTCGAGCAACTGCCCCAACGCGTCGCGGCCGACGACAGCGCATACATCGAATACGTGACGCCGAGCTTTTCCGCATAGACCGCGAGGCGTTCGCCGAAGATGCGTTTCGCTTCGCCCTGCAGCCAGCCCTGCACGCGGTCCTTGATCTGCTGCATGTCGGCCTGCACGGGCAGCGGCAGCGACAGCCGCAGCGCGTCGGCATCGAACGCGACGGCGCCCGCGCCGAGCGCGATCGTCACCGTCTTGCCCAGATACGGCAGTTGCGCGCCGTCACGCCAGTCTATCTGCGGCAGCGCGCGTTGCTCGGTGCGCGTCTTCCATTCCGCGAGCTTCGCGAAGATCCAGCGCTGCTTCTCGGCGATCGCCGCTTCGATGTCGGCGAGCGTGACCCAGCGCGGCGCGGTGATCGACAGCCCGCTGCCGTCGATCGTGAAGCCGATCGTGCGGCGCGCCGAGCGCTTGAGCCGGTATTCGAGCACGCGGCTGTCGAGCGCGAACGTGCGCACGCGCGAGCGATCGGGCGCCGGACCGGGATCGAGCGGCGCGGCAGGGGCGGCGATGTCGGGCGGCGCCGGCGGGGCGGCGGGCGCCGACGGCGGCGCGGCCGGCCCGTCGAAGAGCGGCAGGTCCATCTGGCGATGATCGAGGGCCACGACGGCAGGCCGTGGCCGCGGACGCTGTTTCATCAGTTCGCTTCTTTTTGTCGTACGCAACGGCTGCAATCCGGGGCGTCAGGCGCGCGCGGCATCGCGTGTGCCGGCGTTGCCCGCCTGACGATACGCATCGGGATCGATGCGGCGCATTTCCGCTTCGATCCAGGCTTCGACCTGCGAGTTCAATACGTCGGGCGTCTTGCCTTCGACCGGAATCGGCTTGCCGATCGACACGGTGACGACGCCCGGGAATTTCGTGAACGAGTTGCGCGGCCACACACGACCTGCATTGTGCGCGATCGGCACGACCGGCGTGCCGGTTTCGATCGCGAAGCGCGCGCCGCCCGTCTTGTACTTGCCCTGCTTGCCGACCGGCGTGCGCGTGCCTTCGGGAAACATGATCATCCATGCGCCTTCCGACAGGCGCTTCTTGCCCTGGCGGATCACCGAATTGAACGCGTTCTTGCCTTCCTTGCGGTTGATGTTGACCATGTGCAGCAGCCCGAGCGCCCAGCCGAAGAACGGCACGTACAGCAGCTCGCGCTTGAACACGTAGCAGAGCGGCTTGGGCATCAGCGCCGGAAACGCGAGCGTCTCCCACGCGGATTGGTGCTTCGACAGCAGCACGGCCGGGCCGTCGGGCAGGTTCTCCATCCCTTCGATCCGGTAGCGGATGCCGTTCAGCCAGCGCACGACCCACAGCGTCGACTTGCACCAGCCGGCCGCCATCCAGTAGCGTGCGTCGGGGCGCATGAACGGGAACGCGATGAAGCACGCGGTGGCGTACGGCACCGTGTACAGGATGAAGTAGATCAGCAGCAGCAGGGAGCGAACGAAGCGCATCGGCGTGAGTCTGGCGTTGGGGAGGATGCGCGCGGCAGCCGCATCACTCGTGTTCGTGTGAAAGAAAATCGAGCGCGAACGCGCGCAGGTCGTCGTGCACCTTCGTGCCGGGCGGCAGGTTGCCCGCGGCGAGCGTCTTCTTGCCCTTGCCGGTCAGCACGAGGTGCGGCTGGAAGCCGACCGCGACGCCGGCGAGCAGGTCGCGCAGCGAATCGCCGACGACCGGCGTGTGATCGGGATCGATCTCGAAGCGCTCGGCGATCATCTGCATCATGCCGGGTTTCGGCTTGCGGCAGTCGCAGTGATCCTCGGCCGTGTGCGGGCAGAAGAACACCGCGTCGATGCGCGCGCCGACGGCAGCCGCCGCGCGATGCATCTTCAGGTGCATCTCGTTGAGCGCGGCCATGTCGAACAGCCCACGACCGATGCCGGACTGGTTGGTCGCGACGACCACGCGATAGCCCGCATGGTTGAGCCGGGCGATCGCCTCGAAGCTGCCGGGCAGCGCGATCCATTCGTCGGGCGTCTTGATGAACGCATCCGAATCGACATTGATCACGCCGTCCCGGTCGAGGACGACAAGCTTTCGGTTGGGGCTAATCGGCATCGTGCGGCCCTTATGCGGCGAGCTTCGAGATGTCGGCGACGCAGTTCATCTGCTGGTGCAGCGCGGACAGCAGCGCGAGACGGTTCGCGCGCAGCGCCGGATCGTCCGCGTTGACCATCACGTCGTTGAAGAACGTGTCGACCGGCGCGCGCAGCGCGGCGAGCGCCGACAGCGCGCCCGTGTACGCACGCGCCTCGAGCTGCGACTGCACGTGCGGCGTGACGGCCGCGAGCTGCTCGTGCAGCGCCTTTTCCGCGGCCTCGACGAGCAGCGTCGGCTGCACCGCGCCGTTCGCGCCGCCTTCCGACTTCTTCAGGATGTTCGAGATCCGCTTGTTCGCGGCCGCGAGCGCTTCGGCTTCCGCGAGGCGCGTGAATTCGCGCACCGCGTCGAGGCGCGCGACGAGATCGTCGATGCGCGTCGGGTTCAGGCTCAGCACCGCGTCGATTTCGCCGGCCGAATAGCCGCGCTCGCGCAGCAGGCCGCGCAGGCGATCCATGAAGAACGCGAAGATCGCGTCGGTCGATTCGGCGACGCCCGGCACGCCGTCGAAGCGTGCATGGGCCGTGCGCAGCAGCGACACGAGATCGAGCGGCAACTGCTTCTCGAGCAGCAGGCGCAGCACGCCGAGCGCGTGGCGGCGCAGCGCGAACGGATCCTTCTCGCCGGTCGGCGCGAGGCCGATGCCCCAGATGCCGACGATCGTTTCGAGCTTGTCGGCGAGCGCGACGGCGGTCGATACCGGCGTGGTCGGCAGCGCGTCGCCGGAAAAGCGCGGCTGGTAGTGCTCGGCGCACGCGAGCGCGACGTCGTCGGCCTCGCCGTCGTGGCGCGCGTAGTACGTGCCCATCGTGCCCTGCAGTTCCGGGAACTCGCCGACCATGTCGGTCAGCAGGTCGGCCTTCGCGAGGCGCGCGGCGCGCTTCGCGTGCGCGGGATCGGCGCCGATCGCCGGGGCGATCTCGCCCGCCAGCGCCTCGAGGCGCTCGACGCGTGCGAGCGCCGAACCGAGCTTGTTGTGATAGACGACGTTCGCGAGCTGCGGCACGCGATCGGCGAGCGGCTTCTTCTTGTCCTGCTCGAAGAAGAACTTCGCGTCGGCGAGGCGCGGGCGCACGACGCGCTCGTTGCCTTCGACGATCTCGCCCGGCGTCTTCGTCTCGATGTTCGACACGATCAGGAAGCGCGAGCGCAGCTTGCCGGCGACGTCGGTCAGCGCGAAATACTTCTGGTTCGTCTGCATCGTGAGGATCAGGCATTCCTGCGGCACCTGCAGGAATTCGTCCTCGAAGCGGCACGGGTAGACGACCGGCCACTCGACCAGCGACGTCACTTCGTCGAGCAGCGATTCGGGCATCACGACCGTGTCGCCGTTCGCATGTTCGTTCAGTTGCGTGCGGATCGTTTCGCGACGATCGGCGAAGTGCGCGATCACGCGGCCCTTGTCGCGCAGCGTGTCGGCGTACGCGCGCGCATGCTGGATCGCGACGAGGCCGTCGGACAGGAAGCGGTGGCCGAGCGTGGTGTCGCCGGCATCGACGCCGAACGCGGTGACGGGCACCACGCGGTCGTCGTGCAGCACCGTCAGGCGATGCACCGGGCGCACGAACTTCACGTCCGTGCCGTCCGGGCGCTGGTACGTCATGAATTTCGGGATCGGCAGCTTCGCGAGCGCTTCGTCGAGCGCGGCCTGCAGGCCGTCGGCGAGCGTGGCGCCGGCCGCCGAGTAGTTGATGAAGAACGCTTCGGCCTTGCCGTCCTGCGCGCGCTCGAGATCGGCGATCGACAGATTCGGGTGGCCGAGCGCCGCGAGCTTCTTCGCGAGCGGAGCCGTCGGCTTGCCTTGCGCGTCGAGCGCGACCGACACGGGCAGGACCTTTTCGCGGACCTGTCTGTCGGGCGCGACGGCGCGTACGTTCTGCACGACGACGGCGAGCCGGCGCGGCGTCGCGTAGCGTTCGAACACGAGTTCGCCTTCGACGAGGTCGCGCGCGGCGAGGCGTTGTGCGATACCTTCGGCGAATGCGTCGCCGAGGCGCGCGAGGGCCTTCGGCGGCAGCTCTTCGGTCAGCAGTTCGACGAGCAGGGGGGCGGGATGATTGTGCGTCATGTCTGGAATAAATCTCGTCTCGTCAGTCCTGATCGATCTTGCGTTCGACCTTGAGCGGCGGCGCCCATGCCGGCTGCGCGGCATCCTGGGCGTCGGTGGTGAGGCCCGGCACGCCCGGCGGGTTGCCGAGCATCGGGAAGCCGAGCTTCTCGCGCGAGTCGTAGTAAGCCTGCGCGACGAGACGCGACAGCGCGCGGATGCGGCCGATGTACGCTGCCCGCTCGGTGACCGAGATCGCGCCGCGCGCGTCGAGCAGGTTGAACGTGTGGCCGGCTTTCAGCACGAGCTCGTACGCGGGCAGCGCGAGCTGCGCGTCGATCATCTTCTTCGCTTCCGCTTCGTAGCTGTTGAAGAACGTGAACAGCAGGTCGACGTTCGCATGCTCGAAGTTGTAGGTCGACTGTTCGACCTCGTTCTGGTGGTACACGTCGCCATACGACAGGCGGCGCAGCTCGGGGCCGTTCGGGCCTTGCTCTTCCCACTCGGTCCACACGAGGTCGTACACGTTCTCGACCTTCTGCAGGTACATCGCCAGGCGCTCGAGGCCGTACGTGATCTCGCCGAGCACCGGCTTGCATTCGAGGCCGCCGACTTCCTGGAAATACGTGAACTGCGTGACTTCCATCCCGTTCAGCCACACTTCCCAGCCGAGGCCCCACGCGCCGAGCGTCGGGTTTTCCCAGTCGTCCTCGACGAAGCGCACGTCGTTCTGCTTCAGGTCGAAGCCGAGCGCCTCGAGCGAGCCGAGGTACAGGTCGAGGATGTTTTCCGGCGCGGGCTTGAGCACGACCTGGTACTGGTAGTAGTGCTGCAGGCGGTTCGGGTTTTCGCCGTAGCGGCCGTCCTTCGGGCGGCGCGACGGCTGCACGTACGCGGCGCGCCACGGCTCGGGGCCGACCGCGCGCAGGAACGTGTGGACGTGCGACGTACCCGCGCCGACTTCCATGTCGATGGGCTGGAGCAGGGCGCAACCCTGCTTGTCCCAGTAGGACTGCAGCGTCAGGATGATTTGCTGAAACGTAAGCATGAAGAGCCTTCGTGGCGCTGGCGCTCCGTTGCGGACGGCGCTCCGGGCGGGCCCGGAGGGTCGGCTCGCGCGGCGGCGCGGCTTGTTAGTGTGCAGAAACGCGTAATTTTACCGGATCGGCGAGCGGATGCGGCCGGAAGCCGGATGCGGGCATCGCCGCACCGTTCCGGCGGCCCGCGCACCGGTGCGCACGCGCGCGGGCCGCGGCGCCTCGCGCGAGCGTTAAGATGCGCGTATTGCGGCGCGTGCGATGCGCGCCGCGTCACCCGCTCGCCGATGCCGATTGCATGAACGAACCGACCGACATTCTGATTCCGCTGCTTCCGCCGTTCCTCGCGCTGCTCGGGCAGGCCGCCGACGCGCAGGCGCGCGGCGAGCGCCCCGCGCACGATCTTTGGCTGGCCGCCGCCGCCCATCTGCATGCGGTCGATGCCGACTCGCTGGTGCGGCTCACGACCGCGCTCGTTGCCCGGCAGCGCCCGGCCGACGCGCTCGCGCTCGCCGAATGCGCGGCGCGCGTGCAGCCGGGCGCGGCCACGCACTTCAACCACGGCTACGTGCTGCAGATGGCCGGCCATCACGCGCAGGCGGTCGCGCCGTACCGCGCGGCGCTCGCCATCGACGCCGGCTGGCCGTCGCTGCGCAACAACCTCGCGATCGCGCTGCGGCTGTCGGGCGGCGACCGCGCGGAAGAGATCGCGCTGCTCGACGCGGCCGTGAAGCACGATCCGCAGGACGTGCAGGCATGGATCAACCTCGTCGTCGCGCGGATCGCGATGCACGACTTGGATGGTGCGCTCGCGAGCGCCGCGCGGCTCGCCGATCTCGCACCCGACAACGCGCTCGCGATGAACAACGTCGCGATGGCGATGAAGGAGGCGCAGCGCTGGGACGACGCCGAGCGCTACGCGGCGCGCGCGTGCGAGCTCGCGCCCGACGACGCGTCGTTCCGCTTCAATCTCGCGATCATCCAGCTCGTGCGCGGCAACTACGCGGCCGGCTGGCGCGGCCACGAGGCGCGCTGGGACGGCGCGGGCGAGTTGCGCGGCCGCCGGCCGGCGCTGCCGGGCCCGCGCTGGCAGGGCGAGCCGCTTGCCGGCAAGACGCTGCTGGTGTGGGGCGAGCAGGGGCTCGGCGACGTGCTGCAGTTCTGCCGCTTCGTCGTGCCGCTCGCCGAACGCGTGCATCGCGAGGGCGGCCGGCTCGCGTGGAATACGTTTCCGGCGCTCGGCGCGCTGATGCAGCGCAGCCTCGGCGCGCATGCGGACGTGTTCGGCGCGGGCGGCGGCGTCGACGCGCTGCCGGCGTTCGATTACGAAGTGCCGCTGATCGGCGTGCCGCTGATGCTCGGCATGGAAGCGTCGACGCTCGCGGCGTCGGTGCCGTACCTGCGGGCGGAGCCGGGCGCCCGCGACGCATGGCGCGCGCGGCTCGCCGGCGACGGCCGGCTGAAGGTCGGGCTCGTGTGGACGGGCAGCGCGGGCCACCAGCGCAATCCGTTCCGGCGCGTCGGGCTCGAACGCTACGCCGACGCGTTCCGCGGCATCGACGGCGTCACGTTTTATTCGCTGCAGCCGGGGGCGGACGCGGACGTCGCCGCCGCGCGCGCGGCCGGTTTCGCGATCGAAGACTACACCGACGAATTGAAGAGCTTCGACGATACGGCCGCATTCATCGGCGCGCTGGATCTCGTGATCACCGTGTGCACGTCGGTCGCGCACCTGGCCGGCGCACTCGGCGCGCGCACCTGGGTGCTGCTCGACGTGAATCCGCACTGGCCGTGGCTGCTCGATCGTCGGGACAGCCCGTGGTATCCGACCGCGACGTTGTACCGGCAGCCGACGTTCGGCGCGTGGGCGCCGGTGATGGAGGACGTGAGCCGCGACCTGCGGGGCCTCGCCGCGCAGCCGGCGCAATCGGATCGATCGTCCCGGCAGGCCTGAACGGCCGGCCGGTTCGCGGTCACGGGCCGCCGCCGTGCGCGGCGGCGGCCCGTTGCGTCATGCCGCTTCGTCGCCGCCGTGCTGCTGCCGGCCGTTGCGGCGGCGCAGCCCGGGCCCGAACGTGAAGCCGAACGCGAGCAGCACTAACGACACCGCGAGCACGATGTTGTTGCCGCTCGTCACGTACGGCGTGAAGCCGCTCGTGCCTTCGATCCGCACGTCGAGCGAGCCGATCGTGAACGGCTTCAACTGGCCGAGCACGCGGCCGTGCGCGTCGATCGCGGCCGTCATCCCGGTGTTGGTCGAGCGCAGCATCGGCCGGCCCGTTTCGAGCGAGCGCATCCGCGCGATCTGCAGATGCTGGTCGAGCGCGATCGTGTCGCCGAACCACGCGAGGTTCGTCACGTTGACGAGCACGCCGGGCGGCTGCGGATTGTCGCGGATCGTCGCGGCGATTTCCTCGCCGAACAAGTCCTCGTAGCAGATGTCGGCCATTACCGGCTGGTTGTGCACGAGGAACGGCTTCTGCACCGGCGCGCCGCGCGCGAAGTCGCCGAGCGGCATCTTCATCAGGTTGACGAACCACCGGAAGCCCCACGGAATGAACTCGCCGAAGGGCACGAGGTGATGCTTGTCGTAGTGATAGATGTCGCGCGAATTCGGCGTCACGCCGTACAGGCTGTTCGTGTAGTCGACGTAGTGACCGTCCTCGGTCACCGACGCGCCGACCGCGCCGAACAGCACGGCCGAACCTGTCGTGTCGCTGAACTTGCGGATCGCGGCGGCGAACGGCTCGGGCAGTTCCTGGATCATCACCGCGATCGCGGTCTCGGGCGTGACGATCAGGTCGGCCGGCTTCTCGACGATCATCTGCTGGTACATCTTGATCGCCGCGTCGATGCCTTCCTGCTCGAACTTGATGTCCTGCTTCACGTTGCCCTGCAGCAGCCGCACGGTGAGCGGCGCGTTCGCGGGCACGGTCCACGTGACCTGCGACAGCCCGAGGCCGGCCGCGACGAGCGCGAGCGCGATGCCGGCCGGCGCGGCGATGCGCACGCGGGCGTTGCCGCCCGATGCGCTGGCTGCGCCGTCACGCACCGGCGACGGGCGCGCGGCGGCGAGCGCCTGCACGACCAGCGCGGCGAACAGCGCGAGCACCCACGCGATCCCGTACACGCCGACCACCGGCGCGAAGCCCGCGAACGGGCCGTCGACCTGCGGATAGCCGCTGCCGAGCCACGGAAAGCCGGTGAACACGGTGCCGCGCAGCCATTCGCCGAGCGCCCACGCGCTGGCGAACGCAAACGCGCCGTGCCAGGTCGGCGAGAACGGCCGCGGGTCGGGCTCGCGGCGGTGCCACGCATGGCCCGCGCAGAACGACCACAGCCCGGCCGAGAACGCCGGATACAGCGCCAGGTACAGCGAGAACAGCACGAGCGCGCCGCCGGCGAGCGGCGCGGCCATCTCGCCGTACACGTGCATGCTGATGTAGAGCCACCAGACGCCGGTGATGAAGTTGCCGAAGCCGAACGCGCCGCCGGTGAGCGCGGCGCCGCGCCAGCTCGACGTGCGCGTCAGTTGCGCGAAAAACCAGACGAATACGACGAGCTGCAGCCAGCCGCCATGCGGCGTGGGCGCGAAGGTGAGCGTATTGGCCGCGCCGGCGAGCAGCGCGGCCGGATAGTGCCAGCGCGGCAGCGCGCGGCCGGGGGCCGGCGCGAGAAGGCCGCCAGCCGGGCGGGACGGGATCGGATCGTCCATGTGAAGCGGAAGTGGGCGAGCGGTTGAAGGAAGCGCGGCTGGCGCGGAGCGGTCAGTCTTCGTGCGAGGTTTCGGCGCGACGGCTGGCGAGCGGGTTGCGGCGCACCAGCAGCACATGAACCTGGCGCGCATCGCCGCGCTGGATTTCGAACACGAGGTTGCCGAGCTGCAGCTTCTCGCCGCGGTGCGGCACGCGTCCGAAATGATGGGTGATCAGCCCGCCGATCGTGTCGACCTCGTCGTCGGGAAAATCGGTGCCGAACGTCTCGTTGAACTGTTCGATCTCGGTCAGCGCGCGCACGCGGTAGCGGCCGTCCGGCCCCGCGATGATGTTGCCGGCTTCCTCGTCGAAGTCGTATTCGTCCTCGATGTCGCCGACGATCTGTTCGAGCACGTCCTCGATCGTGATCAGGCCCGCGACGCCGCCGTATTCGTCGACGACGATCGCCAGGTGGTTGCGGTTCACGCGGAAGTCGTGCAGCAGCACGTTCAGGCGCTTCGATTCCGGAATGAACACGGCCGGGCGCAGCATCCCGCGCACGTCGAACTCCTCCTCGGCGTAGAAGCGCAGCAGATCCTTCGCGAGCAGCACGCCGATCACGTTGTCGCGGTTCTCCTCGTACACGGGGTAGCGCGAGTGCGCCTTTTCCAGGACGAACGGGATGAAATCCTCGGGCTTGTCGGCGATGTTGATCGCGTCCATCTGCGCGCGCGGCACCATGATGTCGCGCGCGCACAGATCGGACACTTGGAACACGCCTTCGATCATCGACAGCGAATCGGCGTCGATCAGGTTGCGTTCGTGGGCGTCCTGGAGGATTTCCAGCAGCTCGCCGCGGGATTCGGGCTCGGGCGAGATGAAGTCGGTCAGGCGCTCGAGCAGCGAGCGCTTTTCTTGCGGTTTGTCGGTTGGCTTACGACTGGGATACGAATCGTTCATGGTGGTGCGCCCGGGTCATGCCGGGGCGCGCGGTCACGGAGTAGGCAAGGATACACCAAGGGCACGACGCGACCGTGTCACCCCGGCCGCACGGCCAGGGCGGGCGGCTCGCGCGGGCCCCGCTCGCGGACGGCCGCGCCGGGCGCGACGTCGTCGTCGGGTCCATCCTATCGCAGAAAGGAGCGGCGGGGCGCGGCGGCCAAAAAACGGTGGCGGGACGGGCGGCGCGGCCGGACGGCGGCATTCTGCCGCAGGCGGGCGCCGCCGGCGCGCCGCTCAGAACCGCATGCCGGCCGAGCAGCCGCCGGCGGCCGCGCCGTTGGTCGCGGCGCCGCCGCAGCCGAGTATCCCGCAGCCGGACAGCGCGACGCTCGCGGCGACGAGCAGCACGGCGATCCTGCAACGCGACCGGTGTGACGGTTTCATTGGCGGTGTCCTCGTGCGGGTGCGCGGGCGGCGCGGTGTCGGATCACCGGCATCGCGCCAGCAACCCTTCCAGCGCGCGGTCGGGGATGCCGCTCGCGCGCAGCGCGTCGACCGTGCGGCTCACGTAGTCGAGCGTCGTGCCGTAGCGGCCGGCCGCGCAGCCGAACACTTCCTTCACGACGGCGTCGGTCAGCTTGCCCGTATAGGTCGGTGCGTCGCGGCGCATCACGAACGCGAGCGCGTTCACGCGTTCGCCGGTCTCGAGCGAGCACGGCAGCCACGCGGGCCGGTACGAGCCCATCGGCATCTCGCGTTTCCACAATGTCTCGAGATGCGGCTGCGCGGTCGGGCCGGAAAGCCGGAACGCGATGCCCGAGCACGAGCCGCCGCGATCGAGCGCGAGCACGAGGCCCGGCCGTTCGGGCGTGCCGCGGTTCACGCGCGACCACAGGTAGAGCCCGCGATGGTAGCCGTGCACCTTGCCGCGCACGGCGGCGACGGTCGGCAGCCCGGGGTTCCAGATCAGCGAGCCATAGCCGAACAGCCAGAGATCCTGCCGGCCGTCCCAGTCGCGCATCGTGTGCGCGAGCGATGCCGCAAGCTCGTCTTCGGTCAGCAGACGGCCTTCGCCGATCGACGGCGGGTAGGCGGGCGGCAGCATCGCGGCGTGACGCATCGTGCGGACGGCTTACCGGTACGGGTTCGGGAAACCCAGTTTCGCGAGGATGTCGACTTCGAGCGCTTCCATTTCGGCCGCGTCCTCGTCGCTCGTCTCGTGGTCGTAGCCCTGCGCGTGCAGCGCGCCGTGCACCAGCAGGTGCGCGTAATGGGCGATGAGCGGCTTGCCTTGCTCGTGCGCTTCCTTCTCGACGACCGGGCAGCACAGCACGAGGTCGCCGATCACGGTGCCGTCGGGCGCCGGGTCGTACGCGAAGGTCAGCACGTTGGTCGGATAGTCCTTGTGGCGGTAGCCGGCGTTCAGCGTACGGCCTTCGTTTTCGCCGACGAAGCGCACGGTGAGCTGCGCGCTCGCGAACAGCGCCGGCTCGAGCCATTCGGCGATCAGCTTGCGCTTGGGCAGCGTCTTGCGCACGTCGCTCGTGATCTCGTCGCCGTACTGGACGGACAGGTCGAGTTCCAGCGCGCGCGGCTCGTCTTCGGGGTCGTCCTCGCGCGGCGCGAATTCGGCGCCGACGTGCAGCGTCACGCTGTCGTAGTGCTCGGGCTGCAGCGCGAGCTTCGCGCGCATCGCCGGGTCGTTGTGCTGCGCGACGATCGCGACAGCCGCGTCGCCCGAGCTGCCCGACAGGTCGAACATCAGGCTGCGGCCGTCCGGGAAATCGATCCGCAGCCCTTGCGCGTTGACGGTCCGGGCCTTGCCCTTCGCGTCGAACAGCGAAAGGCGGGGGGATTCGGACGCGACGGACTGAGCGCGGCCGGACTTGCGGGAACGGGAGGATTTCATGACGCGTGAGGCGATTGGGACGCGTCGAGGATACACCAAATGGCCGATCGCGCCCGAATTCGGCCGGGCCGCGCACGGGCAAAAAAAGCCCGGCGCGCCGTCGGGCGGGCCGGGCCGGGAGGCCGGGGGCGGCACGCGGCCGCCGCCGCTCAGCCGTCCTGATGCTGCGCGTGGAATTCGTCGTACGCCTCGACGATGCGCGCGACGAGCGGGTGGCGCACCACGTCGGCGCTCGTGAAGCGCGTGAGCGCGATGCCGCGCACGCCGCCGAGCACCTGCTGCGCCTCGACGAGGCCGCTCTTGTGGCCGCGCGGCAGGTCGACCTGGCTCGTGTCGCCGGTCACGACCGCCTTCGAGCCGAAGCCGATCCGCGTGAGGAACATCTTCATCTGCTCGGGCGTCGTGTTCTGCGCCTCGTCGAGGATGATGAACGCGTGGTTCAGCGTGCGGCCGCGCATGTACGCGAGCGGCGCGATCTCGATCATCTGGCGCTCGAACATCTTGGCCGTCTTGTCGAAGCCGAGCAGGTCGTACAGCGCGTCGTACAGCGGCCGCAGGTACGGGTCGACCTTCTGCGCGAGATCGCCGGGCAGGAAGCCGAGCCGCTCGCCGGCCTCGACGGCCGGGCGCGTCAGCACGATCCGCTTGACCTGGTCGCGCTCGAGTGCGTCGACCGCGCATGCGACCGCGAGGTAGGTCTTGCCGGTGCCGGCCGGCCCGATGCCGAACGTCACGTCGTGCTGCAGGATCTGCTTCAGGTATTCGCGCTGGGCCGGCGTGCGGCCGCGCAGGTCGGCGCGCCGCGTGTAGAGCTTCGGCCCCGGCTCTTCGTCCGGCTCGCTGGCGTCGAGCTGCACGACCGGTTCGTCGAACGGATGGTCGGGATCGCCGCGAAAGCGCACGTCGAGCGTGTCCTGGCGGCCGTTGCCGGCCGTGTGGCGCACTTCGACCAGCGCGAGCTGGATGTCGTCGACCGACAGCGGATCGCGCGCGCGGTTGTAGAAGTTTTCGAGCGCGGCGAGCGCGAGCTTGGCGCCGCGCCCGCGAATCGTGATCCGGTGGCCGCGCCGCGCGAGCGTCACGTCGAGCGCCTGTTCGATCTGCCGCAGGTTTTCGTCGAGCGGGCCGCAGAGGTTGGCGAGGCGCGCGTTGTCGTCGCGCGGGGCGGTGAATTCCAGTGCTTGGACGGTCTTCAAAGTAGCGTCGGGCTCCTGTCGGGCGTCGGTCGGTCAGTGGGTGGCCGTGCTCGCGTCGTCGCTGACGAGCACGAGCTCGCCGCGCAGCGAGTGCGGGTACGCATGGTTGATCTTCACGTCGATCATCTGGCCGATCAGGCGCGGGTGCGACGCGAGCGGCGCCGGGAAATTCACGACCCGGTTGTTCTCGGTGCGGCCCGCGAGCTCGTTCGGGTCCTTGCGCGACGGGCCCTCGACGAGGATCCGCTCGACCTTCCCGACCATCGACTGGCTGATGCGCGCGACGTTTTCCTCGATCGTCGCCTGCAGATGTTGCAGGCGTTTGAGCTTGACCTCGCGCGGCGTGTCGTCGGCGAGGTTCGCGGCCGGCGTGCCGGGGCGCGGGCTGTAGATGAACGAGAAGCTCGTGTCGTAGCGCATGTCGTGCACGAGCGCCATCATCTTGTCGAAATCCTCCTCGGTCTCGCCGGGGAAGCCGACGATCATGTCGGTCGACAGCGACAGGTCGGGGCGGATCGCGCGCAGCTTGCGGATCACCGACTTGTATTCGAGCACCGTGTAGCCGCGCTTCATCGCCATCAGGATGCGGTCGGAACCGTGCTGGACCGGCAGGTGCAGGTGGCTCACGAGCTTCGGCACCTTCGCGTACGTGTCGATCAGGCGCTGCGTGAATTCCTTCGGATGCGACGTCGTGTAGCGGATCCGCTCGATGCCGGGGATGTCGGCGACGTATTCGATCAGCGTCGCGAAATCGGCGATGTCCGACGAGCCGGCCGTCAGTGCGCCGCGATAGGCGTTCACGTTCTGACCGAGCAGCGTGACTTCGCGCACGCCCTGGTCGGCGAGGCCGGCCACTTCGGTCAGCACGTCGTCGAGCGGGCGCGACACTTCATCGCCGCGCGTGTACGGCACCACGCAGTAGCTGCAGTACTTCGAGCAGCCTTCCATGATCGACACGAACGCGCTCGGCCCCTCGACGCGCGCGGGCGGCAGGTGGTCGAACTTCTCGATTTCGGGGAACGTGATGTCGACCTGCGCGCGACCGCTCTCGCGGCGCGCGTCGATCATCTGCGGCAGGCGGTGCAGGGTCTGCGGGCCGAACACGAGGTCGACGTACGGCGCGCGCGACACGATCGACGCGCCTTCCTGGCTGGCGACGCAGCCGCCGACGCCGATCAGCAGGCCCGGCTTCGCTTCCTTCAGCTCGCGCACGCGGCCGAGATCGGAGAACACTTTTTCCTGCGCCTTCTCGCGCACCGAGCACGTGTTGAACAGGATGATGTCCGCGTCTTCCGGCGTGTCGGTCTTTTCGAGGCCTTCGGCCGCGTTGAGCACGTCCACCATCTTGTCCGAGTCGTACTCGTTCATCTGGCAGCCGAAGGTCTTTACGTAAACTTTCTTGGTCATGGGGATTCGCCGTTCGCAGTGGTTGACCTGGGGGCGTCGTCAAGGGTGAGTCGGGACGGCGGTGCGCGGCACGCGAATCGCGCGTAGCCGGGAGGAAAGGCCGTCGGGAAAGCCTTCCATTATAGCTTTTCATGCCGCGGCGGACGGGCCGCCGGTTGCGGGCACGCGACGCCGGCCTCCGGGTTCCGACCCCTCGATAGCGGCGACGACGGCGGGCCGACCGTCAGCGGCACGCGTTCAGCAGGTCGTCGAGCGCGGCTTCCTCGCGCGCGAAGCGTTCGGCGAGAAAGTCGAGCAGCACGCGCACGCGCGGCGCCATGTAGCGCTTGCTGTGGTAGATCGCGTGCAGCGGCGCGTCCTGGTGCCGCCAGTCGGGCAGCAGCACGCGCAGCCGGCCCGCGCGGACGTCGTCGGCGATGTCCCACAGCGATTTCAGCGCGATGCCATGGCCGCGCAGCGTCCATTCGCGCGTGAGCCCGCCGTCGTTGGTCTCGAACGCGGTCGACACGGGCACCGTGTGAACCTGCACTTCGTCGCCGCGCGTGAAGTGCCAGGTGTTCATCGGGCCGGACGCGATCGTGATCACGTTGCACGGAAAGCGGGCCAGATCGTGCGGATCGGCCGGGATGCCGTGGCGTTCGATGAACGACGGCGCCGCGCACAGCACCCGCCGGTTGGTCGCGAGCCGGCGGGCGATCAGCGCGCCGTCGGGCGGCGCGGCGAAGCGGATCGCGAGATCGATCTCGTCCTGCCACAGGTTCGACGACGAATCGGACGCCGTCAGCGAGAACGTGACGTCGGGATGTTGCGTCGTGAATTCGTCGAGCCAGTCGAGCAACTGATTGCGGCCGAAATCGGACGTCGACGACAGCCGCACCTTGCCCCTCACGACGTTGCGGCCTTCCTGCAACATCGCGTCCGCATCGTCGAGCGCCTGCAGCGCCTGACGGCAGCAGTTCAGGTACAGCTTGCCTTCGTCGGTGAGCCGCAATTGCCGCGTCGAGCGTTCGAACAGCCGCGTCGCGATCTTCGCCTCGAGCTTCGCGAGCCGCGCGCTCGCGGCGGCCGGCGTGAGGTTCAGCTTGCGCCCGGCGGCGGACAGGCTGCCCAGCTCCGCCGCCTCGACGAACAGCCGGATGTCGCCCAGTCGGTCCATGCGATTTTCCAGAAATATTTGAAAATGGTTCAAATGCCACGCCAATTATCAAATATAGGCGTCTTCGGGACAATGCGCGCACATCCCGCTTTCTTGTGCGGTGCGGCACCGAACCGGCGCCGCGGCCGCCGCCTACCGGAGAACGTCATGCCCATTCCGCTCCTGGCGCTCGCGATCAGCGCCTTCGCCATCGGCACCACCGAATTCATCATCATGGGCCTGCTACCCGAAGTCGCGCACGACCTCGCCGTGTCGCTGCCGTCGGCCGGCCTGCTCGTCACCGGCTACGCGCTCGGCGTCGCGGTCGGCGCGCCGCTGCTCGCGGTGCTGACGAGCCGCATGCCGCGCAAGGCCGCGCTGCAGTTGCTGATGGCGATCTTCATCGTCGGCAACGTGCTGTGCGCGACGGCGTCCGGCTACGCGATGCTGATGGTCGCGCGCGTCGTCACGTCGTTCGCGCACGGGTCGTTCTTCGGGATCGGCGCGGTGGTCGCCGCGTCGCTCGTGCCGGCCGACAAGCGCGCGAGCGCGATCGCGCTGATGTTCACCGGGCTCACGCTGTCGAACGTGCTCGGCGTGCCGTTCGGCACGTTCGTCGGCCAGGTGCTCGGCTGGCGCGCGTCGTTCTGGATCGTCGCCGCGCTCGGCGTGCTCGCGCTCGGCGGCGTGGCCGCGCTGGTGCCGAACCGTCACGACAGCGGGCCGGTCGGCCTCGGCCATGAAGTGCGCGTGCTGAAGGAGCCGCAGGTGTGGCTCGCGCTGCTGATGACCGTGCTCGGCTTCGGCGGCGTGTTCGTCGTGTTCACGTACATCGCGCCGATCCTCGAGGCCGTGTCGGGCTACTCGCCGCGCGCGGTCGCGCTGATCCTCGTGCTGTTCGGCGCGGGGCTGACGATCGGCAATACGATCGGCGGCAAGCTGGCCGATCGCGCGCTGATGCCGTCGCTGATCGCGATCCTCGTCGCGCTGATGGCCGTGATGGCCGTATTCGCGAAGACGAGCCACCTGCCGGTCGCGGCCGCCGTCACCGTGTTCGTCTGGGGGATCGCCGCGTTCGCGACGGTGCCGCCGCTGCAGGCGCGCGTGGTCGAAAAGGCCGCGAGCGCGCCGCATCTCGCGTCGACGCTGAACATCGGCGCGTTCAACGTCGGCAATGCGGGCGGCGCGTGGCTCGGCGGCCTCGCGCTGGAGCACGGCTTCGCGCTCGATGCGCTGCCGTGGGTCGCGGTCGCGGTGACGTTCGCGGCGCTGGTCGTCACGTGGCTCGCGATGCGGCTCGACGCGCGCGGCCCGGCGCGCGGCGCGGCGCCGGCGGCGCAGTGAACGCCGCCACGGCGCGCCGAGCGCGACGCCATAGCGGCAGGAAAAGGTTCGCGAGAAACGCATTCCTCCGCGATGCTGATAACGGTGTGAAGATAACTTCGTTTGCCCGTGCAAGGCCGGGTGATAGCGTTTCGATACGCGCCACGACCGGCGCAACCCGATTCCGATTCCGGCTTACCCCCTACGCAGGGCCGCGCGGCGGCCCGGAGGCAATGCTATGTCTTCATCCCTGGCGCTCGTGCGCGACGTGTCTTCCTTCGAGTCCGGCAATGGCGCCGACCTGCGCGCGTCCGCATCGCTCGACGCGCTCGAGCAGGTCGTCGGCGTGAACCTCGCGCGCTTGCGCGCCGAGCGGCAACTGTCGCTCGATGCGCTCGCGCGGCTGTCCGGCGTGTCGCGGGCGATGCTCGCGCAGATCGAATCGGCGCGCAGCGTGCCGTCGATCAAGGTGCTCTGCAAGATCGCCGCGGCGCTGAAGGTGTCGGTCGCCGCGTTCCTGCGGCGCCATGCGGTGAACGGTTTCGAGCACCTGGCGGCCGAGCGCGCGTCGCGCGTCGTCAGCTCGAACGGCCGCTTCTCGGCACGTGCGCTGTATCCGGAAGGCGAGCCGGTCGCGGCCGAATTCCACGAGCTGCGGATCGCGCCGCTGCATACGGAACCCGGCGCACGCCGCGCACCGGGCACGACGGTCAATCTCGTCGTCAGCGAGGGCACGCTCGAAGTCAGCGTGCATGATCGCCGCCAGTTGCTGGCGACCGGCGACGCGATCGTGTTCGACGCCGATCAGCCGTACAGCCTACGCAACCCGGGCGACAGCGAAGCGCGTGCGTTCCGCGTGACGGTGAGCCCCGAGGTGCCGCCGCGCTGGCTCGTGCCCGACGCGGCGCACGCGGCCGCCAACTGATCGCGCGGGCCGCGCGGCGCGAGCGTTGCGGTTCCCGGTTTTCGCGGGAGGCGTTGCGTGCGCGCGTCGGCCGTTCGGACGATGCCGTTAGACGGGGTCGTCAGTAAGGTTTTACCGGTCATTCGCTGCGCGTCGTGTGCGGCTGTTGTATGCTTGGCCCGCCGGTCACGGGGCGTTCCCGTCCGGCAATCAGTGCGTCTTCAGGGCGGGGCGAAATTCCCCACCGGCGGTAGGCTGGCGTAAGCCGGCGAGCCCGCGAGCGCCCGCGCATTTCGCGCGGGGTCAGCAGATCTGGTCGAATGCCAGAGCCGACGGTCACAGTCCGGATGAGAGAAGATGTGCAGATAGTCATGTCCGTCAGGGCCGCTTCGCCGTGCGTGCGAAGCGGGTTGTCGTTCTGTCTGTTTGCAATGCCCTGAAACGTTTTTCGCCCAAATCGTCTTTGCGAGGAGCGTTTCACATGTCCTTGATGTCCGTTTCGTCGGCGCCTGCCGACGCCTTTGCCGATCTCCCGTTGCTGGATTCCGAACCGGTGCCGCCGCGCATCGCCGCCGCGCTCGACGCGATGCGCGCGGGCCGCGCGGTCGTGCTGCAGGACGACCACGACCGCGAGAACGAGGCTGACCTGATCGTCGCCGCCGAGCGCATCACGCCCGAGACGATGGCGCTGCTGATTCGCGAGTGCAGCGGCATCGTGTGCCTGTGCCTGACCGACGACACGGTGCGCGCGCTGGAGCTGCCGCCGATGGTGCAGACCAACGAAAGCCGCAACGGCACCGCGTTCACCGTGTCGATCGAGGCGCGCGAAGGCGTGCATACCGGCGTGTCGGCGGCCGACCGCGTGACGACGATCCGCGCGGCGATCGCCGACGGCGCGAAGCCGCACGACATCGTGCGCCCCGGCCACGTGTTCCCGTTGCGTGCGCAACCGGGCGGCGTGCTTGCGCGCCGCGGTCACACCGAAGGTACGGTCGATCTGTCGATCCTCGCGGGCCTGAAGCCGGCCGGCGTGCTGTGCGAGCTGATGAATCCGGACGGCACGATGACGCGCGGCGACGATGTCGAGCGCTTCGCGCAACGGCACGGGCTGCCGATGCTGACGATCGCGGAACTCGTCGCGTTCCGCGAGGCGCTGGCCGCCGCGCGCGAACGCTGCTGCGAGCCGGCCTGAGCGGAAGGAAACGCGGGCGCGTTCGCGCGCCCGTGGCGCGGCCGGATCGACCCGAACCGGCCCGAATGACGATCAGGACTGCACGTCGCCGAATTCGCCGCGCATGCCGGCTTCGACGAGCGCCGGCAGTTCGTCCATCCTGCGCATGATCCGCGTGATGCCCATCGCGCGCAGCGCGTCCGCGTAGTTGTCGGGGATGTGGCTCGCGCCGACGAACGCGATCGTCTTCATCCCGGCCGCCCGCGCGGCATTCAGCCCCGAGATGCTGTCCTCGACGACGACGCAGCGCGCCGGCGCGACGCCGAGCGTGTGCGCTGCGTGCAGGTACACGTCGGGGTAGGGCTTCGGCCGCGCGACCTGTTCGGCGCTGAACACGCGTTCGCCGAAGATTTCGGTGAGCGCGGCGCGCTTGAGCGAGCTGCGCACGCGCACGAGCCGGCTGTTCGACACGACGGCGGCCGGCAGCGTGATCTTCAGCAGCGCGTCGCGCACGCCGCTGATCGGCGCGAGCGATTGCGCGAGCGCGACTTCGATGTTGTGCTCGACGGTCTCGATGAAGTTGGCGGGCATCTCGACCCCGAAGCGGGCTTCGATGCCGGTGAGGAAGCGGGACGTCTGCTGGCCGAATGCCGACTTCGCGGCGGCTTCGAAATCGAGGTTCGGGAACGTGGCGGACAGCGTGTCGAGCAGCACGCGGTCGGCGATGACTTCGCTGTCGACGAGCACGCCGTCGCAGTCGCAGATGAGGTGATCGAGCATGGTGATGAAAACGCGGGATATCGGCGACGCCGATCGATTCGCCATCATACGTGCTTTCACGCGCATGCCGCGCGACGTGGCGGCAAATTTGCCCGATGCGGCCGTGCCGTGCGGCAGGTTGTGCCGGACGGCCGCCGTTCGCGCGGCGGCCGCGGTCCGCTTGCCCGGATCGCTGCCGCCGTTTGCGGCGTCACAGCTCGATCACCCGCCCCGTTTTCCACGACGTCATCGCGGCTTCGGCCAGCTCGAGCGCGGCGAGTCCGTCGTCGATCGTCGTCCTGACCGGCGTGCCGTCGCGCAACGCGTCGACGAAGTGCGCGATCTCGGCCGCGTACGCATGCCGGTAGCGTTCCAGGAAGAACGGCTCAGGCGCGTCCGTCGCGATGCCGCCGGCAAGCCACGCGCTCACCTCGGTCGGCCGCACGTTGCCGGCCTGCAGCATCCCGCGGCTGCCGAGCAGTTCGAAGCGCTGGTCGTAGCCGTACGCCGCGCGGCGCGACGTGTTGATCTGGCACAGCAATCCGCGCCGCGTGCGGATCGTCACGGCGGTCGAATCGATGTCGCCGGCGTCGTGCACGGCCGGATCGGTCAGGCAGCTTCCCGTCGCATGCAGCGTGTGCGCTTCGTCGCCGAGGATCCAGCGGAACACGTCGAAGTCGTGGATCAGCATGTCCTTGAAAATGCCGCCCGAGCTGCGGAGGTAGTCGGCCGGCGGCGCGCCCGGGTCGCGGCTCGTGACGACCAGCATTTCAGGCGCGCCGATCTCGCCGCGCTCGACGCGCGCCTTCAGCGCCGCGAAGGTCGGGTCGAAGCGGCGCTGGAAGCCGATCATGCAGGTCACGCCGGTGCGCCGCACGACGTCCGCGCATGCACGCGAGCGTTCGACGGCGAGGTCGACCGGCTTTTCGCAAAACACGGCCTTGCCCGCGTTCGCGGCCGCGACGATCAGGTCCGCGTGCGTATCGGTGCTCGATGCGATCACGACGGCCCGCACCGACGCGTCGCCCAGCGCGCGTTCGACGTCGGTTGCCTGCGCGCCGTGCGCGCGGGCGAGTGCGTCCGCCGACGGTGCGTGCCGGTCGATCACGTACTTCAGTGTCGCGCCCGGATGGCGCGCGAGATTCGCCGCGTGGATCTTGCCGATCCTGCCCGCGCCGAACAAGGCGAATTCGATCATTTCGTTCTCCCGTGGATTCACTTATCTTGCCGATGCGCGGTCGGCGTGGGCCGCACGCCGTCGCGACGGTCCGCTCAGCGATCCGCCAGCTCGCCGCGCACGTAATCGATGCTTGCCCGCAGCCGGTCCTCGATGTCGTCGGCTTCGGCGATCTCGTTCGCGAACGGCTCGAACGACAACGCACCGCGGTAGCCGCGCGCGAGCAGCTCGCGCAGTTGGCGGACGTTGCCGAGCCGGTCGGCGCGGCCGACCAGCACGCGGTGGCCGTCGCGCATCCGCTCGACCGGCAGGTCGGCTTCCTCGACGCCCGAGAGGTGCACGAGGCCCGTGAGGTTCGGGAAGAAGACGTCCTCGCCGGCGAGGTGATGGTGGAACGTGTCGTGCACGAGCCGGAACACCGGTTCGCCCGCCGCCGCGTAGATGCCCTTCACCGCGTCCGACTTGCGGCGCAGCGCGCATTCCTCGAAACCGAGCGGCTCGATGAAGCCGAGCAGGCCGCGGGCTTCGAGGATCGGCTTCAATGCCTTCAGCGCCGTGACGAGATCCGCGTGGCGGGCGTGCTCGTCGCGCGTGTCGGTGCGGCTGTTGGTCGGGCACAGCACCAGCGCCCGCGCGCCGCATTGCGCCGCGTAGTCGGCCAGCACGGTCGCCTCGTCGGCGCGCTCGGCATTCCACTGCTCGAAGCGCTGCAGTGCGTTGATCGTCAGGATCGTTACGCCGCCGGCTTCGACCGTCGCGCGGACGGCGGCGGCCGGCGTGCCGTCGGCGAGTTCGACGCCGTCGAGATCGTTGCGGATCTCGATCGTGTCGACGCCGAGGCGCCGGCACAGCGCGACGTAGCGGTCGAGCGGCAAGCGCGGCGCGCTCATCCGGTTCAGCGAAAAGTGGAAGGCTTGCGTCATCGTTCTGTCCTTGGGGCTTGAGTGGGGCGGGTTCGGATCAGGCGCCGGCGCGCGCGGCGAGTGCGTGCCACGTGTCGCGCAGCCAGTGCGCGCACGCGACGTTGTTGTCGAAGATCGAATAGCGTGCGCCGCCGCCGTAGTCGGGAAACGGGATGAATTCGCAACTGATCTGCTCGAGCGGTGTCGCTTGCGCATGGGCCTGCACCCGCGCCTGCAGCAACTGACGCAGCGCGGCTTTCCATGGATCGAGCGACTCGGCACGCCATTCGCCGTGGTACGCGCCCGGCGGCGGCGCGACGAACGGGTACTGGATGCCGCGTCCGGGCCGGCCGTCCGCGCGGCGCATCCAGCGATTGTCCGGGTTGTTCGGCACGACGCTGCGCGCATGCGCATGCCGGACCCAGCCGCGCGCGATCCAGTCGGCGTAGATCGCGGCGGGCGATGCGGGGTCGAGCATCGCGCGGCCGCCGTCGGCCGATTCGTGCAGGCCCGATGCGTCGAGTTCGGCGCGATTGCCGATCTTGAACAGCAGGTGCGAATGATCGAGCGTGATCCGGAACGGCGCGCCCGCCTGCTCGACATGCCGCGCGACGCGTGCAACCCGCGCGAAATCCTCGCTCCACATGTCGACGTGCACTTCGAGGCTCGGCAGGCAGCCGGACGGTTCGCCCCATGCATAGGCGCGCAGGTAGAAATCGGCGACTTCGCGATCCGACAGCGGATGGCCGTCCGCGTGATGCGCGAACAGCTGACAGTTGAGCACCGTGCTGCCGAACCGCGCGCCCGCCGCGACGATCTCGGCGACATGCGCTTCGTCGCGGCCCGCGCACCAGATGCCGCCGATCACGCGAATCGGCAGCGCGTGGCGCTCGACCAGCGCGAAATACGGCGACAGGTCCTCGCCGCGCACCGGGTTCTTTTCGACGTAGTCGAACACGCCGGCGGCGGCGACCATCCGGAAGCGCTCGGCGGGCGTGGGCGGCGGCAGCCCGTCGTGTTCGAGCACGCCGTCGAAATTCACGCCGATGAGGATCGGTTCAGCCATCGTCTCCTGTCCGTCGTTGTTCGTGGATGGCTGCCAATGTACGGACGCGCGGCGCGGGCTGCATGACAAACGTTGACGAAAAATCGCCAATGCGGCGATCGATTTTTTCGACGCATGCACGCGCCGGGCCGCACGCCGCATGCCGCATGCCGTGCGGCGGGTTCACGGCTGCAGGTACGCGCTCGTCCTCACGTTCGCCGGACAGAACACACGGAATTCGACCGGATCGTGCGGCGGCGGCGCCTCGACGATGCCGCATGCATGCAGCACGTGCTGCAGCGCGGAAATCGCCTGACCGTCCGGATCCTGGTCGATCGCGAGATCCATCGCGCCGGCTTCGATGAACGTGCGGTGCAGATCGATCATCTCGTGGCCGATCCATACGACGCGCCCGATCGCGCCGGCCCGGCGCAGCGCCGCCTCGATCCCGGCCGACCCGGCGCCGCTGTTGTAGATCGCGACCACGTCGTCGTGCGCCTGCAGCGCCTTCGACACCGCCCGGTAGCAGCGGTCGTCCTGGTCGAGCGTCTCGACCGGCGCGTCGTCGCAGCGCACGGCGGCGAACGCGTCGGCGAGCTGGTCGCGGCAGCCGGCCATCCGGTCGGCGTGCGCACGGTAGCCCATGCGGCCGCCGAGCAGCAGCACGCGGCCGGGGCGCGCCGCGAGACGGCCGATGTAGTAGCCGGCCGTGCGCCCGGCGCGATAGTTGTCGATGCCGGCGAAGTGCGCGCGGTCGATGCCGCCGATGTCGGTGACCATCGTGACGACGGTCTCGCCACGCGCGATCGCGGCGGCCAGCGCGTCGCGCATGCGGGCCGTGTCGTGCGCGGTGACGATCAGCGCCGCGCGCCGGTACGCGGGCCGTTCGATCAGCGCGGCGGCGCGCGCGTCGTCCGCGGCGGGCAGGATCGTCCGGTGCACGACCACGCGCCGGTCGAGCATTTGCAGCGAGCGCTGCAGCGCTTGCTGCAACCGCCGGAAGAACGGCGCGTCGGTGTCCGGCAGCAGTACGTCGACGTGGATCAGCCCGTGCCGCGTGTCGGGCAGCTGCCGCGGCACGCCGAGCTGCCGCGCGGCCGCCACCACGCGTTCGCGCGCCTGTGCGGAGACGCTGCCGCGCTCGTTCAGCACGCGGTCGACGGTCGTCGTGCTGACGCCGGCGAGCGCCGCGATCTCGTCGAAGCGCGCGGTGCGCTTGCGCCAGCGCGGCCCGGATTCTCCTGCCATGGTCGTCTCCATCGTGATAGGCGCCATCGATCGCGTGGCGTTGCCGAACGCTAAAGCGATGGCGAAATTTCGTCAACGTTTCGATTGAGCAGCAGAAGCCGGGCGCCTAATTTTGATTCCATGGCAGCGCGTGTCGCGCTTGCATCGCACAAGAACCCAGGAGACAGACGTGGCCCCTACCGACGACCCGGCACGCAAGCGCAACGCGGCGCGCCATCAGGAATACCGAATGATCGGCGGCGCGGGCGAGCGGGCGCACGCGGCCGGGCTCGTCAACGCCGCGTGGTACCGGTGCGCGGTGCCGCGGCCGCTGATGAAGCAGTTGATGCAGCGTGGCGACGCGCGTGCGATTCGCGACACGCTGATCTGGTACGCGGCGATCGCGATCAGCGGCGCGCTCGCGTGGCTGGCGTGGCGCGCGCATTCGGCATGGGCGATCCCGGCGTTCTTCGTATACGGCACCCTTTACTGCAGCCCGGCCGATTCGCGCTGGCACGAATGCGGGCACGGCACCGCGTTCCGCACGCGCTGGATGAACGACGCGCTGTACCAGCTCGCGTCGTTCCAGGTGTTTCGCCGCGCAACCGCGTGGCGCTGGAGTCATGCGCGCCATCACACCGATACGCTGGTCGTCGGGCGCGATCCGGAAATCGCCGCGCCGAAGCCGACCGACTGGCTCGCACTCGTGCTGAACGTCGTCGCGCTGAAGCACGTGGCCGGCGAGTTGCGCAAGATGATCGCGGCGTCGGTCACCGGCCGGCTCGACGACGAGGAGCGCACCTACGTGCCTGAATCGGAATGGCCGAAGGTCGTGCGCGAGTCGCGCATCCATCTCGCGATCTACGCGCTCGTGGCGGGCGCCGCGATGTACTGGCACACGATCCTGCCGCTGCTCTACATCGGGCTGCCGAGCCTCTACGGCGCATGGCTGTACCTGTATTTCGGCCTCACGCAGCACGCGGGCATGCCGGAGAACGTGCTCGATCACCGGCGCAACTGCCGCACCGTGATGATGAATCCGGTGTTCCGCTTCCTGTACTGGAACATGAACTATCACGTCGAGCACCACATGTTCCCGATGGTGCCGTTCCATGCGCTGCCGAAGCTGCACGAAGCCGTGAAGGCCGACATGCCGCCGCCGTACCGCAGCACGCTCGCCGCGTATGCGGAGATCGTGCCGGCGCTGATCCGGCAGACGCGCGATCCGTCCGATTACGTCGTGCGGCCGGTGCCCGATGCCGCGCGCGCATGACAGCTACCGACCATCCCGACGAAGGAGACACACCCCATGACGCAATGGATCGACACCGGCGCGCTCGACGACATCGACGACGAAGACGTCGCGCGCTTCGATCACGCAGGCCGCACGTACGCGATTTACCGGATCGACGGCCAGGTATACGCGAGCGACGGCCTGTGCACGCACGAGCACGTGCATCTCGCGGACGGGTTCGTGATGGATCACGTGATCGAATGCCCGAAGCACAACGGTCGCTTCGACGTACGCGACGGCCGGCCGCTGTCCGCGCCCACCTGCGAGAAGCTGCGCACGTACCGCGCGAAGATCGAAGACGGCCGCATCCTGATCGAGGTGTGACGCGATGAGCCACGACCGGGTAATGGCGATCGTCGGCGCGGGTCATGCGGGCGGCCGCGCGGCGCAGGTGCTGCGCGCGTCCGGCTGGCGCGGGCGCATCGTGCTGATCGGCGCGGAGCCGCATCCGCCGTACGAGCGGCCGCCGTTGTCGAAGGGCGTGCTGACGGGCGACCGTAGCGCGGCGCAATGCCGGTTGCGCGATGCCGAGGCGTGGGCGGCCGACCGCATCGAGCGGGTCGTCGCGACCGTCGAGCGCATCGACCCGCATGCACGCGAAGTGCACGTGTCGGGCGGGCATGGGTTCGGCTACGACGCGCTGCTGCTGGCCACCGGGGGCCGTGCGCGCCGTCTTGCCGTTCCCGGTGCGGCGCTCGACGGCGTAGTCGCGTTGCGCACGCTCGACGATGCGGCCGCGCTCGGCGCGCGGCTCGTGCCCGACGCGCGGATCGTGCTGGTCGGCGGCGGCTTCATCGGACTCGAAGTCGCGGCGTCGGCGCGGCAGCGCGGTTGCCGCGTGACCGTGCTCGATGCGGCGCCACGGCTGCTCGGCCGGGCAGTGCCGGAAGCCATCGCGACGCGCGTGCATGCGCTTCACGACGAGCGCGGCGTGGCGATCCGTCTGAACCGCAAGCCCGTTGCGATCGAGCGGACCTCGGGCGGGGCGCTGGCCGTCTTGCTCGACGACGGCGACGCGCTGCTTGCCGACACGGTCGTGACCGGCATCGGCATCGAACCGGCCGACGCGCTGGCGCGCGACGCGGGCCTCGCGGTCGAGCGCGGGATCGTCGTGAACGCGCGGCTCGAGACGTCGGCGCGCGGCATCTACGCGGCCGGCGACGTCGCGGTGTTTCCGAGCGCGTTATCGGGGTTGCCGATTCGACAGGAGACGTGGCACGGCGCCGACACGCAGGCGCACGTCGTCGCCCGCAACATGCTTGGCGCGGGCGAACCCTATCGCGACATACCGTGGTTCTGGTCCGATCAATACGATGCGCAGTTGCAGGTGGCCGGGGAGCCGGCGCTCGGCGTGCAGTCGGTCGCGCGCGTGCTCGGCGACGATGCGGAAATCCATTTCCATTTCGATGCGCTCGCGCGGCTCGTCGCGGCGAGCGGCTTCGGCCGTGCAGCGGGATTCGTGAAGGAAATGCGCGTGGCGAGAATGCTGGTCGAGCGCGGGATCGACGTGACGCCGGCGGCGGTCGCGAACGTCGGCGTGAAGCTGAAGTCGCTGGTGACGGCCATGAATGACCGGTAGAAGAAAGGAGGGGCGTGAAGCGCGCGGCAGTGAACGCCGCGCGCTTCGTTCAAACGGCGATCAGGCCATCGCGTGCAGGCGCAGATACAGCCCGGCTGCCGCGGCGCCGCCGAGCAGCGGGCCGACGACGGGCACCCAGGCATAGCGCCAGTCGCTGTCGCGCTTGCCGGGAATCGGCAGCAGCGCATGCATGATGCGCGGCGACAGGTCGCGCGCGGGGCTCATCGCATAGCCGGTCGGGCCGCCGAGCGAGATGCCGATGCCGAGCACCAGCAGGCCGACGGGCAGCGCGTCGAGTGCGCCGAGGCCGACCTGCGGCGACGCGAGATACAGCACGCCGAGGATCAGCACGAACGTGCAGATCGCTTCGGTCAGCACGTTGTGCGTGGTGCTGCGGATCGCGGGCGCCGTGCAGAACACCGCGAGCTTCAGGTCCGCATCGGCTTCCTTCGCGAAGTGCTGGCGATACGCGAGCCACACGAGCAGCGCGCCCGCCATCCCGCCGAGCATCTGCGCGAGCACGTAGCCGCCCACTTTCGACCACGCGAACTTGCCCGCGAGCGCGAGGCTGATCGTGACGATCGGGTTCAGGTGCGCGCCGCTGAACGACGCGGTCACGTAGACCGCGACGAATACCGCCATCGCCCAGCCCATCACGATCACGATCAGGTCCGCGCCTTTGCCCTTGGTCTTGGCAAGCAGCACGTTCGCGACCGCGCCGTTGCCGAGCAGCACGAGGATCGCCGTGCCGATGAATTCCGCAATATAAGGTGACATGGTTGTCTCTCGTATGTCACGGCGGACTCGCGCATCGCGCGGTCCGCCGGTGTTGTTGTATTTCGTCTGGATTGATTCGGGTTACTGGGCGTCGTCGGCCCATGCCTTCGCGGCGCGTACCGCACGCTGCCAGCCGGCCATGCGCTGCTCGACCTGCTCCTTCGGCATCGACGGGGCGAAGCGGCGATCGAGCTGCCACTGGTCGCGTACTTCGTCGAGGTTCTTCCAGTAGCCGATCGCGAGGCCCGCGAGGTAGGCCGCGCCGAGCGCGGTCGTCTCGGTGATCTGCGGACGCACCGCGTCGACGCCGAGCAGGTCGGCCTGGAACTGCATCAGCAGATCGTTCGCGCTCGCGCCGCCGTCCACGCGCAGCTCGCCGATGCTGATGCCGGAATCGGCTTCCATTGCGGCCAGCACGTCGAGCGACTGGTACGCGATCGCATCGAGCGCCGCGCGGGCGAGATGGGCGGCGCTCGTGCCGCGCGTGACGCCGAACACGGAGCCGCGCGCCCGCGCGTTCCAGTGCGGCGCGCCGAGGCCGGCGAACGCGGGTACGAGATACACGCCGTCGGTATGCGGCACGCTGACGGCGAGCGCTTCGATTTCCGCGGCCGTCTTGATGAGGCCGACGCCGTCGCGCAGCCACTGCACGACCGCGCCCGCGATGAAGATGCTGCCTTCGAGCGCGTACTGCACGTCGTCGCCGATCTGCCACGCGATCGTCGTGACGAGGTTGTTCTTCGACTCGATCGGCTTGTCGCCGGTGTTCATCATCAGGAAGCAGCCGGTGCCGTAGGTGTTCTTCACCATGCCCGACGTCGTGCACATCTGGCCGAACAGCGCCGCGTGCTGGTCGCCGGCGATGCCCGCGAGCGGGATCTTCGATGCGAACACGGTGGTCTTCGTGTGGCCGTAGATCTCCGACGACGCCTTCACTTCCGGCAGCATGCTGCGCGGGATGTCGAGCAGTTCGAGCAGCTCGTTGTCCCACTCGCGCGTATGGATGTTGAACAGCATCGTGCGCGACGCGTTGGTCACGTCGGTCACGTGCAGCTCGTGCTTCGTGAAGTTCCACACGAGCCAGCTGTCGACGGTGCCGAACGCGAGCTTGCCCTGGCGCGCCTTGTCGCGCGCGCCCGGCACGTTGTCGAGGATCCAGCGGATCTTCGTCGCCGAGAAGTACGAGTCGATCGGCAGGCCGGTCTTCGCGCGCACCTTCGCTTCAAGGCCCTGCTTCTTCAGCGCGTCGCAGAAGTCGGCGGTACGGCGATCCTGCCACACGATCGCGTTGTAGACGGGCTGGCCCGTCTCGCGATCCCAGACGATCGTCGTTTCGCGCTGGTTGGTGATGCCGATCGCCGCGATCGACGTGCCGTTCAGGCCCGTGCGCGTGACGGCTTCCGCGGCGACGCCGGCTTGCGTCGACCAGATTTCCTGCGGGTCGTGCTCGACCCAGCCGGGTTGCGGGTAGATCTGTTCGAATTCCTTCTGGGCGATCGATACGATATTGCCCTGGCGATCGAACAGCATCGCGCGGGAACTCGTGGTGCCCTGGTCAAGCGCGAGGATGTACTGGTCCTGCATGTCTCTCATCTCCATCCGTGGATCGGCTTAGTTGTGATGCGCGCCGCATGGGGCGGCGCGTCGGTGAATCAACGTCGGTCAGGCAACTGCAACTGCAATTTGCGTTCGAGTCACGCGTGCGGCGCATGCGCGGCGGCGAACCACGCGTCGACCGCGGCGGTCACGGCATCGAGCGTGCCGGGCGCGACGTGCAGGCCGAGCTTCGAGCGGCGCCACAGCACGTCCTGCGCGCAGGTCGCCCATTCGGCGTCGCGCAGGTAGCGCAGCTCGGCGTCGTGGATGCCCGGCGCGATTTCGGCGCCGAGATCGGCGAGCGACTTCGCGCCTTCCACCACGCGTTCCGCACGCGTGCCGTACGCACGCGCATAGCGGCGCGCGAGCGCGGCGGGCAGCCACGGGTGACGTTTCGCGAACGCGCCGGCGAACACGTCGAACTTCGCGTCCGCGATGTCGCCGCCCGGCAGCGCGACGCCGGCCGTCCAGCGCTTCGCGTCGCGGCCGAGCGCACGGCACAGCATGTCGCCGGCTTCTTCCGCGAGCTTGCGGAACGTCGTGATCTTGCCGCCGAACACCGACAGCAGCGGGGCGCCCGCGCCGTCGTCGAGTTCGAGGCGGTAGTCGCGCGTGACGGCCGACGCGTTCGCCGCGTTCTCGTCCTCGAGCAGCGGACGCACGCCCGAATAGGTCCAGTGCACGTCGGCCGGCGAGATCTTGCGCTTGAAGTAGCGGTTGATCGAATCGCACAGATACTGCGTCTCGTCGCGATCGATCGCGACCTTCGCGGGATCGTTCGTGTATTCGACGTCGGTCGTGCCGATCAGCGTGAAATCGTGCTCGTACGGAATCGCGAAGATGATCCGCTTGTCCGGGTTCTGGAAGATGTACGCGTGATCGTGATCGAACAGGCGGCGCGTGATGATGTGGCTGCCCTTCACGAGCCGCACGCTGTGATGCGCGCCGCGGCCGAGCGCGCCGTGCAGCACGTCGCCGACCCACGGGCCGGCCGCGTTCGCGATCGCGCGCGCATGCACGACGCGGATCGAGCCGTCGGCGTGCTGCAGCCGCGCTTCCCACTCGTCGCCGCGGCGCTCGGCGGAAACGAGCTTCGTGCGCGTCAGGATCTCGGCGCCGCGTTCCTTCGCATCCATCGCGTTCAGCACGACGAGGCGCGCGTCGTCGACCCAGCCGTCGGAATACACGAAGCCGCGCTTGATCGAGTCGATCAGCGGCGCGCCGGCCGCATGGCGGCGCATATCGATGCCGCGCGAGCCGGGCAGCAGTTCGCGTTTCGCGAGGTGATCGTAGAGGAACAGGCCGATGCGGATCAGCCAGGCCGGGCGCAGGTTCGGCATGTGCGGCATCACGAAGCGCAGCGGCCACATGATGTGCGGCGCCGCGCGCAGCAGCGTCTCGCGCTCCTGCAGCGCCTTGCGCACCAGCCCGAACTCGTTGTACTCGAGGTAACGCAGGCCGCCGTGAATCAGCTTGGTGCTGGACGACGATGTGTGCGACGCGAGGTCGTCCTGTTCGCAGAGCATGACCGACAGGCCGCGGCCGGCCGCATCGCGCGCGATCCCCGCGCCGTTGATGCCGCCGCCGACGACGAGCAGATCGTAGCGATTCGGTTGGGTCACCTGCTGTCCTTATCGTCTGTTGAAATGGGGCGAACATGAAATGTTCGAATTCGAAATTTAACGAACGAAATCGAAAAAGTAAAGTTCGAAAAAGCGGGGCCAGTAGCGTGCGACACGATCCCGGACGATACTGACGGAATCGACCGTTTCGCGAGGTGAATCATGCGTATTGGGATGTGGGCCGGCGTGTGCGCCGTCCTTCTGGCGGGATGCGGCGCGGGGACGCCGCCGCTCGCGGGCAACTGGCGGGCGCCGTCGTTCGTCGACCTGCAGACGTCGTGCGGCGGCGCGGCGCGCGACTGGGGCGCGGACGCGCAGCCGGTGTACTCGACGCTGTACGACGCGTACGTCGCGAAACGGTATCGCGGGCTGACCGAAGCGAACTATTGTGCGTTCGTAAACGAACTTTCGACCCACTATGCGGCGCCCGACGCGGCGGCGCGCGCCGGCTGGATCGCGTATTTCAACGGCGCACGCGCGCAGGCCATCAGCTGGCGGGCGGCGGTCGATCCGACGCTGCGCGGCGGCTGAAGCCGGCGGCGGCGACGGGCAGGCGGGAGGCAGAACGACCGCGCGGCCGGAATCCGGCCGCGCGATCAGGTCAGGTCGGGAACAGCGGGCTTACGAATAGCGGTACTTGATGGATCGCAGCGCGGCGTCGCCGGTCTCGGTCACGCAGTATTTGCGCCCCGAGCCGAGCCCTTCCAGGCGGACGAGTTGTTGTTCGAGCAGGATGTCCAGTTCATCCCGATCCATGTCGCGCTGATCAGGCGCGTCCTTTACAAGCAAGAGCGTGGCGAATTCATGCGGACTCAGCATCGTTCTCTCCATGGCAATCGGACTGCCCGCGCGGCCGGCGTATAAGCCGCCGCGCGATACCCCGCGAGGGTATGGCTTGGGGGGAAAAGCTGCATTCGCCGGCCTGCGATTCGCACCGCCCTGGCACAGGCGGATCGGCGAACGGGCCGGGGAACTGGAGTCTAGTCGAGCGCGCAGGCAACGACAAATCGTGCCCCGTTAATTTTCCGTTTGACAGAAACGCATGCCACAAGCGGTTCGCGCGCGGCGCCAACTTCTTGATTTCACTTGAAGTTTCAGGTGCGGTGCAGCATCGCGATCGTCATTCCGCGACGTACACCTGGGTGCCGGCGGCGGCCACCGTATCGGCCATGTCGGGCGGCAGCGGCTTGTCGGTGAAGAGCGCGTGCACCTGGCTCAGATGGCCCTGGCGCACCAGCGCCGGGCGGCCGACCTTCGAATGGTCGGTCACGAGGTAGACCGTGCGCGCATGCTGCATGATCGCCTCGGCGACGCGCACCTCGCGCGTGTCGAAATCGCGCAGCGTGCCGTCGGCCTCGATCGCCGACGTGCCGATGATCGCGTAGTCGACCTTGAACTGGCGGATGAAGTCGATCGCGAGCTCGCCGACGATGCCCTTGTCCCACGGCCGCACGATGCCGCCCGTGATCAGCACCTCGCAGTCGGGGTAGCCGCTCATCATCGACGCGACGTTCAGGTTGTTGGTGATCACGTGCAGCCCGTGATGGCGGTTCAGCGCGCGCGCGACTTCCTCGGTCGTCGTGCCGAGGTTGATGAACAGCGACGCCTGGTCGGGGATGTGCGACGCCGCGAGCGCCGCGATGCGCCGCTTCTCGTCGTGGAACATCCGCTGGCGCGCCGTGTACGACACGTTCTCCGAGCTGGTCGGCAGGCTCGCGCCGCCGTGGTAGCGGCGCAGCAGGTTCAGGTCGGCGAGCCAGTTCACGTCGCGGCGGATCGTCTGCGGCGTCACCGCGAAGTGCGCGGCGAGATCGTCGACGGTCACGAAGCCGTCGCGCTGCACCCATTCGAGCAATTCCTGCTGGCGCGCGTTGAGGGTGAGGCGGGGATCTCGGGTCATGGCTCGATGGTCGTGTCGTGAGACGGAGCGGGTATTGTAAGGGCGGCAACGGCGTTCGGCCGGCCTGCCGGGCGTTGGTGCGCATGATTCATGCGGAAATGGCATGGATTCATGTGACAAATGAATTTGTGCGATCGTGCCGATCGCGCTGCAATGGCGGATGGCCCGCGCGTGCGGGCGCGCGTTCATCCCGTTTTCGACAAGGTGGCATCGATGACTGACTTCAACTGGCAGAACCCGTATCCGACAACCCGCATCCCGGTGTTCGCGCGCAACGTCGTGTCGACGTCGCACCCGCTGGCCGCGCAGGCCGGGTTGCGGATGCTGTGGAAGGGCGGCAACGCGGTGGACGCGGCGCTGGCCGCGGCCGCCGCGATCACCGTCGTCGAGCCGGTGTCGTGCGGGCTCGGCGGCGATGCGTTCGCGCTCGTGTGGGACGGCGAGCGACTGTCGGGACTCAATGCATCGGGCGTCGCGCCGGCCGCATGGAACGTCGACTACTTCCGCCAGCGCCACGGCGAGGACGCGCGCGGCATCGCGAACAAGCCGACGCGCGGCTGGGACACCGTCACCGTGCCGGGCGTGATCGCGGGCTGGGAAGCGCTGCACGCGAAGTTCGGTTCGCTGCCGTTCGCGGACCTGCTCGAGCCGGCGATCGAGATCGCGGAGCGCGGCTATTCGGTGCCGCCGATCGTCGCGCACAAGTGGGCGGCGGCCGTCCCCGAACTGCGGGGCCTGCCGGGTTTCGCGGACACCTTCATGCCGCGCGGCCGCGCGCCGCTCGTCGGCGAACGCGTATGCCTGCCCGGTCATGCGCAGACGCTGCGCACGCTCGCGACGGAAGGCGCCCGGGCGTTCTACGAAGGCGCGCTCGCCGAGCGTCTCGCCGCGTTCGCGCGCGAGGGCGGCGGGGCGCTGACCGAAGCCGACCTGCGCGCGTACCGGCCGGAATGGGTCGAGCCGATCGGCAAGCGTTTCGGCCGCCACACGATTCACGAGATTCCGCCGAACGGGCAGGGCATCGCCGCGCTGATCGCGCTCGGCATCGCCGAGCACGCGGGCGTGACCGAATGGCCGGTCGACTCGGTCGATTCGCAGCATCTGCAGATCGAGGCGATGAAGCTCGCGTTCGCCGATGTCTATCGCTACGTCGCCGATCCGCGCGCGATGGACGTCACGCCCGAACAGATGCTCGACGACGCCTATCTCGCCGAACGCGCGAAGCTGATCGATCGCGCGCGCGCGACGCACTTCGCCGCCGGCCGCCCGCATTCGGGCGGCACGATCTACCTGTCGGCGGCCGACGAGCGCGGGATGATGGTGAGCTTCATCCAGTCGAACTACATGGGCTTCGGTTCGGGGCTCGTTGTGCCCGGTACGGGCATTGCGCTGCAGAACCGCGGGCACGGCTTCTCGATGGACCCGGCTTCGCCGAACGTCGTCGCGGGCGGGAAGCGGCCGTTCCACACGATCATCCCGGCGTTCGTCACCGAGCAGGCCAACGGCCGCACCGAGGCCGTGATGAGCTTCGGCGTGATGGGCGGCGACATGCAGCCGCAAGGCCATCTGCAGACCGTCGTGCGAATGCTCGGCTATGGCCAGCAGCCGCAGGCCGCATGTTGCGCGCCGCGCTGGAAGGTCAACCGCGACTTCACGCTCGACGTCGAGGCGACGATGAACCGCGCGACCGTCGACGGGCTGGCCGCCCGCGGCCATACGATCAAGTCGATCGACGATCCGTACATGGATTTCGGTTCGGGGCAGTTCGTCTGGCGCCTCGATCCCGACGATCCGGAGCGCGGCTACGTGGCCGCGAGCGACAGCCGGCGCGACGGGCTGGCGGCCGGTTTCTGACGGATCGCTTCCAGCTTTCCTTGCAGTTTCCCGGCATCACGGGCGGCCCGGCGGCCGCCCGTTTCATTTGGCGCGGCGCATGTCCATCGAACGCGCGCAAGCGGTTTGAAGGTCTCATCTAACGAACGGCAACGGACGCCGTGGAACTGCGCCTGTCGGGTATGGTCAGTGCTTTGGAGCACGAACATGAAAGTCCGGCTAAGATGCCAGAATGGTTCGGCCGGACCGACTCACTATAAACGCAAGTAAAACGCCGCCGCGGATCGGCTGGCGCCTGTGCCCCAGGCATGGGCCGGCCTCCGCGCGACGACTGGGAGCGCACCACCATGGACACCAAAACGACGCATGTGATGCCGTGGCGTATCGAGGACATCGACCTGAACCGGATCGATCGTCAGCGTGCCGCCGCGAACGAGGATTTGCTGCTGCTGCTGTGCGCGTCGTCGTTCATCGAAAGCGGCTCGGATCTCTATACGAGCAATCTGAGCGAATTCTTCAATGACGATCCGGAAGTCTCCGCATGGCTCAACAATGCATGGGAGCCCGAAGAATTGCAGCACGGCCGCGCGCTGAAGGCGTATATCGCGCACGTGTGGCCCGAGTTCGACTGGGATACGGCCTTCGCGAATTTCTTCGCCGAGTATTCGAAGACCTGCTCGGTCGAGGCGTTCGAAAAAACCCGCGCGCTCGAAATGGTCGCACGCTGCGTCGTCGAGACGGGCACGGCCACGCTCTATCGCGCGATCAACGAATGCTCGGACGAGCCGGTGCTGAAGGAAATCACCGACAACATCCGTACGGACGAAGTGCGTCACTACAAGCACTTCTTCAAGTTCTTCAAGAAGTACAACCAGGTCGAAGGCAACGGCCGGCTCGCGGTGCTCGGGGCGCTGGCGCGCCGCGTGATGGAAATCAAGAACGAGGATTCCGAGATCGCGCTGCGCCACGTGTTCGCGATCCGCTATCCGGACCGCGTCGGCGACAGCCAATACAACCGCGAGCGCGCCGCACGCATCAATTCGCTCGTGCGGCGCAATCTGTCGGCCGACATGTGCGTGAAGATGCTGCTCAAGCCGCTCGACCTGCCCGCGAAGATCCAGCCGGGCGTCCACTATCCGCTCACGAAGATCACGCGGCACGTTTTCCTGCGCTGATCGCCGCGGCACGGCCCGTCGCGCGTATGCTGGTGCATTCTCATCCGATTCGCGCCCGGGCCACGCCATCATGACCGATACCCATCGCCACGCGCTCGAACAATGGACGTTCGACGCGTGGCCGCCCGCCGTCGTGTCGCTGTTCGACGGCACCGCGCTCGAGCGTCATGCCGACCTCGCCGCGTCGCTGATCGTCGCGACCGACGACGGCCAGTTGCGCACGACGCTGCTCGGCGTCGGCGAGATCTATGCACACGATGCACGCACGCTGCTGATCGCGCTCTGGCCGCAGTCGCGGGCGGCGCGCGCGATCGCGCAGCGGCGCACGGCCGCGTTGACGCTCGTCGCGGACGGTGCGTTCTTTCAGGCGCAACTGGAGATGGCGCCGCTCGAAGGAGACTTCGGCGGCCTGGCCGGATTCGCTGCGACGATCGCGCACGGCGATGCGCAGCGGGTCGGCTATGCGCGTCTCGCGACAGGCGTCACGTTCACGCTGGAAGGGGAGCGCGCCGCGGTGCTCGCACGCTGGCGACGCCAGATCGAGCACCTGCGGCGCGCGGCCGCGCGGCTTCAGTGACCGCGCTGGCCGCTGCGCGACGAACGGTTGCGGTTCGGATGCGCGGCGTTGCCGCTTGCCGGGCGGGCGCCGTTGCCGCCGCCTGCCGGACGTCCGCCGCCATTGCCGCCGGCCCCGCCTTGCGTGCGCGGCTTCGCGGCCTTCTGCTGCGCGGCCTTCGGTTGCGCGTTGCCGTCGCGCTTCGCGGCCGGCTGGCCTGAGCCGCCGGCACGTGGCTGACGATTGCCGCCGCCACCGCCACGCGGCTGCTGCTGGCCACGGCGCTGCTGGATCGGCTCCGGTTTCGCGTTCGGATCGGGTTCGAAGCCCGCGATCACTTCCTGCGGAATCTCGCGCTTGATCAGCCGCTCGATGTCGCGCAGCAACTGCTTCTCGTCGACGCACACGAGCGACACGGCTTCGCCGGTCGCGCCCGCGCGGCCCGTGCGGCCGATCCGGTGCACGTAGTCTTCCGGCACGTTCGGCAGATCGAAGTTGACGACGTGCGGCAACTGGTCGATGTCGATCCCGCGCGCGGCGATATCGGTCGCGACGAGCACCTGCAGCGTGCTGTTCTTGAACTCGGCCAGCGCGCGCGTACGGGCCGACTGGCTCTTGTTGCCGTGGATCGCCATCGCGCTGATGCCGTCCTTCGTCAACTGCTCGGCGAGCCGGTTCGCGCCGTGCTTGGTGCGCGTGAACACGAGCACCTGGAACCAGTTGTGTTCGCGGATCAGGTGCGTGAGCAGCTCGCGCTTGCGATCGCGGTCGACCGGATGGATCTTCTGCGCGACGCTCTCGGCGGTCGTGTTGCGGCGCGCGACCTCGATCAGCGCGGGCGAGTCGAGCAGGCTGTCGGCGAGCGCCTTGATTTCATCGGAGAAGGTGGCCGAGAACAGCAGGTTCTGGCGCTGCGGCGGCAGCTTCGCGAGCACGCGCTTGATGTCGTGGATGAAGCCCATGTCGAGCATCCGGTCGGCTTCGTCGAGCACGAGGATGTCGAGATCCGACAGGTCGATGGTCTTCTGCTGCATGTGGTCGAGCAGGCGCCCCGGCGTCGCGACGACGATGTCGACGCCGCGCTTGAGCGCATCGATCTGCGGATTGATGCTGACGCCGCCGAACATCACGGTCGAGCGCAGCTTCAGGTACTTGCTGTACGCGCGCACGCTTTCCTCGACCTGGGCGGCGAGTTCGCGCGTCGGCGTGAGGATCAGCGCGCGCACCGCGCGCTTCGCGCCGCGGTGCTCGGCGTAGAACGTGTGCAGGCGTTGCAGGATCGGCAGCGTGAAGCCGGCGGTCTTGCCGGTGCCGGTTTGCGCGCCGGCGAGCAGGTCGCCGCCGCCGAGGACGGCCGGAATGGCCTGCTGCTGGATCGGAGTCGGCGACGTATAGCCGAGCTCGTTGACCGCCTTGACCAGCGGTTCGGCCAGGCCGAGAGATTCGAAAGACATAGATACCACTCTTGAGTTTTATGATCGGCGATGCATCGCGCGGCCCGCGCGGCAAACCTGCATCGCAAAACAGCCAAAAAGCAAAAGGGCGCGGCCGCGGTTTCCCGCAGCCGCGCCCCGTTTGTGTGCGCCGCTTCTTAGTCGAGCGGCGCGGAACGCAGATCGCTCACCTGTTGCGGCGAGATCGGCGTACCGTTGTTACCCCATGACATCCGGATATACGTGACAACCGCCGCGACTTCCTGGTTCGACAGCGACTGCGCGAACGGCGGCATCCCGTACGGACGCGGATTCTTGAACGTACTCGGCGGGTAGCCGCCATTCAGCACCATGCGGATCGGGTTGACGGCCGATTCCATCATGATCGAGTGGTTGCCCGCGAGCGGCGGATAGGCCGGCGGCTTGCCCGCGCCGTTTTCGGCGTGGCAGGTCGCGCAGTTGTCCGCGTAGATCTTCTTGCCCTGTTCGAACAGCGCGTTGCCGAACTGCTTCGACGGCTCGTACTGCATGTTCTTCGGCGCTTCAGCCTTCTGCGGGATCGACTTCAGGTACGTCGACATCGCGCGCGTATCTTCGTCGGTCATGTACTGCAGGCTGTTGTGGACCACGTCCGCCATCGGGCCGAATACCGCGCCCTTCTGCGACACGCCGGCCTGCAGCAGGTCGGACAGCTCCTGCACGTGCCAGTCGCCGAGGCCGAGTTCCTTGTCGTTCGTCAGCGACGGCGCATACCAGTTCTGCAGCGGGATCAGGCCGCCGGCGAACGCCGACGAGTTCACCGGGCCGCCCATCATGTTGATCGACGTGTGGCACATCGAGCAGTGGCCGAGGCCTTCGACGAGATACGCGCCGCGGTTCCATTCGACCGACTTCGTCGGATCCGGCTTGTACTCGCCTTCCTTGAAGAACAGCGTGCGCCAGCCGATCAGCAGGTTGCGGTTGTTGAACGGGAACTTCAGTTCGTGCGGACGGCTCGGCACCGACACCGGCGGGACCGAACGCAGGTACGCGTAGATCGCGTCCGAATCGGCGCGCGTGACCTTCGTGTAGCTCGCGAACGGGAAGCCCGGGTACAGCAGGCTGCCGTCCTTCGAGCGACCCGTGTGCATCGCGCGGTAGAAGTCGTCCGACGTCCACTTGCCGATACCGTTCTGGTCGTCCGGCGTGATGTTCGGCGTGTACATCGTGCCGAACGGCGTCGCCATCGGCAGGCCGCCCGCGAACGACTTGCCGCCGCGCACCGTGTGGCACGCGATACAGTCGCCGACGCGCGCGAGGTATTCGCCCTTCTTGATCAGCGCGGCCTGGTCGGCCGGCGTGGCCGCGACGGCGGCAGCGCCGTGCAGCGTGTCGTTGCCCGGCCACAGGACCGGCACGAGGGCGGCAGCCGCGACGATCGCGACGGCCGAGAGTGCAAACAGGGACTTGCGTTTCATTGTGTCTGTCTCCCTTGCCTTATTGCGGTTCGCTGCCGCAGGCGAGCGGAGTCTTCATCGAACGCGCCGGGGCCGGCACGGGGTTGGCGGGCGCCGGTTGCGCGGCGAGCCATGCGGTCACGGCCGTCACGTCTTCGTCGGACAGCTTCGCGGCGATGTCGTGCATGCAATCGGGCGCCTTCGCGTGGCGGTTGCCCGAGCGCCATGCGCCGAGCTGGGCGCTCAGGTAATCGGCGTGCAGGCCGACGAGGCCCGGGATCGCCGGCTGCATGCCGGTCAGCCCCGCGCCGTGGCAGGCCACGCAGGCCGGCAGCTTGCGGGCCGGGTCGCCCTGCGTGACGAGCTGCTTGCCGCGTGCGAGCGTCGCGGCCGGCAGCGTCGGCTTCGCCGGCGTCGGGTACGGCGGACGCTCGGCCGAGAAGTGCTCGGCGATTTCGCGCAGGTAGTCGTCGTTCAGGTACGTGAGCAGATAGTTCATCGGCGGGTACTTGCGCCGGCCGTCGCGGAAGTTGACGAGCTGGTTGTACAGGTACTCGGCCGGCTTGCCGGCAAGACGCGGGAAATAGTCGTTGTCCGTGCCCTGGCCGTGGACGCCGTGGCATGCGGTACAGCCGCGCACGCGCTCGGCCATGGTATCGGGTGCCTTGAGCGGCGCCTGCTGGGCGTGCGCTTGCTCCGTGGGCTTGGTCTGCGCTTGGGCAGCGCTCATAAGGCCCGCGCCGCCGATCATCAGAACGGCGAGCAGCGGACGGAAGAGGCGTCTTGAAGACACACGAGACTCCATGTTTATTCGTCGGGGACCTTGTCCGGGCTACGATCGGCTCGGCGCATGGACGGCAGGACAGCCGGGCTGCTGCGACGCGGCATTCTATCATCGATGGGTAATGACGGCTATTTGACGAAAGGACATCGGTTCCTGTCCGTTTGCGACTTGCGACAATTTGACGCGCATTGCGCGACGGTCGAGTGAACCGGCGTGCGCTTTCACCCTCGAAGACCGTACACTCGCGGGTCGCGCGGCGCCGCCTCCGCCGCTGACCCAGTCATTTCTCCCGTTTCCGGATTCATCGATGACGTTTTCTACCGTGCCGTTGCCTGCCTCACGCTGTCCGTCCCGTTGCCGCCGCGCTGCCGGCCTGCCGCTTGCGGGAGGGTGCGCGCGATGAAGTTCGACAGCTTGTGGATCGGCCAGGTCGCGCTCGCGGCGCTGATGGATGCGGCGTTCGCGATGGCGGTCGGCTCGGCGCTGCTCAAGGCGTGGCTCGGCAAGGACGGCGCGCGGCCGGTCATCGCGCCGTCGCACCCGGCATGGCTGCGCGCGCAACATTCGCTGGCGGCGGCCGCGCTGGCGCTGGTGCTCGCCGATCTCGGCTGGCTCGTGTACGAGGCCGCGGCGATGAGCGGCGCGGGGCTCGGCGGCGCGTTCGCCGCGATTCCCGTCATGCTGATGCAGACGCACACGGGCTTCGCATGGAGCGTCGCGTTCGCCGGCGCGGTGCTGCTCGCGATCGTCGCGCTCGCGAAGCCGGACGGCCCGCTCGCGCATGCGGTGCTGTGGTTCGCGGTGATCGTGGTGGCGGCCGGCAAGGCGTCGCTCGGCCATGCGGCCGACAGCGGCGTGCTGTCCGCGGCGGTCGGCGTGCAGACGCTGCACCTGCTGGCCACCGCCGTATGGGGCGGCCTCGTGCTCGCGGGCGGGCTCGCGGTGTTGCCGGCGCTCGGGACGTCGGTCGCGCGCGGCGCGCTGATCCGCATCGGCCAGCACCTGTCGCGCACGTCGATCGTCGCGGTCGTCTTCGTGCTCGGCACCGGCGCGCTCAACGCGATCCGCGGGCTCGGCGGCTCGCTCGCGCCGCTCGACGGCAGCACGTGGGGCCGCGTGTTGCTGCTGAAGCTGCTGCTCGTCGCGCTCGCGCTCGTGCTCGGCGGGCTCAACCGCTTCTCGGCGCTGCCGCGCCTGCGCCGCACCGCGTCGACCGAGGACGCGCACACGTTCCGCAACATCCTGCATCTGGAAGGGATGACGATGATCGGCGTGTTCGTCGCGGCGGCCGTGCTGTCGTTCAGCGTACCGGGCTTCGCGGCGCTCGGCTGACGGCCGGACGGCGCGGCGCCGGGCGCCGGCGCGCGCCGCGCGCGTGGCGCGGATGCAAGAACGGCCGCCTTGTCGGGGCGGCCGTGTCGAACGCGTGGCGCGGCACGCGCGCGTCGCTCTTATCTCACGCGTTCGTCACCACTCGGCGACGCTGCCGTCTGCGTGACGCCACACCGGGTTGCGCCAGCGATGGCCCGTCTTCGCCATCTCGCGCACCTTCTCCTCGTTCACGTCGATGCCCAGCCCCGGGCCCTGCGGGATCGCGACGAAGCCGTCCTCGTAGCGGAACACCTCGGGGTTGCGCAGGTAGTCGAGCAGGTCGTTGCCCTGGTTGTAGTGGATGCCGAGGCTCTGTTCCTGGATGAACGCGTTGTAGCTGACCGCGTCGAGCTGCAGGCACGCGGCGAGCGCGATCGGCCCGAGCGGGCAGTGCAGCGCGAGCGCGACGTCGTAGCTTTCCGCGAGCGTCGCGATCTTGCGGCACTCGGTGATGCCGCCCGCGTGCGACGCGTCCGGCTGGATGATGTCGACGTAGCCGCCCGCGAGGATGTGCTTGAAGTCCCAGCGCGAGTACAGCCGCTCGCCGAGCGCGATCGGCGTGTTGGTCTGGTTGACGATGTCGCGCAGCGCCTCGGCGTTCTCCGACAACACCGGCTCTTCGATGAATATCAGCTTGTACGGATCGAGTTCCTTCGCGAGCACCTTCGCCATCGGCTTGTGCACGCGGCCGTGGAAGTCCACGCCGATCCCGACGTGCGGGCCGACCGCGTCGCGCACCGCCGCGACGTTCGCGATCACCTGCTCGACCTTGTCGTAGGTGTCGACGATCTGCAGCTCCTCGGAGCCGTTCATCTTCACGGCCTTGAAGCCGCGCTCGACGACCGCGCGCGCATTGTTCGCGACGTCGCTCGGCCGGTCGCCGCCGATCCACGAATACACCTTGATGCGCTCGCGCACCTGGCCGCCGAGCAACGCGTGCACCGGCACGCCGTGATGCTTGCCCTTGATGTCCCACAGCGCCTGGTCGACGCCCGCGATCGCGCTCATCATGATCGGGCCGCCGCGGTAGAAGCCCGCGCGGTACATCACCTGCCAGTGATCCTCGATCAGGAGCGGGTCGCGCCCGACGAGGTAGTCGGCCAGTTCCTGCACGGCGGCCTCGACCGTGTGCGCGCGGCCTTCGACGACCGGCTCGCCCCAGCCGACGATACCCTCGTCGGTTTCGATCTTGAGGAACAGCCAGCGCGGCGGGACGACGAACGTTTCGAGGCGGGTGATTTTCACGATGCGAGTCTCCATGATTGACCGGCGCGACCGTTCGGGCGCGGCGCACGATCCGTGCTTTCGCGGTTATCCTAGCGTAGTCGAATAAAAAATAGTATTAATAGCATTAATGTGCAGATAGTGGGCAGCCCGCCCGACGGAGAACGATCATTCAACGCGACCTGCATGGACAGACGGCTTTCCGGCTCGCGACGGCGATCCTGCGCGGCGACTATCCGCCCGACTCGCTGCTGCCGAGGGAACCCGACCTGATGGAGATGTACGGCGTGAGCCGCACGGTGATGCGCGAGGCGCTGCGCACGCTGACGTCGAAGGGGCTCGTCGAATCGCGGCCGAAGGTCGGCACGCGCGTGCGGCCGCGCCAGGCGTGGAACCTGCTCGACGCCGACCTGCTCGACTGGTATGCGCGCGTCGCGCCGCCGCTCGCGTTCGCGCTGAAGCTGCAGGAAATGCGCGAGATGATCGAGCCGTACGCGGCCGCGCTCGCCGCCCGCGCGCATACGCCCGACGCGTTCGACGCGATCGAGGGCGCGGCGCGCGCGATGGCCGCCGCGCGCAACGTCGACGAATGGGTGCGCGCCGACCTGCGCTTTCACCTGAGCGTGCTGGAGGCCGGCGGCAACGAGCTGCTGGTGCCGCTCGGCGCGCTGATCGATCGCACGCTCGAGGCGCAACTGCAGTTGAATGCGCGCCGGGCGGACGTTTACAACGCGTCGCTGGCCGAGCATACGGCCGTCAGCGACGCGATCCGCGTGCGCGACGAGGACGGCGCGCGCCGCGCGATGGCGACGCTGCTCGCGGTGACGCGTGCGCGGATCGAGATGTCGTGACGGAAGCGGGGCGGGCGGCGCCGTTGCGGTGCCGTCAGGCGTTCGCGCAGCCGCCCGGCTTGTGGATGCGTTCCGTCGACGGCGGGTACTTCGCGAGCAGGCTCGCTGGCCGCCGCGGCCGCGCGACCAGGTCGCCGCCGCAGTTCGGGCACTGGCCTTTGAGCACGTCGTCGGCGCACGTCGCGCAAAAAGTACATTCGAACGTACAGATGCGCGCGTCCGTCGAATCCGGCGGCAGATCCTTGTCGCAACATTCGCAGCCGGGGCGCAGTTCAAGCATGACGGTCTCCTTGACGGGTGAGGGGGCGCCGCACATTGCGTGCGGCGCATGCGAGCGCTACTGTACGCGTTTGGATCGGCCCGGCCAACGGTGCCCCGCCCGGGTGCCGGTACCGCGCACGGGCTGCACCGGGAGACGACCATGCTTTATCGAGGAAGCTGTCACTGCGGTGACGTGACGTTCGAGGCGGAAGGCGACCTGCAGGGCGTGATGGCCTGCAACTGCTCGATCTGCCAGCGCAAGGGCGCGCTGATGTGGTTCGTGCCGCGCGATCACATGACGCTGCTCACGCCCGAAGACAATCTCGCGACCTACATGTTCAACAAACACGTGATCAAGCATCGCTTCTGCAAGCGCTGCGGGATTCACGCGTTCGGCGAAGGCGTGCATCCGGACGGCACCGCGATGGCCGCGATCAACGTGCGCTGCCTAGAGAGCGTCGACCTCGACGCACTGCCCGTCACGCACTACGACGGCCGCTCGCACTGAGCGGCGCGCCGGTGCGGGCGCCTGCGCGCGGCGATCGGGTCAGGACGGGTGCGCGGTCGTCGCGCCCGGCGCGGGCGTTTCCGCCTGCGGCGCCGGACCCGCGGTGCGCGTGCCGGCGTCGGCCGGCCGTTCGATCAGCGGCGCGAGCGCCGGCGCCATCGACTTCAGCAACTGCACGGCCATCGCGCTCGTGAAGTCGTAGCGCGCCGCGTATGGCTCGTGCGCGGTCGCCGTCAGCACGCCGAAGAACCGGTCGCCGATCGCGAACACGAAGGTGCCGCTGCGGTTGACCTTGCGCGACTCGATCAGCCGCGCGCCGCGCGCATAGACGTTGAAGCGCTGGTCGCCCGTCCCCGTCTTGCCGTACACGTCGAGCGTCTTGCCGTCCGGCAGCGTGAACCCGCCCGCCAGGCGGCGCGCGGTGCCGTGGAGCACGACGTCGCGCAGCAGCGCGTGCGTCACGTTGACGATCTCCGGCGGCAGTATCGGCTGAGGTTGCGCGGCCGCGCGCACAAAGCGCGTTTCGTACGGCGTGCCCTTCGCGAAATCGAGCCGCGTGATCGTCTCGGTCGGCGCCTTCTGGCCGCCGTTCGCGATCAGGCCGATCAGTTTCGCGAGCGCGTCGGGCTGGTCGCCCGATGCGCCGATCGCGGCCGCATACGACGGCGTCACTTCCGCGAACGGATAGCCGAGCGCGCGCCACGACTTCGTGATCTCCGCGTACGCGCGCAGCTCGACCATGCGGCGGATGCGCCGGTCCTGCGTCGCGTGGTAGCGGGTCTTGTACAGCCACGAATACGTGTAGAAACGCGCGTCGCGACTGTCGCGCTGAACGTCCGCGAGCGACGCGGCGGGATGCGCGCGCAGGTAGTTGAGCGTCCACAGCGCGAGCGGATGCACGCTCGCGATATAGCCGCGGTCGTTCAGGTTGAAGCGGTCGATCGCGTATTTCGCGTAGAGCGCGGCGAGATCGTCGTCGGACAGCGTCGCGGCCGGCGTGCCCTTCAGTTGCGCGCGCATCCGCGCGGCGAACCACGCGAGCGATTCGTTCGGCGCGACGCTGCGCAGCACCGTCGCGAGCTTCGGCGGCGACTTGCGTACGTCGCGCAGCATCAGCGCGAGCGCGTCGTCGGGCGCCTTGCCCGCATAGCGTGTGTAGTAGCGCTTCACGTAGACCTGGCTTTCTCCGTCGACGAACTGCTGCAGGTAGTGCTGGCGCTGGGCGGGATCGTTCAGCCACGACGACGACGGTCCGGCCGCCTGCAGCGTCTCGTAGTGGACGATGTCGCGCATCAGCCGCACGAACACGAGGTTCACCGAGTGCTCGAACGCCGTGTGCAGCGTCATGATGCGGCCGTTGTCCGACTTCTCGAAGTTCGAGAACACCTGCGCGCCGCCGCCCGTGTAGAACACGTCCGGGCTCGCCGAGTACTTGCGCTCGACGGACGCATCGAGCATCGCCTGCAGCGAGCGGTCGCGCGTATGCGACAGGTAGTCGAGCGCCCAGCGCGACAGCCCGTCGATCGGATCGGGCTTCACGCGCGCCAGCTCCGCGTTCGACAGGTTCGCGTAGCGCGCATGCAGGTCGGAGACGATCTGCAGGTACGTGATCAACGTGCGCAGCTTCGCGGTCGAGCCGAGGTTGATGCGGCCGCCGCGATTCACGTCGAACGGCTGGTTCACGCTGTCGGTCTGCACGCGCAGCAGGTTCGCGCCGTTGCGATGCTCGTACAGCGTGAAGCTGTACGTGAGGTGCGACGGGTCGTCCTTCGGCGCGAGCATCTCGAAGCCGTACAGGCCGGCCGCCTGCGCGCCGTCGCGGGTCGACGCCTGCGCGAGCCGCTGGGCGACCGCCTGCTGCACGCCGTTGTCGAGCGTGCTGGTCGCTTCCAGGTCGAGCTGATCGAGCTGGTACAGGTCGGTGATGCCGAGCGCCGACAGCAGCGACGCGCGCGCGGACGTGACGGCCTTGCGCGACACGAACGATTGCACGCGCGCGGCGGCCGGCGGCGCGCTGCGTTCGATCTGCGCGGCGAGCGCCGCATCGCGCAGCGCGGGCGAGATCACGCCGCCGTTCGACAGCAGCCGCAGATAGCTGTCGGTCAGCTTCTGCAGCGCCGGATACCCGCGATTCAGGAAGTACGACGGCGCGCGCTGCGCGATCAGCAACGACAACACCTCGCGGAACGTCTTGCCCTGCTGGTCGACGTTGTCGCCGGTCGTCGGCGCGGACAGGATGCGGTTCACGTCGTTGAAGTCGCGGCCGTACCACGCGGCGAGACCGTCGCCGATACCGGTGATTTCGCCCACGTGCGGCCGGGCGGCGAGCGGCACCGAATTCAGGTAGCGCACGACGATCGAGCGGCGCGCGAGCATCGTCTGCGGGCCGTTCAGGTACGCGAGGATCGACGCGGACGCGATCTGCCGCAGTTTCTCCGGCGGCGTCGCGGTACGGCCGTCGGGCGAGTGGCGGAACTTCTCGATCTGCGTCGCGAGCGTGCTGCCGCCCGGGCGCGCCTGGTGGTGGTTGACGACGTGCAGCGCCTGGTCGGCGAGCGCGCGGCTGAAGCGGCCCCAGTCGATCGCCGGGTTGCGGTTCGGCTGGTTCGGGTCGAGCAGGTAACGATCCTCGATGAACATCAGCGAATCGACGACCACGCGCGGCACCGTGTCGAAATCGGCGTACACGCGCTGCGGGAACACGGTCGCGAACAGCGGCGAGCCGGTCGAGTCGAACAGCATCAGCCCGGTCTGGTCCTTCTCTTCATAAGGCAGGAACAGGCCGTGATCGGCGAGCGCCAGCATCCGGTTGGAATCGCGCGCCTGCTTGCCGACGACGAAGCCGCGCGCGAGCAGCCGCTGCTGGAACGCGGGAATCATCGAATAGCCGAGGCGTTGATCGTACGGCCCGTTCGCGGGGAAACGGATGTGGTTGCTCGCGCCCGTTTCGACCGTGTAGCCGACGTCGCGCGTGAGCTCGGACAAATAGTGCGCCTGCAGGCGCGACGTCGCGATTTCGGTCATCACGAGCCTCACCACGACCGCGATCGCGATCACCAGCGCGGCCAGCAAGGACCACTTGATCCACGTCCAGACCGATGCAGCTCCGGTCACGCGCGGCAGGATGCGATTCAGCGGCCGATTCATGGCGGCGTCTCCCTGAAGGCGCGGGCTCCGGCCGCACCTCATTAAGGATTAGTGTAGTCCTCCGCAGCGGGCTGCCAAGGGTGGTTCACTACTGAGATGCAGCGGCGCAACACCCGTGCCCGCGCCGGGATCGTGCGCCGCGAGGCCGGGCCCGCGCGCGGGTGCGGCCTCGCGGTACACGTCGTCCCGCATCCGCGTTCGGGCGCCATCTGACACCGAAAAGACCGTCGCGATCGCATCATTCAACTGACGAAATGTTCGACGAGGTGATCGATGAAAAGGCGGGATTTACGCGGAAAGTGCTTGCGGCTCGGGTATGCGACGTTCATCTGGAGCGCTTCGAGACGATAGTCGGCGAGCAGGGCCAGAAGCTGGCCATCATGAAGATCCGGTTCGGCGAGGAAGTCCGGCAGGACTGCGATGCCCATGCCGGCAAGCGCCCAGTTCCGGATCATGCCGAAGTTGTTCGACGACGCGGCCTTGTTCGGGCGCACCGTGACACGCGTCTGGTCGTGCTCGAACGTCAGGTAATCGCTCGCGAAGTCGGCATGGAACACCAGGCATGCATGCGTGGCGAGATCGTGCGGATGGGCCGGCGAGCCGTGCCGGCTGACATATTGCGGCGACGCGCAGACGACGCGTTGGAATTGCATGAGCGGGCGCTTCACCAACGTGCTGTTGCCGATGTGCTGCGACAGCAGCAGCCCGATATCGAAGCCTTCCGACACGAGGTCGACATGGCGGTCGACGATCGTGACTTCCGGCACGATGTTGGGATGGCGTGCCTTGAACGCGTCGATCGCGGGCGCGAGCACGTGCATGCCGAACATGACCGGCGCGGCGATCTTCAGCGAACCGATCGGTTCCTGGTGCATCGACGCGATCGTTTCCTCGACGCGGTCGATTTCCTCGATCACGTGACGCATCTGCGCCAGGTAGAGGTGGCCGGCGTCGGTCAGCGACAGGCTGCGGGTCGTGCGATTCAGCAGGCGCGCGCCGAGCCGGTTCTCGATGCTCATGATCATGCGGGTGGCCGACGAATTGGAGATGTTCAGTTCGGTCGCGGCGCGCACGAAACTTTGTAGTTCGGCAACCTTGACAAATAGTCGCATTGGAAGGAGTTCGTCCATTTTTTTGCCTAGAATCAGAAATTGTTTATTTAATTCTATCTTCCAATTTACTGTTCAGAGCGTCGGACGATGGAGGAAAAAAGTATTATGAAACTATAGGTTGATTTGATGGCTGGGAGGCCCGGAAAATATAGGGTTTCGGCGTTTTGTGAGCGCTGGTTTGCGTCCGGTTAAGGGTAATTTTTACAACCATTTTTAGTAATTGTACGAAAGTTCAGACGATTGTTTTTTCGCGTATTTGAGATATCGGGCGATTCGATTTTATCGAGATAAAGTATTTCCGGCGTTTTCGCGCCATCGTGCCAACGCACGGCCGCGACGAAGCAGCGGATCGAACCGTCGCATGCAATCGTGTCCGGCCCATCGCGGCGCGCGAGCAGGCTGGCCGACACGGCGGGGAATCGTTGCCCCGATATCGATCCAGGCCATGCTCGCGCATCCGGCCGGCCACCATGAGGCGGTTCGGCGCGCGGTGTGGGCGTACGGTCGGCGGGCGCCGACGCGGCAGGGGCGCGTTTGCCGCGAAACGGCCGCGGCGCGTCGGTGGAGGGCTGCCGGCCGCGTGGATCGGCTGCGGGGGCCGCGAGCGGTGATATGCTCGCGGGACGCCCGCGACCGACGGGCGGTTTCACGATGCCCGTGCACGGCTGCGTTGCGCGGCGTTTCCGAGGGAAGAACCGACATCATGAGCCGCAAATTCATTCTGAAGGGCGACACGACCGATCACGGCGGCGTCGTGCTCGAAGGGATCGCCAATTCGTCGTTCGACGGGCGCGAACTCGCGTATCTCGGCGCATCCGTGTTCTGTGCGGCGTGCAAGTCGCCGGGCGTGATCGTGTCGGACGGCGGCGAGCGCACGATGACCGTGATGGGCAAGGTCGTCGCGCTCGAACACGACCTGTGCCAGTGCCAGTGCACGCCGCAGCCGAAACTGATCGCATCGCAGGCAACCGGGACGATCTCGGGCTGAGTCCCGCCGCCCGCAGGCGCTCGTCGTTCGCGCGGCATCGCGGCGCCGATACCGGCCGTCAGGCGCTGCCTTCGGTCTCGATCACGAGGATGCGCGCGGCGCCAAGCGGATGCGCAACATGTTCGGTGCCGACCGTCGCGTGGAAGACGTCGCCCGTTTCGAGCACCGTCGCGTGCTCGACGCCTGCTTCGCGGTAGCGCATCTCGACGCGGCCATCGAGCACCGCGAACACCTCCTCGCCGTCGTTCACGTGCCAGCGATACGGCTGGTCGGTCCAGTGCAGCCGGACCGTGATGCCGTTCAGGTTCGCGATGTCGAGGGCGCCCCACGCGCGGTCCGCCGTGAATGCGGCGCTTCGGATGATGTTCATCGATGTGTTCCCCGGCGCGCGCGGGCGCCGCTTTCCAGTCATTTTCCCGACATCCGCCTTCAGCGCGACGTGGCGCGCAGCGCCTGCTCGACGATCTGCTTGCGCTTCGCGAAGCCGGCCGCCGTACGTTCGGTGACGCGCGTCACGACCGCGGCCGGCGCGGTGTCGGGCGAGCCGGCGTCGAACGGCGGCGCGGGCGCATATTCGAGCTGAAGCTGGATCGCCTGCGCTTCTTCGTCGCCGACGAGCTCCGCGGCGATCGTCAGCGCGAAGTCGATGCCGGCCGTGACGCCGCCGCCCGTGACCAGGTTGCCGTCGCGCACGACGCGCTCGCGCACGGGTATCGCGCCCAGCGGTTCCAGCAGCGAGTGGAACCGCCAGTGCGTCGTCGCGCGTCGTCCGCGCAGCAGGCCGGCCACGCCGAGCAGCAGCGAGCCCGTGCAGACCGACGTCACGTAGCGCGCGGTGGCCGCACGCTGCTGCACGAACGCGATCGTTTCGGCATCGAGCAGCAATTCGTTGATGCCGATCCCGCCCGGGATGCAGATCACGTCGAGCGGCGGGCAGTCGTCGAACGTGCAGGTCGGCGCGAGCGCGAGGCCGCTGCTCGACGCGACCGCGTCGCGCGACTTCCACACCAGATGAACGGCCGCGTCCGGCAGTGACGCGAGCACGTCGTGCGGGCCGGTGAGGTCGAGTTGCTGGACGCCCGGAAAGACGAGAAGGCCGATGTGAAGTGTCATGCGAAGGCTCCGGAGAGGAAGGGAACGCGCCGTTCGGCACGGGATGGACAGATCGATTCTAGGCGCGTAGTGTTTGGCGAAATTGCCATATCACCCACGTTTTCAGCCAATCGCCATGCCTGCCGCCGCCCCGCGTTCGATCCTGATCTTCGCGTTTCCCCGTGCGCAGTTGCTCGATGTGACGGGGCCGCTGCAGGTGTTCGCGTCCGTCAACGAGCTCGCGCTGGAGCGCGGGCAGCCGGCGCCGTATGCGCCGCGCGTCGTGGCCGTCGAAGCCGGGCCTATCGAGACGTCGTCGGGCCTCGTCGTGATGGCCGAGTCGCTGCGCACGGTCGCGCGCCACCCTGACACGCTGATCGTCGCCGGCGGCAAGGGCGTGCACGCGGCGTCGAAGGATGCGCAAGTGGTGCGCTGGGTGCGGCAGCAGGCCGGACGCGCGCGGCGCGTGGCGTCGGTGTGCACCGGCGCGTTCCTGCTCGCCGAGGCCGGCCTGCTCGACGGGCGGCGCGCGGTCACGCACTGGGCGCGCTGCGACGAATTCGCGGCGCGCTACCCGAACGTGCACGTCGAGCCGGACCCGATCTTCATCCGCGAAGGCGCGCTGTGGACGTCGGCCGGCGTGACGGCCGGCATCGATCTCGCGCTCGCGCTGGTCGAGGACGATCTCGGGCGGGCGACCGCGCTCGACGTCGCGCGCGAGCTCGTCGTGTTCCTGAAGCGTCCGGGCGGGCAGGCCCAATTCAGCACGATGCTGTCGATGCAGCGCACCGCCGACCGGTTCGGCGAGTTGCACGCATGGATGGCCGAGCACCTGACGGCCGACCTGTCGGTGCCCGCGCTGGCCGAGCGCATGAGCATGAGCGAGCGCAGCTTCGTGCGCCACTATCGCGCGGAAACCGGCCGCACGCCCGCGCGCGCGGTCGAGCAGATCCGTGTCGAGGCCGCGCAACGCCTGCTCGGCGAAACGGCGTGGCCTGTCAAGCGGATCGCCGGGCGGTGCGGCTTCGGTTCCGAAGAGACGCTGCGGCGCAGTTTCGTGCGCGTGTTCGGCGTGTCGCCGCAGGGATATCGCGAGCGGTTCGTGCGGTAACGGTCCACCGATCATCGGGGCCGGAGCGGGTGGCGCCCGGAACTGAACGGAAACCGGTCGGTTTCCAGTCCGAAGTTTCGAAACTATTCAGGATCGGAGAACAATAGGCGGGGGCTTGTGCCGCGCCCGCCGCGCGCTCTATTCTGTTCCGTTGGCGATTCGAAGGGGGGCAGCATGGACCGAATCCAGGCAATGGAAGTTTTTACCCGCGTGGTCGACGCGAACAGCTTCACGCGGGCGGCCGACACGCTCTCGATGCCGCGCGCGTCGGTGACGACCATCATCCAGAATCTCGAGGCGCTGCTCGGCGTGCGCCTGATGCACCGGACCACGCGCCGGCTGTCGCTGACGCCGGAGGGCGCCGCGTACTACGAGCATTGCATGAAGATCATCGCGGAGATCGCCGAGGCCGATGCGAGTTTCCAGGCGGGCAACCGCAAGCCGAGCGGCATGCTGCGCGTTCACATGCCCAGTTCGCTCGGGCGGCGTATCGTGCTGCCGTCGCTGTCGACCTTCCGGCAGCGCTATCCGGACATCACGCTCGAGCTGGGGCTGTCGGACCGCTACGTCGATCCGGTCGAGGAAGGCATCGACTGCATGATCCGGGTCGGGCCGCTCGAGGATTCGTCGATGGTCGCGCGGCGCATCGGGATGCTCAAGCGCGTGACGTGCGCGTCGCCCGATTACCTCGCGCGTCACGGCGAGCCGAACGAGATTGCCGATCTCGTCGAACATCAGGCGGTGAATTTTCGCGCGAGCCACGGCGCGCGGACGATTCCGTGGGTGTTCATGATCGACGGCAAGCCGTTCGAGGTGCGGATGAACGGCGGCGTCACGGTCAACGATTCGGATGCGTACGTGACGTGCGGGCTCGAAGGCTTCGGGATGATCCAGCCTACGTTGTTCATGGTGCTGCCGCACTTGCTCGACGGTTCGCTGGTCGAGGTGCTGCCGGACTGCAATCCGAAGCCGAAGCCGATCTCGATCGTCTATCCGCACAACCGGCATCTGTCGCAGAAGGTGCGCGTGTTCGCCGACTGGATCGCGGAGGTGTTCGAGGCGACGCCGGCGTTGGAGGGCGGGGAGAACTGGCGGGGGAAGGTGGGGGTGGAGGCGGCGGATGCGCGGCGCGGGGCGGTGGTGGCGTAGTCGCGGCGCGCGGCCTGAAGGACGGGCAGCGCGCGGCATGGCGTGCGCTGGATGAAGCAATGAAAAAAGCCGCTGTTTCGAAAGAAACAGCGGCTTTTCGCATTTGGTGGCGAATCAGGGATGTGGACGGCTATTGTCCAGACCGATTTGCGTCGCTCCTGTCAATCGACGAGTCAGGACGTCCCGCAGATGCGCAGCGGCGTTACCTCCACAGGAGTTCGCACGATCTTTCCATCATCGACCTGAAGTCGGGCAATAGTCACGGACATCGGTATCTTGACGTCGTCCGTGACGACAACCTCGTAGTCCGCTCCCGTTACCGGAGTGAAGCTAAGGAATCGCCAAGCCTTGTAGTACCGATAGCGATCCCCAATGCTCCAATGTGCTGAAAAAACGAGGGGGATGCCGGCCTTGACGACGACTTCAGCGTATGTGAGTTGCGACACATCCTCCAGGTCGTTCGGCATACCAAGCCTTGGCTGACTAAAGAGCCAAGTTGTTGCATTCAGGGAGCGCGCCTGATAGGTGATGGAGGCGAGCGACCGAATGGCCGGGTCTGCTTCAGCATAGCAAGCGGCACTTCCGTGTTCGAGGATATTCAACCAACCGTTACCGACGAACCGGAATCGTACCTTTGCGGTCGTGTCGTTTGGTCCAAGCTTGATATCGGTCGTGAGTAGAGGCGAGACGCAAGCAGAGAGGAGCCAAGCAGAAATCACACACAAGGCGATTGCTCGGGCGCTTGCGAATATACGTACTGACTTGCTCATGGGAAAGTAATAGAGATTTTGCCTTCGTAGGCGTTCGGTATGGCGTACATCGAGCCGTTTTGTGAATAGGCAATCAGCCGCTCGCTATTTGCCGACGATGCGGCGTAGACGATCATGTACTTCGCGTTTGCCGGAATCTGCGCTCTTGCGAAAAAGTAAGGGGTGGCGAGAGACCTGGAGCGGCGCTTCAGTGGTTCGAGACGATCGGTTTCCGTGATGTGCAGGTTGTCGTCGAGGAACATCAGGCGCGGTTTGAATATGGTCACATGGGGAAGCAGCATTGCTCCCCAAGCAGCGATATACGTTCTTACTTCCACCACTTCGGGATGCGTTGCCGGAACTTTGTAGGCTACGAAGGTAGATCGCCCTTCAGGAAAGTCGAAAGTGGGACTTTGTCCGACCTGGATTGACACGCTGTCGGCCCCGTCGGGCCCAAGGTCGCCGAAGTGAAAGCTCTGGAAAGTGGAGCAGCATTGGGCCGGCGCTGGCGGCTCGAAGGAAATGGGCGGCCGCGATGCGCAACCAGATGTCGCCGCAATAAAAACGCTCGCGAGGAGGGCTACCGGTTTCATTTTTGACATGGCGTCTTGCAGGCAACGTTACTTGCTGCGCAGACCGCCAGGGACCATCGGCGGCAAAGACCGTGGCCAGAGTCGGACCGATTGGCTATCGACGCAGTATGTCGTGATAACGGCAAGTGGCCGACGTTCTTGAGGTTGTGTATTACGAATCGTGCGGCGAAGATCGCTTTCTTTGCGGCGAGGCATATGTTCAACGATATCGCTGAACTGGCAGAGGGTGAGAAATGCCGGATGACGGCTTATGTAGACGACGTGACCATTTCCGGGCCTGCCGCCACGAAGAAGCTGCTGGGCGAGCTTCGCAAGGTGGTAAGCAGGTAGGATTACAAGACCAAGCAGAAGGAAGACCTATGCCGCAACCTCGGTGAAGGTTGTCACGAGTGCAGTTGTGGTTGGCCGCGAGCTGCGACCTCCAAGCGAGCGGTATCGAAAAATACGGCAAACGAAGCAGGAGCTGTTGCGCTGCGGGCGCGATGAGAAGGCGTCACTGATGCGGGCGTTGGGGGGCGGCTTCGGGCGGGCAGTCAGATTTTGGGCAACCTTGGCGGGAGTCGCGTGATTAGGATTGGCGATGCCCGAATTGTTGGCGCGCGATGTCTGCGGAGCAAAGAAAAAGGGCCCAGCTTACGCTGAGCCCTTTCTGCATTTGGTGGCGAATCAGGGATTCGAACCCCGGACCTGCGGATTATGATTCTTACGGCCCTGTCATTCATCGTGCTCATTGGGAGTCAATTGGAATCGTAACTTATTGATTTGTAGTAAAATTGTTGCTCATCCAAATTTTGGGTCTCTACCAAAAACGACGCAAGTAGTAGCAAAGGGGTAGCAGCGATGGGCGAGCAAGTAGGACGGTCAGGGCGGAGTGCCCTGAACTTCACAAAAGCGGCGATCGACGCGCTGCCGCTGCCGGAGAAGGGCTGGAAGTACTATTACGACACGAAGGTGAGCGGTCTGGCGATTGGCGTTGGCTCGACCGGCGTGAAGACATTCATCCTCTATCGGAAAGTAAATCGTAAGCCAGAGCGGATCAAGATCGGGCGATATCCCGATCTAACCGTCGATAAAGCGCGTGCGGCGGCGACGAACCTGAACGCTGACATCGCGAACGGCACGAACCCCGCTGAACTCAAGCGCGTGCGCCGCGCCGAGATGACCTTCGGCGATCTGTTCGACCAGTATCACAAGAACCACAGCATCCCGCACAAAAAGACGGCCGACGAGGACAAGCAGAAGTTCGAGAAGTACCTGTCGAGCAACAAGGACGGCATCAATCTGTCGTCGCGTCAGTTGTCTCAAATTACAAGAACGGATATCGGGCAGCTCTTCACGAAGATCAGCAAGAGCCACAAGGTGACGGCGAACCGGGTGCTTGCCCTCGTCAGCAGCATTTTCGGCAAGGCAATCGAATGGGGCATCTGGAATCAGATCAACCCCTGCCACGGCATCCGCAAGCATAGTGAGGTGAGCCGCGACCGCTTTCTTCATCCGGACGAGTTGCCGAAATTCTTCGAGCATCTGCTTGCGTATCCGAACGCGACGGTGCGCGACTACGTATTGATGAGCTTGCTGACCGGCGCTCGTCGCAGCAACGTGCTGGCGATGCGGTGGGATCAGGTGAATCTGGAGCGAGCGGAGTGGCGTATCCCCGATACGAAGAACGGCACGCCGCAGTCTGTTCCACTCGTCCCGGATGCGATTGCCATCCTCGAGGCCCGGAAGAAACTAGCCGTATGCGCAGAGTCGCCGTATGTCTTTCCGGGTTCGGGCGAGAGCGGGCATCTAGTCGAGCCAAAGAAGGCATGGAAGATCATTCTGGATAAGGCGGGCATTGCTGATTTGCGACTTCACGATCTTCGTCGCACGATGGGGTCGTGGCAGGCGGGGACCGGCGCGAATCTGTCGGTGATCGGCCGATCGCTGAACCACAAATCGACGCAGACGACAGCAATCTATGCGCGTCTCTGGATGGAACCTGTTCGCAATTCGATGGAAGTTGCAGCTGAGGCGATTCTTGCAGCTGCACGAATTGTACGTACACCGGAATCTATTGAGGGCGGTGGCGACGAATGAGGTTTTGGCGATGGCAAGATGAAGGCGGAAGGGGGCATCTTCGCCAAGCGGTAAACCGTAAAAGCCCCCGCCTTGCGGACGGGGGCTTTGCGGAGAGGACGGGATTCGAACCCGTGAACCGTTTGCGCGGTTTGGGGAGTATCAGTCCCCTGCTTTCAGCCACTCAGCCACCTCTGGAATACTGCGGCATTCCGCAGGGGGCTCGGCAGGCGCAAACTATACCGCCAACAGCACGCGCTCGCAAGGGTGTCCTCGCGAGCCGGTCGGCCGTCGTTCGCATGACGGCTCTGGCTAGATACCCCGCGCGGCTCCCCCGGCTCTAATCCAAACCGACGGAGTCGACGATCACGTCCCCAGCGTCAAAAATCCCGTTGATTGATGCCCTCAGCGCGGCTCTAGATTCTTAGCCCCAGCGACCCATACTCGGCACGGATGCCATTTTTGGGAGCAGCACAACCGCATTCCCCGTTTTTGACAGGTCGCCCCATCTCGCCGACGTCCATCTAGTCGTTCGGCACAACACTGGAAAATCTCCACAAAAAATCTGGATAGCCTGTACAATCCAAGATATCCATCCCATCTAATGAGGGGAATCCAGATGGAAGTCATTACCAAGTCAGGTCTCTTGCAGTTCGTTGACATGATCACCAGCAAAGGCTGGGTGAACGTGAACACCGGCAACAGTTGGAAAGCAGCGGTCAAGAAGCTGCTCGTCGACGTTCCCGATGACGAAGACGTTCGGCAGATCGATGTCAAGTCTCAGGTATTGAGGTACAACAATTTGCATCCGGGCGACTTGTCCCCGGAATCGCTGAAGACGTATGAAAAGCGGGTGACGGCTGTAATCCAGCAATTCGTCAGCTACAAGACGGACCCCACCAACTACAAGGCGCCCTCGCGTGGGTTGCCCAATGGTAAGAACGACAAGCCAGAGCAGAGAAAAAGGGCTACGGTCAAACCGGACCAAGCAGCGGAAACGCCAGCCGCGACGACCAATCCAGATCAAGCTAGGGGCGAGATCGATCACTCTGCCCCGAAGACCATCGGCGGCACGTCAACGGGCGCGAACCTAGCGCTGCCGTTTCCGCTCCGGCCGGGCCATTTGGCTCAAATTGTTATCCCGATTGATATGACGAAGGACGAGGCAGATCGTCTGTGTGCGTTCATCCAAACGCTAGCCCAGGCAAAGCCGTGATCGAGCAGGAAGGCGAAGGGCCAGACGTGCGACCGTCCAGCCCTTCAGTGCAACTATGTCCAGCACGGACAGCCGAGCTTGTCGGCCTGATCAAGCGGAAAGGACCGGTGACGAAAGTGACCATCAGAAGACCCAATCGCCTACAGTGAAAGTTGCATTTCGACTGTAGGCACTTATTGTACTAGCGGGGGCCGTAGCATGCTACGGCCCCCGCCCATGCATGCCCGCGTTTTCGCGCATGCCTCGCCACTGCAAGAACCGGTTCTGCTCCAAACCGACTTGAGGTCGTCTCGCTAACGGCCGGTTCCCCATTCGTTTATCGTCTCTCGGCCGCCATCGTAGTTGCGGCCGACGTTTCCCGCTGGCGCTTACTCACCGACGAATTCCGTAACGTGGCGGTATCCTCGATTCGGTAATTAATCGACCGGTTTCTGACCGCTGGGGGAAGCGCCCCTGCGGTGGTAAGCAATTCCGACCCGGAGGATTGGTTACCGTATAATATGATTTCCACGTTTGTTTACCGGTGAAAATCATGTCTCGCACGTTTCTCTACGCTCGCGTGTCCACGGCCGAGCAGACTACCGACAACCAACTGCTAGAAGCCAGTAGCGCGGGCTTCGCCATTCAGCCGCGCCATACGATCACGGAGACCATTTCCGGCAGCGTCCCAGCCGCCGAGCGCCCCGGCTTCTCGAAGCTGCTGGAGCGGCTAGACGATGGCGATACGCTCGTCGTCACCAAGCTAGACCGGCTGGGCCGTAACACAACCGATGTGCTCGGGACGGTCGAGCGGCTGGCCGAGATTGGCGTTCATGTCCATTGCCTCGCGCTCAAGGGTGTCGATCTGACCAGCGCATCCGGAAAGCTTCACATGACGGTGCTCGCGGCCGTTTCCCAGTTCGAACGGGACCTGCTCATTGAACGCACACATGCGGGGCTGGCGCGCGCGAAAGCCGATGGCAAGAAGTTGGGTCGCAAGGATGCCCTCACGCCGGATCAGAAGGAAGAGATTCGGCAAAAGATTGCGGCAGGCGCTACTGCGCGGGGGTTGGCGAAAGAATATGCCGTATCTCACCCGACCATACTGAAGGCGGTGCAGCACGCTTGATCAAGAAGCGCTAGACGTCGGTTGCATCGACGTTCTCTACTGCCTTGCTCGACCGGTTGAATCCGCACCCCATTACGGTCCGTCAGATTTCGTGAAAGCGGCCGTTCCAACGCGAAGTGGCGTTACTCCGGGGGCAATAGCCGATGCTGGCAGATGCTGCACGGGGTGAACCGCTGACTGTCAAACCAGCTGATGCCGTTGCCATCGGGATCACGCATCGAGAAATAGTGGTGACCGTAGAGCTCTGCATGTCCGATATCTCATACACGTGCGCCGAAGAGCTCCCTCGTGTATCACCGACGTTCATGGCCAAAGACGTATGATTTGCCGACGCGCGAGAGAATCGCTAAAGTCGCATCTATACTTCGAATCGCTGCGCCGAATCAGACTGTGGCGGCCCCACTCTTCGGATTTCGTCAGATGAGCACACTGCAAAATACAACACGGATTGGCGACGAATTCGAGAGACGTGTTTTTGATCTGTTTCGAGCAGAAATAGACGCTGAGCGCTTTCCGTTTAAAAGAGAATGCTGCAAGCTTTTTTCAAAAAAAGGCTACCATTCGCGCGATCGCTGTTCGGAAATTGTCTTTGATATTGCAATCGAACTGTACTTTCCCGGGGCGCAGGAATATTCAATGCTGCTTCTCATTGAGTGTAAGCGATACTCACATGCTGTACCGGTTGATGATATCGAAGAATTCTTCACAAAGGTTCAACAAGTCGGAGCCGCGAACACAAAGGCTGTGGTGGTCAGCACAGCGGCATTTCAAAGGGGTGCTCTTGAGTTTGCAAAGGCTAAGGGAATTGGCCTTGCACGCTATTTCGGGCCAGAAAATTTTAAATGGGAATTGAGGCGCTCACCGTCAACGACAGTTCGAAGAAACGCTGATTCCAGTGAGAATGTTGAACTGGGACTTTCCGACGAAACATTCAAGAGCTCATCGTTCGATTTCTATTTTCAATCGCCTAGGCGGCTGACTAATTCGCTGTGGGAATTTATTGATGATGCTTTTTCTGACCTTACATCGGCACCGGGCGTAGCCATAGGAGAATTGAAGAACCTACGACGCGACTCGGAGGAAGTCGCTTTCGTTGGAAAAGGAGCAATTGAAGAGATGGGTGCATCCGTCCTATCGAGAATCGGCTACGCCGACGGTGAAGTCGCGCTTCAAGAAATCTGCAGGCTGGAGGCTGAACGAACTGGACTCCAGTTGCGGCTGAACCACCCAGCGGTCAATTCGGGCGCAGGGCAGGATGCACTAGGACGCATCACGTTTGATCCACCGATTATCGATGTCTACGCGCAACAGGAGCCAAACCGAGGCCGAGAGCGGTTCACATTGGCCCACGAGATGGCGCACTACTTCCTTGATCACGGTCGATATCTGGTAAGCGAATCTTGTGATAACGACGACTTCGTTCTACACCGTGCAGGTCTGAATGACGCGGCAATTTCACGCCTCGAATTTCAAGCTAATTACATGGCTTCAAGCATACTCTTGCCGCGCGCCCAAGTTATTGCTGATTTTAACAACCTCCTTCATACAATCGGGTTATCGGATAAAGGATTTGGCTCGCTGTACGTGGACGATCAGCCGTGCAACATACAAAATTACGATTTTATAACGGGGCGATTGATGCAAAAGTACGGTGTATCTCGTAGTGCGGTTCGAATCAGGCTGGAAACTCTTGACTTGTTGCGAGACAATCGACGCCAAGTCGCTGTGGGAAGAATGTTGCACCGATAGCCGGCCCTCCGAATCTGCAGAGAGTGACTGCTTGCGGACGATGAGATCGACAAGGCGAAGGTCGCAATGGGTCGCGAGCGTGAGTCTGCTCATGCGGGAAGCTCACCGGCGGCGACTTGCCGCATTGCTGACGCGAACCCGGTCTTCGGCAACGTCGGCTTTGGCCACATGCGCATCGCGCATTGGGCGGGTTTGGAAGTGAATCAGCCGTTCAAGTGTCCACTGCACAGCTCAGGCGAGAGGCAGAAATTGGCCGTACTGCGACACCTTCGCCGGTTGCTTCAGCCCACCGCTCTCGCTGCATCGCGCACGAAACTCAATCACTAATGCCGGCTTCGCTCGAGAACACCTCTGTTCCCTACCAGTCGTCATGTTCGTGATACGACGTGCCGTTATTATGGTCTGAAGTATCGGAAGTTGGTTCGCCGCTTCCGCTCGCTGGCGGGACGGACCGTGAAAATTTTCGATACCCAGAGGGGGGCCGCGAAGGCCATAGCGGCTCCTCTCGCCTTCTGTATAGTAGAAGTGCTGCGCGACGACCCTCCGATAACGCCTTATCTGCTCTCTATGACCACACGGCGACCAGCACGCTCCCGGCGGCCGATGGCGAAAGAGATGTTGTTACCTCTCGCGGCATCAGTCGCTCGCCGGAAATCCATCGAACATCACATGGCATTCCATACCCTCGTGAACGGCGAGGGCAGCGGTTCGGCCGTGGCTCAGTTGTTCGGCGCTGTCTATGGTGCGTACTACGTTCACGAAGCGACCGTGGGGCGAACCGACCTGGATGCTTTTCGGCTTGCTGAAGCGGCACTTCATGATTGCGCCGTCCGCGGCAAGGCTGAAGGCAAATTCACGACTACGGCCGATGGCATGGCCGCGATCCAGAAGGTGCTCATCTTCCGCGATGAACAATTGCTGAACCTTCCCGCCTACATCATTGCCGACGCCCAAGCGCGGCTCAGTGAATTTGTGGTCAATGACTCGCTGTCGCCGATCGTGCCTGAGCGAAAACATCCACATCAATGATGTGCTCCACCTTTATCGAGCGAGTTAATCACTCTATATTTGGGGCCGCATGATATTGGAAACACACAAAAATCTGAGAACGAGCGATCCAACCGATAGCATCGAGGAGAAGGTCAAAAATCGTCACCTATCTGTTATTGTGCCGAACTTACTTTGGTATGATCTTTGCGCTATCGAACTACATTCCGCGACCTGCCTCTTTAATCGGCTGCGGCATCTGGACGAAGGCTTAATTTAATATATTTGTTATTTATTTGTAATTTTGTGTCGTGCCACATACGCAGTCCCGGCGTTTAGATGTTTAGCTAACGATCGGACGCGTCCTGCACGAAACGGGGTGACTGCATGAGCGGGGAAGTTTTGCTGAAGGTGTTGCGCGGTGGCTACGCGCAGTTCGATCGCATCGTGAAACTTGACACGCCGCTCGGCGACGACTGGCTCACGCCACTGTACGTCAAGATCAACGCGCGGCTTGGGCGCAATTTCGAGGTAACCGTTGACGCCTCATCCGTCATGGGCGACAAGATCAAGCTCAACGCCCTGATGCTGCAACCCGCCACGCTCTGGATTCGGCAGACCGATGGCGGCTATCTGCCGATCCATGGCTATGTGCAGCGGGCTCGCCGCCTTGGAAATGACGGAACCGTTTCGTATTTTCAACTCCAGTTCTCTTCGTGGCTAAGCTTCCTCAAGCTCAGCAGCGATCGGCGCGATTGGCAGGAAGCCAGCGGCTGGCAGATTCTCACCGACATATTCGACAAACATCCGCAGGCTTCCGGCAACTATGGACAGGAACTGCGCGCGGCGATGCGCTCGTATTCGCACCGCGTGCAGTGGGAAACCGACTGGAATTTCGTGCACCGGAGTCTTGAGGAAGTCGGCGTGTTTCCGCGCTTCGATTTCGCGAAGGACGGCAAGTCGCACAAGGTCGTCATGATGGACGATCTGTATTTCGGGCCGTCGCTGCCGAATTCGGAGATGAAGTTCAGTCACGCGGGTACCGACGAGGATTTCGACGGACTTACCCAGTTGAGCGAACAGCAGGACGCCCAAAGTGCGACGCTGACGCTCGGCACCGCCGACTACAAGCGACCTGACCTCGATAAACAGGCGAGCACGCCAGCGGCTGACCTGGATGAGTTACCCGGTCAAGGCGAAGAGTATCTCTATACCGGCTCGCAGACATGGGCCGAGTCCGATGCTGGACAACAACAGGCCCGCATCCGCACCGAGGAATGGGCTTCGCGAGCAAAACGCTATTTCGCGATCGGCAGTCCGCGCTATGCATTGCCCGGCTACTGGTTCAAGGTGTCGGGACATCCCCTCTTCGATACGTTGCCGGAGGAGGAGCGCGAGTTGTCGATCATCGCGAGCGACTGGTTGATCCAAAACAACTTGCCCGGCATAGACGCGCTCACGCGATTCCCGCGCAGCCTGCGCAGCGAGATCGAACAGGTCAAGGCGGCCGGGACCGGTACGACCGTGAGTCACCGCGATGGCGGCGTCGGATTTTTTCACGTCGAGATCGAAGCGCAACGTCGCAAGACGCCGTTCCGCAGCCCGTTCGAGCATGAGAAGCCGGAAATGCATTTGCAGACGGCGATTGTCGTAACCGACAGCGATGAAGAAATCGTCACAGACGACGGCAATCGTGTGCGGGTCCGGACGTCAAATAGCCGGAACGGTCGCAACACGAAATCAACGCCATGGATTCGCGCAGCGATGCCGGACGCGGGCTCAAAGCGCGGAGGCTACTTCCCGTTACGCAAAGATGACCAAGTGCTCCTCGGATTCGTAAATGGCGACTGCGACCGGCCGGTAATCATCTCGCGACTGCACGGTGGCGCGACGATGCCGGTGTGGCACACGCACGGCCTGCTGTCCGGCTTCCGGTCTCGCGAATACGGCGGCGACGGCTTCAACCAACTCGTCATGGACGACGCTACTGGTCAGAACCGGGTCCACCTTTACTCGTCGAGCTACAGTTCTCACCTACATTTGGGTTACCTGATCGAACAATCCGATAACACGCGCGGCTCGTTCCTCGGCAACGGATTCGACCTGAAGTCCGGCGCGTACGGCGCGGTACGCGCCGAGCAGGGGCTCTATGTATCGACGCAGCCAGCCACCGCCCAGCCGCTGAACGTAACGGCCGCCACCGATCCGCTTGCTGGCGCGGAAGCCGTGCTCGAGACCGTGTCGAAGGCCAGTGAAACGAACCGCGCCGAAAGCCTCCAGGACGGTCAGGCCGCGCTGAAGTCGTACACCGACGCAACGCAGCGCTCGGTCGCCGGTTCTGCCAGCGGCGGCCGTACTGCCGGTGGCGGCACGGGCAATGCGAACGGTTTTGCGAAGCCGGTGATGTTGCTGTCGAGTCCTGAAGGCATCGCCGCGTCGACGCAGCAATCGGTGCACGTCACGGCGAACCAGCACGCGAACGTCGTTGCAGGCAAGAACGTCAACTTGGCCGCCGGTAAAGGGTTACTGGTCAGTGTGCTCGACAAGATCAGCCTGTTCGCGCAAAACCTCGGCATCAAGATTTTCGCGGCAAAGGGACCGGTAGACATTCAGGCGCAAAGCGGCTCGGCCTCGCTGGTGGGGCTGCAGGACGTGAAGATCGAAAGTGCGGACGGACGGCTGATTCTGACAGCCGCGAAGGAGGTGTGGATCGGCGCGGGCGGCTCGTACATCAGCATCAAGGGCGGTCTGATCGAGAACGTGACGACCGGACAGATTCTGGAAAAATGCGGGAGCTGGGATAAACCGAGTGGTGGCAGCGGAATGAAGCTTGATCCTTTGAAGGCGACGCCAGTTTCGACTGACGGCGGACGCGGTTCGCTCTTCTCCGGCTGACACGGAAACGTAACACGCCGTCGCGACACGAAAGCAAAAACGAGAGATTCCGAGAAACATGAGCAAAAGCCACCATTCCTCCAAGCATGCAGCTCCGGCCAAAACGGCTTCCGCGCCGAGCACCCCCGCTGCGACGCCGGCTACATCTGCGCCACCTCCATATCGACCGTTGCGGTGGGCATTTCCGTTCACGCCAGCAGGGCAGGATGACCCAACTAATCCGATGACCTACATGAAGGCGCTAGCGGTCGCTGAAGACGGGTTCTATCCGCTCGGCGCGAACGGCATGTGGCATGGTGGCATCCACTTCGACCAAAATACGGCGGCGCAACTAAAGCAAGGTGACGGTATCCGCGTGATCGCCGACGGCGAAGTCGTTGCGTACCGCCTCGATAGTAAGTATCCGGAACAAGACTACCAAGACGACCGCCACGCACTGTATTCGACCGGTTTCGTACTTGTCCGCCATCGGCTGCAATTGCCCCCGCCGCCCCCGCCCGATCCCCCGAAAACGGATACAACCAAGAATTCGGCCACGCAACCGGCGACGTCATCCAAGTCGACAGCTACATCGGCATCAGTACCGACAGCGGCATCGGCACCAGCGCCGGCATCAGCAGCGGGCACGAATAAGCCTGCACCGGGCGAAGTATTGACGTTCTTCAGCCTGTACATGCACACGATGGATCACAACAGCTACCAATCAGCGGCGGAACAGGCGAAAGTCGCCCAGGTTGATCCATCGAAGCTGAACATGAACCCGATGCCGTATTGGGAAGGCGACCGCTACTATCGGGTCGGCGACAAGGCCAAAGACCCACAAGAAGTGCCGCGACCGAAGGTACCCGTGCCAAGTAATCGCGATGTACTTGGGGAGTTCATCGAAAGCGATTTCAAGAAGGTGCCCGAGCCGGTAGCAAATACGAAAGACTCGCCCCCACCTCAGCCTCCTCTTACCGGCCTTCGCATCCGTGATCTTCCTAACGGAAAGATCATCGGCATCCTGCCGCGCGGGTCTGAGTTGACGGTCGTGACCGACGACAAGACAAAAGCAAATCCGGGCTGGGTAAAGATCAATACAATCAAGTCTGGCACACCGGCCAGCGCGGTCGTAGGTCAACCGGTATCGCAACACGCTCCGTATGGATATGTGTACGAGAAGGAACTAGACATAATTGTTGACCCTAAGCCTCTGGATACGGTCGTCGTCCTAAAAGAGCCATATCCGGTCAAGGCCGGCAACGTGATTGGTCAGCTCGGCCACTATCTGCGCTACCCCGACGCAAAGCTGCTTCCTCCGAAGCCGACGCGGCCATTGCTGCATCTCGAAGTTTTCGCTGGACCCGAATTCGAAGCATTCGTCAAGAAGAGTCAGGCCCGTGCGAAAGAACGGCCCCCGGAAAAAACGTTCCTGGAAATCTCGCCGGGCGCGCTACTGGTGACCAACCTGCCCGAGCCTGACCAGAAACTGCAACCCGGGACCAAACTTGTCGCTGTCGCCCCCGCCGGGAAAGGAAAGTGGGTCAAGGTGCAACCGAAAACGGCAGCGCCTGTACATGGCGGTCGTCATGCGAAACCCGTGTTCAACGACGCCGGCCCACCTGTATGGGTCGAAAGTGACTTCGCCAATACAACCGCGACGGCAATCGTGCCAGGCTGGAAGGATTTCCCGCTAAGCCTCTCAAACGCGAAGGGGCCGGGCGCAGATTTCCGCAATGTATTTCGACGAGTCGACCTCGAAAAGAACGGTGACGCGAACGTCGCGAAGGACGACAAGGGGCGGCGCTGGTACTACGTGACTATCGGCACGAAGGACGGTAGCACTCGAGCCGGATGGGTCTGCGAGCAAAATCCCCCACTGGTTCGGATGTGCGGACCGTGGGACTGGCCCGGCTTTGAACTGGTCGACAACAGCAGCATCAAACCTGTCGACATGTTCAAACGCTACATCCACGTCGCCGAGCAGTTTCTGGCCGACGAAGACAAAACCGAATTCGAAACGAGCGCGGCAACCGTGAACGCAAGCCCTCTCATCTCGAAGCTTGAGAAGGCAATTGATGCGAACCACGACGGGAAGGTGACAGCACAAGAGCTGAAGCACGCGCAGGAAACACAGTGGACGGCCGAAGCCCTCTCCCATCTTGTAGTACGCTGCGAAAGCGAATGGGGGGGCGGCTTGGGAAAGTGGGAAGCGCTGTCGCCGCTAATGAAGAAACTGCTGTGGCTATGGAAGGCCGAGATTGAGCGAATCGGAAAACTGCAGTGGTGGGAACAGGTCGTCGAAAAAAAAGTGGACGGGTTCCCAAGTGAGCCGAACCCATGGCATTTTCATCCGATTGGATTGATCGGCAATTTCATTAATTCCGGAATTGGCGATCCAACAAGAATTCTCCGACTGTCTGAACAAGACGTAGAAGACCTGATTAAAGTTACAGCAACAGAGGTTGCCATCAGTCTAAATGATGAAAATTTAGCCAATCAGGCCGGCGCAGTCGTTGACACCATCATAAACAGAGTGATGTCCGGCGTCAAAAACTGGAGCACTTTTAGAGGCGTAATTAATGATAGGTGGCAGTTTTCAGACATTAACGCCCCGAGAGCGGGTGCATATGGATCAGTGCAAAACGTTCCCGAGAGCAGAGTCCCTGCAAGGGTAAGAGCCATGGTTATTGCTCATTTGCAAGATAGAGCAAATGGTGGCCCTTCTCTCGTCGGCAACAATCTCAGCTATGCAAATCCATATGCCTTAGACGAGGCTACGGACGCAACAAAAGCATGGGTTGAAGATGTTGTCCATCAAGCAAGCATTACCGGATATAGGTACGGATCGGGACGCGCAGTTCATGTACATGGAACAACGGAAGGTCTAATGCCTTTTAGACCGGAGCCTTTTACTATAGTAATTCCAGAATCATACAATCAATAATTTTTATGAAGCCATGAAAAAAATCATCTCGCTTGTATTTTTTATTTTACCTCTAACCTCTTTTGCCGATGCATGCGTCAATAGCGGGAACGTATACGACGACTTATCCTGCACCAACCAATCCCTGGATAAATCAAAAAAAGAACTCAATTCAATTTATCAAAAACTGTACTCTGCCACACAGTACAAGAATGAGTTTGAGCAATCTCAGAAGGCGTGGCTCAATTACCGGGACAAGCAGTGCAATGGCTATATCGCAGCCGAGGCGTCGCAATCCCAAGGCGCCGGCTCCGGTCTAATCACGAAAGATTGCCTTGCCACGATAACAAAACAGCGAGTTGATTATTTAAAAACACTTCTCGGGAAATAGTAGGCTAACGTGATGAATTTAATTCGTATCGGAGACGACACCGATCACGGCGGTAAGGTCGAAACGGGTTCCACGACGATGCGCTTTGACGGCCGCTACGTCGCTCGCAAGGGCGATCGCGTGTCGTGCCCGCAGCATCCCGAAGTGTCGTCCAACATCATCGTCGAAGGCGATCCGTCAATGACGGACGACGGTATTCCGATCGCACGGCACGGCCATCGCGCCACGTGCGGCTGTCACCTGATCTCGAGTCTCGTTTGATCCTGAGATCAAACAAGGTGCCAACGTGTCGACAAATGTCGTTGGTTGTGTATCGAAATCAGCGCTCGCAGATGTTTAGCGCCCCGCGCCTGACACCTATGCCGGGCCGGATTGTGGAGTGGCACGTGGTTTGTTATTGGTAACGGGTGCAGTCTTTATGGCAACCAGTGATGATCGTCTCGCAAGAATTCGTGCCTACCTCGCGGCGGCAGGATTCACGCTGATGGCCCGCGAGTGGCGCGGTGTATCGAGTCAGTATCGGTTTCGTTGCGAGATCGGTCATGTTTCCTCCCAGTCGGGAGCAAGCCTTGGGCGCCTCACCCGTGGAGCGCGCGGCCCGCTGGTATGTCATCAATGTTGGGTTGAGCGGACGCTGACTCGAATCCATGAGACTGCTGGCTCGGCTGGAGGCCAATGCCTGAGTAAGCGATATCGTGGAAAAAACGCGCGCTACCGCTTCGTCTGCGCGGCCGGCCATAAGTTTGAGGCCACTGCCGCTTCGGTCTTGGCCGATCATTGGTGTGCAAAGTGTTCAACCGAACGACGGGCTGAGCGTCGTCGATATCAAGGTGGGCTGAAGCCAATACAGGATCGTGCGCAAGAGCGTGGTGGCGAGTGCTTGTCGACCGTCTACGATGGCCGGATGGCGAAATATCGATTCAGATGCGCTTCGGGGCACGAATGGGAGGCCGCGGGCTACGACGTCTTGCGTAAGGCGTGGTGTCACGAATGCTCTTCGGATCGTAAGCGAATGCCGGACGGACTTGCGAAGCTGCAAGCGAAGGCGGCAGAGCACGGGGGCAGATGTCTCGCACTCCGGTATCAACGTATCCAGGCTCGTTACCCATTTCAGTGCGAGCGGGGACACGAGTGGATGGCGTGGGGTACAGAAATCTTGAAGGGGCACTGGTGTCCGGCATGTCGTACCGAAGACAGGCAACGGCAGGGCATCGAATTGATGCGATCGATTGCCGCGGACCGGGGCGGCATGTGCGTATCTGAGCACTATGTCGACAACAATTCGAAGCTCGAATGGGAGTGCGCGCGCGGTCATCGATGGTGGGCGAGGCCCCGGCAGGTTTCGTCAGCCGGCAACTGGTGCGCTCAATGTCAGTACCTGTCGCAGATTACTCTGGAAAAAACGAGGCGAAAGCATCGTTATGAGGCAGTTAAGTCGTCGAAACCTTGATTCGGCGTCGCATGAATGAATCTCATGGGACTGGAAAATGATGTCGAGCCTCGTTTTGGCATTCCAGCGTCTGATTCGGGTAGGTAATAAAGGCGTTAGCCTATATTTCGGGCTGCCAAGTGCTCGAGGCAGCCTGTTTTGCTCAAAAAATGAGCACCGGTACCCATTTTTCACCCCGCAACGGTCCCATCTGGCGGTTGCCGCACCGCTCAGACATTACAAAATTCTTTCGCCGAAAAAATTCGGCCCATAGCGCCGCCGCATGGCCGTACCCATGCCCAAACCCTATCTAGGGTGAATCGGAGCCCCTGACGGGCCGGAAAATAAGTCAGAGGGTCATTTCCGGTACCGCCGGAGCGTTCGAGACCGGCCATAAGACACGAAAAAGTAAAAATTACCGATTCGAGGGTGATTGTTCGATCCCTTTTATCGATCTTGGTCGGGTTGTGCTACATTTTCCGTGCCGAAGAGTCGTTCTGGGGTGTTTTTGGTCGATTTTTAGCGAAAATCTCTAGTTCTGCCTCACTGCCTCGTGGTTGCCTGCACGTTTTACGTGCTCCGCCTGGGCATCGCGCCTTCAACGGCTCTCGCGGTCCCATTCATCGCACCTCGCTTTCCTGAAACGCCCCTATATCGCCTCGCGTTTCAGTCTTTTCCACCCTTGAGATTGTTTCCGAACATCAGTTCGGTGCCTTCGCTCGCCTTAATTATTCTGGATACCTAATTATGGATACGCATCGTCGTGAACCTTTGTTCCCTCTTGGCTTGGTTGTTGCCACACCGGGTGCGCTCGATCTTCTCGATCGAACCGGCACCAACGCAAATGGCCTGCTTCGGCGGCACAGCAGAGGTGATTGGGGTGTCGTCTACGCGGCCGATGCTCGCTCGAACGATCTCGCGGTGACGCATGGAACGCGCCTGCTGTCTGCGTATGAGCTGGGCGATCGTCGCGAACGGCTGTGGATCATCACGGAAGCCAATCGGCGGGCGACAACCCTCTTGTTACCGTTCGAATACTGACCCGATGGAGGCCACCGTGCAGCAACTCCATCCGGCTCTTCAGTCCGGCCGACGTCTCACCCTCGCGAATTCGAATGCTCCAGCATTTTCGTTTCAGGGTTGCTGGGACGGCGGCTGCGCGTGGCATGCGACAGCAATGGCGCTTGCCATGCTTGGGTTCTTGTCCGATCCCTTGCATGTGTCGTCGCGTCGTAGCGCCCCGGAAGCGGAATTCTGGCGTCGTGCACAGCCGCTCTATCTCTCCGGCGTGTCGCTCGAAGAGTTGCAAGCGCTGATTCGAGAACTCGACTGGGGATTACGCCCAGCCTGCTTCGAGGGAACGCACACAGATGTTTTCCGGTTCAGCAAACGAGAAGTGATGCGCGGTCGGCCGGTGATCCTGACATTTCGACAGTCACGCCGCGCGACCCTGCACGCAGTATTGGCCGTCGGTATTGAGGGGCGAAAGATCGGGGCGACCTTCGACGGACATACGTTACTGGTAGTCGATTCTGCCGAAGCCGAGCCTGTACTCGCGGCCTACAACGCGCGGTTGACACGGACAGCAGCCGACCGCGGCAGGTTGAGTGGAAACGCCCAATACGTCACCGGGTTTGATCAACGGAAAGTCGTGCTCACCGGCGCAATGTCGATCAGGTCATCTGCAACAGCGGCAGAGAGGAATGCTCGGCCGCCGTAGTGCAGCGTCAGCGCAATCGTGAGCGTTCGATCTTGGGTGGCTTGGCGGCATTGACGCGCCGTGTGTCCTTGTCTTCCAACGTCATCGTCAGCGGCGCAAACAACTCTGCGAGCGAAATGCCGAGCGGCCCACACAACGCAGCGAGGGTCAGCACCGTCGGGTTCGTCACACCCGACTCTATCGAACTGATCGCGGCTCGGCCGACCGACGCCTCATGGGCAAGGTCTTCCTGACTCTTCCCAGCCTGGCGACGGACTTCCTTGAGCCTCTTTCCGACGGCGACGGTGATGGGGTTGCGTTCTTCAGTGGGCGGGGCGGGTGCTTTCATGACCAAGAGGATGCCGCCTCAACGCAGCAAATACCATCGCTCAAACCATTCATTATTTGATATGTTAACCGTACAAACAGACCAAGGGCACGTGCCTGCGGCCATCCGGGGAAACAGAAAAATGTCTGCAACCACCATACAGAAGTGCACTACAACGGACGGAATCCAATTCGAGAGATGGCCGGCGCGGCGTTCAATCGACCACGGGCACGGTCATTCGCCGGTCCATATTGTTGGTGTAGGAAAAGTTGGGGGCGGGTTGGCCGCCGGCCTCTACTACCGGCTCGGGGTCGATGACGGCATCACATTCCAGCAGGTCGAAGCAACGAACGGGGTTTTGTCCGACGACGGGCAACTCGTTGCCGGTCACGTACCGTTCGAGGGGGCAAGCGCAGTAATCGTCATTGCAGCCACCGGCGAACCGGATGCGCTGCGGGTCTCGGCGGTCGTTAGCGCAGCCGCAAGAGCGGCCGGTACACTCGTCGTTGCGCTGCTGGCTCAACCGCCAATGCCTCCAGGCAATCTTGTTCGAACCGTCGCGACGGAACTTGCACGCTGCGCTGACGCGGTCGTGTTCGTTCCCGAATCTCCTCACCCTTCCGTGCTGTACTGCCTGGTCGACGTCTACGTGACGGCAATGCGGGCGACGCAGCCGGATTTGTCGGAATGGAAGATCCCGACCGGAAGTGATTTCCTTGATGTGCGAGAGGCGTTCACCGGCACGACTGGAGCGGTAATTGGTGTCGGCGAAGGACGTGGCCCGGATCGTATCAAGGACGCAGCCCGGCAGGCGATTCACGATGTTGGTTCCGACCGGCTTTCGATGGCGGGTGGCCTACTCGTGATGGTTTCGGGTGCGGAATCCCTTCGGCTCCGAGAAGTTGCTGCCGCGGCATACGCCATCTGCGAGGCGACCACGGGCGATGCGGGCTCTGTGCTCGCCGCGCATTACGACGATCGGCTCGGCGAGACGGTTCGCATTACCGTAATCGCAGCCGAACGTGACGACTCCAACTGCATGCAATGACGGTGTTTGCAGAGGGATGCAGCTACCGCAGAGGACGGCGTCTCGGCTGCGGTGCTTCGCCTCGGTGTTCATCTGTTGGCTTGAGTGCCATTTTCAGCGGCTCGAATAGGTCCGCGAGCGTGATCCCAAGCACGTAGCAGATGGTCGCCAACGTCTCCACCGTGGGATTACCGATGCCCCGTTCGATCGCGCTGACGCGGGTCCGGTCTAGACGAGCTTCGTAGGCCAACTCTTCTTGAGACTTCTCGGCCTCGATCCGGCACGCCTTCACTCGCTTGCCGATAGCAGTTGCCACGGCGTTACGCCGATCACGGGTTCTCGGTTTGGTACTCATGGCGTACAGCATGCTTTTCCGACGCCTTTAGAACCACGTCTTGCAAACCTCTATTAAATGAATCTTATAAGCAACATGTTTACGATACACTTCCGACCGCCGGACGGCGGTAGACCGGCAAGAACCAAGCGGAACTTCACGAAACAGTCACCCCGCGTCGCGTCGACAGCGGGCGTCAATCCAAAACTGCAAAGGGGCTTTCAATGAATACTTCTGGAGACCAGGCGGGCACCGCCACGACGACTCAAGCCCAAACCGCTTCCCCGATTCGAAGAAGCAAGTGGGGAACAGCGGCTTGGATCATCGTCGCGCTATTTGTCGCGCTATTGGCGACGGGTGTGTACATGCCTCAACATCCAAGCCATCCTGCTCTCAAGTTTCTCTTTCTCTGGTTCGGTGGTGCGTGGCTCGGCTATATTGGCGTGAGGCTGGGTGATGGCGTACGGAAAATCTTCCGACCGGACATCCTCGTGACAAGCGGCGGAATCTCCGATGCGATTTGGACGAGGATGTGCTGGGCGATCGGTCCGCAATGCGTCGGATTGTTCTTGGGTGCGGTCACTGGCACCAGCATCTTGGCGGGATGGATTGCCTGAGCTGTATAAGGCTGAACTAGACCAAACAGACCGCGTCAGATCGTTTGACTCAGTTCAGCCAAATAGTGTCATTCGATAATCTCGTAGGCCGGACATTGGAGCGTCGGCGTCGCTCAGTTACCGGTCACTTACCGACCGATGATGCAAATCACATCATCGGCCTGCGCAAACCTTCTACTGATCATCTTCAATGAAGACGTTGCCCAAGTCAGTAGACCAGCTACTACCCAGTTCAACTTCAGCCAATTTCATCGCAAATTCATTGATTGCCAATGTCCTAGCGGCCTCGCCTTCCCCGGCTTTTTCTATTCGGGCACGCAGATCGTTGGCGAGTTCTTCCGCGTAGCTGGCGTGCGCCTCTTCCTGCCACTTCCGCATGGCGCATCCGAACGCCTGTTCGATCCCCTCTTGAACCTGCGCATGCTCAGACGCAAACGATCCGTCGTACCTCGGTGTGTACCTCTCAGGCGCGCGAGCATTGACGATGAATCTTGCGGGTCTTGGCGCGCGTGGATTTATCGCGACCCCGCGCACTGGTAGATGCGTTCTGGTACCGAGGACAACCGAAAAGCGGAAGCCGCCGAAAAGCGTAACGTAGGCCACACTATTTTCGCCGACATCGGCGATAACGACGGAATGTTCGAATCCTGATGGCTGCGCTTGAGGTGTCTTTGGATGCGGCTCCAGACTAACGAACACAGGCCACTCATTCGCGAAATCCCAGCCCGCGAAGTTAGCGATGATGGGAGTTCCATGTCGTACCGCTCGCCGCAACTCAGGAGATACGAACCGCCTTGCTTGCTCGTTGCCATATAGCACGACAAAGCTTACAACTGCCGCCTTGGCGATGGATCTCCAAACTTTTGTACCATCGAAAAAAGGTCGTATGTGTACTTGTCCCACCTTCTGCTGTACATGCGTAGCGTTAGAAACTTTTGCTGAGATACCGCGCTTCGCTAAGATGTCGAGCATTCGCTTGGCGTCGGCCTCGTCGCGTGCGACCAGTGTATGCTCCGAGCCGACCGAGAGCTGGTCCGGCAGCCGACCGGCACGAACAACCGGTACGAAGCCGGGAGCAAGGTCAAATTCGATCCCCTCAGGCGTTGTTCCCGCGTTGATCAGGGTAGGGGGTGGCCCATTTCGACCAGACCAGACCTTTAGGCCGTTGCGTATCTCCTCAAATCCCTTCGCCAAGGCATCGTCCACTTTTCCTGTCTGAGCATTTGCAAAGGCGTTGTTACACTGCCCGCAAAGTGCTCGGTAGGTAACGATCCGCCCGCCCAGAGCTGAAAGAAACACGTGTTCTTCGCTGCCAGGTTGTAAATCGCTGTTGCAGAAAACGCATTTATCCATCCCATACCCCGTCTTTTTCTCGGTGGCACCTTCGGCGCGACAGGATAGCACTCTAGCGCTCCATTCTCGACGTCTACCAGAAAGGTTGCCGCCGTGAATTACTGTCGTTCGCTAGCGCCTCGCTCGGGGACTCCCATCTCTGGATGGCCCGCAAAGGTCATGTGTTGATGGATCCAATCGCGTCTTGGCTAGTAATGGTCGGCGTATCGTTGTATGTTGGCAAGGGCTTGCGTTGCCGGTCGTCCAGTGTTTGTGGCCGAGTGGTCGGCCCACTTGGCACTGCCCGCGCGACGGGGGTACGTTGCGGGAGTTGTCGATAAAGCTGGTATTCCATGGCTCAAGTTGTCAGCGTGTGCGGTCTTTGATTCTAAATATCGGGGGAAAATATGAAAACCGTATCAGTTATCAATTACAAGGGTGGCGTTGGAAAAACAACGACTACTGCGAACTTGGCTGCACAACTTGCGTTTGAGGGTGTAAGGGTGCTGTTGATTGACCTTGATCCGCAAACCAACCTAACTTTTTCTTTTATTAGGCCGGAGGAGTGGGAGGAAAATTATGCGGAATCTCGCACCATTAAATCATGGTTTGATTCGTTTTCGACCGGAAACTCATTCTCGTTGGAGAGTTTGATTTTTGAGCCCGATCGAGTTAAGCCTAAAATAAGTAATGGGAATGGTGGGAGTCTTCACCTGATATCTTCGCATTTGGGGCTTATCAATGTGGATTTGGAGCTTGCGACAGAGCTTGGCGGGGCAAATTTAAAGCAATCGAAAGCAAACTTTCTTCGAGTGCATACCAGACTTATCGAGGGACTGAGTTCGCTAGACCCGGAGCAGTTCGATATTGTCCTGATGGATTGTCCGCCGAATTTCAACATCACTACGAAGAACGCAATTCTTGCAAGTGATCATATCTTGATTCCGGCGAAGCCGGACTATCTTTCGACATTGGGTATAGATTATCTGATCCGAAATCTGAATGAGTTGGTGGGTGATTACAATGATTATGCCCAGCTAGATTTGGGTATTAAGGTTGATACGGTGGACCCGAAGGTGCTGGGGGTTGTATTTACGATGGTATCTTTCTACAGTGGACAACCGTACAGCCACTTGAGGCCGTTTATTGCGCAGACGAAGAGTTTGGGGGTTCCTGTCTTTGATCAGCCTCTTCGCGAAAATAAAACAATATATGCGGATGCCGCGCAGGTGGGGGTTCCTGTTGTTTTAAATAGATACGACAATGAGACTCACGATAGAGTTGTCAGTGAGTTTGAAGATTTTGTTGTGCAGTTCCGTAGTGAACTAGGGTTGTAGGATTTGAGATGAAAAAGACTAATGCGAAAATTCTCGCCTCGTTGTTGCGGCGGTTTGCACGCGAGTTGGAAGCCTTGAGCGATGATGAGCTTGAGGAATTGGACGAATCTCGTGGGCCATTGCTTGCGCCACGCTCTGGCGGCGCGCGGCGACGAAGTGATGATGTTAATACAGTTGCGCGCAGCGCAATCGACGGAATTATTGGCAGGCTACGTGTGTTGAAAGCTCGCGACGAAGGAGTTGCGCTTTTGAAACAGATGGCGCCGACCAAGGAAAAATTAACGGTGGTCGCGAAAGCGCTCGATCTTCCTGTCGGAAAGAAAAATTCGAATGATGAGATTGCGGAAAAAATTGTCGAAACTACGATAGGTTATCGGATTCGATCTGCAGCGATACGGGGTGCATTTCACGATACGGGCGCTAGCCCGCACGGAGGTAACGAGGCGTCGGGCGAGCATTCTCAGAAGGCTACCGACAGTGGGCCTCCGGCTGGTAAAGTTCGGGCGCTTGTCGATGAGGCAGCTAAGGGGTGGCGTGAAGGCGCGGAACGGCCCGCCGAAAACCCCCAGCCGGGAACGGATACGGGATCGGAAGGCAATAAGGACAAACCATCCGGTTCTCGATAGGGCGGCGCTGGCACTTACCCTTGGTATGGGTGCCAGCGCGTTGGTGTGAGAGCGGCTGATCAAGGTGCAAGGAAATGTGAGCTGTAGTTGGGGCGTCGCAGATGCTTGCCTTGCTGGATCTTGCGCGAGTAATAGTCTCGTGAGACTGGGTCCCGCAAGGCCGCGAAGGCGGATAGGAACAAGGCGCGCTTGAGCACCTTGTTGCCGCGTCTGGATGGGTGTTCACCGCGTATCGATGAACCTGAGCGCCGGGTAACCGGCGCGAGGCCGGCGTAGGCCGCCAGATGCGCCGCCGAAGCGAACGCCTTATGAGCGACCTCGGTCAGGAGTCTGGCGGCGGTCCTGACGCCGACTCCCGGCATGCTGGTTAGGACCGGCCAAAGAGGGTGAGCAAGCACCAATCGCTCCACTTCGGCAGCGATCTCGTCGCGTTGCTTACGCAATGCCGCAAGCTGCTGGGCTAAACGGGGCATGACGATGGTGGCGGCTTGCGTGCCGGGCACGGTCACGGCTTGTTCGCTCAGTGCCTGAACGATTTCGGCCGCCAAGCCTTTGCCCATGGGCGGAGCGAACTTGGTCAGGCGATTGGCGAGCGTCTTCTCGCTGGTGCCGGCAAGCGCGGCGGCCGACGGATAGCGCTCAAGCAGATCGAGTACCGCTGGATGGTCAAGGCGCGGTCCGAGAACACGCTCGAGCGCCGGATGGATCTGGGTAAGCAGGCCGCGAATGCGGTTACTGGTTTGCGTGACCTGAGCGGCGAGGTCGTCATCGAAGCCGCAGAGCATGGTCAGTTCGGCGAGTTGCTCGTCGGCCAGTCGAAGCGAGCGCAGCGTATGCGGCATCGAGCGAGCGGCTTCGGCGATGATCGCGGCGTCGCGGGCATCGGTCTTTGCTTCGCCAGTGTGCAAATCAGCGATGCGGCGCATGGCCAGTCCGGGCAGATAGGCGACGAGTACGCCTTCGGCGCGGGCGACGGCTACAGGAAGCGCACCGATGGTGGAAGGCTGATCGACGACGAACAGAAGTCGACCGTGAGTCTCGAGTTCGGCGATGAGGGCGCGTAGCTTGGCCTCGTCGTTGGGTAGCGCCTTGTTGCACAGGCGATTACCGTTCCGATCGAGTGCCACGGCGTGATGGTGGCGCTTACCGACATCGACGCCGACAAAGACATCGACGGCGTCACGTTGTTGAGTGTCTTGCATCGAAGTTTATGCAGAGTGAACAGATTGGCCTGCAACAACGGTGGCAAGTCTCGGCATCCACGTTACGGACGGCATCGGGATATCCCGGCCAAACCCCTATCAGCGATCACCAGCCACCCACCAGGCCCGGTGACAACACCCCCCCGGATCATGACTGCGACTGGGGGCGCGAATCATGCCGGGCCTAGCTGGCCATAGCCCCGATTATCGGGGCGTGAAGATAGTAACGGGGGCGCATTTTGAACCACGATGGCCCCACAACGGGGGCCATCGTGATAAATCCTACTTCATGCAGAAGCCGTAGTACGTGTTGTGCTGACGCTCTTTCTTCCATTTGAAGCCACGGCGCTCCAGCGTTCCTTTGAACTCGACCTGAGACAAAGGCTTGCGTTGCTGCTGGCGCATGAAATCGGAATATGCCGTATATGCGGACTTCGCAGTAGTCGATAAATTCGAGCCGATCCGGCACTGAGCGTCCAGCCACGCTTTCACCGAATCAACGCTGTTGCGCAACTGCGCCTTCTGCTTGTCGCACGCCGGGCATTTCCACAGACCGAACGCCACGTAATCGCGAACTCCGCGCAACGCCCAGTTCAAAATTCCCGGAAGCTCGCCCAGCAAACGGTCGCCAAGCGCTGGATCAGCTTGATCGCCTTGGAATGAACGGCGAAAGGGGATGGTCACGATCCGCCGCCACATGGCATCGTCGTCGAACCGGACCTCAGGGAAGGTATTGACGGCGAGAAACAGCTTTGCCACCGGCGTAAATTCCACCTGATCACTGTACAACCCGCGTGCACTGACCGCATCATTGCCCGAGAGCTGCTTGACCAGCGCCTCGTCGAAGGCTCGGCCTTTCGGCATTTCGGAGCAAGCGAGCATGCGGCGGCCCTCGATCTTGGCCAGCGCGGGCGAAGCACTGTTCGCATTACCGCGAGAGCCCTGCAGCAGGCTGTTCTGGATCGCCAGTGCATAGTCACCGAGTAATATGCGGGTCGTGTTGAGGAACAGGCTCTTGCCGTTGGCTCCGCTGCCGATCAACACGAACAGGGTTTGCTCGTTCGCATGGCCGAACAGCGCGTATCCGACGATTGTTTGCAAGAAGCGAGCGAGTACATTGTCGCCATCCGCAATCTGCTGCACAAATGCGTCCCAGTTCGGGCAGGTTGCGTCTGCGTCGTACGATACGTTCGCTGAGCGGCTCAGCATATCTTCCGGCTCACCCGGACGGAATCGCTGGGTCTTCAGGTCAATGACGCCATTCGTAACTGCGAGCAGGTTCGGCTTCGCATCGAAGGCGGACTTCGCCGAGCGCAACCGGGCATCACCCTTGGCGAGCTCGACGAGGTTGTTGAGTCCAGAGCGAGTTTGCAAACGCTCGGCAGACGATGAACCATCTCCCTTGCCGGGGACCGTCGTAAACCGTTTTACGAAGTCGCGTGCTCGACGGTCCGCTGCTTGGGTATCCGCTTCCCAGCGGTGGCTGTTCCAGCCGTGCCAAGTGCCGTCGACGAAGCGCAGCTCCATTTCGAACGTGTGCGCAAACATCTCGGACACTTCCAATTCGGTGCGGGGCTGACATGCTTCGGCAGAGGCGGTGCCCGCATGGCCATACTTTTTCGCCATCCAGAACAGGGTGCCAAGCGTGATGCCTTTTCCCGCCGAGAATCGTTCCCACGTCGCTTGCTGTACGTCCGCGTCAAACTTGGCGGAACGTCGTGACCACTCGGTCCACATGGCGAATCCCGTTTGATCCGACCATTCGGAATGGATTGCCGCACCTACATCGAACCAGTTACGGTACGGATCGGCTGAGATGGATGGTAACGCGGCCCGGACGCGTTCAGCGTTGTTTGATCCGGCGTCGGCAGTGCGCGTTGCCGGTGACGAGGGCTTGCGGGTCGGTGCCACGAGGTCCATGCGGATGAAAAAATCCCGCCACGGGATAGGCGTTGCTTCCTGATCGTGATGAATGATCGTTGCGTAGGTGGATGAGCGGTATTTCCAGTTACGCATGCCCGGGACGCGCATGACGCGGGGCAGATCGCACACGCTTTCGTCCGTACCGTACCGTTGTGCAAGCTGCTTCTGGACGTTGCGGAACAGGCCGAGGGGCAATCCGTCGATCAGCCAGTATGCATGGAACTTACCGGGCGACGATTCAACAACGAGATGCGGCGGAACGAGACTGGCCAGAACCTTCTCCAGAGTGCAGGCACCGTCCGTGTCGATGAACACCGCCGTGACGCCAGTAACGTTCTCGGCCGTGCGTCCCTTGCCGTCGCCTTGATTGATCATCATGGCGATATTCGAACCTGTGCGGTTCGCGTTGCACAGCGTGTCGAGTATGGCCCCTGTCAATTTCAAATGAGCGATCCTCGACGTGTTGGTGCGCTTGTCGAAGAGCTGGAACGTCGCTGGGCGCTCGCCGTGAAAAAGCTGCTTGAATATAACGAGCATCTTGGTGTCTTGCGGCATGAATACTCCTTTCTGGCCCGCCTTTCCCCGAACCCGAAAGCGGAGTGTGGAGGAGGTGGAGCCGGTATTTACTTTTTTCTTCCTATAAAAGAAAAAAGAGAGATCAGAGGGAACCATCCCGCTTCCCGTGTCCCCTCTCTTGGGCAAGAGGGCGGGGTAGGACGATGTTTCAATTTCGGCTCCACCGGCTCCACATTCATGTCTTGTCATTAAATTCGGACACCTTATCGAATGTGCGATTTCACTGCCGATGCAGAGCCAGCCGGTGGACCCGTGAGTGGGCTGCTTAACGACTCACGCGCCGAAGCAATCTATCAGACGGAGGTCGGTGGAGCAGATGGAGGGCAATGTCGTTTACATTATTCGGCTCCCGTCGCACCAGTACCGCCGACGACACAGCCCTGCAGGAAGGCCAGGAGGTCAGACTTGCGATAGAAGACCTTGCGGCCGACTTTCAAATAGGGGAGCCGGTCATTGAACTTCTGGAGGTACCGCCACTGGGTCAACGTGGCCGCGTCGACGCCCAGAATCTGGGCGGCCTCCGCGTTGGTGACCCGGTCGTCGGGCGAGAAGGGGTGTACTGCGTGAACTGCCATATAGCCTCCTTTCGTGTGGTGATGCTCGTTGAGGAGATGGCAGTGTAGAAAGGCACGAAAAGGAGAACCACGGCGAGTCTTCGCGACAGACTTGCCATTGACGGAAGTTATTTTCCGTGGTTCTCGATTGGTCGATTGGCAGTGAAGTTTCGGCTGGCGAGCGTGGCATAGCCGCGATCGAGGATGTAAAAGCGGGCGAGCTTGATCCAGTTGTCCACGGGTTCCCGGGATATCGCGTTTTCCGGGAGGTTTTGAGTCTCTTTTGGTGTCGAGTTGAGGTAGCTGTAAATGTACGTCGCCGCCTGCGCGTAGAACTGCCCGTCCTCAAACCAATCGTCACCCGTTTCTTGCGCCGACCGTTTCCCGAGTTTGGGAATGAATTTCCGGAGGTCTTTGGGCGGGTTCTGGACGAATTGTGCAATCGCATCGGCGCAGCGTAAGACCATCCTGAGATTTTGCTGTCGTGGAGAGCGTTCATCGGCCGGGATCGTCCTTATCAGCACAGGCTCATCGGGATCATGTCGCCGTGGAGTGTGGGGGTGTAACGCTTCATCCCACTCGCCGGTCTGATCGATTTCGCCGGGGAATTCCAGGTAGAGCGTGCCGGTCTTGAATTCCTGTTCGGCAAAACCGGGTGGCGGTTCGGTGAATCGAACCAACTGCTGCTTGAGCGATGCTATCTGAGCGCCGATGTTGCCGCGAAGATCGAGGCGAACCAGAACCTCAGTTGTTCCGCACGTGGCTTCCACCAAATGGAGTCCGTCGAAGCTGAGCGCGCGCCGGGGTTCGATGATGGAGACGTCGTCTCTTACGAATCGAAAGCTGGCTGGCAGGGAATCGCGACCCAACTTGGGGTCGATCAGTTCGTTGATGCTCCAGTGGAACCGAACGAGGTCGGCAATCGGAAAGACGCGATGATGCTCGGAACCATAGTGGCAATAGTCCGCATAGGTTTGATCCGGGCTCTCAGGCGATGGCTCGCAGACGTAATGCTTGAGTGTGTCGTCTGCACGAGGTACTGCGGGGACGTGGGCAAACGAATCCGCGAGTTCGTTGAACGCCTGTTCATAAGCGCGATTCCGCCGTAAGAACTCCCAAGCCCACTGGCGGGGTGACAAGATGTCGCCGTCGGTGGGGTAATGCTCCTGTTTGGTCCAATCTTGGACGCGTCCCACCACGCATGTAGCGAGGTCCCATTCGACGAAATTATCGGGTGACGCAGGGAAGGAGGGGGGCATTCTGCTTGATCCAAGTCTCTTTTAAGATCAATGCAGATGGTAGCAAAGGAGTAGCAACGCGATTTCGGCGTAGCAAATAAAAAGGGCTCAGCTTGCGCTGAGCCCTTTCTGCATATGGTGGCGAATCAGGGATTCGAACCCCGGACCTGCGGATTATGATTCCGTCGCTCTAACCGACTGAGCTAATTCGCCGAAGACTTGAATTATGTCGATCGGCCGGCTGGCTGTCAATACCTTTTTCCATCTTTCCCGAAAAAAGTTGCCGGCGGCCCGTGCCGGCCTCCATCCCGGGCGGGAGCCGGCCAGCGGAAGCAGTCCCTCCGCCGGCCGTCCCCCGCGGCGCACCCGACATCAATCCTGCGCGTAGATGTCCGAGTCCTTCGTCTCCTTGACGAACAGCAGGCCGATCACGAACGTGGCCAGCGCGATCACGATCGGATACCAGAGCCCCGAGTAGATGTTGCCCTTCGCCGCGACGATCGCGAACGCGGTCGCCGGCAGGAAGCCGCCGAACCAGCCATTGCCGATGTGATAGGGCAGCGACATCGACGTGTAGCGGATCCGCGTCGGGAACATCTCGACCAGCATCGCGGCGATCGGGCCGTAGACCATCGTCACGAAGATCACGAGGATCGTCAGGATCACGATCGTCATCGGCCAGTTGAGCTGCGCCGGGTCGGCCTTCGCCGGGTAGCCGGCTCCCTTCAGCGTCGACGCGAGCGTCTTGTCGAACGCCGCGCCCTGCGCCTTCGCGTCGGCCGCCTTGCCGTCGTAGGTCTGGATCACCGTGTCGCCGACCTTGATCTGGGCCAGCGCACCGGCCGGCGCCGCGACGTTCTCGTAGTTCAGGCCCGCCTTGGCGAGCGCGCTCTTCGCGATGTCGCACGAGCTGGTGAACTTCGACGTGCCGACCGGGTTGAACTGGAACGAGCAGGTGGCCGGATCGGCGACGACCGTGATCGGCGCCTTCTGCGTCGCGAGTTCGAGCTGCGGGTTCGCGTAGTGCGTGAGCGCCTTGAACAGCGGGAAGTAGGTCAGCGCGGCGATCAGGCAGCCCGCGAGGATGATCGGCTTGCGGCCGATCTTGTCCGACAGCGAACCGAAGAACAGGAAGAACGGCGTGCCGATCAGCAGCGCGATCGCGATCAGGATGTTGGCGCTGGCGCCGTCGACCTTCAGCGTCTGCGTGAGGAAGAACAGCGCGTAGAACTGGCCCGTGTACCACACGACGGCCTGGCCGGCCGTCAGGCCGATGAGCGCGAGGATCACGATCTTCAGGTTCTTCCACTGGCCGAACGCCTCGGTCAGCGGCGCCTTCGACGTCTTGCCTTCCGCCTTGATGCGCAGGAACACCGGCGATTCGTTCAACTGCAACCGGATCCACACCGACACCCCGAGCAGCAGGATCGACGCGACGAACGGTACGCGCCAGCCCCAGCTGCCGAACGCTTCCTCGCCGATGAACGTGCGTACGCCGAGGATCACGAGCAGCGACAGGAACAGGCCGAGCGTGGCCGTCGTCTGGATCCACGCGGTGTAGAAGCCGCGCCGGTTGGCCGGCGCATGCTCGGCGACGTAGGTCGCCGCGCCGCCGTACTCGCCGCCGAGCGCGAGGCCCTGCAACAGCCGCATCGCGATGAAGATCACCGGCGCGGCGATGCCGATCGACGCGTACCCGGGCAGGAAGCCGACCACGAACGTCGACACGCCCATGATCACGATCGTCACGAGGAACGTGTGCTTGCGGCCGACGAGGTCGCCGAGCCGGCCGAACACGATCGCGCCGAACGGCCGCACCGCGAAGCCGGCCGCGAAGCCGAGCAGCGTGAAGATGAACGCGGCGGTCGGATTGACGCCGGAGAAGAAGCTCTTGCTGATGTAGGCCGCGAGCGAGCCGGCCAGGTAAAAGTCGTACCACTCGAACACGGTGCCGAGCGACGACGCGAAGATCACCTTCTTCTCTTCGCCCGTCATCGGCGAGTGCGAAATTTGCCCGCCTAACGTTGCCATGAATCGTCTCCAAGTCCCTTGATATAGATGTGCGGCCGCCTTGGGAGGGGCGGGCCTGTGGACGATTATTGGCACGGAAACTTACGGCGCACTGACTCGCGCGTACAAAACGACTGCGCGTTAACCCGTGTCGAATCGGCCGCTTCGCGTGTCGATCGTGATGCGAACGTCCGGTAAAACGCCGGTTTCGGCATATTTGCACCCAGCCGCGGCGGCGCACGTCAGGGTTAATCCGGGGTGGTGTCGGTCAGCGGCAGGCTGATGCGCACGAGCGTGCCGGCGAGGCGCGGCGTGTGCTGGTAGACGTGATCGTCGAGCGTCAGCGTGCCGCCGTGCTGCGTGGCGATCTCGCGCACGATCGCGAGCCCGAGGCCGCTGCCGTCGCCTTCGCGGCCGAGGATCCGGTAGAAGCGCTCGACGACGCGTTCGCGTTCGCCGGCCGGGATGCCGGGGCCCGTATCCTCGACTTCGAGATGCACGAGCCGCGCTGCGCGCTCCGCGCGCACGCGCACGGTGATGCGGCCGCCTTCGGGCGTGTAGCGGATCGCGTTGTCGACGAGGTTGCCGAGCATCTCGCGCAGCATCACCGGATTGCCGTCGACGTCGAGCGGCGCGTCGTCGTCCGGGCCTTCGTAACCGAGATCCATGCGTTTCGCGAGCGCGGCCTGCACCCAGTCGCGCACGGTGCGCCGCGCGAGCGCGCCGATCTCGACCGGCTCGAACGTGAGCCCGCTCGCGCGGTTCTCGGCGCGCGCGAGCGCGAGCAGTTGCGTGACGAGCCGCGCGGCCTGCTCGGAGCTCGTCGCGATCTGCTCGAGCGAACGCTGCACGTCGGGCGGCACCGGATGGCGCAGCGCGAATTCGGCCTGCGTGCGCAGGCCCGCGAGCGGCGTCTTCATCTGGTGCGCGGCGTCGGCGATGAAGCGTTTCTGCAGCGCCATGTTCTGTTCGAGCCGCGCGAGCAGGTCGTTGAACGACGTGACGAGCGGCTCGATCTCAGGCGGCGCGCGCTGCGCCTCGACGGGCGACAGGTCGTCGGGCCGGCGCGCGCGGATGTGCGCCTGCAGCGCGTTGAGCGGCGCGAGCCCGCGCGACAGCCCGAACCAGACGAGCAGGATCGCGAGCGGCAGGATCACGAATTGCGGCAGGATTACGCCCTTGATGATGTCGTTCGCGAGCGCGTTGCGCTTGTCGAGCGTCTCGCCGACCTGCACGAGCACGGGCTGCGCGCCGCTCGCCTGCGGCAGCGCGACGGTCGTGTACGCGACGCGCACGTCGTTGCCGCGCAGCAGGTCGTCGCGGAACACGACGACGCCCGGCGGCGGGCGGTCCTCGTCGCGCGGCAGCGGCATGTCGGCTTCGCCCGCGACCAGCTCGCCGCGCGTGCCGAGCACCTGGAAGTAGACGCTGTCGATGTTGTCCGCGCGCAGGAAGTCGCGCGTCTGCTCCGGCAGCGTCAGCTCGGCGACGCCGTTGACCGGATGGATCTGCCGCGCGAGCACGTACGCGTTGGTCTCCAGCGCGCGGTCGAACGGGCTGTTCGCGATCGTCTTCGCGACGAGATAGGTGACGGCGATGCTCATCGGCCACAGCAGCAGCAGCGGTGCGAGCATCCAGTCGAGGATTTCGCCGAACAGCGAGCGCGGGCGCGGCGTTTCGGCCGATTCGGTTTCGTCGGGCGGCGCGAACGGGTTCTCGTAGCGCGCGTCGCGCGCCTCGTCGGCGGCCGACGACGGCGCGCCGGTCGGGTGACGGGAATGGGCCGGCGTGGCCATCGCGGCGCCGCCCGGCGTCAGCGCAGCGGCGTGCCGGCCGCCGCGGGCTGGGGCGCCGCCGGGTCGGCCGGCGTCGCGGGCGCGACCTTCTCGAGGCAATAGCCGAGGCCGCGCACGGTCGAGATCCGCACGCCGCTCGGTTCGATCTTCTTGCGCAGCCGGTGCACGTAGACTTCGATCGCGTTGTTGCTGACTTCCTCGCCCCATTCGCACAGGTGATCGACGAGCTGTTCCTTCGACACGAGGCGGCCGATCCGCTGCAGCAGCACCTCGAGCAGGCCGAGTTCGCGCGCCGAGAGATCGAGCACGTGATCGTTCGCATACGCGATGCGGCCGACCTGGTCGAACGCGAGCGAGCCGTGGCGCACGACGGTCGGCCCGCCGCCCGCGCCGCGCCGGGTCAGCGCGCGCACGCGCGCCTCGAGCTCGTTGAGCGCGAACGGCTTGGCCATGTAGTCGTCGGCGCCGAGGTCGAGCCCCTTCACGCGCTCGTCGACGCTGTCGGCGGCGGTCAGGATCAGCACGGGGAGATTGGAATTGCGGGCGCGCAGGCGCTTGAGCACGTCGAGCCCGGACATTTTCGGCAGCCCGAGATCGAGGATCAGCAGGTCGAAAGTCTGCATCGACAGCGCGGTGTCGGCGTCGACGCCGCTCTTCACGTGATCGACGGCATAGCCCGATTGGCGGAGTGACCGGGTGAGGCCGTCCGCGAGTATGCTGTCGTCTTCGGCGATGAGAATTCGCATGTTGCTGACCGATGGCCGGCGAGGCGTTCGCGCCGGCGCGGCTGTCTCCGAAGTTATCCGTGTACAACGCAGCCTGCATTGCGGGCTTGCATAAAACACTGTTTTTTTATACAGTGTCTGCATTCGTGGGCGGCGCTTGAAAGCGGGCGCGCCTTTAACAGACGCTGCTCATCATAGCAAAGGACGATTCATGGAAGATAGCAAGAAGGGCTCCGGGATGACCGCCGAGAAGAGCAAGGCGCTGGCGGCCGCACTCGCGCAGATCGAGAAGCAGTTCGGCAAAGGCTCGATCATGCGCATGGGCGACGGCGAAGCGGCCGAGGATATCCAGGTCGTCTCCACGGGCTCGCTGGGTCTCGATATCGCACTGGGCGTAGGCGGCCTGCCGCGCGGCCGGGTGGTCGAGATCTACGGTCCGGAATCGTCCGGCAAAACCACGCTCACGCTGCAGGTCATCGCCGAACTGCAGAAGCTGGGCGGCACCGCGGCGTTCATCGACGCCGAGCACGCGCTCGACGTCCAATATGCCGCGAAGCTCGGCGTGAACGTGCCGGAGCTGCTGATCTCGCAGCCGGACACCGGCGAGCAGGCGCTCGAAATCACCGACGCGCTGGTGCGCTCGGGCTCGATCGACATGATCGTCATCGACTCGGTCGCGGCGCTCGTGCCGAAGGCCGAAATCGAAGGCGAGATGGGCGATTCGCTGCCGGGTCTGCAGGCCCGCCTGATGTCGCAGGCGCTGCGCAAGCTGACCGGCACGATCAAGCGCACGAACTGCCTTGTGATCTTCATTAACCAGATCCGGATGAAGATCGGCGTGATGTTCGGCAACCCGGAAACCACGACGGGCGGCAACGCGCTGAAGTTCTACTCGTCGGTGCGTCTCGATATCCGCCGGATCGGCTCGATCAAGAAGAACGACGAGGTGATCGGCAACGAAACCCGCGTGAAGGTCGTCAAGAACAAGGTATCGCCGCCGTTCCGCGAAGCGATCTTCGACATCCTGTACGGCGAAGGCATTTCGCGCCAGGGCGAGATCATCGATCTCGGCGTGCAGGCGAAGATCGTCGACAAGGCGGGCGCCTGGTACAGCTACAACGGCGAGAAGATCGGCCAGGGCAAGGACAACGCGCGTGAATTCCTGCGCGAAAATCCGGAAATCGCGCGCGAGATCGAGAACCGCATCCGCGAATCGCTCGGTGTCGTCGCGATGCCCGATGGCGTAGTCAACGAAGCCGAGGCGATGGACGAAGAAGAGTGATGGTTGCGCGCCGAGGTCAGGCTGGCGAGCCGGCGGAGCACGACACGCCCGAAACGGCGGGTCGCTCCGGGCGGCGAGCCGGATCCTCGGGCGCCGACCGGCGGGGCGCAGGCGGCAACGCCGCGAACCGCACCGCGACGAGGGCATCCGACGATGCCCTCGTTTCGTTTGAGATTGCCGCACCGGACGATCCGTTCGACGACGATGAGTCGTTCGACGCGCACGACCGCTCCCGCCGTCGCGTGTCCGGTGTCCGCTTCCCGGGCGATCGCGCCCCGGACGATCGCGTCCCGGACGATCGCGCAGCCGATGCGCCCGCGACGGAAGATGTCTATACGCGCAGCAGCCAGCATCCGCGCCGCATACGCCGCGCAGCCGGCGCATCTTCCCGCGGCGCTGCTTCAAGCGACGCGTCGGGCGTAGGCGAGCGCAAGCCGTCGAAACCGCCGCGGTCGTTGAAGGGCCGTGCGCTCGGCTATCTGTCAAGGCGCGAATACAGCCGCGCGGAGCTCGCGCGCAAGCTCGCCCCCTACGTCGGCGAAGACGAATCCGTCGAACCGGTGCTCGATGCGCTGGAACAGGAAGGCTGGCTGTCCGACGCGCGCTTCGCCGAGAGTCTCGTGCATCGCCGCGCGTCGCGCGTCGGCGTCGCGCGCATCGTCAGCGAACTGAAGCGCCACGCGGTCGGCGACAGCCTCGTCGAAGCGGTGAATGCCCAATTGCGCGAGACCGAGTTGACGCGCGCGCAGGCCGTGTGGCGCAAGAAATTCGGTGCGCTGCCGCAAACGCCCGCCGAACGCGCGAAGCAGGCGCGCTTCCTTGCCGCGCGCGGCTTCTCGAGCGCGACCATCGTGAAGTTGCTGAAGGTCGGCGACGATTTCCCGCTCGACGACTGAGCCGCCCGGTCGCGCGCGGGGCGCGCGATTTTGCTGCATCGCAACCGCTTCCGGACAGGCGGGAATACCCGCCGTCGAGGCCGGATGTCTCAAATACCCAATATGCTAAAATCCACGGGTTTTCCTCTTCGGCCTCAACCTCCAGCATGCCGCTATCCGAGCCCGTGCCCCGTCAGTTGCGACATCGACGCGCAATCCGAGCGGAAGCCTACGAGCGCGGCGACGGCTTGTGGGACATCGAAGCCTGCCTAACCGACCACAAGCCGCGCGATGTCGCGCTTGCGTCGGGCATCCGGCCCCAGGGCCTGCCGATCCACGAACTCTGGCTGCGCGTGACCATCGATCGTGACCTCAATGTCGTCGACGCCGAAGCGTCTTCGGAATGGGTTCCCTATCCCGGTCACTGTCAATCCGCTTCCCCCGCCTATCGGGCCCTCATCGGGCTCAACCTCTTCCGCAATTTCCGCCGCAACGCGAACCGGCTGCTCGCCGGCGTCGCCGGCTGTTCCCATCTCACCGAACTGTGCGCCGTGCTGCCGACGGCCGCGATCCAGGCGTTCGCCGGTGATGTGTGGAACGTGCGCGAGGAGGGCGGCGAAGGGCCGGATCATGACGGCGCGCACGCCGAACCGCCTTTCCAGCTCGGCCGCTGCCGGGCGCTGCGATTCGACGGCGAGGTCGTGCGGCAGTACTACCCGCGCTGGTACGGCCCGATTCGGCCGGATCTGCCCGGTGAAGGCAGCACGAAGGAATGAACGGAAATCATTCGAAGAAGCGTCTTAAGCGACTTTTCATCCAACTCTCAGACTGAAGGGAATCACGCATGAAGATTCACGAGTACCAGGGTAAGGAAATCCTGCGGAAATTCGGAGTCGCGGTACCGCGCGGCAAGCCGGCGTTCTCGGTTGACGAGGCCGTCAAGGTGGCGGAAGAACTCGGCGGCCCGGTATGGGTCGTGAAGGCTCAGATTCACGCGGGCGGCCGTGGCAAGGGCGGCGGCGTGAAGGTGGCGAAGTCGATCGAACAGGTGCGCGAATACGCGAACCAGATCCTCGGCATGCAGCTCGTCACGCACCAGACGGGCCCGGAAGGCCAGAAGGTCAACCGTCTGATGATCGAGGAAGGCGCCGACATCAAGCAGGAACTGTATGTCAGCCTCGTCGTCGACCGCATCTCGCAGAAGATCGTGCTGATGGGTTCGAGCGAAGGCGGCATGGACATCGAGGAAGTCGCCGAAAAGCACCCGGAACTGATCCACAAGGTCATCGTCGAGCCGTCGACGGGCCTGCTGGACGCGCAGGCCGACGACCTCGCCGCGAAGATCGGCGTGCCGGCCGCGTCGATTCCGCAAGCGCGCGCGATCCTGCAAGGCCTGTACAAGGCATTCTGGGAAACCGACGCATCGCTGGCGGAAATCAACCCGCTGAACGTCTCCGGCGACGGCAAGGTCACCGCACTCGACGCGAAGTTCAACTTCGATTCGAACGCGCTGTTCCGTCACCCGGAAATCGTCGCGTACCGCGATCTGGACGAAGAAGATCCGGCTGAAATCGAAGCGTCGAAGTTCGACCTCGCGTACATCTCGCTCGACGGCAACATCGGCTGTCTCGTGAACGGCGCGGGCCTCGCGATGGCGACGATGGACACCATCAAGCTGTTCGGCGGCGAGCCGGCGAACTTCCTGGACGTCGGCGGTGGCGCGACCACCGAGAAGGTCACGGAAGCGTTCAAGCTGATGCTGAAGAACCCGGACCTGAAGGCGATCCTCGTGAACATCTTCGGCGGCATCATGCGCTGCGACGTGATCGCGGAAGGCGTGATCGCCGGTTCGAAGGCCGTGAACCTGAACGTGCCGCTCGTCGTGCGCATGAAGGGCACGAACGAGGACCTCGGCAAGAAGATGCTGGCCGATTCGGGCCTGCCGATCATCTCGGCGGACAGCATGGAAGAAGCCGCGCAGAAGGTCGTCGCGGCTGCCGCAGGCAAGTAAGCACGCGCTAATGAACACGTAGGGCGGCGCGGCTTGCTCGCGACGCCCATCGAACAGAGGTCAAAATACATGTCGATTCTGATCAACAAGGACACGAAGGTCATCACGCAGGGCATTACCGGCAAGACCGGTCAGTTCCATACGCGCGCCTGCCGTGAATACGCAAACGGCCGCGAAGCATTCGTCGCGGGCGTGAACCCGAAGAAGGCCGGCGAAGATTTCGAAGGCATTCCGATCTACGCGAGCGTCAAGGAAGCGAAGGCGGAAACCGGCGCGACCGTGTCGGTCATCTACGTGCCGCCGGCAGGCGCGGCCGCTGCGATCTGGGAAGCGGTCGAAGCCGACCTCGATCTCGCGATCTGCATCACGGAAGGCATCCCCGTGCGCGACATGATCGAAGTGAAGGACCGCATGCGTCGCGAAGGCCGCAAGACGCTGCTGCTCGGGCCGAACTGCCCGGGCACGATCACGCCGGACGAGCTGAAGATCGGCATCATGCCGGGTCACATCCACCGCAAGGGCCGCATCGGCGTCGTGTCGCGTTCGGGCACGCTGACGTATGAAGCGGTTGCGCAGCTGACGGCACTGGGCCTCGGCCAGTCGTCGGCAGTCGGTATCGGCGGCGACCCGATCAACGGTCTGAAGCACATCGACGTGATGAAGATGTTCAACGACGATCCGGATACGGATGCGGTCGTAATGATCGGCGAAATCGGCGGTCCGGACGAAGCCAATGCCGCCGAGTGGATCAAGGACAACATGAAGAAGCCGGTCGTCGGCTTCATCGCGGGCGTCACGGCGCCTCCGGGCAAGCGCATGGGCCACGCCGGCGCGCTGATCTCGGGCGGTGCGGATACGGCCGAAGCGAAGCTGGAAATCATGGAAGCGTGCGGCATCACCGTCACGCGCAACCCGTCGGAAATGGGCCGTCTGCTGAAGAAGGCGCTGTAATTGTTTCCGTTGGGCTCGTCCTGCAGAAAACGCCGGCTTTGCCGGCGTTTTTTGTTATGCTCCCGCAATGAATTCGTAAGCACCGGGCATGCGTCATGCATGTGCCGGCGATGAACCGGGTCGCCCGCGAGGCGGCCGTTGTCCTTTCCTCACCTCCATGCTCGAATTCCTGACCTCGCTGCACTGGGGCGCCATTCTCCAGATCGTCATCATCGATATCCTGCTCGGCGGCGACAACGCGGTCGTGATCGCGCTTGCGTGCCGCAACCTGCCGGCGAACCAGCGGCTGCGCGGCGTCGTCTGGGGCACCGCGGGGGCGATCCTGCTGCGTGTCGCGCTGATCACGTTCGCGGTCGCGCTGCTCGACGTACCGTTCCTGAAATTCGGCGGCGGGCTGTTGCTGCTGTGGATCGGTATCAAACTGATGGCGCCGGCCGCCGACGCGCACGACAACATCAAACCGGCCGACCGGCTGTGGGATGCCGTGAAGACGATCGTGATCGCCGATGCGGTCATGAGCCTCGACAACGTGATCGCGATCGCCGGCGCGGCCGAGCAGGCCGATCCGTCGCACCGGCTCGCGCTCGTGATCTTCGGGCTCGTCGTCAGCGTGCCGATCATCGTGTGGGGCAGCACGCTGGTGCTGAAGCTGCTCGACCGTTTCCCGGTCGTCGTGGCGCTTGGCGCGGGGCTGCTCGGCTGGATCGCGGGCGGGCTGATCGTGAACGACCCGGTCGGCGACCGCTGGCCGGTGCTCGATTCGCCGTCGGTGGTCTATGGCGCAAGCATCGCCGGCGCGCTGTTCGTCGTGGCGATCGGTTACGCGCTCAGGAAGCGCCGCGGCGTGACGCACGCGCCCTGACTGGCCATCCGGCCGACTGTCGGCTTCGCGGCCCGCTGGCTACGATCGAGACGCCTGCCTGTATCGGCAGGCGTTTTTCGTTTCCGGAGCCTGTCATGTTCGAAGCTTTTTCCGTTTCCCTGTTTCGTCGCGTTGCCGCCGACCTGCGGCGCGCGAACCGGCCGTCGCCGCGCTGGCGGCCGGCCGGCTTCACGCTGATCGAACTGATGATCGTGCTGGCGATCGTCGGCGTCGTCGCCGCCTATGCAATTCCCGCGTACCAGGATTACCTCGCGCGGTCACGCGTCGGCGAGGGCCTTGCGCTCGCGTCGTCGGCGCGGCTCGCGGTCGCCGACAACGCGGCGAGCGGCGCGAGCCTCGACGGCGGCTACAGCCCGCCTGCCCCGACCCGCAACGTCGAATCGGTTGCGATCGACGGCGCCACCGGCCAGATCACGGTCGCGTTTACCCCCCGCGTCGCCGCGGCCGGCGCGAATACGCTGGTGCTCGTGCCGTCGGCGCCGGACAAGGCCGATGCGCCCACCGCGCGCGTACCGCTCAAAAAGGGGGCGATACAGGCGGGCGCGATCGCGTGGGAATGTTTCGCCGCCGGCAAGGACGCATCGTCGCTGCCCGCGCCGGGAGCGGGGCCGTTGCCGGGTAACGCCGCGACGCTGCCCGCGAAATATGCGCCCGCGGAGTGCCGTGCGTAGCGCCGCCGCCGGTATGGAAGGGCGGCGGCCCGTGCGCAAAGCCGGCCGCCGCGTGTCCGATGCGGCGGCGGCCGCGCCGCGGTTCATCGCGCGTGCGCCGCACAGAGCGGGGAAAGTTTTGTATAGTGCGCCGGTTGCTGACACCCGGTTCGCTCATGCCTTCTACTTTTTCCCGTTCGTTGTCGCTCGTTGCGCTGGCTGTCGCCCTGATCGTGCCGTATGCGATCACGAATCACACGTATCCGATCCCGACCTTCTATTCCGAGTTTTCCGCGCTCGTGCTGTATCTGCTGCTGGGCGTATCGGTCGTGCTGCTCGCGCGCACGGGCCGGCCGGTCAAGCCGTTCGCCGCGCCGGCTGCGTTCGTCGTGCCGATTGGTTTCGCGGTGGTGCTGATCGCGCAACTGGCGCTGATCCCGCTCAAGGTGCCGTCGATGAACTGGCTGGCGCTCGGTTATCTGGCCGCCGCGCTCGTCGCGATGCAGGCCGGCTACGCGCTCGCGCGCGACGGGATGGCGGAAACCGTGTCGCGGATGATGGCCGGTGCGCTGCTCGTCGGCGGCGTGTTCGCGGTCGGCACGCAGATCGTGCAGTTGTTCCACCTCGAGTCGGCCGTCTCGCCGTTCGTCGTGGTGTACAACATCGCGGTCGACCGCCGTCCGTACGGCAACATGGCGCAGGCGAACCATCTGGCCAGCTATATCGCGTTCGCGATGGCCGGCGCGCTGTATCTGGTGCAGACCCGCCGGCTCGCGGTGTGGGCATGGCTCGCGCTGTCGATCGTGCTGTCGGTCGGCCTCGCGCTGACGGTGTCGCGCGGGCCGTGGCTGCAGGTCGCGGTGATGGTCGTCGCGGGGTTCTGGATGGCGTGGGTCGAATCGCGCCGCACGCAGGGCAATGCGCGTGCGTGGCTGATCCCGGTCGTGCTCGCCGTCGCATTCATCGCGGTGAACGTCGCGGTGCGCTGGGCCAACGTGCACTACCACCTGAATCTCGCGGAGTCGGCAGCCGACCGGATGCGCGACGCCGGGCAGATCGCGCCGCGCCTCGCGCTGTGGAAGTACGGGCTCGCGATGTTCCGCGAGCATCCGCTGCTCGGGGTCGGCTGGGGCGAATTCCCGTCGCACCAGTTTGCGCTCGCGCGCACGCTCGGCGGCGTCGAGATCGCGAACAACTCGCACGACATCTTCATCGATCTGCTCGCGAAGTCTGGTCTGGTCGGCCTCGGCGTGCTCGCCGTCACGCTCGTCGCGTGGTTCGTGCGCGCGGTGCGGGCGCCGCAGTCGAGCATGCGCGTGTTCGGTTTCGCGCTGATCGGCATCCTGCTGATGCACGCGCTGGTCGAGTATCCGCAGCAATACATGTTCTTCCTGCTGCCGGCGATGTTCGTGATCGGGCTGCTCGACGTGAAGCCGCTGCGCATCCTGCCGGGGCGCGCGGCATTCGGGCTGTTCGCGCTGCTGTCGTTCGGCGGCGTGCTGGCGGCCGTGCCGGTGCTGCGTGACTACCAGCGCGCGGAAGTGCTCTATTACGGCAGCAGCCCGGCCGCGCAGTATCGCGATGCGCCGTCGCGGCTGTTCGGCGCGTGGGGCGATTACGGTGCGGCGACGCTGCTCACCATTTCGTCGGAGAACCTGCCGCTCAAGCTCGCCGCGCACGAGCGCGCGATCGCGCTGCTGCCGGGCGAGACGGTACTGCGCCGCTACGCGGTGCTGCAGGCGCTGGCCGGCCGCGAAGCCGACGCGCTCGATACCGTCGCGCGCCTGCATGTGTTTGCAAAGGAATTGAAGGACTGGCCGCAACAGTTGGCCGCGTTGTACAAGCTGTGCGATGACGAGCCGGCGCTGAAGACGTTCCGGGCCGCGCTGGCCGCGAAGTACGGGGAGGCGCCGGCCGACGCGGGCGACGACTCGGACGACGAAGATTCGGATTGACGCGCTGCGCGTGCCGGCACGGGGAATGCCGGCGTCTATCGGTTGCGATGAAGGCGGAGCGACGTCGGGCCCCGCGGCCCGGTGCACGCGCAACGCGCCACGCCGGTCGGGTATCGATTACATCGCGGATGGCGTGGAGTCCGCTCGAATGGGCGGCGATTCGCGTCAACCATTGTCAAATCGCCGCCGTTGACCGGGTGGCGCGTGCACAATGCGCGAAAGCGCTCGCATGAAAGCGGCGCGGGGCTAACCGGTGCGAGCGTAGAAAACGCCCGCGACTATCCGGGACATTCCACCGAACAGGATCGCGGTCGAGCGTCGCTCGGCCGTGCGGCCGTAACGGGGCGCCGGTCCGATGGCCGCGGCGCGGTGCGACACACGCGGCGCGGCCGGGGAAGGCTTCCGTCGCGCGGCGCGCGTGCCCAGACCAGTAATCAACAACGATATTCGACCATGGCTATCCGCTCGACCTACCTGATCCTGCCCGCCGTCGCGATGCTGTTTTCCGGCTGCGCGATGCTGACGTCGTCGCAGGAAAGCAAGCTGACCTGCCACATTCCGCGCGCCGTCTATCCGGATACCGCGAAGCCGCTCACGCGCCAGGCGACCGTGCTGGTGCGCGCATTGATGACGACGTCCGGCGAAGCGCAGAACGTGACCGTGACGACGAGCAGCCGCAACGCGGCGGCCGATCGCGCGGCCGTCGAGGCGATGACGCACGCGAGTTGCACGCAGACGGGCGCGACGGCGAATCCGTTCCTGCTCACGCAACCGTTCGTGTTCGAGCCGCGGCGCGCCGAATGACGAGCGCGGCGCGGCGCAGTGATTTATTCATCGAATTGAGTCTCCCGTCGTAGCAGCGGGATTCGGTCTTGTAAGGCACGGTTATTTCGGACCGGGAACGACAGTTTCCTCAGTCTTTCATCGAGCAACGAGTACAGCGTGTTCGTATCCTGATTGAAATACCGAGTGTGATAGACGATCGCGTCGATATTCTGCTTCCAGGTCTTGCCTGCGTCAGTGCTGCTGATCATCAGGGGGATCGGTGGATCATCGATTGCCTGCCCGGGGTCGGTCGCATAGACGAGCAATAGGCCATCGCGGCCCACGTCGAGGCCGCTCAGGATGAGCTTCCTGTCAAACGTCGTCACTTGCCGGACTTGGTCGGGGCGCGTGTTCGCCCACGTCGAAAGCACGCCGGTCCGGCGTGCGCGATCCGGTGCAGTATCCTCGCCGCTCTCGTTATCGAGGAGAGACAGCGTGTAAAGCACGTAGCCGCCAGCCGTGGCGGGCGCAGACACGAGTCGAGTGACGGTCTGGTTAGGCAAGACGGTATCGAGAACGAACGCTTGCTGATTTGGCGTGAGTCGGTATACGACGCTGCGGGCAGGGACCGTAGCCGATCGGTCGATAGGACAAATCACTCGCAGGGTGCCGTCGGGGCCAAGATTTGCTGCTGCGAAACTGCGGCAGCGAGCACCGCGGACGGCTGCATCCGGCGGTAGTGCAATCCGCTCCCAGGACACGCCGCCGTCGGATGTTCGGCGGACGGCTGGGCCCCGACCGATCGCATAGCCGCGTCGCGCGTCGATGAAGAGCAACTGATCGATATCCTCGTGCTCGGGCCAGTCCAGCTCGGACCAGTGACGGCCGCCGTCGAGCGATTTCCAGACACCGGTTTGCCGCGAGACGAGGCCGTCTGCCGGATGTGGCGCCGTGTCGCTAGTCCGGCCGACGCCGATGACCTGGACCTGACCGTCTCGCGAATGCCACCACGCCGTGTGTTGGCCCGGCGCTTGCAAGAAGCGCTGCAGCCCTTGATCGAGGGTGCCACGGAAGAAATTTATGGTCCGCCGATTGAGGGTTTCTGCTGCGTTGTTCATCCACGCTTCGGTGGGTTCCGCGACCATTGGATTCTTCCACTCGCCGGGAGGCTTCAGCGTCACCACAGGGTCGGCGACCGTGAGCGACATGATTTCATTGCCGGTGACGTAAAAATCACCTACACCCGCCAGTCGGTCGGGCCACGTCACCTTCGACGAAACGGTTTCCCATCGAGGGCCTGTGTTTTCGAACAGCAGAATCAATGCGATGCTGCCGGTCGCGATAGCGGCTAGCCGCCTCAGGCGGGACCGGTTGCGCATGGGGCTGGCTGAGAGCGTATCGGTGCTTGCCGTTTTGATCCGGTTTTTGCGCCGATGCGGAAATTCCTCGGTGGCCGTCATCCGCGCTATCAGAAAGTCCGCTTCTTCAGCGTATAAGCATGCAGCCAGTACAGCGTGTTGGTCTGTGCGTCGAAGTAGCCGCCTTGTGCAACCTTGTCGGCTGTCTGATCCCACGACTTGCCGGCGTCGGTGCTGGTGAACGTCAGATCGATCGGGGCACCGCCGCGGCTGCCGGAGTTCGGGTCGGTAGCGTAGACGAGCAGGAGGCCGTCACGACCGACGCTCAGGCTGTCGAGCCGGAGCGTCTCGTCGAACGTGCGCAATTGGAGCACGGACTCGGGATGGTCGTTGGTCCACGTGGAAATTGCGCCCGCCCGACGCCCGTTGTCGCGACTCTCGCCGCTTTGCGGCTTGTCGAGACGTGACAGCGCGTACAGCGAATAGTGTGCTGCCGGTCCCGGCGTGGTATCGAGCGCGGTGACGATCTGGCCCGGCAGTTTGGTTTCCGTCACGAATGCGTGCTGCTCCCAGTCGAGCCGGCCGATCACACTGTGCGACGGGGCCTCTGCAGTCGGAGCGATGGAGTAGGCGACGCGCAGTACACCATCAGGGCCGAGACTCACCGCATTGAAATTCTTGCGCGTCTCGTCGGCGACGCGTGCATCGGTCGGCACATCGATCGTCTGCCACGTGTTACCGCCGTCCGCGGTCCGCCACACGCTAGGCCCCCAGCCGATCGCGTAGCCGCGCTGTGGATCGACGAAGAGCAGCCGGCCAATGTTCTGGTTTTCGGGCCATTGCAGTCGAGACCACGTTTGGCCGCCGTCGAGCGACTTCCACAGCTTCGTCGTTTGCGGTGCATCGCCGCCGTGTGCCTCCGGCGCCTTGTAGTTCATCCATGAGGTGCTGATGAACTGAACCGACCAGTCCGGGGAATACCACCATGCGGCACTCTGGCCGACCTGCTGGAACTGGCGCTTCATTCCCCCGTCGATGGTTCCGCGGAAGAAGCTGATCGTCATGCGATTCAGCAACTCGCCCGTGTCGTTCATCCATGCTTCGGTCGGCTCGGGCCGCTGCGGTTCCTTCGATTCAGCCGTGGGCTTGAACGTCACCACGGGATTGGCGAGCTTGACGCTCATCACGTCGTTGCCCTTGATGCGGAAGTTGCCGCCGCCATACGGTGTGTCGTTCCGCATGAAATTTGTCGAAATTGTTTCCCAACCCGTCGCCATATTTACGTACCCGTATGTTGCAATGGCCAGGGCAACAAGACCCCCGGCGATCCATTTCCAGCGTTTGAGTTTTGGCATGTCACTTATTTAGCAAACGATCCAGCGCCCGGCTGACTTCGTCGGACGTGTCCGAACCCCACTCGCGTGCCTTTTTAGCCGCGTCCGAGCCCCATTCACGGACCTGATCGACCGCTTCCGAGCTCCAGTCATGCGCCTTTTGTTTGGCGACGGGGATACCCGCGTCCCACGCTTGCTTGAGCGTCCGGCCATCGCCCCATTCCTGAAGATTTGGCCGCATGCCGATCTTGGTCAGATCCGAGACGGGTAGACCGGCCAGCCCTCCGTCCAGATAAGCCAACGGATGCGTGACGAACGCGAAGGTCTTGAACGTATCTCCGTTATTTTCGAGCTCCAATTCGTATCGTTTCACCTGCATCGAAAGCTCACCGTTGCCCGGCTTCGCACTGCTGAATGCGATCTGGTCCCCTTGCATGTTTTGTTGCAGCCCAATTTCAATATAGCGCTGCAGCCACCACCGTGCGGTTTCCAGCCATTTCTTTCCTTTTGCCGTGAGAGTGGGATACAGATTCTGGCCGTAATCCGAACAATAGTAATAGCCGTAGCTCACGTAATAATCGGGCGGTTTGTGGCCGCAACCGATATGGCGCATCATGAAATTGCCGTGGCGCGACCAGTCGGAATCCGTGCTCTTCAGTTCGATCAACTTTTCACGCCGATGCAGCAGACGGCGCGCGACTTCCTTGTCTTTCCACGGATCCCACGAGGTCGCGAATTTCTTCACGGTTTCCCATGCGCTCGACTTGCTGACTTTTTCGACCGTCTCCCAGTACTCGCCGTGCAGCGGCTGGTAGTAGAACGGACACGTGCCGACGATGGAATCCGCCGCCGGCGTCACATGCTTGTCGCAGATGTTGATCTGCACCTTCGGCCGATCCTGGTATCCCGTCGGGGTGAGCATCGCCGCACCTGTCCCGAGCACCTTGTCGTGTTGTCCGTCAGCCATTCGATTTCCCCAGAAACTTGACGACGACGTCGTGCGGCACGTGGCTCTGCGTGAGCCCCGTCTCGCCTGCCGCGTTGGTGACGCCCTCCGAGATCAGCTTGCCGTTCGAGAACATCTGGTACCGCGTGTTCGCGACCGGAATGTCGGTGCCGGCCCAGTGCGCGATGAACGCCTGGTCGTAGTTGCCGCTGGAGTTCGGCAGCGTCGGCATCGTTTGCGACGGGTGGGTGGGGCCGCTGAACGCATGCTGCGCGCCCTTGATGTCGATCTTGCCGGGCGCGTGCACCTCGATGTTGCCGTCCGCGATGCGGATATAAGCGCCGCCGGACGTCAGCAGGATTTCTTTCGCCGCGGCGCCCTCGACCGATTGCGTGACGGCGATCAGCTTCAGCGCCTTCTGCGCGGTCAGCTCGATGTTGTCCGCCTGCGCCTGCACTTCGACCTTGCCCTTGCCGGCGAACAGCTTCATCCCCGCGTTCTGCGCGAACAGGCTGATCCGGTCGAGGACACTGGCGATCAGCGATTTGCCGGCGGCGACGTGCGTGCTTTGCCCGCTGACGAGGTTGATGTGCTGGTCCGCGGCAAATTGCGCGGATTGCTGCGTGGACAGCCCGATGCCGGCCGGGCTGCCGAACAACATCACGGGCTCTTTGAACGCATTGGCCGAGCCGGTTCCGCCACCTGCGGTCCTGCCGCCGGCGCTGCTGCCGCTCACGCTGTGCTGCGTCGCATCGCTGAAATGCTTCAGCGCCGTGTGGCCGGGGTCGAGCGATTCGCCTTGATGCTGCGCGCTGACCTGCGACATGGCGTCGATCAGCCCTTGCGCGCGCACGAGCTGCTCCCGCGTCTCGTCGACGTCGAGCGGCTGGCTTGCCGCCTGCTTCGGATGCGTCGTCACATACAGCCCGCGGTTCGCGCGCACCGCGCCGTATGCGTCGGAACGCAGGTCGAAACCGCTGCCGAGATAGCTGCCGCGGTTGTTGCCCGTGTGGTCGATCAGGTAGCCGAGGTGCAAGTGCGTGTTGGCCTGGCTGCTGTACAGGTGCACGCGGTTCTGTGCGGTCGCGTCGTCGAGCACCAGCTGGTTGTAGCCGGCGCCCGCATATTCCTTTGACCGGTATCCGGACAGGAGCCCGTTGCTGTGCCATTGCGGACGCGTCGCGCCGTTGTAGACCTTGCCGACGACGATCGGGCGATCGCAGTCGCCGCCGAGGAAATCGACCAGCACTTCCTCGCCGGCGCGGTGCGGGTGAACGGCGCCGTAGCCATTGCCCGAATCGGACGCCGTGGCGCGCAGCCAGCACGACGCCTTTTCGTCGCCGTCGTTCAAGCGGTCCCAGTGGAATCGGACCTTGACCCGGTTGAGCTCGTCCGTGTGAACCTCTTCGCCCTGCGGGGCGACGACGATCGCCGATTGCAGGTGCATCGGCGGCTTCGCATGCTCGAACGGGCTGCGGAACGGCACCGTCGTGCGCTGCGCTTCGATGCGGATCTGAAAGAAGCCCTCGCTGCCGTCGGGATGCCGCACGCGCGACAGGTCGTTATCGGTTTCCCGCATGAGGCGGCCGATTTCGGCCTGCAGGCTGTGCGGGAAAACGGCCGACTCGTCGGCCACGGGCAGGTTGTTGACGATGACCCACGTCGTCTCGATCACGGCGAATTCGCGTTGACCGGCATCGTCCTTGTCGTGTTCGGGATGATCGGCGAACTCGAACGTGCGTCCCGCGTCCATGCGTCGCACGCCGCCGACGCCGTGAAAGCGCTTGGCGTGCGATTCCTGTTCCTCCATCCAGATCTTCGACAGATGGTCGCCGCGCGACTGTTCGGGATACGTGTAAGCACCCGTGTATTCGTAGACTTCGAGTTGCCCCGGCAGGTCGCCCTGGTTCGCGATCGTCGGCGTGTGAGTGGCCTTCGGATTCGACGCGGTGGGCGGCTGCTTGTAGTCGAACGTGCGGGTAGTGCGCGCGACGCTTCGCAGCGTGCGCGTACCGGCGAACTGGACGAGCGTGTCGGCTTCGTCGCCCGCGCCCGCGTGATGAAAGCGCACGGTTCGCGGCGACAGCGCGGGCAATGCATCGAGGCGATCGACGATGACGAGCCGGTGCGACTTGCCGTCGTCGTCCTGTTCCCAGAAACCGTACAGGCCTTCCGATTCCATCAGGCGATGGACGAAATTCCAGTCGTCCTCGTATTGCATGCAGAACGAGCGCGACGGCAGCGGCTGGTTGAGCTTGAACGTGAAGCGGCCCTTGGCCTGCGGGTGCTGGTTCAGCACGTCGGCGATGATGTCGTCTGCCGACCGGTCCTGCCAGATCCGCTGATCGCGGCGGAACTTCAGGAAGTGCAGGAACGACGCAAAAACGACCTGATAGTGCGTGAGGCCGCTGTCCGATCCGAGCCGGCGGATCGCATGCACGTAGCCGTGGTGTGGCGCGTACGATTGGTCGGCCTGCTGGATCCACAGCGTGACCGGCTGCGCGATCAGTTTCTTGAGTTCGACGTCGTCGGAGACCGACACGGTATCGACGGTGAACTCGAAATGGCGTCCGAGCCGCGACCGGCCCGTGACCCGCTGCGGCAACAGGACGTCAGGGCCGAGCGGGGTATCCAGCTTGACGAGGCGCTGGTGCTGGACCGGTCCGGCCAGCAACGCGCTTCTTGACGCTTGCGAATTCATCACCAGGGCTCGCTTTGTTGTGCTGTTTTGCTGGTTCGCACGCTCTCTCGTGCGGAATCCGGTAATTGTATGAGATAAACGGTTTTATCTCGAATTTGCGGGCCGGCCGCGCCCGGCCGTTCAGCCCGCCGCGTCTTCCGCCTTCCAATCCCCCGACTTCCCGCCGCGTTTCTCCCGCACGCTCACGTCGGTGATCACCATTCCGCGATCGACGGCCTTGCACATGTCGTAGACGGTCAGCAGCCCGACCTGGACGGCCGTCAGCGCTTCCATCTCGACGCCGGTCCGGCCGAACGTCTCGACCTGCACGACGCAATGCACGGCCGGCAGCGCGTCGTCGAGTTCGAAGTCGACGGCCACGCGCGTGAGCGCGAGCGGGTGGCACAGCGGGATGAGGTCGGCCGTGCGCTTCGCACCCTGGATCGCCGCGATGCGCGCGACGCCGAGCACGTCGCCTTTCTTGGCCTTGCCGTCGCGGATCAGCGCGAACGTGGCCGGCAGCATCCGGATCGTGCCGCGCGCGATCGCGATGCGCCGGGTTTCCTGCTTGTCGCCGACGTCGACCATGTGCGCATGGCCGGCGGCATCGAAATGGGTGAGTCCTGACATGTCTTCCTCTTGTGAGAACGGAGTGCGCGCGCACGTCCGTCGATCGCTGCTTCGCGATCGGCCGGGTACCGGAACCCATGCCGACGCGGCGAACCGATCCAGCCTCGCGACGGGCGCCTATCATAGCAGCGGCGTCTGCGTCGCCGGGGGCGCAGATGATGCACGCGCGGCACGGGACAGTCGTCGCGGCGCCGGTACAATGACCCGAATATTCAGACCAAACGCCGCGATGCGCGCCGCTCGCGCGGGACGGCGTCGTTTTCATCCTGCCATGCGTGTCAAACAGTTGCTTGCCGTGTCGCTGTCGGCGGCGCTCGCGCTGCCGCCGGGCGGCCATGCTCAGAGCGCATCCGCGCCACCGCTCGAGCCGGCGGCCGGCGGCGGGACGTCGATTTCCACCGTGCCGTCCGGCATCGCGACCGGCGTGTTCGGTACATACGGCGGCGCGGAGAGCCGATTCTCGGGCGCGGCCGGTGCGTCGGCGCCCGTCGCGAGCTTGCGCGCGCCGCTGCGTGCACTGGAGCTGCCCGATCTCGGCGATGGCTCCGGCGGTTCGCTGACGCCGCGAGCCGAGCGCCGGCTCGGCGAGCGCGTGATGCGCGAAGTGCGGCGCGATCCCGACTATCTCGACGACTGGCTCGTGCGCGACTACCTGAACGCGATGGCGGCGCGGCTCGCGGCCGCGGCGGCCGCGCGCTACATCGGCGGCTACACGCCGGACTTCGACCTGTTCGCGGTACGCGATCCGCAGATCAACGCGTTCTCGATGCCGGGCGGCTTCATCGGGATCAACAGCGGGCTGGTGGTGACGACGCAGACGGAATCGGAGCTCGCATCGGTGGTCGGCCACGAGATGGGCCACGTGCTGCAGCGGCACATCGCCCGGATGATCGGCGCGAACGAGAAGACCGGCTACACGGCGCTCGCGACGATGCTGCTCGGTGTGCTGGCCGGCGTGCTCGCGCGCAGCGGCGATCTCGGCAGCGCGATCGCGATGGGCGGGCAGGCGTATGCGGTCGACAACCAGTTGCGCTTCTCGCGGTCGGCCGAGCGGGAGGCCGATCGCGTCGGCTTCCAGCTGCTCGCGGGGGCCGGCTACGACCCGTACGGGATGCCGGGCTTCTTCGAGCGGCTCGACCGCGCGTCGATGGGCGATGCGGGCGTGCCGGCCTATGCGCGCACGCACCCGCTGACCGGCGAGCGGATTGCCGACATGGAAGATCGCGCGCGCCGCGCGCCGTACCGGCAGCCGCGCCAGTCGGCCGAATACGGGTTCGTGCGTGCGCGTCTTCGCGTGCTGCAGAACCGGGCGCCGACCGACATCTCGGCCGAGGCGCGGCGGATGCAGCTCGAGATCGACGATCGCACCGCGCCGAACGTCGCGGCGAACTGGTACGGCATCGCGCTCGCGAACACGCTGCTCGGCCAGTACGACACGGCGGACAAGGCGCTCGCGTCGGCGCGCGGCGCGTTCGATGCGCGCGAGCGGCGCGACGACGATCCGGCGACGAGTTCGCCGAGCCTCGACGTGCTGGCCGCCGACATCGCCCGCCGCGCGGGCCGCACCGACGACGCGGTGCGGCTCTCAGCGCTCGCGCAGCGGCGCTGGCCGGCGTCGCACGCGGCGATCGTCGCGCACCTGCAGGCGCTGCTCGCCGCGCGCCGTTTCGCCGAAGCGCAGACGCTCGCCCAGGCGCAAGCGAAGGCCGACCCCGAACAGCCGGACTGGTGGGATTACCTCGCGAAGGCGAGCGACGGCAAGGGCGACGTGCTCGCGCGGCGCCGGGCGCTGGCGGAGAAACTGGCGCTCGACGGCGCGTGGCCGTCGGCGATCCGGCAACTGAAGGAAGCGCGCGATGCGAAGGACGTGTCGTTCTACGAGCAGTCGATCATCGGCGCGCGGCTGCTGGAATTCGAGGCGCGCTACAAGGAAGAGCGCGACGACGAGAAGAACGGCCGCGGGTAGCGGCCGCCACGGGGCGAACGCCGACGGCGCCGGGGCGGGTCAGTTGCTGCTGCCGGCGGCGTCGCATGCGTGGCGCGCCGGGCTCGCGACGTAGCCGAACCGCGCAGGCACGTCGGCACAGGCGATGCTGCCGAGCGGCAGCGTGCGGTCGTCGCGCCAGCGCAGCACGGGCGGCTCGGCATCGAAATCCGCGTGATCGGCGAATAGCCCGAGATCGTGGTCGTGCAGCGCCGCGATGCGCGGGGGTGTGCCGGCCTCGCGAAACAGCACGCCGCCGCCGTCGTCGAGCCAGGCTGCGTCCGGTTCGAACGGGGCGCCCGTCTGGTCGGTGAGCGCGAGCTGCCCGTCGCGTTCGGCGAGCCGCACGATCCACGGCGTATAGGCGAGCTCGACGTACACGCGCTGCGGCCCGTTCTGGAAGAACCACTGGCCCTGCGCGTCGCATGCGTAGTTGCGGCCGATGAACGCGTTCAGCGCCGCATGCCGGACCGGCGAGCCGAGCTCGCCGGCCGCCTGCGCCGCGTCGTCGCGCAGCCGCCATGTGCCGCGCCGGTCGAGCAGCAGCCAGCCGGTGCAATGCGGCACGTTCGGCCATTTGGCGAGCGCCTGCCTGACGATGTCATCCATGGTCGACGAATTTCGAGCAATAACCGAACACCCGCGCCGACAGCCAGTCGAGGCGGCCGGGGAACGGGCCGGTCATGAAGCCCGCATGGCCGCCGTGCGCGGGCTGGTCGAGCTCGACGGCCGGCGACACGTCGGCGGCGCCCGGCAGCGCGGATTCGGGCAGGAACGGATCGTTGCGCGCGTTGAGCAGCAGCGTGGGCACGTCGATCGCGCGCAGCAGCGGGCGGGTCGTGGCCTGTGTCCAGTAGTCGTCCGCGTTCGCGAAGCCGTGCAGCGGTGCGGTCACGACTTCGTCGAAGTCGCGCATCGTCACGGCCCGCAGCATCGCGTCGCGGTCGAACAGCCCCGGATACTGCTCGAGCTTCGCGAGTCCCTTGCGTTTCAGCGTCTTCAGGAAGCTGCGCGTGTAGACCATCGCGAACCCCTGCGACAGCGCGCGGCCGCCCGCGTGCACGTCGATCGGCGTCGAGATCGCGGCGGCGGCGCGCACGATCGACGTGTCGCTGCGATGCTCGCCGAGCCAGCGCAGCAGCACGTTGCCGCCGAGCGATACGCCGGCCGCGACCAGCGGCCCGCGATGCTGCCCGGCGAGCCGGCGCAGGATCCAGTCGACCTCGGCGCTGTCCGCGAGATGGTAGAAGCGCGGCTGGCGGTTGATCTCGCCGCTGCAACTGCGAAAGTGCGGGACGACGGCGTGCCAGCCCTTCGCGCGCGCGGCGGCCATCATCGCGAGCGCGTAGTGCGAGCCGGAGCTGCCTTCGAGGCCGTGGAACAGCACGAACAGCGGCGCGTCGGGCGCCGGCGCCGCGCTGTCGAGGTGCGCGACCCAGTCGAGATCGATGAAGTCGTGATCGGGCGTTTCCCATCGCTCTCGCCGGTAGGCGACAACCGGACGCCGCGCGAACAGCGCGGGCACGATGGTTTGCACATGGCTGTTGGGTAGCCAGCGCGGTGCGCGATAGCGCAGTGTGTCGTCGGCGGGGGCCGGGGCCCCGGTCAGCGGCGAGGTGGGCGGAGAAGCCGTACTCATGATCGCCCCGCTAATGCGTTGCTTCGTTTTTCGTCAGTGCAGCGGACCCTGCCCATGACGGATCTTCGCGGCGAATTGTCCGGCCGCCTGTTCGGGAATCGGGCTCGCGTGGATGTGCGCGATCCGCCACTCGCCACGTTCGTGGATCATCACGTACGTCGCGAAAACCATGTCGGGTTCGGCCGTCAGGTCGGCCTGCTGATGCGCTTCGGCGATCGTATAGACGACCGTGCCGAGGCTGTCGTACACGCGGATGTCGAGCGGCTCGATCGTGACCGGGCGCGTCGCGAGCCGGTTGGCGAGCCCGCCGCGGATCTGGTCGAGACCGTGCAGATGCTCGCCGTCCGCCCATACGCAGCTGGCGAAATCCTCGTCGATCCACAACGCCAGCAGCGCGTCGAGATTGGCATCCGCGACGGCCTGGTAGTAGGCGTTCAGCGTATCGGCAGCGGCTTCGAAGAGGCGGGCAAAACGTGGCATCGGGGTTGTCTCTCGCGCGCGTCGCGCGCCGTATTCAGCGCGGCGGCCCGGATGGAGCCGCCGCACACCGGTGAATCGGATTGCCCGGCGCGCCGTGCGGCGCTGCCGGCCAGGGTCAGCGCTGCCCGACGAGCATGCCGCGCAAATCGCCGAATACCTGCTCGGGACCGAGTTCGCGCAGGCACTTCAGGTGGCCGAGCGGGCACTCGCGTTCGAAGCAGGGACTGCATTCGAGATGTAACCATTGTACCTTCGCCAGGTCCGACAGCGGAGGGGTATGGCGCGGATCGGTCGATCCGTACAACGCGACGAGCGGCCGGCGCAACGCGGCCGCGACGTGCATCAGCCCCGAATCGTTGGTGACGACGGCGTTCGCGCGCGCGATCAGCGCGCACGCCTCGGACAACGACGTCTGCCCGCACAGGTTGCGCACGTTCGGCGCGTGGTCGGCGATCGCCTGCGCGGCCGCGGCGTCCTTCTGCGAGCCGAGCGCGACGATCTGCGTATACGGGAACGACTGATGGACGATGGTCGCGAGCGACGCGAAGTGCTCGGGCGGCCAGCGCTTGGCCGGGCCGTATTCGGCGCCCGGGCAGAACACGACGAGCGGCTTGCGTGTATCGAGATTGAAACGTGCGGACACGCGCGCCGTCTCGTTCAGGTCGGCGTCAAGGCGCGGCGCGGGCAGGGTTTTCATCGACTCGGGCAGCTTCGCGCCCGGCGCGTACGCGAGCGCCGCGTAGTGGGTGGTCATCGGCGGCCGCTCGCCCGACTTGTCGGGGTTCGCGTGCCGCACGTTCAGCAGCCCGTAGCGGTGCTCGCCCGTATAGCCGATCCGCAGCGGGATGTTCGCGAGCCACGGGATCACCGCGGACTTCAGCGAATTCGGCAGCACGTACGCCGCGTCGTAGCCGACGTCGCGCAGGTCGCTCGCGAGCTGCCAGCGGCGCAGCAGCTGCAGCTTGCCGTGCGCGAGATCGGTCGCGTGGACATCGTGGATCTCGGGCATCCGCTCGAGCACGGGCGCGACCCACGACGGTGCGACGGCATCGATCGCGATGCGGGGATGGAGTTTCTTCAGCAGCGCAAAAAGCGGCTGCGCCATCAATGCGTCACCGATCCAGTTCGGTGCGATAACCAGCGCTCGACGCATCAGGTCGACTTCCGATGTCGTAATGAAGCACGGCGCGCGGGCGCCGCGTTCGGGTTGCCAGAATGGGAAAGGGCGGCGCGCCGGGCGTCCGGCTGCGCCGCCTTGCGGGTCGGCGGGCCGTGAGGCCCGGCGCCGGGGCTCAGTGGCCCTTGACGACCTCGCCGTCGCGCAGCTTGTAGCGCGTGCCGCAGTACGGGCAGCGCGCCTCGCCGTGCGACACGTCGATGAACACGCGCGGGTGCGCGTTCCAGCGCGTCATGGCCGGGTTCGGGCAGTAGGCGGGGAGATCCTTGGCCGTCAGCTCGACCAGCGGCATTTCCTTGATTTCGCTCATGAGACTTTCTCTTGTCACTCTTTGTGTGGGGCGGTCGGTGGCGCGGCGCGCTCAGACCTTCGTCAGCCAGTGCGCGTACTTCGCGTTCTTGCCAGACACGATATCGAAAAACGCCGACTGGAGCTTTTCCGTGACGGGGCCGCGCGCGCCGCTGCCGATCGTGCGGTTGTCGAGCTCGCGGATCGGCGTGACTTCGGCGGCCGTGCCGGTGAAGAACGCCTCGTCGGCCGTGTAGACTTCGTCGCGCGTGATGCGCTTCTCGATGACCTCGATGCCGGCGTCCTTCGCGAGCGTGATGACCGTGTCGCGCGTGATGCCGTCGAGGCACGACGATAGATCCGGCGTGTACAGCTTGCCGTTGTTCACGAGGAAGAAGTTCTCGCCGGAGCCTTCGGACACGTAGCCGTCGACGTCGAGCAGCAGCGCTTCGTCGTAGCCGTCGGCCGTTGCTTCCTGGTTCGCGAGGATCGAGTTCACGTACCAGCCCGACGCCTTCGCGCGCACCATCGACACGTTCACGTGGTGGCGCGTGAACGACGACGTCTTCACGCGGATGCCCTTCGCGAGGCCGTCCTCGCCGAGGTACGCGCCCCACGGCCACGCGGCGATCGCGACGTGGATCGTGTTGCCCTTCGCGGCCACGCCGAGCTTTTCGGAGCCGACCCAGATGATCGGGCGCAGGTAGCACGACTCGAGCCGGTTCTCGCGCACGACCGCGAGTTGCGCGGCTTCGAGCGTTTCGCGGTCGAACGGCACGTCCATCTGGAAGATCTTCGCCGAATTCAGCAGACGTTTGGTGTGCTCGCGCAGGCGGAAGATCGCGGTGCCGCCGTCGGCCGTCTTGTACGCGCGCACGCCCTCGAAGACGCCCATGCCGTAGTGCAGCGTGTGGGTGAGGACGTGGATCTTGGCGTCGCGCCAGTCGATCAGCTTGCCGTCCATCCAGATCTTGCCGTCGCGGTCGGCCATTGACATACGATTCTCCTGGAAGCGGTGATGTGCTGCGGGTGGTGTGCAGCGTTGAGCCGGAAAGACGCTTATTTTAGCGTCATTTGGGGGCGATCCGGTCGGACGGCACGGAGCCGGCGCTATAATCGTCCGGTACCGATTCCAATAACGACGGGCCGCACCGGCAGGAGGCGCCGGCGTCCCGACGAACCGCCCGCCGCGGCCCGCTTTCCCATGCTCGCTCGATTGTCCGCCACCGACCGCTTCGCGCTGATTCAGGGCGCGCGCGACTATTCCCCGACACTGATGGCGATCCTGTCCTGGGGGCTCGTCACCGGCATCGCGATGAGCAAGTCCGTGATGACGCTCGGGCAGGCGAGCGCGATGTCGCTGTTCGTCTACGCGGGCTCGTCGCAGCTCGCCGTGCTGCCGCTCCTCGCGGCGAAGCTGCCGATCTGGACCGTGCTGCTCACGGCCGCGATGGTCAACCTGCGCTTCGTGATCTTCAGCGCCGGGCTGGCGCCCCATTTCTCCTACCTGCCGCTGTGGCGGCGTCTCGCGATCGGCTATTTCAACGGCGACGTGATCTACCTGCTGTTCCAGAAACAGGGCTTCGCGTACGGCCGCGTGCCGGGCAAGGAAGCGTATTTCTGGGGGATGGCGCTCGCGAGCTGGGCGTCGTGGCAGGTGTCGTCGCTCGCCGGCATCCTGCTCGCGAGCGTCTTTCCCGCGAGCTGGGGGCTGGAACTCGCCGGCACGCTCGCGCTGATTCCGATCATGGTGTCGGCGGTCGCGAACCGCTCGACGCTCGCGGCCGTCGCGGTGGCGGGCATCGTGTCGCTGATCGCGTTCGACCTGCCGTACCGGCTCGCGCTGCCGCTTGCGGTGCTCGCCGCGCTCGCGGCCGGCTGCACGGCCGATTTCTTCGTCGAGCGGGCCGACTGGCGGCGCATCCGTACCGAAACCGTGCATGAAAAGGAAATCGAATGAGCGCGACCGAGATCTGGATCGTCATCGTCGGGATGACGATCGTCACGGCCGTCACGCGCGCGCTGTTCCTGATCGGCGGCGAGCGCACCGTGCTGCCCGAACGCGCGCAGCGCGCGCTGCGCTACGCGCCGGCCGCCGCGCTGGTCGCCGTCGTGCTGCCCGATGTGCTCGAAACGCCGGCCGGGCTGTCGTTCGCGCTGTCCAACCATCCGTTCTACGCGGCGCTCGCCGGCCTCGGCTGGTTTCTGTGGCGGCGCAGCATGCTCGGCACGATCGTCGTCGGGATGCTCGTGTTCACCCTCCTGCGCCTGATCTTCTGATGGCGTGCCGTTCCGGTTCGGCGCGTGCCGCCCGGCTGCGCGCACACATTGTTGCGTTGCAGCAATGCGTCGCTGCCGGCGCGTCATCCCAAATAGGCGGAATTCGCCGCCGCACGGGTCAGTCTGCCGGGTGGATCGGCTAGAATGCCCGTTCGAGATTTTGACCCGTGCGCGTCATGCGAACCGCCAGCCACGGCCGCATCCGGCGCCCTTTCGCGGCAGCCCGCGCACGTCCAGCGTGAACCCCTTTTCCCCATCCACTACTTCAATCTGTTCAACATGAGCCAAGTCAAGCGTCTTACCGACCTGATCGCCGCCGGCCAGCTCGCCGGCAAGCGGGTGTTCATCCGCGCCGACCTGAACGTCCCGCAGGACGATCACGGCAACATCACCGAGGACACGCGCGTGCGTGCGTCCGTGCCGGCCATCCAGGCCGCGCTCGACGCCGGCGCGGCCGTGATGGTCACGTCGCACCTCGGCCGTCCGACCGAAGGCGAATTCAAGCCGGAAGACTCGCTCGCGCCGGTCGCGAAGCGTCTCGCCGAACTGCTCGGCCGCGACGTGCCGCTGGTGTCGAACTGGGTCGAGAACGGCGTGAACGTCGCGCCGGGCCAGGTCGTGCTGCTCGAGAACTGCCGCGTGAACAAGGGCGAGAAGAAGAATTCGGACGAGCTCGCGCAGAAGATGGCGAAGCTCTGCGACGTGTACGTGAACGACGCGTTCGGCACCGCGCACCGCGCGGAAGCGACCACGCACGGGATCGCGAAGTACGCGCCCGTCGCCTGCGCGGGCCCGCTGCTGGCCGCCGAACTCGACGCGCTCGGCAAGGCGCTCGGCAACCCGGCGCGCCCGCTGGTGGCGATCGTCGCGGGTTCGAAGGTGTCGACCAAGCTGACCATCCTGAAGTCGCTGGCCGGCAAGGTCGACCAGCTGATCGTCGGCGGCGGCATCGCGAACACGTTCATGCTTGCGGCCGGCCTGTCGATCGGCAAGTCGCTCGCGGAAGCCGATCTCGTCGCCGAGGCGAAGGCGATCATCGACGAAGCGCGCGAGCGCGGCGCGTCGGTGCCGATCCCGACCGACGTCGTGACGGCCAAGGAATTCTCGCCGACGGCCGCGGCCACGGTGAAGCAGGTCGCCGACATCGAAGCGGACGACATGATCCTCGACATCGGCCCGGATACGGCCAAGGCGCTCGCGAGCCAGCTCGAGAAGGCCGGCACGATCGTGTGGAACGGCCCGGTCGGCGTGTTCGAGTTCGACCAGTTCGGCAACGGCACCAAGACGCTCGCCGAAGCGATCGCCAAATCGTCCGCGTTCTCGATCGCGGGCGGCGGCGACACGCTCGCGGCCATCGCGAAGTACGGCATCCACGACCAGGTCAGCTACATCTCGACGGGCGGCGGCGCCTTCCTCGAGTTCCTCGAGGGGAAGAAGCTGCCGGCGGTGGAAGTGCTCGAAACGCGGGCGGCCTGAGCGTGGCGGCGCGCGCAGGGGTGAAGGCCGCGCGCTCCGCGAAAGCGGAGCAGCCGGCCGGCGCGGGCAAGCGCACACGCGCGCCCGCGCGGGCGAACACCGCCCCGCGCGCACCGGCGGCCGCCGGCGACGCGGCCGTGCAGCACCACGAGATTCAGAACAAAGCGATGCCGGGCGCCAGCACCGGCACGCTCCCCGGAGCGGCGGCCGCTGGGCCTGCCGCTTCCGGCTCTCGCAGCGTTTCACCCAGCGCATCCACCTTGATCCAGATGAGGAGTTTCATGCAGCGCGCCACCAAGATAGTCGCCACGATCGGCCCGGCTTCCAGTTCGCCGGAGATTCTGCTGCAGATGATGCAGGCGGGCCTCGACGTCGTGCGGCTCAATTTTTCGCACGGCACGGCCGACGATCACCGCCAGCGCGCCGAAATGGTGCGCGAGGCCGCCCGCAAGGTTGGCCGCGAGATCGCGATCATGGCCGACCTCCAGGGCCCGAAGATCCGCGTCGGCAAGTTCGAGAACGGCAAGACCACGCTCGTGCCGGGGCAGCCGTTCATTCTCGATGCGGGCTGTGAGCTCGGCAACGACGAGCGCGTCGGCCTCGACTACAAGGAGCTGCCGCGCGACCTGAAGGCGGGCGACCTGCTGCTGCTGAACGACGGCCTGATCGTGCTGACCGTCGAGCGCGTGCTCGGCGACGAGATCCACACGATCGTCAAGGTGGGCGGCGAGCTGTCGAACAACAAGGGGATCAACCGCCAGGGCGGCGGCTTGTCGGCCCCGGCGCTGACCGCGAAGGACATGGAAGACATCCGCACCGCGATGTCGCTCGGCGCGGACCTCGTCGCGGTGTCCTTCCCGAAGAACGCGACCGACATGGAAATGGCGCGCCAGCTCGCGAACATCGCGGGCGCGCCGTATGGCATCAAGCCGAAGATGATCGCGAAGATCGAGCGCGCGGAGGCGATCCCGGCGCTGCAGAGCATCCTCGACGCATCCGACGGCATCATGGTCGCGCGCGGCGATCTCGCGGTGGAAGTGGGCAATGCGGCCGTGCCGGCGCTGCAGAAGCGGATGATCCGGATGGCGCGCGAGTCGAACAAGCTCGTGATCACCGCGACGCAGATGATGGAATCGATGATCTACGCGCCGGTGCCGACCCGCGCGGAAGTGTCCGACGTCGCGAACGCGGTGCTCGACGGCACGGATGCGGTGATGCTGTCGGCCGAGACGGCCGCAGGCAAGTATCCGGTCGTCACGATCGAGACGATGGCGGCCGTGTGCGTCGAGGCGGAAAAGTCGGAAGAAGTCGAGCTGGACAAGGATTTCCTCGACCGCACGTTCACGCGGATCGACCAGTCGATCGCGATGGGCGCGCTGTTCACCGCGTACCACCTGGGCGCGAAGGCGATCATCGCGCTGACCGAATCGGGCGCGACCGCGCTGTGGATGTCGCGTCACTACACGCACGTGCCGATCTTCGCGCTGACGCCGCGCGTCGGCAGCGAGCGCACGATGGCGCTGTACCGCAACGTGACGCCGCTGCACGTCGACTTCAACAGCGACCGCGATTCGGCGCTGCAGGCGGCGCTCGAGATCGTCGTCAAGCAGGGTTACGTGCAGCACGGCGACATGGTCGTGCTGACCGTCGGCGAGCCGATGGGGCAGGCGGGCGGCACCAACACGCTGAAGATCGTGCGGGTCGGCGAGCACTATTGAGCGCCGGCTGAGCCTTCTCGAGCCGGCCCGCGCGCCGACGGCCGGGTCGGCCGGAATCGAACTGGCACCGTTTTTTTACGCGCAAGCCGCGCGGGGTCCGAAGCCCCGCGCGGCTTTTTTTCTCCTTTTTGGCCGGATTGTGCCGTGCGAACGTAACAAATTGCGAGCGGGGGCCACCGGGCGGTCGGAATCGGAGGCGCTTCGCGATAAAATGCGGCTATTCGACGCTCAGCCGCGCCGCGCCGTCCCGGTTCAGCCGGGAGCGAGCGCCGCGCCGGCGTCAGGGCGCACCGGTTTTCATTCCAAGGAGTTCCACAATGCCTCTCGTATCAATGCGTCAATTGCTGGACCACGCGGCAGAGCACGGTTACGGCCTGCCGGCCTTCAACGTGAACAATCTGGAGCAGGTTCAGGCGATCATGGCGGCGGCGGACCAGGTCGGCGCGCCCGTGATCATGCAGGCATCGGCCGGCGCGCGTAAGTATGCGGGCGAGCCGTTTCTGCGCCACCTGATCGAAGCAGCGGTCGAATCGTATCCGCACATCCCGGTCGTGATGCACCAGGATCACGGCCAGTCGCCGGCGGTCTGCATGGCCGCGATCCGCAGCGGCTTCACGAGCGTGATGATGGACGGTTCGCTCGAAGCCGACGGCAAGACGGTCGCGTCGTACGAGTACAACGTCGACGTGTCGCGCAAGGTCGTCGAGATGGCGCACTCGATCGGCGTGACGGTCGAGGCCGAACTCGGCGTGCTCGGCTCGCTCGAGACGATGAAGGGCGACAAGGAAGACGGCCACGGCGCGGAAGGCACGATGACCCGCGAGCAGCTGCTGACCGATCCGGAGCAGGCCGCCGACTTCGTGAAGCTCACGCAGTGCGATGCGCTCGCGATCGCGATCGGCACGTCGCACGGCGCGTACAAGTTCACGAAGAAGCCGACGGGCGACATCCTGTCGATCCAGCGCATCAAGGAAATTCACGCGCGCATCCCGAACACGCACCTCGTGATGCACGGCTCGTCGTCGGTGCCGCAGGAGCTGCTGGCCGAGATCCGCGAATTCGGCGGCGACATGAAGGAAACCTACGGCGTGCCGGTCGAGGAAATCCAGGAAGGCATCAAGCACGGCGTGCGCAAGATCAACATCGACACCGATCTGCGTCTCGCGATCACCGGCGCGATTCGCCGCTACCTGTTCGAGAACCCGGGCAAGTTCGATCCGCGTGACTACCTGAAGCCCGCGCGCGAAGCGGCGAAGAAGGTCTGCGTCGACCGTTACCTCGCGTTCGGCTGCGAAGGCCAGGCCGCGAAGATCAAGCCGGTGTCGCTCGACAAGATCGCCGAGCAGTACAAGTCGGGCGCGCTCGCGCAGGTCGTGCGCTGAGACTGTAGTACGATTGCCCCGCCCGGTTCTGCCGCCGGGCATGGGCTGGCCGCCTGGCTGGCCGGATCCGATCCGGCCCCGGCAGCCGTTCCGTCCGGCCGAACGAGGGCCGGCCGGCAGCCGCCCGGGCGCTGCGCCCGCCGGTTCGCCGACGTATTGCAAGACCGCCGTTCCCGCCTGCCGCGGGGAACGGCGTTTCCCTTTTTGTTTGGCTCCTTATCTGCGAAAAGACGATGTCTACCCTTTACGAATCCACGCTCCGCTCGCTGCCGCTCCTCGGTCGCGGCAAGGTTCGCGACAACTACGCGGTCGGCAACGACAAGCTCCTGATCGTCACGACCGATCGCCTGTCGGCCTTCGACGTGGTGATGGGCGAGCCGATTCCGAACAAGGGCCGCGTGCTGAACCAGATGGCCAACTTCTGGTTCGACAAGCTCGCGCACATCGTGCCGAACCACCTGACGGGCGACGCGCCGGAAGCGGTCGTCGCGGCCGACGAGGTCGAGCAGGTGAAGGGCCGCGGCGTGGTCGTCAAGCGCCTCGAGCCGATCATGATCGAAGCGGTCGTGCGCGGCTACCTGGCCGGCAGCGGCTGGAAGGAATACCAGGCGTCGGGCGCCGTGTGCGGCGTGCAGCTGCCGGAAGGCCTGCAGAACGCGCAGAAGCTGCCCGAGCCGATCTTCACGCCGGCCGCGAAGGCCGAGATGGGCGAGCACGACGAGAACATCACGTTCGAGGAAACCGAGCGCCGCATCGGCACCGAGCTGGCCGCGACGATCCGCGACATCTCGATCCGCCTGTACAAGGAAGCGGCCGACTACGCGGCGACGCGCGGCATCATCATCGCCGACACGAAGTTCGAATTCGGCCTCGACAACCACGGCAAGCTGTACCTGATGGACGAAGTGCTGACCGCCGATTCGTCGCGCTTCTGGCCGGCCGACCAGTACCAGGTCGGCACCAATCCGCCGTCGTTCGACAAGCAGTTCGTGCGTGACTGGCTCGAGGCGCAGCCGTGGGGCAAGACGGCGCCGGCGCCGGCGCTGCCGGCCGACGTCGTCGAGAAGACGGCCGCGAAGTACCAGGAAGCGCTCGAGCGCATCACGGGCCAGTCGCTCGCCTGACAGAAGGAACGTACGAAATGAGTGAAATCCAGACCGCCCACACGCACAGCGCGCCGCTCATCGGCGTGCTGATGGGTTCGAGTTCCGACTGGGACGTGATGAAGCATGCGGTCGCCATCCTGCAGGAATTCGGCGTGCCGTACGAAGCGAAGGTCGTGTCCGCGCACCGGATGCCCGACGAGATGTTCGACTATGCGGAGAAGGCGCGCGAGCGCGGGCTGCGCGCGATCATCGCGGGCGCCGGCGGCGCCGCGCACCTGCCCGGCATGCTGGCCGCGAAGACCACGGTGCCCGTGCTCGGCGTGCCGGTCGCGAGCAAGTACCTGAAGGGCGTCGATTCGCTGCACTCGATCGTGCAGATGCCGAAGGGCGTGCCGGTCGCGACGTTCGCGATCGGCGAGGCCGGCGCCGCGAATGCCGCGCTGTTCGCGGTGTCGATCCTGTCCGGCCACTCGGTCGACTACGCGAACCGGCTCGCCGCGTTCCGCGTGCGCCAGAACGAAGCCGCGCATGCGATGGTGCTGCCGCCGCTGGAATGACGGCATGGCGCGCGGCCGCACGACGCGGCCGGCGCCGGATTTTCCCACTGCGGCGGGCATTTCCGCGTTCCGCCGCGACCGACCACTGACATGACCGCAACTCCTGATTCCGTTTCCCCGATCCTGCCCGGCGCGTGGCTGGGCATGGTCGGCGGCGGCCAGCTCGGCCGCATGTTCTGCTTTGCCGCCCAGTCGATGGGCTATCGCGTCGCCGTGCTCGATCCCGATCCGACGAGCCCCGCCGGCGCGGTCGCCGATCGCCACCTGCGCGCGGCGTACGACGACGAAGCCGCGCTCGCCGAACTGGCGGACCTGTGCGAGGCCGTATCGACGGAGTTCGAGAACGTGCCGGCCGCGAGCCTCGATTTCCTCGCGCGCACGACGTTCGTCGCGCCGGCCGGCCGCTGTGTCGCCGTCGCGCAGGACCGGATCGCGGAGAAGCGTTTCATCGAGGCGTCGGGCGTGCCGGTCGCGCCGCACGTCGTGATCGAATCGGCGGCGGCGCTCGCCGCGCTCGACGATGCCGCGCTCGGCGCCGTGCTGCCGGGCATCCTGAAGACGGCCCGCCTGGGTTACGACGGCAAGGGCCAGGTGCGCGTCGCCACCGCGCAGGAAGCACGCGACGCGCATGCCGCGCTCGGCGGCGTGCCGTGCGTGCTGGAGAAGCGCCTGCCGCTGAAATACGAAGTGTCGGCGCTGATCGCGCGCGGCGCGGACGGCCGTTCGGCCGCGTTCCCGCTCGCGCAGAACGTGCATCACAACGGCATCCTCGCGTTGACGGTCGTGCCGGCGCCGGCCGCCGATGCGGCGCGCGTCGAGGAAGCGCAGCAGGCGGCCATCCGGATCGCCGATACGCTCGGCTACGTCGGCGTGCTGTGCGTCGAATTCTTCGTGCTGGAGGACGGTTCGTTCGTCGCGAACGAAATGGCGCCGCGCCCGCACAACTCCGGCCACTACACGGTCGATGCGTGCGCGACGAGCCAGTTCGAGCAGCAGGTGCGCGCGATGACGCGCATGCCGCTCGGCAATCCGCGCCAGCATTCGCCGGCCGCGATGCTGAACATTCTCGGCGACGTGTGGTTCCCCGACGGCGCGGCGGCCGAGGCCGTCACGCCGCCGTGGGACACGGTCGCCGCGATGCCGGCCGCGCACCTGCACCTGTACGGCAAGGAAGAAGCGCGCGTCGGCCGCAAGATGGGCCACGTGAACTTCACGGCCGAGACGCGCGACGAAGCCGTCGCCGCCGCCCACGCGTGCGCGCAACTGCTGCGCGTGCCGCTCGACTGAGGCGCGGGCCGATGTCCATCGATCTCCCAAAGCACGTGACGCCCGCGCAGATCGACGCGGCCGCTGCGTTGCTCGACGCGGGCCAGCTCGTCGCGTTTCCGACCGAAACCGTGTACGGGCTCGGCGGCGACGCGGCGAATCCCGAAGCCGTCGCGCGCATCTATGCGGCGAAGGGGCGGCCCGCGAACCATCCGGTGATCGTGCATCTGCCGCCCGGCGGCGATCCCGGCTACTGGGCCGACGGTCTGCCGGCCGACGCGCAGGCGCTGATCGATGCATTCTGGCCGGGGCCGCTCACGCTGATCCTGAAGCGTCACGCGCGCATTCCCGACGCCGTCAGCGGCGGCCAGGATTCGGTCGGGCTGCGCTGCCCGTCGCATCCGGTCGCGCAGGCGCTGCTGGCCGCGTTCAGCGCGCGGCGCGGTGGTCACGGCGGCGTGGCTGCGCCGTCCGCGAACCGGTTCGGCCATGTGAGCCCGACGACCGCGCAACACGTGCGCGACGAATTCGGCGACAGCGTGCACGTGCTCGACGGCGGCGCGTCCGACGTCGGCATCGAGTCGACGATTCTCGACCTGTCGCGCGGTTTCCCGGCGCTGCTGCGCCCGGGCCACGTGACGCCGCAGCAGATCGCCGACGTGCTCGGCCGCGCGCCGACACTGCCGGACGGCAGCGATGCGACGGCACCACGCGCGTCCGGCACGCTGAAAGCGCATTACGCGCCGCGCACGCCGCTCGCGCTGCTGCCGTTCGACGCGCTCGAGCCGCTGCTCGCGGCCGCGCAAACCGACGGCGAACGCGTCGCGCTCGTCGCGCGTGCGTCACGGGCAGGGCACTGGGCGCAGGCCGACGGCGTGCATTTCATCGCGGCGCCGGAAGATCCGCAGGCCTATGCGCGCGAGCTGTACGGGATGCTGCGGGCGCTCGATCGCGCGCAGGTCGCGCGCATCCTCGTCGAGAAGCTGCCCGAGACCGTCGAATGGATCGCGGTCAACGATCGCCTCGGCCGCGCGGCGGCCGCGTTCGAAGCGCGCGACTGACGCATCCGTCCTCATCCGTCCGCACCAACGAAAAACGCCCGACCGGCGAACCCGGTCGGGCGTTTGCGTTGGGGCGCGTGGCCGGCGGCTTACTTGCCGACGCCCGCCTTCGCGATCTGCTGTTCGACGTACTGCGCGAACAGCGCATGCAGGCGCGTCGTCGGGTGGACCGTGTCGGCGAACATGTAGGTCTGGTCCGCATTCGCGACCGTGTAGTTCTGCGGCGAGCAGAACAGCGACGAGCCGAACGCGGTCGCGTTCGCGACGCCGTACTGCGTGGCGGCCTGGACCATCGCCTTCAGGTTGCACGCGGTGTCGGTATTCGACACGCTGAAGCCGTTCGCCTGGAAGTTGGCCGCGATGCCGTCCTGCCACGTGAACGAATCGACCACCGCGACCTTCGTCGGGTCGACCTTCAGCGCGGCGAGCGTGCCGGCCAGCGTCTTGTTGAACAGCCCCGACAGTTGCGTGAACGCGGCCTGCGTGCCGCCCTGCAACGCGAGCGGCGTGCCGCCGATGTCCGGCACGTTCGCGACGAACACGTGCGTGGCGCCCGCCGCGACGATCTGCTGGACGATCCCGCCGAGCTGCTGCGCGGCCAGGCCGATCGCCTGGGCCGCGGCGAGCTGCGCGGCCGGCGTGTTGCCTTGCGCCTGCGCGACCTGCGCCTGGTAGAAGATGTCGTTCGCGCCGCCGTTGATCAGCACGATCTGGCCGGCGTTGAAGCTGCCGTGCTGCGTCAGGTACTGCTTGACCTGGTCGGCGATCGGCGTGGTGGTCGCCTGCGCGTAGTCGGAGTTCGGCACGCTGGCGTCCGCATGGCCGATGCCCGGCTGCAGCGTCACGCGCGAGCCGCCCTGCGCGTAGCCGAGGCCGCCGGTGGCCTGCAGCGGGATGCCGAAGCCGCCCTGGTTCGCGGGCTGCAGCGTGTCGCCGTAATATTGCGCGACGTTCTGCGTCCATACCTGGCCCGGGTTGGTCGTGAAGCGGCCGCCGCCGAAGCCGAGCTTGATCTGCGAGTAGGTGCCGACGTCGGACAGGCTGTCGCCGAACGACACGATCTGCATCTTCACGCCCGACGGCGGCGTGTTCGACGCGCTGCTGTTGTTGTCGTCGCCGCCGCCGCACGCGGCGAGCAGCGCGAGCGCGGCGCCGGCGATCGCGATCTGCGCGGTGCGCAGCATGCGCTGACGCGTGCGGGAAGGTGCGTGTTGTTGTGTCTGCATCGTTCTATCTCCTCGTAGATATGGCCTGATGTGTTTCTCATCTGCCGCGTGCCTGCTCGGTTCCGGGCTGCGCGGCGGCCGTTGGCTGAAACGGTTTATCGGTCGCGCACGGCCGCTGTCGGCACGGTGCGCGGATCCTGGTTCGCGGCCTCGGCAATCTGCGCATGATAAGCGCTCGCCCATTCGGGCGGGCCGAAAATCGCGCGCAGCTTGTTGCGCCATCCACCGACGCGCCACGCGTCGGACGCCATCGACACCCACTCGTGGAACGTCGCGACGAACGGGTTGTTCGAGCCGAGCCGCTCGACGATCCCGTACCGCGGCGGATCGTCGGGCGTTTCCTCGACATAGCTGCCGAACAGGCGATCCCAGATCACCAGGACGCCTGCGTAATTGCGGTCGATGTAGCGGGGATTGCGCGCGTGGTGCGCGCGGTGGATCGACGGCGTGTTCAGCACGTATTCGAGCCAGCCGAGCTTGCCGATCGCCTGCGTGTGCACGAAGAACTGGAACGCGAGGTTGATCAGCACGATGCCGACGACCTGTTGCGGCGGAAAGCCGGCGAACGCGAGCGGCAGCCAGAACAGCCACATGCCCGCGACCGGATACATCAGGCTCTGGCGGAAGGCGGTCGAGAAGTTCATCCGTTCGGACGAGTGGTGCACGACGTGCGCGGCCCACAGCCAGCGCACGCGATGGCTCGCGCGATGAAACACGTAGTAGAGGAAGTCCTGCGCGACGAACAGCACCGCGAACGACAGCCAGCCGTCGTGCCACGTGTAGACGCGATAGTGCCGGTAGCAGTACGCATAGACGGGAATCACGAACAGCCACGCGAGCTTGTCGGCGGCCTGGTGCATCAGCGCGAGCGCCGCGTTGCACAGCGTGTCGCGCCACGCATAGATGCGGTCCTGCGCACGGGTGCGGGCGAGGTGCCAGGCCTCCCACGCGATGCAGAGCAGGAAGACGGGCGCCAGCGCGAGCAGAAGCAATTCGACGTCGAATCGCATGGGCGTGTCTCCTTCGTTCCCCTGCAAGCCTTGAGGCCGGGCGTATGGCCCGTTGTAGATATCGTCAGGCCAACAGCCTACGCAATCGCCACGCGCTAGGCGAGGGGGCAGCGTAGAGGGTTCCCTCTGAGGACAGGGTTTCTACGGAATCCGTACTGCACGGGGCCCGGCGGTACGGCCCCGTTTTGTGGGGCACGGCGCGCGCGCGGCGTATCGCGCGAGGGTGGCGGGGGCGTTTCAAACCGCGCGGGGCGCGGCGTGGGTCGCCCGGGCCGCCCTGTCGGGACGGCCCGATGCACGATGCGCGGATCGTCAGTGCGCGCCCGCGTAGATCCACTCGAGCAGCGTGTCGTGCGCGGCGCGCGCGGCTTCCGCGTGATCGTCGTTGATGAAGCTGACGACGACGTAGCTCTGCCCGTCCGCCCCGGCGACGTAGCCGGCGATCGCGCGCACGTCGCGCAGCGTGCCGGTCTTGATGTGCGCGTTGCCGAGCACGCCCGCGTTGGTGAGGCGGTTCTTCATCGTGCCGTCGATGCCCGCGATCGGCAGCGAATCGACGAACGCCTGCGCGACCGGGCTCGCGTTCGCGGCCTGGAGCAGCGCGGCGAGCGACAGCGCGCTCACGTGCTCTTCGCGCGACAGTCCCGAACCGTTCTCGAGCACGAGGTCGGGCATCGCGATGCCGTTCTTCTGCAGGAACGCCTGGATCGCGCGGCTCGACTGCTCGGGCGTCGCGGGCGGCTTGCCGCTGACCGCCCCGATCGTCAGGAACAGGTTGCGCGCCATCACGTTGTTGCTGAACTTGTTGATGTCGTAGACGATGCTGCCGAGCACCGGGCCGTGATGCACGGCGAGCGGCCGTGCGGTGGTCGGCACCTTGCCTTCGCTCACCGGCCCCGCGATCGTGCCGCCGTCCTGCTGCCACAGCGCGAGGAAGCCGCGCGCGAAGAACGTCGTGTGATCGAGGATCGCGAGGTTGGTCGTGTGCGCGCCGCAGCGCAGCGGGTAGTCGCCGGCGAACGACGCGGTCATGATCCCGCCGCCGGCCGTCAGCGTCGGGCGCGCGGCCGCCGCGGCCGCGCTGCACGAGCCGGCGCCTTCGACGAGCCGGTTGTCGATCGACAGGTCGGCGAGCGGCGGCAGCACGTCGACGGCGACCTTGCCGTCGTCGCCCGGCGTGACCGTGAACGACACGGCCTTGAACGCGTACAGCAGCGGATCGGGGCCGACGTTGTACGGCGCGCTCGCATCGTCGTCGAACGACGGCAGGTCGCGCGTCGACGCCGCGAAATAGCTCTTGTCGAGCACGAGGCCGCCGGCCACGCGCTTCACGCCGGCCTTGCGCAGCTTGTCGACGAGGTCGATCAGCTCCTCGGGCACGAGCTTCGGATCGCCGGTGCCCTTGATGTACAGGTTACCCTGCAGCGTGCCGTCGGGATCGACCGTGCCGTCCGCGTACGCGGTGGTGCGCCAGCGGTAGTCGGGGCCGAGGATCGACAGGCCCGAGAAGGTCGTCACGAGCTTCATCGTCGAGGCCGGCATCATCGGCCGGCTCGCATTCCACGCGATCAGCGGCTGCGGATCGCCGACGCGCTCGACCACGACGCTCATCGCCGACGCCGGCACCTTCGCGCGCTGCAGCGCGACGAGCACGGACGCAGGCAGGCCGGCCGCGCGCGCGGCGGGCGACACGACGGCGGTCTTGCGCGCTTCCTTGTGGGATTTCTTGCGGGCCTGCGCGGACGGCGCGAACGCGAGGGCCGTGCAGGTGGCGACGACGGCGGCCGCGCGCAGGCAGACGCGCGCGCGCGGGGCGAACCGGGCGGAAAGATCGGAAATCGGCATGGGCGAATACGGGAAAAGCAGGGGCTCGGGCAGGGCGCGCGCGGGCGCCGAAGCGCACATTGTAGAGACAAGTCGGGGCAGGTCCCTTGCAATCCGCCTTACTGTTGCATTGCACGGTGCCGCGCACGCGATTCGCGGCGCTACAATGGTCGCCGTGTTTGATTCGCCCCATGGATGCCTGTCGCGATGCGGATTCTGCTTGTCGAAGATGATCGAATGATTGCCGAGGGCGTGCGCAAGGCGCTGCGCTCGGACGGCTTTGCGGTCGACTGGGTGCAGGACGGCGACGCGGCGCTCACGGCGCTCGGCGGCGAGACGTACGACCTGCTGCTGCTCGATCTCGGCCTGCCGAAGCGCGACGGCATCGACGTGCTGCGCACGCTGCGCGGGCGCGGGCTGGCGCTGCCGGTGCTGATCGTCACCGCGCGCGATGCGGTCGCCGACCGCGTGAAGGGGCTCGACGCCGGCGCCGACGACTATCTCGTCAAGCCGTTCGACCTCGACGAGCTGGGCGCGCGGATGCGCGCGCTGATCCGCCGTCAGGCCGGGCGCAGCGAGTCGCTGATCCGCCACGGCGCGCTGACGCTCGATCCGGCTGCGCATCAGGTGACGCTCGACGGCGCGCCCGTCGCGCTGTCCGCGCGCGAGTTCGCGCTGCTCGAGGCGCTGCTCGCGCGGCCGGGCGCGGTGCTGTCGAAGAGCCAGCTCGAGGAGAAGATGTACGGCTGGGGCGAGGAGATCGGCAGCAACACGGTCGAGGTCTATATCCACGCGCTGCGCAAGAAGCTCGGCTCGGACCTGATCCGCAACGTGCGCGGGCTCGGCTACATGGTCGTCAAGGAAAGCTGACGCGTGCGGTCGATTCGTCATCAATTGCTGATCTGGCTGCTCGCGATCGTCGTCGCGGGCGTGGGCATGGCGGGCTGGCTCATCTACCGGCAGGCGCTCGCCGAGGCGAACGAACTGTTCGACTACCAGTTGCAGGAAATCGCCGCGGCGCTGCCGTCGGAGCCGTTCTCGCAGGTGTTCGGCTCGCGTACCAACGGCGACGAAGGCATCGTGATCCAGATCTGGAATCGCAACGGCGTGCTGATGTACTTCTCGCATCCGCGCGCGCCGATCGCGCCGCGCGCGGAGCTCGGCTTTTCGACCGAGCGTACCGATCGGGGCGAATGGCGCGTGTACGGCGCGATCGTCGGCGACAACGTCGTGCAGCTCGCGCAGCCGCTGTCGGTGCGCAACCGGCTGGCGGCCAACGTCGCGCTGCGCACGCTGTGGCCGCTGATCGTGCTGCTGCCGTTCCTCGGCGCGGCCGTGTGGATGATCGTCGGCCGCGGGCTCGCGCCGCTCGGCCGCGTGACGCGCGCGGTCGAGGCGCGCCGGCCGGAAGCGCTCGACCCGCTGCCCGACGCGCGCCTGCCGCTCGAGGTGCAGCCGCTCGTGCGGGCGCTGAACGGGCTGCTCGCGCGGCTGTCGGCGGCGCTCGACACGCAGAAGGCGTTCGTCGCCGACGCCGCGCACGAGTTGCGCACGCCGCTCGCGGCCGTGCAGATCCAGGCGCAGCTCGTCGCCCGCGCGAAGGACGATGCGTCGCGCGGCGAGGCGATCGCGGATCTCCAGGACGGCGTGTCGCGCGCGACGCGTCTCACCGAGCAACTGCTCGCGCTCGCGCGCGCGGAGCCGGACGGCGCGACGATGCGCGAGCCGGTCGACCTGCAGGCGCTGCTTACCGAGTGCGTGGCCGCGCATGCGCCGCTCGCGCAGCGGCACGACATCGATCTCGGCTTCGAGGAAACGTGCGCGGCGAGCGTCGTCGCGGACGTCGGCGCGCTGCGCGTGATGTTCGGCAACCTGCTCGACAACGCGGTGAAGTACACGCCGGACGGCGGCCGCATCGACGTATCGCTGACGCGCGACGCGGCCGGCCGCGCGTGCGTGCAGATCGCCGACAGCGGGCCGGGCATTCCGGCCGACGAGCGCGAGCGCGTGTTCGACCGCTTCTACCGCGACAGCACGGCGCGGGCACGCACCGACGTGTCGGGCAGCGGGCTCGGGCTCGCGATCGTCAAGCGCGTGGCGGCGCAGCAGGGCGCGACGGTGTCGCTCGGCGATGCGGCCGCGGGCGGCCTGCTCGTCAGCGTCGTGTTCCGCGACGCCGAGATGCCAACCCAGGCGCCGCAGCCTTCCGAATCCGCCTGAAGGGCGAGCCCGGCCGCCGGTAGCCGCGCGGCAGCCGCTTAAGCCTCGCTTAAGGCTGATTAAGCCTCCTTTAAGTCAGGGTCGTTACGCTGCGTCCTAACAACGAGGAGGTCCTACGATGAACACCCGATTCCTTGCGCGCGGCACCGTCGCGGTCGCCGTGGCGGCCGCCCTGTCGGCAGGCTATTTCGCCGGCACCCGCCGCGCCGATCCGCAGATCATCACGCCCGCGCAGGCCGCCATGATGCCGGCCGAAGCCGCCGCCAAGACCGGCATCCCCGATTTCTCCGGGCTCGTCGAAACCTACGGCCCGGCGGTCGTGAACATCAGCGCGAAGCATGTCGTGAAGCAGGTCGCGCGGCGCGCGCCGCAGCCGCAGCTGCCGATCGATCCGAGCGACCCGTTCTACCAGTTCTTCAAGCACTTCTACGGCCAGGTGCCGGGCATGGGCGGCGACGCGCAGCCGGACGACCAGCCGAGCGCGAGCCTCGGGTCGGGCTTCATCGTCAGTTCCGACGGATACATCCTGACCAACGCGCACGTGATCGACGGCGCGAACGTCGTCACGGTCAAGCTGACCGACAAGCGAGAATACAAGGCGAAGGTCGTCGGCGCCGACAAGCAGTCCGACGTCGCCGTGCTGAAGATCGACGCGAGCGGCCTGCCGACCGTGAAGATCGGCGACCCGGCGCAGAGCAAGGTCGGCCAGTGGGTCGTCGCGATCGGCTCGCCGTACGGCTTCGACAACACGGTCACGTCGGGCATCATCAGCGCGAAGTCGCGCGCGCTGCCCGACGAGAACTACACGCCGTTCATCCAGACCGACGTACCGGTGAACCCCGGCAACTCGGGCGGCCCGCTGTTCAACCTGCAGGGCGAGGTGATCGGCATCAACTCGATGATCTACTCGCAGACGGGCGGCTTCCAGGGCCTGTCGTTCGCGATTCCGATCAACGAGGCGATCAAGGTGAAGGACGAGCTCGTGAAGACGGGCCACGTGAGCCGCGGCCGTCTCGGCGTCGCCGTGCAGGGGCTGAACCAGACGCTCGCGAGCTCGTTCGGGCTGCAGAAGCCGGACGGCGCGCTCGTCAGCTCGGTCGACGCCAACGGCCCGGCCGCGAAGGCGGGCCTGCAGCCGGGCGACGTGATCCTGTCGGTCAACGGTTCGCCGGTCGCCGATTCGACGTCGCTGCCCGCGCAGATCGCGAACCTGAAGCCGGGTTCGAAGGCCGACCTGCAGATCTGGCGCGACAAGTCGAAGAAGTCGATCAGCGTGACGCTCGGCGCGATGGCCGATGCGAAGCTCGCATCGAACGACGGCGGGCCGGTCGAGCAGGGCCGCCTGGGTGTCGCGGTGCGTCCGCTGTCGCCACAGGAGCGCAGCGCCGACAACCTGTCGCACGGGCTGATCGTGCAGCAGGCCGGCGGGCCGGCCGCGAACGCGGGCATCCAGCCTGGCGACGTGATCCTCGCGGTGAACGGCCGCCCGGTCACGAGCCCCGAGCAGTTGCGTGACGCGGTGAAGGGCGCGGGCAACAGTCTTGCTCTGCTGATCCAGCGCGATAATGCACAGATCTTCGTGCCGGTCGACCTGAGCTGACCGGCAGCGGCCGCGGCCGGCCAGCCCGGCTGCGGCGGGCGCCGCCGCCGTGCGATCGCGTGACGCTGCGCCCAGTATGTGTTCCGACCCCAAGGAGAGAGCCATGCAAAATCTACGCAACGTGTCCCGATTTGCCGTCGCCGCGGCGCTGGCTGCCGGCCTCGCAGCCGGCGCGACCGGCGCGTACGCGCAGTTGGACGGCTTGCCCGCCGCGCGCCAGCAGGGCGACGTCACCTTCGTGTCCGGCGGCGTCGGGCTGGACGAATCGACGGCGTTCCAGCGCAGCGAGGCGCAGTGGCCGCTCGCGCTGCGCTTCACCGGCAAGGGCGGCGAGTTCCTGGCCGACGTCCATGTCCGGATCGTCGACGGCAAGGGCGCCGAAGTGCTGAAAACCGATGCGCGTGGGCCCTACATGCTCGTGAAGGTGCCGCCTGGGCGCTACACGGTGCACGCGTCGTACCAGGGTAGCGACGAATCGCGCGCCGTCACGGTCGGCGCGAAGGGCGGCGCGAAAGCCGCGTTCCAGTGGAGTGCGCAGTAGCCCGCCGCACGCGGCCGCGATCCCGGTCGCGCAATCGGACGAAGTTTCGCCCATAATGAAAGCCACGGCATGCGTGCCGTGGCTTTTTCGTTTCCTGCCCCGGCCTGACTGCCGCCCGAAGGAGAGACGATGTCCGATGCAACCGACCCTCGACTCGAAATCGTGCCGAACCGTCATCGCGTGCGCGTGATCCATCGCGGCATCACCTATGCCGATTCGCACGGTGCGCTGACGGTCCGTGAGGCGGGGCTTCCAGACATCCATTACCTGCCGCGCGGCGACGTCAACATGCGCCGGCTCGTGAAATCGGGCGTCACGTCGGCCTGCCCGTTCAGGGGGCAGGCCGTGCATTTCGACTTGCAGACGGAAGACGGCGTGATCGAGAACGCCGCATGGAGTTACGAACAGCCGAAGGAGGCGGCGGCCGTGCTCGCGCTCTACGTCGCCTTCGATGTCGCACGGGTCGACAGTCTCGTCGAGACGTCCTGATGCGGCGCGCGTTCATCGGGGAGGCGACATGGAACTGAACGACACGTTACGCGTACCGCTCGCGCCGCCTGTCGTGCGGGACGCGCTGGAGGATCTCGCACTGCTGCGCGCGAGCTTCGATCATTGCGAATCGTTCGTGAAACTCGCGCACGGCGAGTTCGCGCTGACGATCACGGTGCCGCTCGGCCCGCTGCGCGCCCGCTACGACGTGCGCGCGCACGCGGCCGCCGAGCAGGGCGACGCGCAAGGGCAGCCGCGCCGCGTGCTCAACTTCAAGGCGCGGGCCGACGGCCTCGGCGCGCTGCGCGGCCAGGTCGAACTCGTGCTGATGCCGGATGACGATGCGACCGCCACGCGGATCGAGTACGTGGTCTGGGCCACGGCGAGCGGGCCGCTCGCCGAATTGCCGGGGCGGCAGATCGACAATGCGCTGCGGGAATGGACCGACACGTTCTTCCGCGAGTTCAGCGCGGTCGTGCAGGCGAAGCACGGCCTCGCGCCGAATCGCGCGAGCGCTTCTGCGCAGCGGCGCCAGCATGTGTTCCTGCGGCCCGCATCGCTGATGGCCGCGACGAAGCGTTCGCTGCCGCCGCATCTCGGCGGCGCGCTGAGCGGGCGGGCGGCGAGCGCGCTCCGGCATCGCGATTCCGGCACGGTGCCCGTGTGGGCCTGGGCGGCGATGATCGTGTTCGTCGCGCTGCTGCTTTACGCGGCACGCTGGTTCAACGGCGGCTGAGCGGCCGATCGGCCGCCCGGTTCCGCGTCACGGCCCGCGCTGCGCCCGCGCGGCGGGTGTCACCGTCCCCCGCCGGCACCGGCTCCGGCGCCGCGAAATTCCCTCCGATACGCAGACGGCGACGTGCCGAGCGCGCCCGTGAAATGCTGGCGCAGCGACACGCTCGAGCCGTAGCCGGCCGCCTGCGCGATCGCGTCGATCGATTGGCCGGTGGTTTCGAGCAGAAGCCGCGCACGTGCGAGCCGCTCGGCCTGCAGCCACGCGGTGACGGTCGTGCCGGTCGCCTGGCGGAAGTGGCGCGTGAACGTGCGCCGGCTCATCAGCACGCGTTCGGCGAGCGAATCGACGCTGTGCGCGGCGTCGAGATGGCCGCGTACCCAGTCGAGCAGCCCCGCGAGCCGCGCGTCGCGCGGGTGCGCCGCGACCGGCTGCGGCACGTACTGGGCCTGCCCGCCCTGACGGTGCGGCGGGATCACGAGGCGGCGCGCGATGCGGTTCGCGGCGTCCGAGCCGAAGCGCCGCCGCACGACGTGCAGACAGCAGTCGAGGCCTGCCGCGGTGCCGGCCGACGTCATCAGGTTGCCGTCGTCCACGTACAGCACGTCCGGATCGAGCTTCACGCGGGGAAAGCGCTGCGCGAAATCGTCGGCCCACGCCCAGTGCGTGGTGGCCGGGCGACCGTCGAGCAGGCCGGCCGCGGCGAGCACGTAGGCGCCGAGGCACAGGCCGACGAGTTCCACGCCGCGCGCGGCGACCGCGCGGACCGCATCGAGCAGCGCGTCGGGCGGCGTTTCGTCCGGGTCGCGCCACGAAGGCACGATGACGATGTCCGCATCGTCGAGCGCGTCCAGCCCGTACGGCGCGGTGATCGTGAAGCCGCCCGTCGTCGCGAGCGGGCCGCGCTCGGCCGAGCAGACGCGGAACTCGAACGCGGGCGACACGGCCGCGTCGCGTGCCTGGCCGAACACGACCGACGGCACCGACAGGTGGAACGGGCTGATGCCGTCGTACGCGATCACCGCGACGACGGTCGGAATGGAGCTGACGGGCGACGCGGCGGCGAGCATGGCGCGGTTCCGGGAAGGTGATGGCCCGATTCTATCGAAGAATGGCTATCAGGCCACTATCAGCCCGGGTCGCGCGCGCCGACAATGCATCGCATCGCACTGCTGGCCGCCCCGCTCCGGGGCGGGGCAGCGCCTCCCCGACCAGGAGATCGCCATGTCGAACACGGCCCCGCATTCCGCTTCCCGTCCCGCTGCCCGTCGCGCACTGATCGTGATCGACGTGCAGAACGAATACGTGACCGGCAACCTGCCGATCGAATATCCGCCGCTCGACGTGTCGCTGGCGAACATCGGCCGCGCGATCGACGCCGCGCACGCGGCCGGCGTGCCGGTGATCGTGGTTCAGCACGTCGCGCCGGCCGGCGCGCCGATCTTCGCGCCAGGCACCGACGGCGTCGCGCTGCACGCGGTGGTGGCCAGCCGGCCGTACGCGCATCGGATCGAGAAGGCGCAGGCGAGCGCGTTCGCCGGCACCGATCTCGCCGCGTGGCTCGACGCGCACGGGATCGACACGCTCGCGGTGGCCGGCTACATGACGCACAACTGCAATGCGTCGACCGTCTATCACGCGGCGCATGCGGGGCTGAAGGTCGAGTACCTGAGCGACGCGACGGGCGCGCTGCCTTACGAGAACGAAGCGGGCGCGGCGAGCGCCGAAGAGATTCACCGCGCGTACGGGGTAGTGTTCCAGTCGAATTTCGCGGCGGTGATGTCGACCGACACGTGGATCGCGGGGCTGGCCGGCGCGGCGATGCCGGCGCGCGATTCGGTGGCCGCGTCGAACCGGCGGGCCCGCGCGCGGCGCGCGAAGGCAGCCTGACCCGGTACGGCGACGCGGCGCGCGATGCGCCGCCCGGTCAGTCGCCGTCCTTCAGCATCGCCGGGCTGTAGCGCAGCATGTCGAAGCAGCCGTCGACGAGCTTTTCCGCATGCTGCTCGGCGTCGATCTCGTCGGGCAGCATCAGCATGTCGCGCACGAAGCCGCTGACGAGCGTGTGCAGCATCAGCGCCGCACGCCACGTATCGAGCCGCTCGGGCAGCAGCTTGAGCCCCACGGCCGCCGCGAGATCGGCGTCGATCATGTGCAGCGCCTCGCTCATCCCCGCGCGGTTGCGCTGCAGCAGCGGCTCCATGTCCGCGACGTACTCGCACTTCATGAACAGGATGCTGAACACGCGCCGCAGCTGTGCGTCGCGCTGCACGCCGAGCAGGCACCAGATCAGGATCTGGCGCACCTTCTCCAGCGGATTGCCGCCCGGCGCGTCGAGCGGTATCCGCTTCAATTCGTCGATCGGCAGGAACACGCGGTCGAACATCGCATCGAACAGTTCGCTCTTGTTCGCGAAATGCCAGTAGATCGCGCCGCGCGTCACGCCGGCGTGCTGGGCGATGTCCGCGAGCGACGTGTGCGACACGCCTTTTTCGAAGAACACGTGTTCGGCGGCGTCGAGAATGCGATTGCGCGTCTCGAGCGCCTCCTCCTTGGTACGTCTGACCATGTGCAGGCCTGATTGGATCGATCGTGGATGAATATAGGGTCCGCAACCCCTCGTCGCCGTCATGCGGACGGGCTATGCTGGCGATTGGTAACAATCCGTAAGACTGAACAGCCGGCGGAGCACGAACGGGCTTTTTACATACATTCGTGAATGTATATACAATACCACCCTACGATCGAATGACCCAAGTGGCAATCAGTTAATATCCCACTCTGCTGATTCCCGCCCTAGTATCAGTCCGCAGTTCGCGGCATCCCCGTCGGCACGGAGGTCTCGTGCCGACGTGCTGTATCCAGCAGTCCAGTAATTCGGTGTTCGATCTGCGCCGCGAGGCGCATCCGTGTTGCGCTCCCGCCGGGTGCCGCACTTATTCCATTGGTTACACACAGAGGTCGCTCCATGCGCGTCGAACGGGTTCCATACCGCTTGATCACTGTCGCGGCAGCCGCGGTTTTCCTGGCTGCCTGCGGAAAAAAAGAATCGGCACCGCCGCCGCAAACGCCGGAAGTCGGCGTCGTCACCGTCCAGCCGCAAGCCGTACCGGTCTTCACCGACC
>NZ_JAUJRI010000011.1:0-208043 GCF_030504405.1 Burkholderia sp. AU44665 | reverse complement strand
GTACGCAACCGCAGCGTCCGCCGGTGCGTCCGGCCGCCGGCACGGCGGCAGCCGGCCTGCCGCCGGACGCGACACGACGCCGCCCGGCGCCGCCCGCGCCGGCACGCGCGCCGCTCTATGCGTGGACGGAAAAACCGGCCGCGCCGATCACGCCTGCGCCGAGCGTTCACGACACGCTGCGCGCGATCGAAGCCAGCACCGCGCAATGGGCGGCGCTGGGCGGCGCACAGCCGGCCGACGCGACGCACACGGCAACCGCAACCGCTGCCGCTGCCGGCGTAGCCGCGGCGGCAGGTGGCGTGGGCGCGCCGGCAGCGGCGGCTGTGTCGGACGCGTTCGTCTCCGCGACGCACGGCATCGCAGCGCAGGACATCCCTGCCCCGGCCGAACACGAAGCCGCACCTGCGCATGACGACACCGCGCCGATCGTGCTCGACGCCTTCATGCCGGCGGAATCCGGCATGACACAGGCTCCAGTCGACGATTCGCCCACCCCGTCGTTTGATGACACCACCCCGCACGCGCTGCCGGATACCCGCGTCGACGATCGCGTGTTTTCGCCTCGTGCCGACGACGAGATCCCTCCCGTCGACGATGCGCCCGCCGCGCCTTCGTTCGACACGCCCGTCGACGTCGCGCCGTGGGAAGACGTCGCCAGCCCGCCGGCTTCCGCCTTCGACGTGTCGACCGGGAATCCGGTCGCCGAATCGCTGGCGGACACCGCGGGATCGGAATCCGCCGATCCCGCCTCCGCGCAGGCAGACGATACGGCGGTTCGCGACCCGGCCACCCGCCATCCGGCCGGCTCGCCCGATACCGACGACAAGGACGACACGCAACCGGCGCCTGTCATCGATCGCGCCGCACCGGCCAACGTGCCTGAACGTGCCGCCGATGCGCACGCCGACGTGAAGCCTGCCGACGGCATCGTCCCGTTCGCCGCCCTGCCCTCTTCGTCGATCGCCGGAACGTCGGCGCCCGTGCTTTCCGCAACCACGCCGATCGCGGCGCCGTCTTCCGCGCCCGCATCGACGCGTCCAGCCGACACGACGACCACCTCGACCGGTGCGACGACGTCCGCTCCATCCGGCTCATCCGGCTCACCCGGCGCAGCCGCTCCGCAGCCGGCCATCGCCCTTCCCGCGTCGCCGGCCGTTTCCGCCACGACGTCGCCATCCTTCAGCGCGATCGCGCCGACAGCCGCGCTCGCCGCCACGCCGGCTCACCCGGTCACGGGCTTGCCTGCCGCCGCAACCGGACCGCTGATGTCGATCGATGCGCCCACCGCGACGCAGGCCCCGTCGATCGCGTTCGTCCCTGCCACGGTCGCAACGCGGACGTTCACGACACCGCCCGCCGCTGCCGCCACGTCGTCCGGCTGGTCCATGTCGCACGACGTGACCGAGGCGCCGATCACGGCAGCGCCGGCAACGGCCCTCCCCGGCGGGAGCCTCCCGCATCCGCCTGCGGCCGTCGTTGCCGCGCCGACACCGCCCACTGTCGCACCGATCGGCGCACCGGCCACCCAGGCGATCGAGGCCACCGAACCGGCCCCGGCCGCCCCCGCCCGTCAGCCGCGCCCGAACGCGTTCGAATTCCACGCACCCGCGTCGTTCAACGTCGAACTGCCGACGCTCGACCTGCTCGAGCCTGCGTCAGACGACGTCGAAACGATCACCGAGGAACACCTCGCGCAAACCGCGCAGGTGATCGAACAGCGACTGCAGGAATTCAAGGTGCCGGTGACGGTGGTCGGCGCATCGGCCGGCCCCGTGATCACGCGCTTCGAGATCGAACCCGCGCTCGGCGTGCGCGGCAGCCAGATCGTCGGGCTGATGAAGGACCTGTCGCGCGGCCTCGGCCTCACGTCGATCCGCGTCGTCGAGACGATCCCCGGCAAGACCTGCATGGGCCTCGAACTGCCGAACGCGAAGCGCCAGATGATCCGCCTGTCGGAGATTCTCGAATCGCGCCAGTACCAGCATTCGCCGTCGCAACTGACGATCGCGATGGGCAAGGACATCACCGGCCACCCGGTCGTCACCGATCTCGCGAAGGCGCCGCACATGCTGGTGGCCGGCACGACGGGTTCGGGCAAGTCGGTCGCGATCAACGCGATGATCCTGTCGCTGCTGTACAAGGCGACGCCGGAAGACGTGCGGCTCATCATGATCGACCCGAAGATGCTCGAGCTGTCGGTCTACGAAGGCATCCCGCACCTGCTCGCGCCGGTCGTCACCGACATGAAGCTCGCGGCGAACGCGCTGAACTGGTGCGTCGGCGAAATGGAGAAACGCTACCGGCTGATGTCGGCCGTCGGCGTGCGCAACCTCGCGGGCTTCAACCAGAAGATCCGCGACGCGCAAGCGAAGGAAAAGAAGATCGGCAACCCGTTCTCGCTGACGCCCGACGATCCGGAGCCGCTGTCGACGCTGCCGCTGATCGTCGTCGTGATCGACGAGCTGGCCGACCTGATGATGGTCGCCGGCAAGAAGATCGAGGAACTGATCGCCCGCCTCGCGCAGAAGGCGCGCGCGGCCGGCATCCACCTGATCCTCGCGACGCAGCGTCCGTCGGTCGACGTGATCACCGGCCTCATCAAGGCGAACATCCCGACGCGCGTCGCGTTCCAGGTATCGTCGAAGATCGATTCGCGCACGATCCTCGACCAGATGGGCGCGGAGTCGCTGCTGGGGATGGGCGACATGCTGTTCCTGCCGCCGGGCACCGGTTATCCGCAGCGCGTGCACGGCGCGTTCGTCGCCGACGAGGAAGTGCACCGGATCGTCGAGTATCTGAAGCAGTTCGGCGAGCCGCAGTACGAGGAAGGCATCCTCGACGGCCCGGCCGCCGACGGCGCGACGCAGGACCTGTTCGGCGACGCGCCGGATGCGGAAGCCGATCCGCTGTACGACGAAGCCGTCGCGTTCGTCGTGCGCACGCGGCGCGCGTCGATCTCGTCCGTGCAGCGGCAATTGCGCATCGGCTACAACCGCGCGGCGCGCCTCGTCGAGCAGATGGAAACGGCGGGCCTCGTATCGGCGATGGGCATCAACGGCAGCCGCGAGGTGCTCGTGCCGGCCGCGGCCGACTGAGGCCGGCGGCCCGCCGGCCGCGATTCATCGATACGGGCGCGCCGCGCAAGCGGCTGCCCCAAATACGAAGGGCGCTGCATCGGCAGCGCCCTTCTTGCATCGGCCGGGAATCGACCGGGATTTACTGCTCGACCGGCACCAGCTTGAAGTCGACCGGCTTGCCGACCGCGACCTTCTGCGGATTCGCGCCGAGCTGCCCCGTTTCGACATCGCGGCTGAACACGTAGAACGTGTCGCTGTCCTGGTTGCCGACGATCAGCCACTTGCCGGTCGGATCGATCAGGAACTCGCGCGGCGTCTTGCCGAGGCTCGACTGGCGGCCGACGTGCTTGAGCCGGCCGTCGGCCTTGTTCACCGCGTAGATCACGAGGTCGTTCGCGTCGCCGCGGTTGCTCGCGTACAGGAAGCGCCCGTCCGGCGACAGGTGGATCGCGCCGCCACCGACCTTGCCCTTGAAGCCCGGCGCCGTCATCGGCACCGTCTGAACCGGCGTCAGCTTGCCGTCGTGATAGCCGAACACCTCGACCGACGCGTTGAGCTCGCTCGTCACGTACGCGAAGCGGCCGTCGGCGCCGAACACCATGTGACGCGGGCCCGAGCCGGCCTTCACCGGCGTGTAGCGCGTGTCGGTCGGGCTGATCAGCCCGCGGCTGCCGTCCACCGTGTAGCGGTAGCCGTAGATCTTGTCCGCGCCGAGATCCTGCACGAACAGGTAGCGGCCGTCCGGCGAAAACACCGTCGAATGCACGTGCGCGCCGTCCTGGCGGCCCTTCACGGGCCCGGTGCCTTCGTGGTGGACGGTCAGCACGGCCTGGCCGGCCCCGCCGTCGTCGCGCAGCGGAAACACCGCGAAGCTGCCGCCCGGGTCGGCCGCGACCGAGTAGTTGGCGGTGACGAGGTACTTGCCGTCCGGCGACAGCGCGAGATAGCAAGGGTCGTTCCCCTCCGACGATACGCGGTCGATGAAGCTGAGTGCGCCCGTCTTCGCGTCGAAGCGGAACGCGCTGACGCCGCCGCGCTGCGTCGCGGGCCCGTCGTCGCCGGGCAGCTCGTTGACCGCGTAGACGGTGCGACCGTCGCGGCTCGGCAACAGATACGACGGATTCACGGTCTTCGCCGACGACACCGGCGCGACGCTGCCCGTCCTGGTGTCGAAGCGGTAAACGTAGATCCCGTCGCTGCCGCCGCCCGTATAGGTGCCGACGAGCAGGTTGTAGACGCCGTCGGCCGGGGCGGACGATTGCTGCGCGAATGCATGGGTCGCGGACAGGGAAAGCACGATCGCGAAACCTTTCATCCAGTGAGCGAACCTAAGCGGGAACCCTCGTGTCGAAGCGCGTGCGTCACGCTCCCGTAAACGGTTGGGCATTGAATCCTCCTTGCATCGAGTCGCTTCAAGTGTTGAGATAGGACGAAACGCCGGCCGTTCATGCGCTCCGCCGCCCGGCCGAGTATACGGGGCGCGGCGCCCGGGCGTGAAGTCCGGGCCGCCGACGTCCGCATTGTGAATTCGAATACCCAAGGATCGCCTGCCCATGCCCGCCCTGATCGAAGACTACGCCCTCGTCGGCGACGGCCACACGGCCGCGCTGATCGCAAAAGACGGCTCCGTCGACTGGCTGTGCTGGCCCCGCTTCGATTCGGGCGCCTGCTTCGCGGCGCTGCTCGGCACGCCCGAGCACGGCCGCTGGCTGCTTGCTCCGGCCGCCGACGCCGCGATCACGCACACGACACGCCGCTATCGCGGCGACACGCTGATTCTCGAAACCGATTACGAAAGCGCGGACGGCGCCGTCACCGTGATCGACTTCATGCCGCCCGGCAACGGCTGGTCCGAACTGGTGCGGATCGTCGTCGGCCGCCACGGCACGATGAAGATGCGCATGGAGCTCGTGTTGCGCTTCGACTACGGTTTCTCGATTCCGTGGGTCACGCAACTGACCCGCGAGGACGGCATGAAGGCCATCGCCGGCCCCGATACCGTCGTGCTGCGCACGCCGGTGCCGCTCACCGGCAAGAACCTCCATACGCTCGCGGAATTCACGGTCCGCGCCGACGAGCGCGTGCCGTTCTCGCTCGGCTACGCGGCGTCGCACATGCGGCTGCCGCCCGCGCGCGACCCGCTGTCGATGCTCGCGCGCACGGAGAACTACTGGCTCGAATGGTCGGGCCGCTGCCAGGTGCAGGGCCGCTACGCGGCCGCCGTGCGCCGCTCGCTGATCACGCTGAAGGCGCTCGCGTACGAGCCGACCGGCGGCATCGTCGCCGCGCCGACCACGTCGCTGCCCGAGAAGATCGGCGGCAACCGCAACTGGGACTACCGCTACTGCTGGCTGCGCGACGCGACGATCACGCTGCTCGCGCTGATGCGCGGCGGCTACTACGACGAGGCGCGCGCGTGGCGCACGTGGCTCGGCCGCGTGATGGCCGGCTCGCCCGAGCAGATCCAGATCATGTACGGGATCGCCGGCGAGCGCCGGCTGCCGGAAATGGAGCTCGACTGGCTGCCCGGCTACCAGGATTCGCTGCCGGTACGCATCGGCAACGGCGCCGCGAACCAGCTCCAGCTCGACGTGTTCGGCGAGGTGATGGCCGCGCTGCACCTCGCCCGCGTGGGCGGCCTGCAGGCCGACGACACGGTCTGGTCCGTGCAGTGCGCGCTGCTCGACCATCTCGAGAAGATCTGGCAGGAGCCCGACGAAGGAATCTGGGAAACGCGCGGCGGCCGCCGCCATTTCACGTTCTCGAAGGTGATGGCGTGGGTCGCGTTCGACCGCGCGATCAAGTCGGCGGAAATGTTCCGGCTGCCCGGCTCGCTCGACCGCTGGCGCGCGCTGCGCGAGCGCATCCACGCGGACGTCTGCGCGAACGCCTGGCACGAAGGCAAGCAGGCGTTCGCGCAGAGCTACGGCAGCGACGAGCTCGACGCGAGCGTGCTGCTGCTGCCGCAGCTCGGCTTCCTGCCGCCGGAAGATCCGCGCATCGTCGGCACGGTCGATGCGATCGAACGGGAATTGCTGCACGACGGGCTCGTGATGCGCTACCGCACGACCGAATACGACGACGGCCTGCCGCCCGGCGAAGGCACGTTTCTCGCGTGCAGCTTCTGGCTGGTCGACAGCTACGCGCTGCTCGGCCGGATCGACGACGCGCATCGGCTGTTCAGCCGGCTGCTCGCGCTGTCGAACGACCTCGGGCTGCTCGCGGAGGAATACGACCCGGTGGCCGGCCGGCTCGTCGGCAACTTCCCGCAGGCGTTCTCGCACGTGGCGCTCGTGCATACCGCGATGAACCTGATGCACCACGAAGACGCGATGGCGCGCGCGGCCGGCCAGCCCGCGCCGGCCATGGCCACCGGCCGCTGAGCGGCGGCCGGGAAGCCTTGTTCAGAGATCGTCAATTCGCAAAGCTTTGATGAAAATCCGAGGAAATGTTGCATTGCAACACCGATCGTTGTCCGATATGATCGACACGATTGTCCGGCTGCATCGCAACATGGCCGGTCGCTGACCCACACGGCACGCCGCGACGCCCCACGCCGCCCTTGCGCACCGTCCCCCACGCGGGAGTAGTCTGCATGCTTTACCAATTGCACGAATTCCAGCGGGCCATGCTGAGCCCGCTCACGGCCTGGGCCCAGGCCGCGTCGAAGTCGTTCGCGAATCCGTCGAGCCCGTTCTCGCTGATGCCCGGCGCACCGCGGATGGCGGCCGCCTATGAGCTGATGTATCGGCTCGGCAAGGACTACGAAAAGCCGGAATTCAACATTCACCAGATCGTCAAGGACGGCCACAACATCCCGATCGTCGAGCAGACGATCATCGAGAAGCCGTTCTGCCGGTTGTTGCGCTTCAAGCGCTATTCGGACGACGCCGACGCCGTCACGCAACTGAAGGACGAACCGGTCGTGCTGGTCTGCGCGCCGCTGTCGGGCCACCACTCGACGCTGCTGCGCGACACGGTGCGCACGCTGCTGCAGGATCACAAGGTCTACATCACCGACTGGATCGACGCGCGGATGGTGCCGGTCGAGGTCGGCCCGTTCCACCTGCACGACTACATCGCGTACATCCAGGAATTCATCCGTCACATCGGCGCGCGCAACCTGCACGTGATCTCGGTATGCCAGCCGACGGTGCCGGTGCTCGCGGCGATTTCGCTGATGGCGAGCCGCGGCGAGGACACGCCGCTCACGATGACGATGATGGGCGGCCCGATCGACGCGCGCCGCAGCCCCACTTCCGTGAACTCGCTCGCGACGCAGCACTCGACCTCGTGGTTCGAGAACAACGTGATCCACACGGTGCCCGCGAACTATCCGGGCGAAGGCCGCCAGGTCTATCCGGGCTTCCTTCAGCACACGGGCTTCGTCGCGATGAACCCGGAGCGGCACGCGCAATCGCATTGGGATTTCTACCAGAGCCTGCTGCGCGGCGACGAGGACGACGCCGAAGCGCACCGCCGCTTCTACGACGAGTACAACGCGGTGCTCGACATGGCCGCCGAGTATTACCTCGAGACGATCCGCGTCGTGTTCCAGGAATTCCGGCTCGCGGAAGGCACGTGGGACGTCGAGGGCGAGCGCGTGCGGCCGCAGGACATCAAGCACACCGCACTGATGACGATCGAGGGCGAACTCGACGACATCTCGGGCAGCGGCCAGACGCACGTCGCGCACGAGCTGTGCACGGGCATCCCGCAAGACGATCGCCGCAGCCTGACCGCCGAGAAGTGCGGCCACTACGGGATCTTTTCGGGCCGCCGCTGGCGCACGATCATCTACCCGCAACTGCGCGACTTCATTCGCGAGCATGCGCCGGAGCCGAAGAACGGCGCGGCGAAGTTGCCCGTCGATGCGCAGGATGCGACCGCGATCGGCGTCGTGCCGGCCGCCAAGCCGGAGCCGGAACCGGAAACGGCGGTGCGCGCCACCGCCGCCAAACGCACGCGCGGCACGCGCGCGAAGGCGCCGGCCGTGACGGTCGCGCCCGCCGCCAAGGCCGCGCCGGCCGCGAAACGCGCGGCAGGCAGCCCGCGCACCAAAGCCATGCGAGCCCGCAAGGCCGCCTGACACACCGCGCTCCGACGCAAAAACGCCGCCGTAGCTTGCGCACGGCGGCGTTTTCTTATCCGGGCGCGGCCGCGAACCAGCGGCGCACCGGCTCCTCCATGCGTCGCGTCAGCGCCGCAGCAGATACGCGAGCAGCACCTCGGTGTTCATCCGGACCATCTCCGCGCGCTCGTCGGTATCGGTGAAGTCGCGGCCGAGCGTCGCGGCGAGCGTGAAGCGGTTCGACACGATGTAGTAGCCGAGCCCCGACAGCGTCACGTAGAAGCGCAGCGGATCGACGTCGCTGCGGAACAGCCCGGCCTTCTGGCCGCGCATCAGCACGTTGCCGAGCTTCGCGACGATCGGCGACATCATCTCGCGGATCCGCGTCGACTTGTGCAGATAGCGCGCTTCGTGCAGGTTCTCGTTGTTGATGAGCCTCAGCAGCTCCGGATGGTCGCGGTAGTAATCCCACACGAAATGCGCGAGCCGCGTGACGGCTTCGACCGGCGCGACGCCATCGAGATCCAGCACGCGCTCGGCCTCCGTCAGCGCGGAGAACGCGTGTTCGAGCACGGCGGTGAAGAGCTGCTCCTTGCTGCCGAAGTAGTAATAGAGCATGCGCTCGTTCGTTTCGGCCCGGCGCGCGATCTGATCGACGCGCGCGCCGAACAGCCCTCCATTCGCGAACTCTTCGGCCGCCGCCATCAGGATGCGGCGGCGCGTACCTTCAGGATCTCTTTTGATTTTTGGCTGATTCATGGTGGCGTTTTGCTATGTGAGCCGCTTGATCCGGACCGGCACCCCCACCGCCTCGGCGCCGGCCGCCCTGGAACGGGCGCGCCGCGGGCGGCCACCCTCCTGCTGAGCCCCTGCAAAAAAGCGGTTCGATTATGCGCATAGACGGCGTCCAGCGCAATGCGGGAAATCGGCGATAATCGAGCTTTGGCAAACCTTTCCGGCCGCGCCCGACGCGGCCGAGAGCCATTCGGCGCCGCGGCGCCCGTTGTCAGCCTGTTGTCACCGTGACCGATTCCAAAACACTCGCGGATCGCATCGAAGATCTGCTTCCCCAGACGCAATGCACGAAGTGCGGCTATAACGGCTGCCGTCCGTACGCCGAGGCGATCGCCGCCGGCGACGCGAACTACAACCAGTGCCCGCCCGGCGGCGCCGAAGGCATCGCGCGCCTCGCGCGCCTGCTCGGCAAGCCGGTGATTCCGCTGAACCCCGTGAACGGAAGCGAACATCCGCGCGCGGTCGCGTTCATCGACGAAAACCTGTGCATCGGCTGCACGCTGTGCATGCAGGCGTGCCCGGTCGACGCGATCGTCGGCGCGCCGAAGCAGATGCACACGATCGTCGCGTCGCTGTGCACGGGTTGCGACCTGTGCGTGCCGCCGTGCCCGGTCGACTGCATCGCGATGCTGCCGGTGACCGGCGATCGCACGGGCTGGGATGCGTGGTCGCAGGAGCAAGCCGACGCCGCGCGCGAGCGCCACGATCTGCGGCTTGCGCGCCAGCGTCGCGAGCGCGAGGCCGCCGAAGCGCGCGCCGCGGCTCGCCGCGCCGCGAGTACCGCGAAACCGGCCGCGGAACCCTCCGCCGTACAGTCGGGCGCGCCGGCCGCCGCACCGGCCGACGACGCCGAAGCGAAGAAACGCGCGATCATCGCCGCCGCACTCGAACGCGCGCGCAAAAAGAAGGAAGAACTGTCCGGGCAAGGCGCCGGGCCGAAGAACACCGAAGGCGTGAGCGCGGCCGTCCAGGCGCAGATCGACGCGGCCGAGGCCCGCCGCAAGCGGCTCGCCGAACAGCAGGCGCAGCGCGACGCCGATGCGGCGTCGGGCGGCGGCGACCACGACAACGACAACGACGCAGGCAACGACGATCCGGACGGCCCGTCCACGCCGCCCGACCAGAACGCTCCATGAACGCCAGCAAACGACGCGCGATCTACGAAACGCTGCAGAGCCTCAATCCGCATCCGACCACCGAGCTCGAATACTCGACGCCGTTCGAACTGCTGATCGCCGTGATGCTGTCCGCGCAGGCGACCGACGTGTCGGTCAACAAGGCGATGCGGAAAATGTTTCCGGTCGCGAACACCCCGCGACAAATCGTCGCGCTTGGCGAAGAAGGCGTCACCGAGTACATCAAGACGATCGGCCTCTATCGCACCAAGGCGAAGAACGTCGTCGCGACGTGCCGGATCCTGCTCGAGCGCTACGACGGCGAGGTGCCGGCCGATCGCGAGGCGCTCGAAGGCTTGCCGGGCGTCGGCCGCAAGACCGCGAACGTCGTGCTGAACACCGCGTTCGGCCAGCCGACGATCGCGGTCGACACGCATATCTTCCGCGTCGCGAATCGCACCGGTCTCGCGCCGGGCAAGGACGTGCGGGCCGTCGAAGCCGCGCTAGAGAAGTTCACGCCGAAGGAATTCCTGCAGGACGCGCATCACTGGCTGATCCTGCACGGGCGCTACGTATGCAAGGCCCGCCGGCCCGAATGCTGGCACTGCGCGATCGAACCGCTGTGCGAATTCCGGCCGAAGACGCCGCCGCCCAACGAGTGAGCATCAGCCGCGGCTGACGTATCGACGCGCCGCGCTGGCTGCCCGGCCGCGCGCGACAACCGGCCGGCGTCGCCGTGGCGCCGGCGGCGTGCCCCCGCCCTCCCGACTACGCGTTGGACGTCGCCGTCGCGTCGTCGGCGGCCGCGCCGCCCGCGCGCACGAGCGCCAGCACGGCCGCCAGGATCGCGACACCGCCCGCCCACTGCAGCGGCGACAACGCTTCGCCGAACAGCAGCGCCGCGAGCGCGACCGTCACGACCGGTTCGAGCGTCGACAGCATCGACGTGCGCGCGGCCCCGAGCCGCTCGAGCCCCGCGAAGAACGCGAGCATGGCGGCGACCGTCGACACCAGCGCGATCGCGAGCATCGATGCCCAGCCGCCGGCCGTCGCGGGCCACCGCGGCGGCGCGCCGAACGCCGCCGTTCGCACGACGGCGATCGCGACGAGCGTCGCGGTGGCCGACAGGCAGATGATCGCGGTGGTCGCGAGCGGTTCGACGCCGCGCGTCGCCTTGGTGCCGCCGACGATGTACAGCGAGTAGATCACCGCGGCGGCCAGCGCAAGCGCGATCCCGAGCGGCTCGCCGTGCCCGCCGCCGACCATCAGCGCCGAACCCGCGACGCACAGCACCAGCGCGACGGCCTTCGCGCGCGTCAGCCGCTCGCCGAGCCACCACGCGGCCAGCAGCGTGACGAACGCCGGATACAGGTACAGCAGCAGCGCGACGAGGCTCGCCTGCGCGTGCTGCAGCGCGCTGAAATAGCAGAACGACTGCCCGACGTAGCCAACCGCGCCCATCGCGACGAGCGGCACGAGCGCGCGGCCGCGCGGCCATGCGACGCCGCGCTGCCGCGCGATGGCGGCGAGCACCGCGCCGCCGATCGCGAAGCGCACGATCAGCAGCCCGAGCACGTCGACGCCGGCCGCGTACGCATAGCGGCCGAAAATCGCCATCGCGCCGAACGCGGCGGCGGACAACGCGACGTAGAGCGCGCCCTGCAGGGCGGCGGACGATGAGCGGACGGTGGCGGTCATGGTCAAAGCGGGCGAGCAAGGCGCCGTGACGGGAATCGTCGGAGTGTAGCGGCGCGGCGGCGGCGAGCCTAGCCCGCGCTTACCCGTTGCGCGACGGGCGGCCGCAACGACCCGCGCCGTGCCGCCCGCCTCCAGCCGCCCGCCTCCAGCCGCCCGAGGCCACCGCCAGCGCCGTCCGCCGCGCCGGCGTACAATGCCCGACGCGGCATGACGCCGCCCGAATCACGACGTTTCCCCACCATGTTCAATCCAAGCCGCGACGACGTGCGTCGCTTTTTCACCGAGACCTGGCGCAAGCAGCGCGCGGGCGAGATCCTGACGCCGCTGGAAGCGATCGCAGCCGACTGGATCGTCGAGCATCCCGAATACCACGACGAACTGGCCGACGCCGACGGCGCGGCGGCGCGCAACTACACGCCCGAGGAAGGCCGCACGAACCCGTTCCTGCACCTGTCGATGCACCTCGCGATCAGCGAGCAGTTGTCGATCGACCAGCCGCCCGGCATCCGCGCCGCGCACGACAAGCTGGCCGCGAAGCTCGACTCGACCCACGATGCGCAGCACGCGATCATGGAATGCCTCGGCGAGACGATCTGGGAGGCGCAGCGCACGAACACGCCGCCCGATACCGACGCGTACCTGCAGCGCATCCTGCGCCGCGCGTCGCGCGACTGAGCGGCCCGGCCGGCACCCCGGCCTGCGCCGGCGGCCCCGTGGAGCGGGCAAAAAAATACCCCGCCGAGGCGGGGCATGCTTGCTGCGCGAGCCCGTGAGGCCCGTCGCGCTTACTTCTTGAATACGAGGTCGGTTTCCTTCAGCGACTCGATGTAGGACGCGATGTCCTTCATGTCGCTGACCGACAGGTTCTGGACCTGCGCCTGCATGATCGCGTTGTTGCGACCGAGCAGCGGGTTCGTCAGCCCCATCTGGTACTGGCGCATCGCCCACACGAGATAGTCGGCGTGCTGGCCGGCCAGACGCGGGTACTCCGCGTTGATCGGCTTGTTCAGTTGCGCGCCGTGGCAGGCCGCGCAGTTGTGCGATTCGACCAGTTCCTTGCCCTTCGAGATGTCCGCGGCGTGGGCGGTACCGATCGCGAGGCCGGCCACCAGTGCAACCGCCGCCGTCTTGAATGCGTTGTTCATGAATGCTCCTGTCCCGCCGGAGAGATCGGCGGCGCGCGCTTTACTTGTAGGGGTTGTCCTTCGTGTCGGCCTTCTGGGCGGCGTAGTACGCCGACAGATCCGCGATGTCCTGGTCGGTCAGCGAGCCGGCGATCGCATTCATCGACGGGAAGTGACGATCCTTCTTGCGGTAGGCCTTCAGCGCGTTCTCGAGGTATTGCTGGTTCTGGCCGCCGAGGACAGGCACCCGGTAGACCTCCGGGTACGCCGCGCGGTAGTCCTGGATGCCGTGGCAACCGATGCACATGGCGGCCTTGCTCGCCCCGTCCTTCGGGTTGCCGACCACACCGGCCGCCTGCGCGCTGCCCGCGAGCGCCACGAGCGCTGCGACAACGACGTGTTTGCCGACGAATTTGTTCATAGCTCTTGTAACCTAGCTTGAGGGGAAACTGGCGCCGAAGCGGCAACGGCCCGCGCCGTTTTGCTTGTCGGTCGCCACGCAGGCCAAAAAAAACGGCCAGATTGTACCGCGTCGGCGGGGAACGCGTCCATACGGCGCCCCCGGCTCGCCCCGCCGCAGCCCCGCAACGATACGCGGGCGCGGCCCGCCCGCACAGCCCTTCTGACTTATACTGGGTTTTTTTCCCGATGAAGAAGAGCGCCGCCATGCGTTTCGAAGGGTCCTCGCACTACGTCGCCACCGACGATCTGAAGCTCGCGGTCAATGCCGCGCTGACGCTGCAACGCCCGCTGCTGATCAAGGGCGAGCCCGGCACCGGCAAGACCATGCTCGCCGAGGAAGTGGCCGCCGCGCTCGACATGCCGCTGTTGCAGTGGCACATCAAGTCGACCACCAAGGCACAGCAGGGCCTGTACGAATACGACGCCGTATCGCGGCTGCGCGATTCGCAGCTCGGCGACGCGCGCGTGAAGGACATCGCGAACTACATCGTCAAGGGCGTGCTGTGGCAGGCGTTCGACGCCGAGCGCCCGAGCGTGCTGCTGATCGACGAAATCGACAAGGCCGACATCGAATTCCCGAACGACCTGCTGCGCGAGCTCGACCGGATGGAATTCCACGTGTACGAGACGCGCGAGACGGTCCGCGCGAAGCACCGCCCGCTCGTCATCATCACGTCGAACAACGAGAAGGAGCTGCCCGACGCGTTCCTGCGCCGCTGCTTCTTCCACTACATCCAGTTTCCGGACCCGTCGACGATGCAGAAGATCGTCGCGGTGCACTTCCCGAACATCCGCGAGGAACTGCTGCGCGCGGCGCTCGAGAGTTTCTTCGAATTGCGCGGCGTGTCGGGCCTGAAGAAGAAGCCGTCGACGTCCGAGCTGCTCGACTGGCTGAAGCTGCTGCTCGCCGAGAACATCCCGGCCGACGCGCTGCGCGGCGCGGACGCGAAGCAGATCGTGCCACCGCTCGCGGGCGCGCTGCTGAAGAACGAGCAGGATCTGAGCCTGCTCGAACGGCTCGTCTACATGAACCGGCACAACCGGTAACCCCCTCACCCGCGAAGGCCCGGCCATGCTGCTCAATTTCTTCTACGCGCTGCGCGCAGCCAAGCTGCCCGTCTCGGTGAAGGAATACCTGACGCTGCTCGAAGCGCTGAAGGCCGGGCTGATCTCGCCGTCGATCGACGCGTTCTACTTCCTCGCGCGGATGACGCTCGTCAAGGACGAGCAATATTTCGACAAGTTCGACCAGGCGTTCGGCGCGTATTTCCACGGCGTGTCCGCCCTGCCGTCCGAGGCGTTCGACATCCCGCTCGACTGGCTCGAGAAGCGCCTCGAGCGCGAGCTGTCGGCCGAGGAGAAGGCGCAGATCGAGGCGATGGGCGGCCTCGACAAGCTGATGGAGCGTTTGAAGGCGCTGCTCGACGAGCAGAAGGAACGCCACGAAGGCGGCAACAAATGGATCGGCACGGGCGGCACGTCGCCGTTCGGGCACGGCGGCTACAACCCGGAAGGCGTGCGCATCGGCGGCCCGTCGAACGGCAATCGCACCGCGGTGAAGGTGTGGGAGGCGCGCGCGTACCGCGACTACGACGATTCGGTCGAGATCGGCACGCGCAACATCAAGGTCGCGCTGCGGCGGCTGCGCCGCTTCGCGCGCGAAGGCGCGGCCGAGGAGCTCGACCTGCCCGGCACGATCCGCAGCACGGCCGCGAACGCCGGCTGGCTCGACCTGCGGATGGTGCCCGAGCGCCACAACAACGTGAAGGTGCTGATGCTGCTCGACGTCGGCGGCTCGATGGACGACCACATCAAGCGCACCGAAGAGCTGTTCTCGGCCGCGAAGGCCGAATTCAAGCACCTCGAATTCTTCTACTTCCACAACTGCGTGTACGACCATCTGTGGAAGAACAATCGCCGCCGTCACTCGGAGCGCACCGCGACGTGGGACGTGCTGCACAAGTTCACGCCCGACTACAAGCTGATCTTCGTCGGCGACGCGACGATGAGCCCGTACGAGGTGCTGCAGCCCGGCGGCTCGGTCGAATACAACAACCCGGAAGCCGGCGCCGTGTGGCTGCGCCGTCTCGCCGACCAGTTCCCCCACCATGCATGGCTGAACCCGGAGCCCGAGCGGCTATGGGAATACCGGCAATCGATCGCGATCATTCGCGACGTGCTCGGCCAGCGCATGTATCCGCTCACGCTCGCGGGCCTCGAAACCGCGATGCGCGCACTCAGCAAGTAACGACACCCACCCGCAGATACCCAGGCCGCATCCGAGCGGCCGCCCCGGAGAGAGCATGAACCTTTCGCCCACCGCGAGCGCCAGCCGCGCCGGCGGCCGCCGCTTTTTCGCCGATACGTCCGTGTCCGCGCTCGTCGCCGGCTTCGTCGCGATGATGACCGGCTACACGAGCTCGCTCGTGCTGATGTTCCAGGCCGGCCGCGCCGCCCACCTCACCGACGCGCAGATCTCGTCGTGGATCTGGGCGCTGTCGATCGGCATGGCGCTGACGACCATCGGCCTGTCGCTGCGCTTTCGCGCGCCCGTCGTCGTCGCGTGGTCGACGCCCGGCGCCGCGCTGCTGATCGCGTCGCTGCCCGGCGTGCCCTACCGCGACGCGATCGGCGCGTTCGTCGTGTGCGCGTTGCTGCTGACGGCCGTCGGCGTGAGCGGGCTGTTCGACACGCTGATGAAGCGGATTCCGGCCGGCATCGCGGCCGCGCTGCTCGCGGGCATCCTGTTCGAGATCGGCATCGAGATCTTCCGCGCCGCGCAGTTCCAGACCGCGCTCGTGCTCGCGATGTTCTTCACCTACCTGATCGTCAAGCGGCTCGCGCCGCGCTATGCGATTCCGACGACGCTGATCGTCGGCACGGCGGTGGCCGGCGGCCTCGGGCTGCTCGACTTCAGCCGCTTCCACATCGCGCTCGCGCAACCCGTGTTCACGATGCCCGCGTTCTCGATCGCGTCGATCGTCAGCATCGGCATTCCGCTGTTCGTCGTCGCGATGGCGTCGCAGAACGTGCCGGGCATCGCGGTGCTGCGCGCGGACGGCTATTCGACGCCGTCGTCGCCGCTGATCGCGACGACCGGCCTCGCGTCGCTGCTGCTCGCGCCGTTCGGCTCGCACGGCGTGAACCTCGCGGCGATCACGGCCGCCATCTGCACGGGCCCCGAAGCGCACGAGGATCACGCGAAGCGCTACACGGCCGCCGTGTGGTGCGGCACGTTCTACCTGATCGCCGGGATCTTCGGCGCGACGATCGCCGCGCTGTTCGCGGCGCTGCCGAAGGCGCTCGTCGTGTCGGTCGCGGCGCTCGCGCTGTTCGGCTCGATCATGAGCGGGCTCGCGAACGCGATGCAGGACGTGAAGCAGCGCGAAGCGGCGCTCGTCACGTTCATGGTCACGGCTTCGGGCCTCACGCTGCTGTCGATCGGCTCCGCGTTCTGGGGGCTCGTCGCGGGCGTCGTCACGCAGGTGATCCTGAACGCGCGGCGCCCCGCGTGACGCGGCTCGCCGCCTGCCGCGGCGCGCGCCCGGCACGCCAAAACGTGCCCGACACGAATCGGGCCTAAAATGATGGATCGGAAGCGGCGCCCGGCGCCGCTTCGCTTCGCCGCCGCGCTCGCGCGGCCCGTGAGAACCCGGCGCCCCGCGCTCTTCTTCCGAATCGCCATGACTACCGCACTCGACCAGCTGAAGCAGTACACGACCGTCGTCGCCGACACGGGCGACTTCCAGCAGCTTGCGCAATACAAGCCGCAGGACGCGACCACGAACCCGTCGCTGATCCTGAAGGCCGTCCAGAAGGATGCGTACAAGCCGATCCTCGAGAAAACCGTCCGCGATCACCGCAACGAAAGCACCGATTTCATCATCGACCGCCTGCTGATCGCATTCGGCACCGAAATCCTGAAGCTGATCCCGGGCCGCGTGTCGACCGAGGTCGACGCACGCCTGTCGTTCGACACGCAGCGCTCGATCGACAAGGGTCGCGAGCTCATCAAGCTGTACGAAGCGGCCGGCGTCGGCCGCGAGCGCATCCTGATCAAGCTCGCGTCGACGTGGGAAGGCATTCGCGCGGCCGAGGTGCTGCAGAAGGAAGGGATCAAGTGCAACATGACCCTGCTTTTCTCGCTCGTGCAGGCCGCCGCGTGCGCGGAAGCCGGCGCGCAACTGATCTCGCCGTTCGTCGGCCGCATCTACGACTGGTACAAGAAGCAGGCCGGCGCGGAATGGAATGAAGCGAAGGACGGCGGCGCGAACGATCCGGGCGTGCAATCGGTGCGCCGCATCTACACGTACTACAAGACGTTCGGCTACAAGACCGAAGTGATGGGCGCGAGCTTCCGCACGACGAGCCAGATCACCGAACTCGCCGGCTGCGATCTGCTGACGATCAGTCCCGATTTGCTGCAGAAGCTGCAGGAGAGCAACGAGACGGTCGCCCGCAAGCTGTCGCCGGACACGCTGCAGGACAAGCCGTCCGAGCGCGTCGCGATCGACGAGGCATCGTTCCGCTTCCAGTTGAACGACGAAGCGATGGCGACCGAAAAGCTCGCCGAAGGCATCCGCGTGTTCGCCGCCGACGCGGTGAAGCTCGAGAAGCTGATCGACGCGCTGCGCTGAATCGCGCGTGCGTGACGGGTGTCGGTTGATCTGTCAGCAAGACTGACAACAGCCGTCAACAGGCACGACGAACGGCCGCGAACTGCCTGTTCGCGGCCGTTTTTATTTTTCATTCCATCGTCGAGCACGGGCACTACAATCCACGTCACGAGTGCGGCGGCCGCATCCCGTCGCGCCCGTCCCGGTCAATCCCCGCAGTACCCGAGCCGGCGCCGATCCGCCTGCCCGGCCCACAGGAGACAACGATGCAAGTTCAACCGTACCTGACGTTCTACGGTCGTGCCGACGAAGCCCTTCAGTTCTACGAAAAGGCGCTCGGCGCGAAGACGGTGTTCAAGATGCACTTCAAGGACGCACCGCCGAATCCCGATTACCCGATGTCGCCGGAGATGGCCGACAAGGTGATGCACGCGAGCTTCACGATCGGCGACTCGATGATCATGTGCTCGGACGGGGACTGCAGCCAGCCGGCCGGCGCCGCGCATGCCGGCTACTCGCTGTCGCTGAACCCGGCAACGGTCGACGAAGGCCAGAAGCTGTTCAATGCGCTCGCGGACGGCGGCGAAGTGACGATGCCGTTCGGCAAGACGTTCTGGGCGCTCGGCTTCGGGATGGCGAAGGATCGTTTCGGCGTGCACTGGATGGTCAACGTCGAGGACCTGTCGCAGCGCGAGGAACTCGCGAAACGCGCACAGGGCTGACGCAGGAACGAACGCCCGCCATCTCGCGGTGGCGGGCGTTTTCGTTGCCGCGCGGCGCGTGCGCGGCACGCCGCCGCGCTCGGCCCGTATCAACCCTCGACGACGTCGAGATAATCCTCCGGCCGCGTGCGATCCTCCGCATGCGCCATGCCGATCGCGCGCACCAGCACGCTCACGACCACCGACACCACCAGGTTCACGACCAGCGACCACACGGCCGCGTAGCCGGGAATCGCGAGGCCGAACAGGTGGATCGTGAAGATCGAACTCGCCAGCTTCAGCGAGATCGCCATCCACGTGCCGCAGACGATGCCGGCCGCCCAGCCGGCGAGCAGCCCGCGATGGTCGAGCACCCGCGTATACAGGCCGAGCACGATCGCCGGCAGCGTCTGGATGATCCAGATCCCGCCGAGCAGTTGCAGTTGGATCGCGTAGGTCAGCGGCAGCCCGAGGATAAACGCCACCGCGCCCACCTTCACGATCAGCGACACGAGCTTCGCGACGTGCGTTTCCTGGTCGTGCGACATGTTGCGGTTCACGAACTCGCGGTGGATGTTGCGCGTGTACAGGTTCGCGGCCGCGATCGACATGATCGCCGCCGGCACCAGCGCGCCGATGCCGATCGCCGCGAACGCGACGCCGACGAACCACGACGGGAAGTACTCGAGGAACAGCGCGGGCACCGCGAAGTTCGGGCCGAACGCCTTGAAGTACGGCGCGTATTGCGGCATGTCCTTCACGCCGGAGGCGAGCGCCATGTAGCCGAGCAGCGCGAGCAGGCCGAGCACGAACGAGTATGCGGGCAGCATCGCCATGTTGCGGCGGATCGAATTGCCCGACGACGACGACAGGATCGCCGTGACCGAGTGCGGATACAGGAACAGCGCGAGCGCCGAGCCGACCGCGAGCGTCGCGTATGCGCTGTAGCCGTTCAGGCTCGCCGCGTCGGGCGCCTTCAGCAGCAGCTTCGCGGGCGGCACCGCGGAAAAGATGTGCCCGAAGCCGCCGAGCTTCGCGGGAATCACGATGACGGCGGCCGCGATCGTGATGTAGATCAGTACGTCCTTCACGATCGCGATCATCGCGGGCGCGCGCAGCCCCGACGTGTACGTGTACGCGGCGAGGATCGCGAACGCGATGATCAGCGGCAGGTCGCCGACGAAGCCGGTCGTGTCGAAACCGAGCGCGCCGATCACCACCTCGATGCCGACGAGCTGCAGCGCGATGTACGGCATCGTCGCGACGATGCCCGTCACCGCGATCGCGAGCGCGAGCATCCGGCTGCCGTAGCGCGCGTTGACGAAATCGGCGGCCGTCACGTAGCCGTGCCGCTTCGCGATGCTCCACAGCTTCGGGAACACGACGAACGCGAACGGATAGATCAGGATCGTGTACGGCAGCGCGAAGAAGCCCATCGCGCCGGCGCCGAACACGAGCGCGGGCACCGCGACGAACGTATAGGCCGTGTAGAGATCGCCGCCGAGCAGGAACCACGTGACGATCGTGCCGAAGCGGCGTCCGCCGAGGCCCCATTCGTCGAGATGGGCGAGATCGCCGCGCCGCCAGTTCGCGGCCAGGAAACCGATGATCGTGACGCCGATAAACAGCAGGACGAAGACGAAGGTCGCGCCGAGATTCATTGCGCACCTCCTTGCGTGCCGCTCGCCTTCCACGCGTTCTTGGTCTTGAAGTACACGAACGCGGTGATCACCGCGCTGATGAAGACCCAAAGCAACTGGTACCAGTAGAAAAACGGAAAACCGAGCCATTGCGGCTCGATCTTGCTGTACGACGGCACCCAGACCATCGCGATCAGCGGCAGTACCAGCAGCCAGAGCCAGCGCTTGGCGGCCCGGTTGGCGTCGGCATCGTGAGCCATGACGTCTCCTCTTCTATCCCGGTTATCGATCTTGTTGAGCGGGTACGGCGCCGAGAGGAGCGGCAACACGGGTAGGCTGCGGCTCCCCTGGCTTCGCGCCAGTATAGGAGCCGCGAGCACGCGGTCAAGCGGGGGCGAACCCGAGGTGATCCGCCCCTTGTCGCGTGGCTGCACCGGCCCGCGCCGGTGCCTCCGGCGTCAGATCGCGAACGACGTGTCGCGTGCGCCGGTCGTTGCTTTCAAAGCTTTCACCCACTTGCGCGCGGGCAGCTTCAGCGTGTCCTCGATCAGCTTCGCGCGGGCGTCGAGCTGCGCGAACGGCACGTCGAGCGCCGGGCCCGAGAACGCGATCGCGATCCGGTTGCCGTCGTGCACTTCCGGCAGCGCGATCACGCGGTGATCGAACGCCGCGTTCAGGTGCTTCATGTTGCGCACGAAGCTCGGGTGATCGCCGAACAGGTTGATCGTCGCGATGCCGGCATCGGCCAGACAGCCGCGCACCGCGCGGTAGAACGCGACGCTGTCGAGCACGGGGCCGCGCGCGGTCGCGTCGTACAGGTCGATCTGGATCGCGCCGGTCGTGCCGCGGTTGGCCGCATCGTTGACGAAATCCCATGCGTCGGCTTCGTGCACGACGAGGCGTGCGTCGTCGGGCGGCAGCGCGAACATCGTGCGCGCGGCGACGATCACGGCCGGGTTCAGCTCGACGGCCTCGACCTTCGCGTGCGGCAGGAAACGATGCGCGAACTTCGTCAGCGCGCCGGTGCCGAGCCCGAGCTGGACGATCCGCTCGGGCGTTTCGAGGAACAGCAGCCACGCCATCATCTGCTGCGCGTATTCGAGCTCGATATGCAGCGGCTTCGAGATCCGCATCGCGCCCTGCACCCACTCGGTGCCGAAGTGCAGGAAGCGCACGCCGCCTTCTTCGGAGAACGTAACGGGCGCGAAGCGCGGCTTGCGCGGCGCTTCGAGCACCGGCACGTCGTCGTGTTCGTCGATGTCCGGGCGGCGCTTCACGCGCGGCGGCTGGAGTTTTTCGGAGCCGTTGTACGCGGACGGCTGGCGTTGCTTGAACGCGCGCGCCTCGGCGGACGCACGCTTGATCAGTCGGGTCATGATGGTTGAATCTCGCTGGGTGATGCTGGGTGATGCTGGATGAGCGGACGAGAGGATAGCATTGGTGGGGGCCAGGGCCGCCGGTGGCGAGAGCGGTCGGTCGACTGGCCATTCGGTCGACTTGCAGGCGACATGGGCGTACGGGACAATGTATCGCAATTGCGATGCAAAAGAGACCATCGCGATCGGCGTCATCGCGAGTGCCTGGCTCGTGCCGCCGCATCGGTCGCCGGTGGTGTACGCCACCTGCCTCGTGGTGCTGGTCGCGCTGCTGACTGCGGTGTGCTGGCTCAAGGGCGAGCAGCCCCGCTGGCGATGGGGCAACGACGACTGAGCGTCGACGCGACACGCAAGCCCATGCGTCGCGGTTCGTCAGCCACGCCCTTCCTTCCGTCATCGATGCGCCGCGACGGCGCTCTGTCGAACGGCTGAATTGTCTCGACTCTCCACGCGACGCAACAATGTGAAGCAACGGCCGCCCGGCCGGGCGTTCACATCGCATTTCCCGTCGGCAGCATCCGATCGCTGAACCGCCACCGCCCGTCGGTGGCCACTTCTCGCCTGCCCGCTCCTGACACCGCATTCGAACGGCCGCGCCGAATGCCTGCGCGGCCCTTGAAAATATATCCAAATAGGGATAAATTCGTCGATGGATCCATACATCAAACCGCTGTACTGGCTCGGCTCGGCGCGCAAGGATTTGAAGGTCATGCCCGAAACCGTGCAGGACACGTTCGGCTATGCGCTGTATCTCGCGCAGACAGGGCGCAAGCACGATCACGCCAAGCCCTTGACGGGATTCGGCTCGGCCGGCGTGCTGGAGATCGTGGAATCGGAAGACAACGGCACGTACCGCGCGGTCTACACGGTGAAGCTTGGAAACAGCGTCTACGTGCTGCACTGTTTCCAGAAGAAATCGCCGAGCGGCATCGCGACACCGAAGCCGGACAACGATCTGATCCGCGCGCGTCTGAAAGCGGCCGACGCACACGCACAAGGAGAAAGGCGATGATCGAAATCGAACAGGGCAGCGGGAACGTCTACGCGGACCTGGGCATGCGCGATGCCGACGAAATGCGGGTGAAGGCCCAACTCGCCGCGAAGATCGCGGAAATCATCAAGGCACGCAAATGGACGCAGCAGCATGCGGCCCGGCTGCTCGGCATCACGCAGCCGAAGCTGTCGAACATGCTGCGCGGGCAGTTTCGCGGCGTGAGCGAAACGAAGATGCTCGAATGCCTGGCGAAGCTCGGACGCGACGTGCGGATCGTCGTCGGGCCCGACCGTCGGTCCGAAGCCGAAGGGCACATCGAAGTCGTATTCGCCACCTGACGACAGCGTCGTTTCGATCGCTCCGATGCGCGGGCCGTCCAGGCTACCGGCGGCGCCGGCCGATCAAAGCACGATTCGGCGCCAGTGTTCGAGCTTCTGCTCGAACGACAGCATCGCATTCGCCGGGCTCGACGAAGGCAGCACGAGCGTCTCGTACCCGGCCTGGCCGATCACGTCGGCGAACCGCCCGGCCGTCTTGCCGTTGAAGCACACGCGCTTGAGCAACGGCGCATGCGCGCGCAGCGAATCGAAGTCGTTCGGCTTCGCGTTCCTGATCGCGGAATCCAGACTGCCCTGGCGATGGCATGCATCGAGGACGTCCCAGATGCCGATGCCGTGCGACAGCACGCGCTCGAGCCGCGCGTCGTACGGCAGTTCATGCAGCGTCGGTTCGCCGAGCACCGCGCCGAGCAGCCGCCAGAACTGGTTGGTATTTTGGTCAATTTGACATCTGGCCCATCACGGCTCGCCGTGGCCATCACCAACGTCTCGCGATATCCCTGCTATCTAGATCCGCCGAAACGGTCGCTCATCGAGCTAAAATTTGGCTCGATCGTGCTAAATTCTGGCTCGATCGTGCTATTCTCACGGCTTATGACAAAGCTCGGCGACGCCCTCTTTTCCAGTGCACAGCAACCCATTCTGGCCTGCCTGTTTGGGCAGCCCGAACAGTGGTTTCACGTCAAAGAGTTGATCCGGCTGACCAGTCTCGGTAGTGCCAGCGTCCAGCGTGAACTGAATCGTCTCGAAAAAGGTGGCCTCATCGAAACCAGACGCATCGCCAATCTCAAACAGGTGCGAGCGTTCGCCGGCAGCCCCATTTTTAGCGAGCTGCGTCTCATCATCCTCAAAACCTTCGGGGTCGTCGAGGTGCTCCGCGAAGCGCTGTCACCGCTGACCTCAGAGATACAACTCGCCTTTGTATACGGTTCGGTTGCCCAAGGCAGCGACCACGCCGGTAGCGACGTCGATGTTATGTTGGTCAGTGAGACGCTCAGCTATGGACAAATCATGGCCGCACTCGAATCGGCTGAAAGACAGCTCGGCCGCTCGGTCCAGATCACACAATACACTCACGAGGAATTTCTCGAACGGAAACGCAAAAGTCATCCGTTCCTCGCGGAAGTGCTGCGCCAACCGAAGCTGATGATTATAGGAACCGAGGACGACATTGACCGCATTGGATAACCTCGTACGCATCGGAAAACTCAAACCCCTTCCGGCGAACCGCGGCGAATTCGAGCATCTGCTCGGCCTCGCTCGAACCTTGCTCGATACCGTCACAAGCAGCAACGGAATGGCAACGGAGAGCCAGTTCATCCTCGCCTACGATGCCGCTCACGCCGCGTTACGGGCTCACGGATACCGGAGCGACGACCGATATCTGGTCTTTCAGTGTCTCGAACACACGATCGGCTGGCCGACCGAAAAATGGCGCGTGCTCGATACCTGCCATCGCAGGCGCAATGCGGCCGAATACGAGGGCAACATAGATCTTCCAGCGAGTCTGACCGCCGAGTTGGTTCGGCTCACTGCTGAACTCATTGAAACCGTATCTCTACTCGACCACCTGCTGCCGTCCACCTGATACTGCTTCGCGGGATACTCTGAATCCAACGAGTTTCAGGGACGAATCCCGCGCCACTGCTCCAGCTTCTGCTCGAACGACAGCATCGCATTCGCCGGGCTCGACGAAGGCAGCACCAGCGTTTCATACCCGGCCTGCCCGATCACGTCGGCAAAGCGCCCCGCCGTCTTCCCGTTGAAACACACCTTCTTCAGCAACGGCGCATGCTCGCGCAACGACGCAAAGTCGTTCGGCTTCGCATTCCGGATCGCAGAATCGAGACTGCCTTGCCGATGGCATGCATCGAGGACATCCCAGATGCCGATGCCGTGCGACAGCACGCGCTCGAGCCGCGCGTCGTACGGCAGTTCATGCAGCGTCGGTTCGCCGAGCACCGCGCCGAGCAGCCGCCAGAACTGGTTGCGCGGATGCGCGTAATACTGCGCGGCGTCGAGCGACGCCTCGCCCGGAAAACTGCCGAGGATCATCGTGTGCGTATTCGCCGCGACGACCGGCGGAAAGCCTTGCAGCATCACGCGTCTCCGTACGACCCGACGGATCGCGGCCCGTCGCCGTGCGCGGCGAGATGGCACCACAGCGCCGGCAACATGCACTCGGTCACCATCAGCGGCTTGCCGTGACGCTGGAACACCGAGCGCCGCGCGACAAACGCATGCGGCGCGCGCGCACCCTGCAATGCATGGCTCGCGAGCGCATACAACGGATGACCGGCGATCACGCGCCGGCTGACGAGCGCCGAGCGCTCGACCTGCGGATCGCTGTACAGCAGCTCCGCGAGCGGCCGCGTGCGCAGCCGCCGGATGGCCTGCCACACACCCTTGCTGGCCGCGAGCGGCGCGATGCTGTGCGCGGCGACGTACGGCGTGCCGTCGACCGACAGGATCACCTCGCGCACCCACATCGGCGCGCGCGGCGAACTGGCGAGCGCGTCCGGCTCGTCGAACCACGGACGGTCGACGGCCTCGCGCGTCACGCGCACGTTCACGCGGCCGAGCCGCGCGAGATGCGCGGTCAGCGATCCGCCGCGCGTCAGCCAGTCGCGCTGGTCGAGCGTGCAGCCAGGCCGCGGCGTCTCGCGCCAGCCGGCCTGCGCGCCGTCGAATCGCATGCGCGCGTTCACGCGGCGCGCGACAGCAGCAGCGCGTTGGTCCGCTTCACGAAGCTCGCCGGATCGTCGAGCATGCCGCCTTCGGCCAGCAGCGCCTGATCGAACAGCAGATGGCACCAGTCGCCGAAATCGGCGCTGTCGGCATTCAACTGCTTCACGAGCGCGTGCTCGGGATTGATCTCGAGGATCGGCTGCATCGCCGGCGCGTTCTGGCCGGCCGCCTTCAGCATCCGCTGCAGGTAGCCGCTCATGTCGTTGTCGTCCGCGACGAGGCACGACGGCGAATCGGTCAGGCGGAACGTGACGCGCACTTCCTTCACCTTGTCGCCGAGCGCTTCCTTCATCTTCTCGACGACCGGCTTGATCGCCTCGCCGGCCTGCTCCTGCGCCTTCTTTTCCTCGTCGTTCAGCTCGCCGAGATCGAGATCGCCGCGGGCCACGCTCGCGAGCGGCTTGCCGTCGAACTCGTGCAGGAACGACAGCATCCATTCGTCGACGCGGTCGGTCAGCAGCAGCACCTCGACGCCCTTCTTGCGGAACACTTCCAGATGCGGGCTGTTCTTCGCGGCCTGCCACGTATCGGCGGTCACGTAATAGATCTTGCTCTGCTCGGGCTTCATGCGCGACACGTAGTCGGCGAGCGATACGTCCTGCGCGTCGGTGTCGCCGTGCGTCGACGCGAAGCGCAGCAGCTTCGCGATGCGCTCGCGGTTCGCGTGATCCTCGCCGACGCCTTCCTTCAGCACCTGGCCGAATGCGCGCCAGAACGTCTTGTACTTCTCCTTGCCGGCGTCGTCTTCCGCGTTCGCGAGTTCCTCGAGCATCGACAGCGCGCGCTTGGTCACGCCTTCGCGGATCGCCTTCACGTCGCGGCTTTCCTGCAGGATCTCGCGCGACACGTTCAGCGGCAGGTCGGCCGAATCGACGACGCCCTTCACGAATCGCAGGTATTGCGGCAGCAGCTGCTCGGCGTCGTCCATGATGAACACGCGCTTCACGTACAGCTTCAGGCCGCCGCGATAATCGCGGTTCCACAGGTCGAACGGCGCGTGCGCCGGCACGAACAGCAGTTGCGTGTATTCGCTGCGGCCCTCGACGCGGTTGTGCGTCCACGTGAGCGGATCCTGGTGATCGTGCGCGATGTGCTGGTAGAACTGCGTGTACTGCTCGTCGGTGACGTCGCTCTTCGAACGCGTCCACAGCGCGCTCGCCTGGTTGACGGTTTCGTCCTCGTCCTTCAGGACCATCTCGCCCTTTTCCTGATCCCACTCTTCCTTGCGCATCAGGATCGGCAGCGCGATGTGGTCGGAGTACTTCTGGATGATCGACTTCAGGCGGTGCGACGACAGCAGGTCGTCCTCGCCTTCGCGCAGGTGCAGCGTGATCGTCGTGCCGCGCTGCGCGCGCTCGATCGCGTCGATCGTGAAATCGCCCTCGCCGGCGCTTTCCCAGCGCACGGCCTCGTTCGCCGGCAGGCCGGCGCGGCGCGTTTCGACGGTGATCTTGTCCGCGACGATGAAGCCCGAGTAGAAGCCGACGCCGAACTGGCCGATGAGCGCCGCGTCCTTCTGCTGGTCGCCCGACAGCTTCGTGAAGAATTCCTTGGTGCCCGAACGCGCGATCGTGCCGAGGTTCGCGATCGCCTCGTCGCGGCTCATGCCGATGCCGTTGTCGTCGATCGTGATCGTGCGCGCGGCCTTGTCGAAGCCGATGCGGATGCGCAGGTTCGGATCGTTCTCGTACAGCGCGCTGTCCGCGAGCCCTTCGAAACGCAGCTTGTCGGCCGCGTCGGACGCATTCGACACCAGTTCGCGCAGGAAGATTTCCTTGTTGCTGTAGAGCGAATGAATCATCAGGTGGAGGAGTTGCTTGACCTCTGCCTGAAAGCTCATCGTTTCATGTGCCATGGATGCTGTTTCCTCTTACTTGAACTGAAAAGGGGTGACGCCGGCGCCCGGCGCGCGATGCCGGCGGACCCGTGACGTATGACCGCCTGGCGCCAACGGTTTGCGCGCGTATCTGGGGACGGCGCGCGGCATTTCAAGAGCCGGCCCCCCGCGCCGCGCCGCGTCACGACGCGCGCCGCACCGCCGAGTCGATGTAGCCCGCCAGCAGCCCCGGCAGCGCCGGATCGCCGCAATTCGCGACGTTGAAGCGCATCCACGTGGACGGCGACTGCTGCGGCGAGAACAGGCTGCCCGGCGTCAGCAGGAAGCCGGCTTCGTGCGCGACCGCCGCGAGCGCGTCCGAATCGACGCCCGTATCGGCCCACAGGAACATCCCGGCCGCCGGCATCGTGAAGAGCCCGAGCCCCGTGCGCTCGAGCATCCGCGCGGTCTTGTCGCGCACGCCGTCGAGCCGCGCGCGCAGCCGCTCGACGTGGCGCCGGTAATGCCCTTCGGTCAGGATCTTGTACAGCACGCGCTCGTTGAGCTCGGGCGTGGTCATCCCGACCAGCATCTTCTGGTCGGTCACCGCCTTCGCGATTTCCGGCGCGCACGCCACGTAGCCGACCCGCAGGTTCGCCGCGAGCGTCTTCGAATAGCTGCCGAGATAGATCACGCGCTTCAACTGGTCGAGGCTCGCGAGGCGCGTGGCCGGATAGCTTGGCGGGCACAGGTCGCCGTACACGTCGTCCTCGACGACGAGGAAATCGTAGGCCTCCGCGAGCTTCAGGATCCGGAACGCCTGCGCGGCCGACAGCGACGTGCCGGTCGGGTTCTGCAGCACCGAGTTGATCACGAGCATCTTCGGCCGCCACATCTGCACCAGGGTTTCGAGCGCGTCGAGGTCGGGGCCGTCGGGCGTATACGGCATCCCGACGAGCTGCGCGCCCTGCGCAGCGAAACGGCCGAACATCTGGAACCACGCGGGATCGCCGACGATCACCGCGTCGCCCGGTCGCATGTAGATCCGCGAAATCAGGTCGATCGCCTGCGTGATGCCCGACACCAGCACGATCTGTTCGGGCTTCGCGCCGATCTCGACTTCGGCCAGACGCGTCTGCAGTTGCTGGCGCAGCGGCAGGAAGCCCTGCGCGGTGCCGAAGCCGAGCATCTGCGCGCCCGACTGACGCCCGAGCGCGCGCAGCGCGCCGGTGATCAGCTCGCCGTCGAGCCAGCGGCCCGGCAGGTAGCCGAGGCCCGGGCCCTTCTCCGGGCTGACGGTGTGCAGCATGTTGCGCAGCAGCCAGACGACGTCGATCGTGTTGTGCACGGGCGCGGCCTCGGCCACGCGCGCGACGCCGTCGGCCGGCTGCGGGCCGGCGCCCGTGCGCTCGCGCACGTAGAAGCCGGAGCCGCGCCGCGAGTCGAGGTAGCCCTGCGCGACGAGGCGCTCGTAGGCCTCGACGACGGTGAAGCGCGACACGCCCTTGTCGAGCGCGAGCTTGCGGATCGACGGCATGCGCATGCCGGGACGGAACACGCGTTCGTCGATCCGCCGCCGCGCCCACTGGACCAGCTGGTCGACGAGCGTGAGCGTGGCGGTGTCGTGCGGCGCGGGAATCTGGGCGAGTGGGACGGTGGACATGGTGGACATGGGCGGCGGCTCCAACTGTACCGAAGGCTATCGCGCCGATTGTACCGTTACTGTGCCGGTAGCGACGATTACAGTTGACCGGAATGGCGATCGTGCGGCCGCCGTTCCGGCCGCGCCATACCAGGCGCCGCGCCCGCCGGCCCGCATCGCGGCCGGTGCGCCGGCCGGCCCGGCCCCCGCCCGGTACGTCGTCCGCCTACCATGACACTTTCGCTTCCCGACCGACGCTCATGCCAGCCCGCTCCCTGACACTCGACCATCTCGTGATTGCCGCGCGCACCCTCGACGCAGGCGTGCGCCATGTCGCCGACGCGCTCGGCATCGAACCGGCCGGCGGCGGCCGCCACCCGCTGATGCGGACCCACAATGCGCTGTTCGGCGCGTGGGGCGGGCTCTACCTCGAAGTGATCGCGATCGACCCCGATGCGCCCGCGCCGGGCGACGATGCGAAGCCGCCGCGCGCGCGGCTGTTCGGGCTCGACGATCCGGCGATTCAGGCTCGGCTCGCGCAGGGCCCGTTTCTCGCGCACTGGGTCGCCCGCGTCGACCGCCCGCGCCAGCTTGCGCTGTGGCAGCGCCAGTACCCGGCCCGCATCGCGCCCGTCGTCGCGATGCGGCGCGGCGACCTGAGCTGGGGCCTCACGGTGCCCGACGACGGCAGCTTCCCCGCATGGCAAGGGGCGGGCGACGGCCTCGTGCCGTCGCTGATCCAGTGGGACAGCCCGCGCCATCCGGCCGACTCGCTGCCGAACGACGGCGTCGCGCTGAAGGCGCTCAAGGGCGCCCATCCGCGTGCGGATACGGTCCGCGAGCAACTCGACTGGCTCGGCGCCGCGCACCTGCTCGACGTCGAATCCACCGACGGCCCGCCCGCGCTCGTCGCCGAATTCGACACGCCGCAGGGCACGCGCACGCTGCGCTGAGCTCGCTGACGCCCGTTCCATTACACACACCCAGCAAGACGGAGACACCCACGAATGAATTCGCGCGAAACCCGCGGCATGCTGCTCGGCCTCATCGGCGTGATGATCTTCAGCCTGACGCTGCCGATGACGCGGATCGTCGTATCCGAACTCAATCCGCTGCTCAACGGCCTCGGCCGCGCGCTCGCCGCCGCCGTGCCGGCCGGCCTGCTGCTGTGGTGGCGCCGCGAGCCGCTGCCGACCCGCGCGCAACTGAAGAGCCTCGCGATCACGTCGGCCGGCGTGATCATCGCGTATCCGGTGTTCTCCGCCTGGGCGATGAAATCGGTGCCGGCCTCGCACGGCGCGGTGGTCAACGGGTTGCAACCGTTGTTCGTCGCGCTGTACGCGGCGTGGTTGTCGCACGAACGGCCGTCGAAGGCGTTCTGGGCCAGCGCGGTGGCCGGCAGCGCGCTCGTGATCGCGTTCGCGCTGCGCGACGGCGGCGGCACCGTGCAGGCCGGCGACGCGCTGATGCTCGTCGCGGTCGGCATCGGCGCGCTCGGCTATGCGGAAGGCGCGCGCCTCGCGCGCCAGATCGGCGGCTGGCAGGTGATCTGCTGGGCGCTCGTCGTGTCGGCGCCGTTCCTCGTGCTGCCGGTCGGCTGGCTCGCGTGGACGCAGCACGCCGCGCATCCGGGCCCGCTCGCCCTGCGCACGTGGCTCGCGTTCGGGTACGTGACCCTCTTTTCGCAATTCATCGGCTTTTTCGCGTGGTACGCGGGGCTCGCGATGGGCGGCACCGCGCGCGTCGGCCAGGTGCAGCTGCTGCAGATTTTCTTCACGATCGCCTTTTCCGCGCTGCTGTTCGGCGAAACGGTCACGCCGTCCACGTGGCTGTTCGCGGCGGCCGTGATCGCGACCGTGGTGCTCGGGCGCCGCTCGGCGGTGGCCACGGCACCGCGCCCCGCTCGCGCCGGCTGATGAGGTGCGCCATAATGGACGCTTTGCCTGATCGGTATTGCCTACCCAGCCGCGAAGGCTTCATCGTGCTCGCGCTCGCCCACCCGGCGGCGTCGAAGCGATCCGCCCGAACGACCTTTCTTGACTGACCACGATATCCGAACGAGGAGACTATGAATCCGAGCGACCTGCATCCGCCGCACTGGCAGCTTTCCGAACGCGCCCGCAAGCTGACGAGCTCTGCGATCCGCGAGATCCTGAAGGTCACGGAACGCCCCGAGGTCATCTCGTTCGCCGGCGGCCTGCCCGCTCCCGCGACGTTCCCGGCGGAACGCATGCGCGCCGCCGCCGACCGCGTGCTGCGCGACGCGCCGGCCGCGGCACTCCAGTACAGCGCGACCGAAGGCTACCTGCCGCTGCGCGAGTGGATCGCCGAGCGCTACAGCGTGCGCGTGTCGCAGGTGCTGATCACGACCGGTTCGCAGCAGGCGCTCGACCTGCTCGGCAAGGCGCTCGTCGATCCGGGCAGCCCGGTCCTCGTCGAAACCCCGACCTACCTCGGCGCGCTGCAGTCGTTCTCGCTGTACGAGCCGCGCTACGTGCAGGTGCCCACCGACGAGCAGGGCCTGCTGCCGGCAGGTCTTACCCCCGAACTCACGCAAGGCGCGCGCCTGCTGTACGCGCAGCCGAACTTCCAGAACCCGACCGGCCGCCGCCTGCCCGTCGAGCGCCGCCGCGCGCTCGCCGCGTTCGCGCAGTCGAGCCCGTTCCCGGTGCTGGAGGACGATCCGTACGGCGCGCTGAACTACCAGGGCGAGCCGCTGCCGACGATGCTGTCGATGGCGCCCGACCACGTCGTGCACCTCGGCACGTTCTCGAAGGTGCTCGCGCCGGGCCTGCGGATCGGCTACATCATCGCGCCCGAGGAACTCCACTTCAAGCTCGTGCAGGCCAAGCAGGCCACCGACCTGCACACGCCGACGCTCACGCAGCGCATCGCGCACGAAGTGATCAAGGACGGCTTCCTCGACGAGCACATCCCGACGATCCGCGAGCTGTACAGCGCGCAGTGCGACGCGATGCTCGGCGCGCTCGCGCGCCACATGCCGGAAGGCGTCACGTGGAACCGCCCGGAAGGCGGGATGTTCATCTGGGTGAACCTGCCCGCGCAGATCGACAGCATGAAGCTGCTCGCCGCGGCCGTCGACAACCACGTCGCCTTCGTGCCGGGCGCGCCGTTCTTCGCGGAGAACGCGCAGCAGAACACGCTGCGCCTGTCGTTCGTGACGGTGCCGCCCGAGAAGATCGAGGAAGGCGTCGCGCGTCTCGGCAAGCTGCTGCGCGAGCGCCTCTGATCCCCCTTTTTCCCTGTCACGACTCTCTACGAGGAATCGAACGCATGGCTAACGTCTACGACAAACTGAAGTCGCTCGGCATCGAGCTCCCGACCGCCGGCGCGCCGGCCGCCGCCTACGTGATGAGCGCGCAAAGCGGCAACACGGTGTACCTGTCGGGCCACATCGCGAAGAAGGACGGCAAGGTCTGGGCCGGCAAGCTCGGCGCGGATCTGCAAACGGAAGACGGCAAGGCGGCCGCCCGCTCGATCGCGATCGACCTGCTCGCGACGCTGCACGCGCACACCGGCGACCTGAACAAGGTCACGCGCATCGTCAAGCTGATGAGCCTCGTCAACTCGACGCTCGACTTCACCGAACAGCACGTCGTGACGAACGGCGCATCGGAGCTGATCGCCGAAGTGTTCGGCGACGCGGGCAAGCATGCGCGCTCGGCGTTCGGCGTCGCGCAGATCCCGCTCGGCGCGTGCGTCGAGATCGAACTGATCGCCGAAGTCGCGTAACGCGCGCGTCGCGATGGCCGGCCGTCTGGTTCGCTTCAAGCAGGTCGACGTGTTCACGTCGGCGCCGTTCAAGGGCAATCCGCTCGCCGTGGTGTTCGACGCCGATTCGCTCGGCGACGACACCATGCTCGAGATCGCCCGCTGGACGAACCTGTCGGAAACGACGTTCCTCTGCACGCCGACCGATCCGCAAGCCGACTATCGCGTGCGGATCTTCACGACGGGCGGCGAACTGCCGTTCGCCGGCCACCCGACGCTCGGCACCGCGCACGCGTTCCTCGAAAGCGGCGCGCGGCCGCGCACGCCGGGCCGGCTGATCCAGCAGTGCGGGGTCGGCCGGGTCGCGCTGCGCGAGCAGGCCGGCGGCTGGGCGTTCGCCGCGCCGCCGGCGCGCGTCACGCCGCTCGACCGTTCGGACTACGCGGCACTGGCCGCCGCGCTGCGCAGCGACGCGCTCGACCTCGATGCCGAGCCGTGCGCGGTCGACAACGGCGCGCCGTGGCTGGTCGTGCGGCTGAAGTCGGCCGACGCGTGCATCGGCCTGTCGCCCGACCCGGCCGCACTGGCGGCACTGACCCGCCGCTACGGCGTGGATGGCCTCGCCGCCTATGCACCGCACGCCGAAGGCGGCCCCGCGACGTTCGAGATCCGCTGCCTGATGACGGGCGGCACGTTCGGCACGCCCGGCGAGGATCCCGTCACCGGGAGCGCGAACGCCGCGCTGGCCGGGCTGCTGACGCGGCAGGAACGCCGCCCCGGCCCGTCGTATACGGCCCGCCAGGGCACGGCGATCGGCCGCGACGGCCGCGTCTTCGTCCGGTACGACGAAGACGGCACGACCTGGATCGGCGGCCAAGTCGTCACGGTCGTCGACGGCACGTTCCGTTCACCCCACTGACATTTCGCGATGTGCGATGGTACGGGCGCGTCCGGCGCCCCGCGCTTTGCCCAACTATCGCAAAAACGTTCCAACCAGTAATATCGGGCCTAATCCGTTGTTTCGGAGGTCTGTCCATGGTTGCGCGTCCCGCGAACGAACAGACGTCGGGACAATCCGAACCATAGCCGGCCATCCAGACGGATGGCGCACGCGAGCAGGACGCCACCCTCTTCGATGAGCTCCGCCCGGTCCAATCACACGCCGCCGAACCGGCCGCTGCGCGCGCCGCGCAAGTCGCGCCGGCGTGCGCTGTTTGCCATCCCGCTGCTCGGGATGCTGGCGCTTGCGCTGCTGTGGGCCGTGATCATCGCGCGCCTGTCCGTTGAAAAGGACAGTGCGTACAAGGAAGCGGCGGCTTCCGCGGCGATCCTGTCGTCCGCGCTCGAGCAGCATACGGTCAAGGCGATCCACCAGGTCGACCAGATCACCCGCTTCGTCAAGTTCGAATTCGAGAAATCGCCGGCGCGCTTCAATCTCGCGAGCGCCGTCGAGAAAGGCGTCGTGCCGAGCGATACGCTGATCCAGGTGTCGCTCGTCAACGCGAAAGGCATCCTGTTCGCGAACACCGCCGAACTCCATCCGCAGCCGATCAACCTGTCCGACCGCGAGCACTTCAAGGTCCACCTCGCGCACAACGACGATCGCCTCTTCATCAGCAAGCCCGTGCTCGGCCGCGTGTCGAGCCACTGGACGCTGCAGATGACGCGGCGCCTGAACAATCCGGACGGCAGCTTCGCCGGCATCGTCGTCGTATCGGAAGACCCGAGCTACTTCACGAACGATTTCTACAACAACGCGGCCATCGGCAAGGAAGGCGTGATCGCGGTCGTGTCCGACACGGGCGCAGTGCTCGCGCGGCGCACGGGCTCGGTGAACAACGCGCCGGGCGCGTTCTCCGCGTCGGGCGTCTACCCGATCGCGGAGCGCGTGACCGGCACGATCATCGATCCGATCGACGGCGTGACGCGCATCGTGTCGTACCGCCACCTCGACGGCTACCCGCTCGCGGTGATGGTCGGGCTGTCGCAGACGGAAGAGTTCGCGGACTACACCCACACGCGCAACGTTTACCTGCTGATGACGAGCTTCATCACGCTCGCGATGCTCGCGTTCTTCGGCGTCGCGACCGGCCTGATCGGCAAGCTGCTCGGCCGCGAGCGCGAAATGACCCAGCTTGCCGAATACGACCTGCTCACCGGCCTCGCGAACCGCTATGCGACGCTGCGCGGGCTGCGCAACGACGTGTCGATGCCCGCGAGCCTGTCGCGGCTCGGCCTGCTGTTCATCGATCTCGACAACTTCAAGACCGTCAACGACACGCTCGGCCACAACGCCGGCGACATCGTGCTGCAGATGACCGCGTCGCGCCTGGCCAATGCGGTCGGCGACGAAGGCTCGCTCGCGCGCATCGGCGGCGACGAGTTCGTCGTCGTGATGAAGGGCGACGACGTCGAGCGGCGCGCGGTGCGGCTCGCGGAAGCGATCATCCGGATGTTCAGCGAGCCGTTCGACGTACGCGGCAGCTCGTTCGTGCTGCATGCGAGCATCGGCATCGCGCTGCACACCGTCGCGAACGAAAGCGAGATCGACCTGCTGAAAAAGGCCGACCTCGCGATGTACAGCGCGAAGGACGCCGGCAAGAACTGCTACCAGTTCTATGCGCCGCACCTGTCGCATCGCGCCGACCACCTGATGCGCTGGGAACAGCAATTGCGCGTCGCGCTCGCCGAGGGACAGCTGTTCCTCGCGTACCAGCCGAAGATCGACCTCACGCACCGCACGATCACCGGCTTCGAGGCGCTCGCGCGCTGGGACCATCCCGAGCACGGCGTGATCTCCGCGAACGAATTCATTTCGATCGCCGAATCGACCGGCCTGATCGTGCCGATCGGCGACTTCGTGATCCGCACCGCGTGCGAGCAGATCGCGCGCTGGCGCGACGAAGGCCATGACACACTGACGCTCGCGGTCAACATCTCGCCCGTGCAGTTCTGGCGCGGCGACCTGATCGAGACGATCTCGCAGGCGCTGCACGACACCGGCATCGACGCGAACCGGCTCGAGATCGAGATCACCGAAACCGCGATGATGGAATATCCGGAACTCGTGTCCGAGAAGATCGTCGCGCTGAAGAAGCTCGGCATCCGGATCGCGCTCGACGATTTCGGCACCGGCTATTCGTCGCTGTCGTACCTGCACCGCTTCTCCGTCGACACGCTGAAGGTCGACCGCTCGTTCGTGCAGGCGATTCCGAACGATCGCAGCGTGTGCGTGATGGTGTCGTCGATCGTGCATCTCGCGCGCTCGCTCGGGCTGACCGTCGTCGTCGAGGGCACGGAGACCGAGGAGCAGATCACGTGGCTGTCCGCGCTCGGCGAAATCGAGGCGCAGGGCTTCCTGTTCTCGCGCCCGGTGCCGGCCGACGCGATTCCCGCGCTGATCGCACGCTTCGGCGTGCGCGGCGAGCGCCTGAACGTCGTCGCGCAACGCGCGACCGGCAGCACGGGCAGCTGAACACCACACCGCTGCCGCCGCGACGCGGGTTGCGCGCCGCCGCAATTGTTACGTTTTCCGATCCGATCGTTTAGTTCATTAACTAGCGTTTTCGCGCATGGTAGTGTCACGATGCGCGGCGGACAATCGGGAGGGCCGACGTGTCGGCGGGCCGCCGGCACGGCCCTACGCGAAAGATCCGGCCCTGCGCCAACCACACAATCATGACAACCGTCGAAGTCGAAGCGACCGCGCGTGTCGAAGAGGCACCCGCATCCCTATGGGCCTTGTTCAAGGTCGTCGCCGGCATTTCGGCCGTCTCGTGGGGCGGGCTTTCGATGATGGCGCAACTCGAACGCCACTACGTGGAGCGGCTGCAGCGCATCGAGCCGCACGTCTTCGGCGATCTCGTCGCGCTCGCATGGCTCGTACCGGGGCCCGTCGGCTGCAACGTCGCCGTGCAGGTCGGCCAGACGCTGCACGGCCGCGCCGGCGCATGGGTCGCCGGCATCGCGAGCGTGCTGCCGTTCTCGATCCTGATGACGCTGTTCGCGATCTTCTATCAGACGCCGCTCGTGCGCTCGCTCGCCGCGCCGATGCTGATCAATCACTTCGGGATGGTGCTCGCCGCGCTGATCGGCGTCACGTGGGTCAAGCAGGTGCGTGCGCTCGCGCGCACGCGGCTCGAACAGACGATCGCCGCGCTATCGACGATTCTGCTCGCTTTCGCGCATAGTCCGGCCGCTTTCGTCGGGATTCTGTTCGCCGCGTTTGCAGCAGGCTGGCTGACGGGCCCGTCGCAACGCGACGCGGTCGATTTCACGTTGTCGAAACGCGACCGCGGCCTGCTCGTGCTGCTCGGCGTGCTCGTCATGCTGTTCGCGGTGCCGCTGCCGGGCGATTACCAGGCGGACCTGCTGTGGCCGCGCCTCGCGGGCGCCGGCATGACGCTGTTCGGCGGCGGCTTCTCCGCGCTGCCGGTGCTCAAGACGCTGTTCGTGTCGCCGGCGACGGGCATCTCCGATCACGACTTCACGCTGGCCTTCGCGCTGTCGCCGGTCGCGCCGGGGCCGCTGCTGAACGTCGTGCCGTTTCTCGGCTACCTGACCGACGGCTGGATCGGTGCGCTGCTCGCCACGGCCGCGCTGTTCATTCCGTCGGGATGCCTCGTCGTATTTGCGCAGAACCACCTGCTCCGGCTCAAGCGCCATTCGCGCTTCGAGCACGGGATGCGCCTGCTGCGCGCGGCGACGACGGGCTTTCTCGTCGTCGCCGTCGTGAAGATCCTGCATCGCGAGCCGGCCGACCCCGTTTACTGGCTGACGGGCGCTTTCGCGACGCTGTGCTTCACGCGCTTCAAGGTGCCCGTCTATGCCGTGTACGGCGCGGTCGCCGTCGCATGCAGCGTGTGGCTGTGGGCCGCGCACTGACGGACGGCGGCCGTCGCCCTGCCCGGCGCGGCCCGCGTTGCCGCCTCAACCGGCCTGCACGGCGACCCGGCGTGCCATCCAGCGGGCGCGCAGCGCGTCGTACGCGAGGTTGAAGCAGAACGTGTAGGGCAGGAAGAACAGCACGATGCCGAGGTCGAGCAGCAGCGCCTCGACGAGGCTCACGTTCAGCCACCACGCGGCAACCGGCACCACCATCGCGACGAGGCCGAGCTCGAACGTCACCGCGTGCGCGATCCGCATGCCGAGCGTGCGCGACAACCCGGCGCGCCGCTCGAAGCGGTCGAACAGCGCGTTGAAGGTCATGTTCCACGCCATCGCGATCAGCGACACCATCACCGTCAGCACGCCGACGTGCGACACCGGCATGTCGAGCAGCCACGCGCCGATCGGCGCGCACAGCGCGATCGCCACCAGTTCGAACGTCAGCGCGTGCAGCAGGCGCTCCGTCACCGTTTTGTTGATCTGTTTCATGATGCACTCCCATGCATTAGCTGATCCATGCCGGCCATTCTGATCGGCGATACCGTGCCAATCCAGTTTGGTATCATCGGTTTTACCGATATAACGCTGCCCGGAGCACCGCATGCACCACGCCCCCGAAGCCCTGCTCGCCTTCGTCGAAGCGGCGCTGCTCGGCTCGTTTACGGCCGCCGCCCGCAAGCTCGGCAAGCGTCAGTCGACCGTGTCGGAAGCGATCGCGAATCTCGAAATCGATCTCGGCGTGCAGTTGTTCGATCGCTCGACGCGCGCGCCGACGCTGACCGAGGCCGGTCGCGCGCTGCTGCCGCAGGTGCAGCGCGCGCTCGAGGCCAGCGCGGCGATCGATCGCACGGCCGCCCGGCTCGCGCGCGGCGAGGAAGCGCGGCTCACGCTCGTCGTGTCCGATACGTACCAGTCGAAGCGCTACGAGGAAACGTTGATGGCGCTCGAACGGCGCTTTCCGGCGCTCGAACTCGAATGCCAGATCGCCGAGCACGACGACGTGCTCGACCTGATCCAGCAAGGCCGCGCGCAACTCGGGCTGATGGCCGCGCGCGCGGCCTACCCGGCCGATATCGGCGCGGCGACGGTGGCGGAGGAATCGGAGATCGGGCTGTTCGTCGGCCGCACGCATGCGCTCGTCGAATACGGCGACGCCGAAGTGCCGCATGCGGCGCTGCGCGACGTGCGCGAACTGCGCCTCAATACCTACGTGACGACCGAAGGCCGCGGCACCGACGACCGGATCGTCGTCGGCACGCAGCACTGGCTGGCGCCGAGCTACCTGATGCTGCTGGAGATGGCGGTACTCGGGTTCGGCTGGGCGGAACTGCCGCGCTGGATGGTCGAACACTTCGCACGCGACCGCCTGTGCGAGCTGCGTGCACGCGGGTGGCCGCGCCGCGTGCGGGTGGATGCGGTCTGGTCGCGCAACCGGCCGCTCGGCCCGGCCGGTTCATGGCTGCTCGATGCGATGCTGGCCGCGTAGCGGCGCGTGCGCCGGGCCCACGGCTGAAAGCAGCGGCCTGACGCCGGCCGGTCAGAAACCGCGCGACAGCACGGCCGCGCCGATCGTGACGACGCCGAGCACGAGGTTCACGACGACGAGCAGGCGCATCGCATTCACCGCGCGCGCGCCGTCCGGCCAGTTTTGCGCCTGCACCGCACGGCGGATGCGCGGAAACAGCGCGAAGCGGATGTGCCCGAAGATCAGCATCATCACGACGCCGAGCCCCGCCATCGCATGCAGCGACCACGTCGCATGCGCGCCGCCGAAGCTCATCAGCAGGAAGCCGCCGGACAGCAGGATCACGATCACGGCCCCTGAAACCCAGTTGAAGAACCGGCCGAACACGCCCTCGATCAGCGGCAAGCGCAGCTGCGGCGACAGGTCGGACAGCGCCGGGCGCAGGCAGAAGTGTGCGAAGACCATCCCGCCCACCCACACGGCGACGGCCAGCAGATGAAGAAACAGCGCGACGGCAACGGCGTGGGACATGAGGACGATCCTGTGATGAGTGGGGTGCAGCGAACGGCCGCGTCGCACGCGGCATCGAGCGACGTTCGACCCGCCAGCCGCGTCGCGGTTCAGGCCCGCGGCGCGATTTCACATTATTTTGCAAGTTGCGCGTGACGGCGCCACGCTTGCTTACCCGAATCCCTCGCCCAAAAGAAAAAGCCGCACGCCCGCCGAAGCGGACGTGCGGCCTGCGACCGCGGCCGAACCGGATGTTCCGGACGAACCGGACGACCGCGCGGCGTCAGCCGAGCAGCGGACGCAGCTCGGTGACGACCTTGAGCTTCGTGTCCGGCGCGCGGCCCTTGCGAGCGCGCTTTCCGATGTGCGGCGCGAGCCCCGCGTACGACAGCGTCTCGTCCTGCACCTTGCCGCCGCGCCCCGTGCCAATCAGCACGACGCCGGCCGGATCGATCGCCAGCGCCTGCACGAGCGTTTCCTTGTCGTCGAGCGCCATCAGGATCACGCCGCGGCCGCCGCCGGACAGCGTCTTCATTTCGTCCATCCCGAACACCAGCAGGCGCCCGCCGCTCGACAGGCACGCGACCTGCGTCGCGTTCGGCAGCACCGGCATCGGCGCGAGCGGCACCGCACCCGCATCGATCGTCATGAACGACTTGCCGGCCTTCACGCGGCTCACCATGTCGCCGACCTTCGCGAGGAAGCCGAAGCCATTGCTCGACGCGAGCAGCAGTTGCTGGTCGGCCGGCGCCGCGTAGTAGTGCATCAGGTGCGAGCCCGATTCGAGCTCGATCAGCGACGTGACCGGCACGCCGTCGCCGCGCCCGCCCGGCAGCACCGCCACGTCGACCGAGTACACGCGGCCGCTGCTGCCCCACGCGATCAGGCGATCCGGCGTGCGGCACTGGAACGCCGCGTACAGGTGGTCGCCCGCCTTGAACGTGAAGCCGGCCGGATCGAGCCCGTGGCCCTTCAGCGCGCGCACCCAGCCCTTCTGCGACACGACCACCGTCACCGGCTCGTCGACCACCTTCGCCTCGAACGTCGCGCGCTTTTCCTGCTGGATCAGCGTGCGGCGATCGTCGCCGTACTGCTTCGCATCGGCCTCGATCTCCTTGATCATCAGCCGCTTCATCGCGCTTTCGTTCGCCAGCAGCTCCTCGAGCTTCGCCTTCTCGTCGCGCAGCGCTTCGAGTTCCTTCTCGATCTTGATCTTCTCGAGCCGCGCGAGCTGGCGCAACCGGATTTCGAGGATGTCCTCGGCCTGCCGCTCGCTGAGGCCGAACGCACTCATCAGCGCGGCCTTCGGTTCGTCCGACTCGCGGATGATGCGGATCACCTCGTCGATGTTCAGGAAGACGATCATCCGCCCTTCGAGGATGTGGATGCGATCGTCGACCTTCGCGAGACGATGGCGGCAACGGCGCGTCATCGTCAGCTGGCGGAACTTCACCCATTCGTCGAGGATCGTCAGCAGGCCCTTCTGGCCCGGCCGGCCGTCGGCGCCGATCATCACGAGATTCAGCGTCGCGTTCGATTCGAGGCTCGTGTACGCGAGCAGCGTGTTCACGAATTCCGTCTGGTCGATCGTGCGCGACTTCGGCTCGAACACGAGCCGCACGGCCGCTTCCTTGCCCGACTCGTCGCGCACCGCATCGAGCAGGTCGAGCATCGCCTTCTTCGTGTTCAGCTGCTCGGGCGTCAGCGTCTTCTTGCCGAGCTTGAGCTTCGGATTGGTCAGCTCCTCGATTTCCTCGAGCACCTTCTGGCCCGACGTGTTCGGCGGCAGCTCGGTCACGACGAGCTGCCACTGGCCGCGCGCGAGATCCTCGATCTTCCACTTCGCACGCACCTTCAGGCTGCCGCGGCCCGTTTCGTACGCCGCCGAGATTTCGGTGTCGCTCGAGATGATCTGGCCGCCGCCGGGGAAGTCCGGGCCGGGAATCAGGTTCATCAGCTCGGCGTGCGTGAGCTTCGGATTGCGGATCAGCGCGACCGCCGCAGCCGCGACTTCGCGCAGGTTGTGCGACGGGATTTCGGTGGCGAGGCCGACCGCGATGCCCGATGCGCCGTTCAGCAGCACGAACGGCATGCGGCTCGGCAGTGTCTTCGGCTCCTCGAACGAACCGTCGTAGTTCGGCATGAAGTCGACCGTACCCTGGTCGATTTCGTCGAGCAGCAGCTTCGAGATCGGCGTGAGCCGCGCTTCGGTGTAACGCATCGCCGCCGCGCCGTCGCCGTCGCGCGAGCCGAAGTTGCCCTGCCCGTCGATCAGCGGATAGCGCAGCGAGAAATCCTGCGCGAGCCGCACGAGCGCGTCGTACGCCGACTGGTCGCCATGCGGGTGGTATTTACCGAGCACGTCGCCGACCACGCGCGCCGACTTCACCGGCTTCGCGTCGGGCCCCAGGCCCATTTCGTTCATCGCGAACAGGATCCGGCGCTGCACCGGCTTCTGGCCGTCGCACACGTCGGGCAGCGCGCGGCTTTTCACGACGCTGACCGCGTAGCTGAGATATGCCTGCTCCGCGTAGTTGCCGAGCGTCAGCGCGTCGCTCTCGGGCGCGTCGGGGCTGGCGAAGAGATCGGAAGTGTTGTCGTCCATCTGAATTCCGTATTCGTAAGTGGCGTGAGGCCGGGCCGGGCGTCATGCCCGGCCGCGCGGAAGCGGCGGTGCAGTGTTCGATGTCAAGCGGTGCTGATGCGCCAGCGGATTCGCGTTCGTGGCAAGAAGCAAACCGCAGCGGATGCCAGACACATCGCGAGGATTTGCGACGCCGCCACGGGCGCGAAGCCGCCGCGCATCAGTGCCGATTGGCGTCGAACACTGCACTAAATGTCCGCTTCGACTTCGTTGCCCTTTTCCTCGAGCCAGCCGCGCCGCGCGGCTGCCTCGCCCTTGCCCATCAGCATCGTCATCCGCGCGACGGTCGCCTCGTAGTCGAGCTCGCCGAGCTTCACCGGCATCAGGCGGCGCGTGTCGGGATTCATCGTCGTGTCCCACAGTTGCTCGGCGCTCATTTCGCCGAGGCCCTTGAAGCGGCTGATGCTCCACTGCGTGTCGCGCACGCCGTCCTTGCGCAGCTTGTCGAGGATCGCTTCGAGCTCGCCGTCGTCGAGCGCATAGAGCTTCTGCGCGGGCTTCTTGCCGCGCGCGGGCGCATCGACGCGAAACAGCGGCGGGCGCGCGACGTACACGTGGCCGCGCTCGATCAGTTGCGGGAAATGCTTGAAGAACAGCGTGAGCAGCAGCACCTGGATGTGCGAGCCGTCGACGTCCGCGTCCGACAGGATGCAGATCTTGCCGTAGCGCAGGTTCGACAGGTCGACGGTGTCGTCCGGGCTGTGCGGATCGACGCCGATCGCGACCGAGATGTCGTGCACCTCGTTGTTCGCGAACAGGCGGTCGCGCTCGGTTTCCCACGTGTTCAGCACCTTGCCGCGCAGCGGCAGGATCGCCTGGTATTCCTTGTCGCGGCCCATTTTCGCGGAGCCGCCCGCCGAGTCGCCCTCGACGAGAAACAGTTCGTTGCGCGCGATATCTTCGGTCTCGCAATCGGTCAGCTTGCCGGGCAGCACCGCGACGCCCGAGCTCTTGCGCTTCTCGACCTTCTGGCCCGCGCGCGTGCGCGCCTGCGCCTGCTTGATCACGAGTTCGGCGAGCTTCTTGCCGTGCTCGACGTGCTGGTTCAGCCACAGTTCGAGTGCCGGACGCGAGAACGACGACACGAGCTTCACCGCGTCGCGGCTGTTCAGCCGCTCCTTGATCTGCCCCTGGAACTGCGGATCGAGCACCTTCGCCGACAGCACGAACGACACGCGCGCGAACACGTCTTCCGCGAGCAGCTTCACGCCCTTCGGCTGCAGGTTGTGCAGTTCGACGAAGCTCTTCACCGCCTGGTACAGGCCGTCGCGCAGCCCCGACTCGTGCGTGCCGCCGGCCGGCGTCGGGATCAGGTTCACGTACGACTCGCGCACGAGCGAGCCTTCCTCGCTCCATGCGACGACCCACGACGCGCCCTCGCCCTCGGCGAAGGTTTCGTCGGTCGAACGCGAGTCGGCGAAGCGCTCGCCTTCGAACAGCGGGATCAGCAGCTCGCTGCCGTTCATTTCGTCGAGCAGGTAGCCGCGCAGGCCGTCTTCATACTTCCAGGTCTGGCGCTCGCCCGTCTTTTCGTTGACGAGCACGACCTCGACGCCCGGCAGCAGCACGGCCTTCGAGCGCAGCAGGCGCTGCAGCTCGCCGAGCGGCAGGTTCGGCGAATCGAAGTACTTCGGATTCGGCCACACCTGCACGCGCGTGCCGGATTTCTTCTCGCCGCGGCCCGCCGCCTGCGTGGCGAGCGGCTTCACGACGTCGCCGTCGGCGAAGCCGAGCTCGGCGATCTTGCCGTCGCGCCAGACCGTCACGTCCAGACGCGTCGCGAGGGCGTTCGTCACCGACACGCCGACGCCATGCAAGCCGCCCGAGAACGTATAGGCGCCGCCCGCGGCCTTGTCGAACTTGCCGCCCGCGTGCAGGCGCGTGAACACGATCTCGACGACCGGCACGCCCTCTTCGGGATGCATGCCGAACGGGATACCGCGGCCGTCGTCCTCGACCGAGACCGACTGGTCCGCATGCAGCGTGACCGTGATCTGCTTGCCGTAGCCGCCAAGCGCCTCGTCGGACGCGTTGTCGATGACTTCCTGGATGATGTGCAGCGGATTCTCGGTACGGGTGTACATGCCGGGCCGCTGCTTGACCGGCTCGAGACCCTTGAGCACCTTGATCGATGCTTCGCTATAGGCCGCGCTGGGTTTCTTCGTTGACATAGGCGCTGAATTTCGTCATTCATCGGGACGTTGTCCACACCTCGTGTGGATAACGTCGTGGACAAAACGTTGAGTTCCGTAAAAAAGCGAATCGAAACAACGGTGTGCTTGGACTGCTCCGAAAGCGGGCGCGCGGCGTGCGCGGCGCGACCCTGGACGCGCGGTATTTTACTGGTTCCGCGTGGCGCGCCAATCTCGGGATCGGCGCGCGCCTTGCGCGTCACGCCGGCTTGCGCTTCGCCTCGAGCGTTTCCCACCGTTCGAGCGCGGCGAGCAATTCGTCGTCGATCGCCGCGAACCGCTCGGTCAGGCGCGTGCCTTCCTGCGGATCCTTCGCGAAAATCGCGCCGTCCTCGAGCTGCGCATTGATCGTCTTCTGCTCCGCTTCGAGCGCGGCGATCTTCTCCGGCAGCGAATCGAGTTCGCGCTGCTCGTTGAACGACAGCTTCACCGTGCGCTGCGCGTTGCGGCCGGCCGCGCTCTTCGCCGGTTCGTCCTTCGCGGGCGCCGCTTCCTTGACCGCGCGCTTCGCCGCTTCCTGCTGCGCGAGCTGCTCCGAGCGCTCGCTCTGGATCTGCCAGTCGGTGAAGCCGCCGACGTATTCGCGCCACTTGCCGTCGCCCTCCGCCGCGATCACCGAGGTCACGACGTTGTCGAGGAACGCGCGATCGTGGCTGACCAGCAGCACCGTGCCGTCGTAGTCGGCCAGCAGCTCTTCGAGCAGTTCGAGCGTCGGGATGTCGAGGTCGTTGGTCGGTTCGTCGAGCACCAGTACGTTGGCCGGACGCGCGAACAGGCGCGCGAGCAGCAGCCGGTTGCGCTCGCCGCCCGACAGCGACTTCACCGGCGAACGCGCGCGTTCCGGCGCGAACAAAAAATCGCCGAGATAGCTCATCACGTGCTTGCGCACGCCGCCGATCTCGACCCATTCGCTACCGGGGCTGATCGTATCGGCCAGGCTCTTCTCCTGGTCGAGCTGCGCGCGCATCTGGTCGAAATACGCGACCTGCAGGTTCGTGCCGGTGCGCACCGTGCCTTCGTCGGGCTTCAGCTCGCCGAGGATCAGCTTCAGCAACGTGGTCTTGCCGGCGCCGTTCGGGCCGACGAAGCCTATCTTGTCGCCGCGCATCACCGTCGTCGAGAAGCGGTCGACCACCGTGCGGCCGCCGTAGCGCTTCGTCACGTCCGTCAGCTCCGCGACGATCTTGCCGGACTTCTCGCCCTGCGCGACGTCGAGCTTCACGTTGCCCTGCGCATTGCGGCGCTCCGCGCGTTCGTTGCGCATCTGCACGAGCCGCGCGATGCGCCCGACGCTGCGCGTACGGCGCGCTTCGACGCCCTTGCGGATCCACACTTCTTCCTGCGCGAGCAGCTTGTCGAACTTCTCGTTTTCCACGCGCTCGACTTCGAGCTGCTGCGCCTTGCGCGTCTGGTATGCCGAGAAATTGCCCGGATACGATAGCAGCCGGCCGCGATCGAGCTCGACGATGCGCGTCGCGACGCGATCGAGAAACGCGCGATCGTGGGTGATGAACAGCAGGCCCGCGCGCTGCGCGACGAGCAACTCCTCGAGCCAGCGGATGCCGTCGAAATCGAGGTGGTTGGTCGGTTCGTCGAGCAGCAGCACGTCCGGCTGCAGCACCAGCGCACGCGCCAGCGCGACACGCTTCTGCATCCCGCCCGACAGCGCGTCGACGCTGGCGTCGCCGTCCTGCAGGCCGATCTGCGCGAGCGTCATCGACACGCGCGTGCGCCAGTTCCATGCGTCGTGCGCGTCAAGCGACGACTGCAGCGCGTTCATCCGCGCGAGCAGCGCATCGTGCTCGGCGCCTTCCGGTATCTCCGCGAGGCGGTGCGCGATCGAATCGTATTCTTCGAGCAGTTCGCGCGTATGCGCGAGCCCCGACGCGACCGCGTCGAACACCGTCGCGCCCGGCTCGAACTCGGGCTCTTGCGGCACGTAGACGGTCACGAGCTCCTGCTGGCGCGTGATCAGCCCGTCGTCGGGCTTGGCAAGACCGGCGACGATCTTCAGCAGCGACGACTTGCCCGCGCCGTTACGGCCGATCAGGCCGACCCGCTCGCCGGCTTCCAGCGAGAAATCCGCGTGATCGAGCAACGCGACGTGACCGAACGCGAGCTGCGCGCCGGTAATGGAATAGAGCGACATGGGGAAACGGCGAAGAGAGAAATCGGAAGCGCCCATTGTACCGGGCGCGGAGGGCGGCATCGGCTCGGCTGGATGGACGAGGGCCGCAGGGCGCGCTCGAAGCGTGTCGGCGCGGTGCCGTGAGCGGGTTGCGGCCGGTTTCCGGTGCGCATGCCGGCCGCGGTTTGCGTGCCTGCTTGAACGGGCAAATACCGACCGGAAGCCCCCGCGGCCGGCCGATCGGCAGATCCCGCGCGCAGCGCGGCGGCCGCCTGCGCGGGATGCGCGGTTATTTCACGTTGACCGTGATCGTCGAGCTCATTTCGGGACCGTACGAACGGTGCGCGCCGTCACCGAGCTGCAGCGTCAGCGTGTGCTGGCCGGGCGGCAGCTTTACGTCGGTTTCGGTCTGGGCCTTGCCGAAATGCAGCGAATGGTCGGTCGCCGGAATCACGTCGCCCTTCGGCACCGGCTTGCCGTCGATCAGCAGGTGATGATGACCGGTATCCGGCGTCATGTCGCCGGCCGGCTTGAGCGCCATGCCTTCGAGACCGAACTTCACGTGCACGGGGCTCGACACCGTCGCGCCGTCCTTCGGCTCGACGAAGAACACACGCGCTTCGGCGCGCGCGAGCGTCGATACGGCCATCGCCGCGACACAGACTGCACCCGCGATCCACTTTCTATTGAGCATCGTTTCCTCCTTCAGATTGACAGGCCCACGAAGCATACACCGCATGCCCGGCCGACGCGATGGCGCCGGTTGTTCGCGATGCGTACGTTTAAAACGACGTTACGCTGGCGTTCGGCGAAATTCCGGTACCATGGCGCGTTTCGTCCGCTGGCGAGGGCTGCGGACGGCATCGCCGAATTCCATTATCCCGAGCGCAACATGAGTGAAGTAACCGAATACCAGAGCTGGGTCTGCCTGATTTGCGGGTGGGTCTATAACGAAGCAGAAGGGCTGCCCGACGAAGGCATCGCGGCCGGCACCCGTTTCGCCGACATTCCCGCCGACTGGCGCTGCCCGCTGTGCGACGTGGGCAAGGAAGATTTCGTCGTCGTCGATTTCTGATTTCCCGTTCCGATCGCGGGTGATTACGCGATACGCGCGTCGCGGGTGCATTCCGCCCCGCCGACGCGCCGCGCGTTTGCTATACTCTGCGCGCTGTCCACTCCGCCGTCCGGTTCGCGTTTTTCGCGCGATTGTCCGGACTTGGCTCTCCCCGTAGTTCAATGGATAGAACAAGCGCCTCCTAAGCGCTAGATACAGGTTCGATTCCTGTCGGGGGGACCAGACAAGCCGATACTGCCCCGGCTTCGCAAGAACCTTCCCTCAAGCCACAACGACCGTAAACTCCACCCCCGACTCAAAATCCAGCGTCGTGGTCGAAAACCGCGGATCCTCGTCGAGGTAGTGCTTGTACGGTCGAACGGCTTCCTCGGCCGTGTACATGTTGTCGGCCAGCACGACCGTTCCGGGCCGCAGCAAGCGCTCGATCTGTCTGAACAGCGTCAAGTACGCGTCTGCCCATACATCGATAAACACCATGTCGACGGCCCCTTCCAGCTCGGCAACCGTCTCGAATACATCGCCCTCCCACACGTCGACATAGGCATCCAGGCCCGCAGCTTCGACATGAGCCCGCAAACGCGCACACTTGAGCGCATCGCATTCGGTTGCAATGACCACGCCACGGCCCAACGTGCGCAGCGCATCGGCGAAATACAGCGTCGACACGCCGCAGGAACTGCCGAGCTCGAGGATTCTGCTCGGCCGTTGCGACAGCACCATGTTGCGCAAAAACCTTCCCGTTTCCGCCGACACAGCCAACGATAGCGCACTGCCTCCCGATGATTCGAAATCCTCGGTGAACAGGCCGAACGTTTCGAGAAACCGTCCTCGCAACCTCGGCGCGAGTGCTTCGTATTCGTCGACGAGCGTCGGAAACGCCTCGTTCGGCCCCTGGAACTGCGCGCGTGCGCGGGCGATGATTTCGCTCCGGCTTTCTTCATGAAGCCGTTGCAAAAGAGCGTTGGTGGTTGCAGCCAAGTCCATTCCTTCACGAAGTTGATGACGTAGACGGCGTATCCATCGACTGCCAGGCCGCCGTCAGGCTCCCTGCGCTGCCGTTCGATCGTCGGCGAGCACGAGCGATGCTATGCCCGTCGGGCAAGCGTGATCGCCCGTTCAGGGCACGCCGTCACACAAAGCCCGCATGATCTGCACGCGTCCGCATTCGGCGTGTACGCGACTTTCATTCCGTGCACGCGCAGCTTCAAGCGATGCATCAGGCCAAGATCGAGATAATCGGCCTGATCGATGCGCCGGACCTCGAACACGTTTTCAGGGCAGACGGTGACGCAATCGCCCTTGCCTTCACAACGTTTCAGATCGACGACGGGCGCAATCACGCCCGCCTTCTGCTTGCAGTCGGCCGTTGATTTCTCGCGCATGTTCACTCCCCCGTAGGCCGCTTGCCACGCGACCGCCATGCGGCCCGGAATTGCTCGCGTTCTTCGGGCGTCATGGCTTCCCACTTGCGCCAGTGGCGCCGGCCGTGCCAGCCGCGGTGTCCGCGGAATCCGCCGAACAGGATGCGGCTCAACACGAGCAGGCCCAGCGCATGGGCGAAGTCGATCGTCCGGGCGCCGACGAATAGCGCCGGCATCACCCAGTTCCACAGCATCATGACGACCCATCCGAGCACGCCGATGGCGACCACCACGAGCAGCGCCTTGCCCGCACATCTGATTCGAAAATTCATCCGTCGACTCCTCTAGATATCCAGTTCGTCATAAATGGGTTGCAGTCGAGCACGCAGATGCAGGACCGCGTAGCGTTTGCGCGCGAGCAGCGTATTGAGCGTGACGCCGCTCTGCGCGGCCAGTTCCTTGAAGGACAGCCCTTCCAGTTCGTGCGCGATGAAAACCTCGCGCTGATTCGTCGGCAACTCGTCGAGCGCATCCTGCAACGCCTTGAGCAGCAGCGTGCGAGCGTAGAGCGCTTCAGGGCCGGCATCGTGTGCCGGTAGCGCGAGATCCAGGCGATACTCGCTGTCCGCTTCGTCGTCGGCATCGGTCAGATCGGTCAGCGGCTGTTCCTTCTTCTTGCGGAAACGATCGATGATGCGGTTGCGCGCGGTACGGAACAGCCATGCGCTCGCCTGTTCGATTGGCGCAGGAAGCCGATAAGCCTGCACGAATTCGTGAAGCACATCCTGCAGAACGTCCTCGGCATCGTCCGGGTCGCGGATCCGGCGCCGAATGAAGTTCCCTAGCCTCGTTCGCTCACGCATCACTGTCGCAGTGATGTCGCGGTCGGGGTCGGTCATCGTTTGCGAAGTGGGTGGCGGTTCCATGCGTCTGAAGACGTTTCAGGCGCGCGAATATTGTGGCGAGTGTAAAAAATTTGCGGCTGCACGCATCGGCTCCCCTGCGTGGCAGGGGTTTCAAGGAACAGGCCCGATATGACATCAGCCCGTCTTTGCACGAATCGTTTGACTCCGCGCACCGACCCAAGTACACTTCGCGCCGCGGGGTGGAGCAGTCTGGCAGCTCGTCGGGCTCATAACCCGAAGGTCGTAGGTTCAAATCCTACCCCCGCAACCAAATACCGAAGCCCGCTTTGCGAAAGCAAGCGGGCTTTTTGCTGTCTGGGGAATATTGCTTGCGCGCGCGGCGCGGTACACGAAGATGGTGCAATCGAGCGCTCGCCACGACGTGCGACACACAATCGCACGTCGCCCGTTCGCCGCGGACATGCACCGAACATTGCGTAGAATTCCGAACCTTCTTCGGTTCAACACAAGGAATTCTCGAATGATTCGAACGATCGCGGCGCTCGCCGCGCTTTCAGCGATGACCGCCGCGGCAAACGCCGCCGACACCGGCTCGGCTCCCGCCAAACAGCGCTACGTCAGCCCCGGCATCGCCAACGTCACGGCTTCGGCAGCCCCGCACCCGGAAAGCACCTCCCCCGACGCCCGCTGCCGGGAACTGGCCGCCGGCATCGACGCGGTCACGCATTCGCCCGACCGCGGCCAGAAGGTCGTGCGAGGAACAGGCCCGGACGGCAAGCCGCGCAACGAACTGCGCACCTACGACAAACGGGCCGACCTGGAAGCCGAGCACCAGCGCCTCGGCTGCCAGTAGGGCGCGCGAACACACACCTCCCACCCGGCCAGCTCACGCCGGGCATCGGCCTTTACGCGTTCGCGCCGCCGTCGATCGTCAGCCCCGTCCCGTTGATCGACCGCCCTTCCGGCCCGACGACGAACGCCACGAGCGCGGCCACGTCGTCGGCCTTGCCGTACTGCTGAATCGCCATCCGCGCACGCTGCGCATCGGCATGCTCGCCGTCGGCCGGGTTCATGTCGGTATCGGTCGACCCCGGATGCACGACGTTGACCGTGATGCCGCGCGAGCCGAGATCGCGCGCGAGCCCCTGCGTCCAGCCGATCAACGCGGCCTTGCTCGCCGCATAAAGGCTCATCCCGGCATCGGGCACGCGCGTCGCGAGGCAACTGCCGGTCGACACGATGCGCCCGCCCTCCCCGAGATGCCGCGCCGCCGCCTGCGACGCGACGATCACAGCGCGCACGTTCACGTTCAGCGTCGCGTCGATATCGTCGAGCGTGAGGTCGTCCAGCGCGCCGGCCCGGAAAATCCCCGCGTTGTTGACGAGAATGTCGAGGCCGCCCAACGCTTCCGCGGCACGATCGACCGCGTTGCGCACCGCCACCGGATCGGCGCTGTCGGCCTGGATCGCAATGGCTCTGCGGCCCAGGGCTTCGATGCCGGCGACGACGGCCTTCGCCCGCTCGGCGGATTTTTCATACGTGATCGCCACGTCCGCGCCATCGGCCGCCAGCCGTTTCGCGATCGCCGCGCCGATGCCGCGGCTGCCGCCCGTGATGAGTGCACGCTTGCCTTGAAGTCGATTCATGTCGGTTCCTTTCCCAATTTATGTAACGACCGACACAGAATGTGGCACGTTGCACCGCGCAGTCAATTGATTTATTTTATCGATCGATACAGATATCGACGAAGGAACGGACACAATGGCTGAACGAGGCCGACCGAGAAGCTTCGACAAGGAAGCGGCGCTGGATCGCGCGATGGAGGTGTTCTGGCGTCTCGGCTACGAAGGGGCGTCGATGACGGACCTGACGGCCGCGATGGGTATCGCGTCGCCGAGCCTGTATGCGGCCTTCGGCAGCAAGGAAGCGTTGTTCCGGCAAGCGCTCGAGCATTACCGCGCAACCGAGGGGCGGGAAATCTGGGGCGGCGTCGAACGGGCGGCCAGCGCGTACGAGGCCGTGCGCAGCTACCTGATGGATACCGCACGCGTGTTCACGCGGCGCTCGAAGCCGGCCGGCTGCCTGATCGTGCTGTCGGCGCTGCATCCGGCCGAACGTTCCGATATGGTCCGGCAAACGCTGATCGCGATGCGCGAGGGCACGGTGGACGCGCTGCGGGAACGCCTCGTGCAAGGCGTCGCGGCAGGCGAAATATCAACGCACGCGAACCTCGACGCAATCGCCCGCTACTACGTGACGGTTCAGCAAGGCATGTCGATCCAGGCGCGCGACGGCGCGAGCCGCCGCGATCTGGAGGCCGTCGCGCAGGCCGCGCTGGCCGCATGGCCGGCGCTCGTCGGCACGAGCAGCGCGGCCGGTGCATAGATAGCGGCAGGGCACCGCCGAAGGAAAGGTTACTGCTTCGCAGCCTGCTGCACGTCCTTCGACGCATGCCACACGCGATAGCGCACGTCGAAGCCGTCCGGCACATAGACGACGAGCGGCAGGCGGCTGTTGTAGCGCAGCAGCTGACCGTCGCCGCGCACCTGCACGAACCGTTGCTGCGGCGCCTGGCCCGGGCACGCCATCAACGTCGATGCCGGCCCCTTCACGTCGGTGAGCCGGTAATACGTGTAGCCCCACCCCTTCACATCCTCGGCGGTCAGCTCGCCGCCGAACCAATGCTGGTTGCAGTCGGTCTGCAACGTCTTGCCGATCATCAGCTCGACGCGCGCATCGCCTTCGTTCTCGAGCGCGGGCAGCGCGATCACGGCGCGCTGCTGGCCGGCCGCTGCCTGCGGAAACATCTTGATCGACTCGGCGGATACGGCAGGCGCGGAGGCAGGCGCGGCCACGCTTGCGGCGGCGGTCGTCACGCAGAAGGCGGCCAGCGCGGCCCGGATCGCGAATTTCATCGATGTGCTCCTGAAAAACCAATGAGCCCCGGATGCTAACACTTTCGTCGCAAGACCTTACGGAGCTGTAATTTGGCGACACAATTGCAAACAGCCGGCAATCCCCGAGCGCGGTACTTATAGCGCAATCAACGGAGAACATCATGCTCAAGCTCATTGCTGCCGCCGGCGTCGCTACCCTGCTGGCCGGCTGCGTCGTCGCCCCGGACGCCGGATACGGCTACGGGCAGCCCTACTATTCCGATCCCGGCTATGCGTACGCCCCGTCCCCCGTGTACGGCACGGTCAACATCTGGGGCGGTGGCGGCGGACGCGACTGGGATCGCGGCCGGCGCGACCACCATCGCTGGGACGGCAACCGCGGCAACGGCTGGTGGCGCGGCGGCGGACGCCGTGGCGACTGGAACGAAGGCGGTGGCGGCGGACACGGTCGCGGCGACGGCGGCGGTCATCGCCACTGACGTTCAATTGCAACCGTTTGTATCCACGCACGGCCCGCCGATGGCCGGCGGCGCATTACTCCGGCCACAGAATGGCCACGCAAACGACGAAAGGCCCTCGCATGAAACGAGGGCCTTTCGTCGTCCGGCCCGGCAAAGCCAACGCCGGCGGGCGCCGGCCCGACCGGCCCGGAACCGCGCTCGCGCGCGGCCCGCTTACCAGCCGGCCGGCCGCGCGTAGCCGCCGGACACGGGCGCACCGCACACGTACGCGCGCTGGTAGCGGTCGTAGCAATAGTTCGGGCCGTCGTCCTGGTACTGCGCCTGCTGGTAGGTCGGATAGGCCGGCTGCTGGTATGCGGGCGCCGGGTAGTACGTCGGCGGCTGATAGGCCGGCGCCTGGTACACGGGCGCCTGATACGCGACGGGCGGATTCATCGCGGACGTCACGATCGCGCCGAGCACCGCGCCGCCGATTAATGCGCCGATGACGGCGCCGCCGTCGCGGCCATGCGCGGACGCCGGCCCCGCCACCGCGAGCGAACCGGCGAGGACACACACTGCGGCAATCTTTTTCATGATGGACTCCCACGCGAAGTGGTACTGGATGCGATGCATTGTGGCGGGACGCGGCCGTAATAGATGCAGCAAGTGGTAACGCGCGATTACCGGTATTGCCCACGCCGAAACGCGTCGTCGCCGTGCTACGATTTTCGGCACACAGGAGACGCCTTCATGCAGCCCGAAACCGCCCGCCGTTTCGATACCGAATTCGCGCCGCGCATCGCGCAGGCGATCGCCGCGTTCTTCGCCGACCACGTGCGGGCCGACGTCGTCCCCTATGGCGGGCACGGGCACCCGACGCGCGTGCAGATCCGCAGCGCGCCGCACGAGCACGTGAGCGGCTTCGTGCGTCCGCTGAATCTCGAACTGACGTGGGACACCGACGAGATCGAGCGGCTGATGGAACCCGACGGCCCGCAACGCTTCGAGCATTACCTCGCCGCGCTGCCGAGAAAGCTCGGCGCATGGCAAAGCGCGCGCGACATCGATCTCGCGTCGCGCACGCAGGCCGAGCCGCTCGTGCGGCTCGGCGGTCTCGACTTCGAAGGCTGAATGCGCGCGCCAGCCGGCCACCTCGCGGCTTGGCGTCGCACGATGCGGCCCGGTGATACACTCGACCGGCCCCGCCCCGGTGCAGCCGCGCCGGCCGGGCCGTTCATCGCCGCCCCCCGCGTACATGGTTGCGCACGCAACCGGCAAGCGGGTGCGCGGACAACCCTGCTCTCGCTCCCGCCATGAACGCCGATACCGGCCTGCCGCTTCCGCAACGCTACTGGGCGATCGTCTGCGTCGCCCTGGGCATCACGCTCGCCGTGCTCGACGGCGCCATCGCGAACGTCGCATTGCCGACCATCGCGCGCGACCTGCACGCGTCCGACGCCGCGTCGATCTGGATCGTCAACGCGTACCAGCTCGCGGTCACGATCACGCTGCTGCCGCTCGCGTCGCTCGGCGAGCGCATCGGCTATCGCCGCATCTACATCGCCGGGCTCGCGCTGTTCACCGCGGCGTCGCTCGGCTGCGCGCTGGCGGGCTCGCTGCCGATGCTGGCGGTGATGCGCGTGATCCAGGGGTTCGGCGCGGCCGGCATCATGAGCGTCAACGCGGCGCTCGTGAGGATGATCTACCCGTCGTCGATGCTCGGGCGCGGGCTGTCGATCAACGCGATGGTGGTCGCGCTGTCATCGGCGATCGGCCCGACGGTCGCGTCCGCGATCCTGTCGTTCGCGTCGTGGCCGTGGCTCTTCGCGGTCAACGTGCCGATCGGCATCGCGGCCGTGCTCGGCAGCCTGCGCGCGCTGCCGGCCAACCCGCTGCACGACGCGCCGTACGACTTCCCGAGCGCGCTGATGAACGCGTGCGTGTTCGGCCTCCTGATCACGGCCGTCGACGGGCTCGGTCACGGCGAAGGTCATGCGTACGTCGCGGCGGAACTGGCCATCGCGGGCGTGGTCGGCTACTTCTTCGTGAAGCGTCAGTTGTCGCAGCCGGCGCCGCTGCTGCCCGTCGACCTGATGCGCATCCCGATGTTCGCGCTGTCGATCTACACGTCGATGGCGTCGTTCACGTCGCAGATGCTCGCGTTCGTCGCGCTGCCGTTCTGGCTGCAGCATTCGCTCGGCTTCTCGCAGGTCGAGACGGGCCTCTACATGACGCCGTGGCCGCTCGTGATCGTGTTCGCCGCGCCGCTCGCGGGCGTGCTGTCGGACCGCTATTCGGCCGGCATGCTCGGCGGGATCGGGCTTGCGCTGTTTGCAGCCGGGCTGCTGTCGCTCGCGACGATCGGCGCGCACCCGGGCACGGTCGACATCGTGTGGCGGATGGCGCTGTGCGGCGCGGGCTTCGGACTGTTTCAGTCGCCGAACAACCGCGCGATGCTGTCGTCGGCGCCGCGCGAGCGCAGCGGCGGCGCCGGCGGCATGCTGAGCACCGCGCGCCTGACGGGCCAGACGTTCGGCGCCGCGCTCGTCGCGCTGATTTTCGGGCTCGCGCCCGATCGCGGGCCGACGATCGCACTCTATGTCGCCACGGTGTTCGCGGCGGTGGCCGCGGTCGTCAGCCTGCTGCGCATCGCGTCGCCGCCGCCGGACCCGGCGGCCTGACACCGTCGCGCGCCGCACCCGCGGCGGGTGTCATGCGGCGTCGAGCGTGTCCATCACGAAGCGCACGCGCGCCTTCACGCTCGCGCGCGGCAACTCGATCAGCCGATAGCCGTACGACGTATAGCAATCGACCATCGCGTCATGGGTCCGCACCGCTTCCGCGAAATCCTGCCGGCGCTCGGTGTCCTGCGCATAGATGTCGGGCCACGGCGGCGCGATGAACACGCGCCGGTGATAACGAAAACGCCGCGCCGCCGCTTCCGCGTGCGCGGGTACCGCCAAGCCGGTCAGCTTCAGGTAGCCGATCACGTCCGGCACGCCGCGGTCGAAGAACACCGGCCCGCGCGCGTGCCGCGCGAGATGGTAGGACCGCATCTCCCAGCTCAGCATCAACTCGGCGAACGCAGCCGGGTCGCGCCACGGCAGCGCCGGACCGTCGACGGCCATCTGGTCGCGGATCACGCCGCGCCCGGCTTCCTGCGAACGTGCGAACCCGGCGCGCTCGAGCGCATCGAGCAACGTGCTCTTGCCCGAACCCGGGCCGCCCGTCACGACGAAGAAGCGGCCGGTTGCGTCGTCGGCTTCTTCGTCGTCACTCGCCGCACGCTGCGCGAACTCACGCATGCGCGGCCCGCTGGCCCGCGCGCCGCGTGACCGACGCCGCCGCCGCGACACTGCGCAGGTCGGCGACGAACGTGTCGCGCCAGACCGACAGGTCGTTCTCGCGCAGCCGCGCGAGGTTCTCCTCGTGACGCGCCTGCCGCTCCGCGAGCGGCATCGACAGCGCGCGTTCGAGCGCCTCGGCCATCTGCGACAGATCGTACGGATTGACGAGCAGCGCGCCGGTCAGCTCGGCCGCCGCGCCCGCGAACTCGGACAGCACGAGCACGCCCGGATCGGCCGGATCCTGCGACGCGACGTATTCCTTCGCGACGAGATTCATCCCGTCGCGCAGCGGCGTCACGTAGCCGACCTGCGACATCCGGAAGAACGCCATCAGCAGGTTGCGCTCGTACTTGCGGTTCAGATACTGGATCGGCGTCCAGTCGAGCTGCGAGAAGCGGCCGTTGATGCGGCCGGCCTCGCCTTCCAGCGTCTCGCGGATCTGCTGGTAGGTCTGCACGTCGGAACGCGTCGGCGGCGCGATCTGCAGCAGCGACACGCGCCCTTGCCAGCCCGGCGCATTCGCGAGCATCCGCTCGAACGACTGGAAGCGCTCGACGAGCCCCTTCGAATAATCGAGGCGATCGACGCTCATCACCAGCTTGCGGTCGCCCAGCGCCTCGCGCAGCATCTTCACCGGCTTGCGAGCGCCGTACTGGATGGCCGCCTGCGCGATCGCGTCGGGATGCACGCCGATCGGATAGGCCGCGACCTTCACGACGCGGCCGTGCGCATGCAGCATCCCGTCGTCGCTCGCCGCGCCGATGCCGCGCCGCTCGATGTAGTCGGTGAAGGCCTGCTTGTCGGCCTCGGTCTGGAAGCCCGCGACATCGTACGCGCACATGAACTTCACGAGTTCCTCATGCGGCGGCACGAGGCGCAGCACGTCGGGCGACGGAAACGGGATATGCAGGAAGAAGCCGATCGGGTTCTTCACGCCGAGCTCGCGCAGGCAGTGCGCGAACGGCAGCAGGTGGTAGTCGTGCACCCAGATCAGGTCATCCGGGCGCAACAGCGCCGCGAGCTGCTTCGCGAGCATCGCGTTCACGCGCAGGTAGCCGGCGTACTCCTGCCGGTCGAAGCGCGCGAGATCGCCGCGGTAATGGAACACCGGCCACAGCGTCGCGTTCGAGAAGCCGCGGTAGTACTGGTCGTAGTCGCGCCGGGTCAGGCCGACCGTCGCGTAGGTCACGTTGCCGTCCCGCTGAATCGCGGGCTCGGCGTCCGGCGCACCGACGATCTCGCCGTTCCAGCCGAACCAGACGCCGCCCGTTTCCCGCAGCGCGTCCATCACGCCGACGGCCAGGCCGCCCGCGCTCGGGCGCGTGTCCTCGCCGGCGGCGACACGATTCGATACCACGATCAATCTGCTCATGCGACTTCCCCTCCTCGATTCGATTGGCTGACGCGCGACGCGCGCCAAAGCAGGCGCGGCGGCCCGAAGGCGGCCGCGCGGCGACTCAGTTCCGAGAATTGCAATGAAATACGGCGGTGGAATGCGGCGACGACCGTATCAAGCGTCCTGCTCCTGACCGAGGTCGCGTTGATAGTCGAGCCCTTCCGGGCGAGCACCACCCTGGTTGTGGTCGCCGTCCGACGGCGCCTCGTCCGGCGCGCCCGCGGGCGGGGCCGATGGCGCGTCGGTCCGCGGACGCGGGCGGTCTTCCGGATGGCCGGCCGCCGCGTCGGGTGGCCGGTGTGACAACCGTTTCGAACGGCGCATGGCTGGGTGTCTCATATGCGGCGCGGCTCGAGGCCGTCGTAGAAACATTCCATAACAAAACAGTCTAGGTCGCGCGATCGCATCCGAAGGTAACAATTACCTTCAATTTGTAACGTTTCGACCCCTCGTCGTTCATCTATTCGACAATAACGCCGCCCGCGCGCACGCGGCCCGCCGCACGGCGATTTGTCAAAGCTTTGCAGTTTTCCCATGACAATTGCGAAACAATGACGCGGCATCAGGAGCGTGCATGCGTCGCCGCTCACCCAGACAGGACTTGCACTCAGGGATGAACATTCGCTTCGAATCGCCGCGCCGGGCCACGCCGGCGCGCGTCGTGCTGGCCGTGATCGCCGCGGCCGCACTGCTGTCCGGCTGCAATTCGCTGTACAGCGAAGGCGCGACGGCCGGCGCCGGTATCGCGGGCGCCGCGATCGCCTCCAAGGTCACCAACAACGCCGCCGTCGCCACCGGCATCGGCCTCGGCGCCGTCGCCGGCGCACGGGCGGGCGTCCAGTACACGCAACGCGTCGCGCACCGCTACACGCAGGAACAGATCGCGAAGGCGGCCGGCCCGCTCGACGTCGGCGGCGTCGCGCCGTGGTCGACGCACCATTCGTTCCCGATCGAGGACGACGAGCAGGGCCGCGTGACGGTCAGCCGGATGATCAGCGTCGGCCCGCTCGACTGCAAGGAAATCGTGTTCGCGGTCGATACGCCGGCGAAGGCCGACAAGCCCGCGCAATCGGCGTTCTACGTCGCCACCATCTGCCGCGACGGCCCCGTGTGGAAATGGGCGTCGGCGGAACCGGCGACCGAGCGCTGGGGCGCGCTGCAATGAGCGTGGCGATCCGTATCGCGGCGATCGGCGCGCTGTGCGCGGCGACGCTCGCGCTGTCGGGCTGCGGCTCGGTCGGCGCGGCGAGCGGTGCGCTGGCCGGCGCGGCGACGGGCCTCGTCACCGCGAACCCGGCGGTCGGCGTGGGCGTCGGGATTGCCGTGCAGGCCGCGACCGACGAAGCCGTCAACCGCACGATGAAGCAGCTTCATCAGAACCAGCAGGACGCGATCGCGAAGACAGCCGGCAGCCTGGCCGTCGGCGAAGTGAAGCCGTGGAAGGTGAAGAACACGCTGCCGCTGGAAAACGGCGAAGGCGAAGTGCGCGTCACGCGCGCGTACTCGTCGGCGCTCGCGCTGTGCAAGGAATTCGCGTTCTCGGTGAAGGACGGCGACAAGGCCGACTGGTATTTCGCGAATGCGTGCCAGCAAGGCACGCACTGGAAGTGGGCGTCGGCGGAACCGGCCGTCGATCGGTGGGGGAATTTGCAGTAACGACGCGATGCGCCGCGCATCGTGCGTGGCGCCTGGGATTCTGCGATACGTAGTTACACCGAGCTCCCCGATCACATCAGGACTCGACGTCCTCGAGGCTGAAGATCTCGGTCTGGTCGTTGTACGAGAAGATCTCGCCGTACCGCCCCCAGTCGATCACCGCGTCGAGCGTTTCCTCGGCCGCGCCGTCCGACAGGAAATCCTCGAGCTCCTGCTCGAAGCGCACGCGCGGCGCGCGATGGCCCGGGCGCTCGTTCAGCACCTTCTTGATCCGCGCGGCGAGCGGCACGTGCTTCAGCAAGTGATCGGCGAACATCAGCTTGCGTTCCTGCGTGCCGAACTCCGCGAACACGCGCCCCGGCGGCGTCAGGAACACGTCGCCTTCGCGCACGTCCGCGAAGCCGAGGTACTGCAGTACTTCCGCGATCGGGAACAGGTCGTCGACCTCGAGGTGCAGCGTGCGCGCGATTTCCGGCATGTCCGCGCGGCCATGGTACGGCGCCATCGCGAGCGTCTCGATCAGGCCGGCCATCAGGTTGGTCGACACCTGCGGCAGCCAGCTGCCGAGCTCGAGCCCCTTCTTCGTCGCCTCGCCGGTCTGGCGGGCCGTCATCTTCGCGTAGATGTCGTCGACGAGCTTGCGGAACGCCGGATCCAGACGATTGCGCGGGTGCTTGAACGGCACCTTGATCTCCGCGATCACGCGGCCCGGGTTCGACGACAGCACGAGAATGCGGTCGCACATGAACACCGCTTCCTCGATGTTGTGCGTGACGATCAGCACCGACTTGATCGGCATGCGGCCTTGCGTCCACAGATCGAGCAAATCGGTACGCAGCGTCTCGGCGGTCAGCACGTCGAGCGCGGAGAACGGCTCGTCCATCAGCAGGATCGTCGGATCGACGACGAGCGCGCGCGCGAAGCCCACGCGCTGACGCATGCCGCCCGACAGCTCGCGCGGGTACGCGTTCTCGAAGCCGTCGAGTCCGATCAGGTCGATCGCCGCGAGCGCACGCTCGCGCCGCTCGCGCGCGCCGACGCCGAGCGCTTCGAGCCCGGCTTCCACGTTCTGCAGCACGGTCAACCACGGGAACAGCGCGAAGGTCTGGAACACCATCGCGACACCCTCGGCCGGCCCGCGCAGCGGCTTGCCGAGGTATGTCACTTCGCCGCCGGTCGGCTCGATCAGCCCGGCGATGATGCGCAGCAGTGTCGACTTGCCCGAACCCGACCGGCCGAGCAGCCCGACGATCTCGCCTTCGCGCAGCGACAGGTTCGCGTCGTCGAGCACGAGCAGCTCGCCCTGTGTCTTGTTGAAACCGCGGCAGACGTGCTCGACGCGCAGGATTTCTTCACCGGGGCGCGGCGGCTGGGACGTCTGGACGGGGGCGTTTACAGCATTCGGATTGTGCATCGCGTTTCGCTCTCAATCGGTCTCAGTCGAGCCGCAGCTTCGCTTCGGCGAAGGCATACAGCGGGCGCCACAGCAGGCGGTTGAACAGGGTGACGAACAGGGACATCACGGCGATGCCCAGGATAATCTTCGGAAAATCGCCGGCGGCGGTGGTCTGCGCGATGTAGGCGCCGAGGCCGTGCGCCTCGATCCGGGTGCTGCCCCACTGCACGGCTTCGGACACGATGCTCGCGTTCCACGCGCCGCCCGATGCGGTGATCGCGCCCGTCACGTAGTACGGGAAGATGCCGGGCAGGATCGCCTGGCGCCACCACTGCCAGCCGCGGATGCGGAAGTTGGTCGCCGCTTCGCGATAGTCGTTCGGGTAGGACGTCGCACCGGCGATCACGTTGAACAGGATATACCACTGCGTGCCGAGCACGATCAGCGGCGACAGCCAGATGTCCGCGTTCAGGTGGAAGCGCGCGATCACGATCACGAACACCGGGAACAGCAGGTTCGCCGGGAACGCGGCGAGGAACTGCGCGAGCGGCTGCAGCTTCTCGGCCAGCTTCGGGCGCAGCCCGACCCACACGCCGATCGGCACCCAGATCACCGACGCGATCGAGATCAGCACGACCACGCGCAGCAGCGTGATGAGCCCGAGCACGAGCACGTGGCCGACTTCGGCCATCGTCACGCCGGTGGCGACGAAGCTGACGACGCGCCACACGATATAGGCGGTGCCGATCAGCACGAGCCCGGCCCACGCGATGTCGACCGTGCGCGACGCCTTCTTCTCGACTTTCGGCAGCGTGAAGCGCATCGCGCCCGACAGCGGCAGGCGCAGCGGAATCCGCGCGGCCTTCGCGAAGAACCAGCCGGCCGGCACGAGCAGCTGATGAATCAGCCGCGTGCGGCGCACGAGGTCCAGCAGCCACGATTGCGGCGCATCGCCCGACGCGGTGTTCTCCATCCGGAACTTGTCGGCCCACGCGATGAGCGGGCGGAACAGGAACTGGTCGTACGCGAGGATCACGACCGTCATCGTCAGGATCACCCAGCCGATCGCGCCGAAGTTCTTGTCCGAGATCGCCTGCGCGAGATACGCGCCGATGCCCGGCAGCGTGATCGTCTGGTTGCCGACGGTGATCGCCTCGGACGCGACGACGAAGAACCAGCCGCCCGACATCGACATCATCATGTTCCAGATCAGGCCCGGCATCGAGAACGGCACCTCGAGCTTCCAGAAGCGCTGCCAGGACGTCAGGTGGAAGCCGCGCGACACTTCGTCCAGATCGCGCGGCACCGTGCGCAGCGACTGGTAGAAGCTGAACGTCATGTTCCACGCCTGGCTCGTGAAGATCGCGAAGATCGCGGCCAGCTCGGCGCCGAGCACGCGGCTCGGGAACAGCGCGAGGAAGAACGTGACCGTAAACGAGATGAAGCCGAGCACCGGCACCGACTGCAGGATGTCGAGGATCGGGATCAGCACCATGCCCGCGCGGCGGCTTTTCGCGGCGAGCGTGCCGTAGACGAGCGTGAACGCGAGCGACGCGACCATCGCGGCGAGCATCCGCAGCGTGGTGCGCAGCGCGTATTCGGGCAGGTTCGACGGATCGAGCGAGATCTTCTGCGTCTGCAGCACGCCGATCGGCGCCATCGTTTCGTGGAAGCCGACCACCGCCATCGCGATCAGGCAGATGATCAGCGGAAAGGCGATGAAGTCCCACCGATTCGGCAGCACACGCCACGCGGATGCGTTGGCGGTCCGGTTCGGATTGAAGAATCCGACGTTCATCAGGCGCCCTCCCCGGTAAGGCCGAACGAAGCCGGCAGTCGATGTTGATTCATGGCAAAGCGCACGGGCGCGGTAATTCGATTGACTGGCGATTTCGCGCGCGCGGCGCGCCGTGCGCGCACACGCGGCCGCGGCCGGTCGAGCCGGGCCGCGACGGCACGACACTACACCAACCTGTATTTCAGGCACAACCGTCCGGGACGGCGCGGGCAGCGCAGGGATCGTGCCCGGCGCATGGGCGGATGGCGGGCGCGCGGTACGGAACGGCCCGGCCGCGGTCCTGCGGCCGGCACGCAGGCCCGAATTATGCCGTGATCCGGCCCGGCCGTGAACCCGCCACCCGCATGCGGCCACAAACCCTGTGCGGCATCAGCAGCCGGATACGGCGAAGCAGGTATGATCGGGGCTAGCCCCCGGGTCCGGTTCGGCCGTGTCGCGGCAATGTGCACGGCCCTCTGTCAACAGGCCACGGGGATCGACCGACGAGCGGGAGGAAGGGAATGGCAGGAAACTTGGTGATCGTCTGTCGCGATCAGGATGCCGACGCGTTCTATGAACTGATGCAGGAGTACGGGTCGTTCCAGACGCGGCTGTCGTCCACGGCATGGTACCTGAACATGAACGTCGTGCCGGAATCGCTGCAGGAGGAAATCCTGGAGCGCCTCGGCCGGTATACGACCGTCTATATCTTCGAGGCCACCACGGTGACCTACAACACGATCGACAGCAATGCGGCCGAGACGCTCGGCACGCTGTTCGGCGAATGAAGCCGCGCGGCGCCTGCCCGGCCGGGCAGGCGCCGCAGCCGCTCATGCGGCTTGTTCGTGAGGTTCGTCCTTCGGCACGGCCTCGAACGGGAACGTCATCGACACACGCAGGCCGCCTTCGGGGCGATTGCCGATGTCGCATGCGCCACCCAGCCTGAGCACGAGCCGCTCGACGATCGCGAGCCCGAGCCCGCTGTGGCCGTTGCCGCCGCGCGCGGGATCGAGCCGCACGAACGGCCGCGTGGCGGCCGCGAGGTCGCGCGGCGCGATGCCGCCGCCGCTGTCGCTGACCGACAGCACGTAGCCGGCCGGCGTGCGCGCCGTCTCGACGAATACGGGCGGTGCACCGTACGCATGCGCGTTGTCCAGCAGGTTCGACAGGATCCGGTCGAGCGTCGCCGTCGGCAGCCGGAAGCCGGGATCGGCTTCCAGCCGCGTCTGGACCGTCGGCGCGTTCGGCGCGACCGCACGATAGCTGCGCGCGATCCGCTCGCAGGCCTGATCGACCGGCACCGGCTCGCTGCGGTCGGCCCCGCCGTGTGCGAATACCAGGAACTGGTCGACGATGTGCGACATCGAGTCGACGTCGCGCACGACGCCGTCGCGCAACCGCGCGTCGTCCATCATTTCGGCCCGCAGGCGCATCCGGGCGAGCGGCGTGCGCAGGTCGTGCGCGACGCCGGCCAGCATCACCGCGCGATCGCTCTCGGCCTGCGACACCTGCTCCACCATCTGATTGAAGCCGCGCGTGAGCTGGCGCAGCTCGCGCGGGCCGCGTTCGCGCAGCGGCGGCACCGGCTGCCCGCGGCCGAAACGCGCGACCGCGCGCGCGAGCGAGCGCAGCGGCTGCTGCAACTGCCAGGCGGCGAACAGCGCGGCGATCACGCCGGCCGAGAAGATCGTGCCGAGCCACAGCAGCATCCGGTCGAGCGAGCGCGGCGGCCGCAGCGGCTGCACGGGCACCACGATCCAGTTGCGGTCGGCCGGCTCCTTCACCCACAGCACCGGCGGATGGCCGGGCGCGCCGATCTCGACCTGCGTGCCGGGCGGCATGCGCTCGCTCACGTCGTCGCGAAACCGCTTCAGCGGCGGCGGCAGCCCCGAATCGCCGCCCTTCGGCACGTCGGCGCTGTCAGGCGACACGAGCCTCACGCGCGACGGCAGCGGCTGGTCGGGCGTGCGCGCGACGTGCTGGCGCACCGCATCGACGAGGAACGCGGCCTCCTCGACCGCATAACGCGTCTGCATCTGGTTGCGCTCGAGCCGCATCGCGAAGAACCATGCGAAGTGCGACAGCAGCAGGACGCCGACGACGAGCAGCGCCAGCCGCCCGAACAGTGAATCAATGGGTTTGCGCATGGGCCTCGCCGTCGGGCACGAACACGTAGCCGCGCCCGCGGACCGTCTGGATGAAGCGCGGCGTCGACGGATCCGTTTCGAGGATGCGGCGCAGGCGCCATACCTGGACGTCGATGCCGCGGTCGGTGCCGTCGTACTCGGGCCCATGCAGCAGCTCGAGCAGCCGCTCGCGCGTGAGCGTGCGCAGCGCATGGTTCACGAAGATCTTCAGCAGCGCGAATTCGCTGCTCGACAGCGTGGCCGGCTTGCCGTCGACCGACAGCGTGCGCGCCTGGAAATCGAGCAGGAAGCGGCCGAACGCGAACGGCTCGCGCTGCTCGGGGGCGGCGGCCGACGGCGTCGCGCGGCGGCGGCGCAGCACGGCCTGCACGCGCGCGAGCAGCTCGCGCGGGTTGAACGGCTTGCCGAGGTAGTCGTCCGCGCCGAGCTCGAGCCCGACGATGCGGTCGACGTCGTCCGCCCGCGCGGTCAGCATGATCACGGGGATGTCGTCGCCGGCCGCGCGCAACTGGCGCAGCGCGGTCAGGCCGTCCACGCCCGGCATCATCAGGTCCAGCACGATGAGGTCGGGCCGCTCGCGCTCGAGGCGCTTCTCGAGCGTCGCCGCGTCGTGCAGCACGGACACTTCCATCCCCTGGCGCACGAGATAGTCGCGCAGCAGGTCTCGGAGTTCTTGGTCGTCGTCGACGATGAGGATCTGGGTAGTCATGGCTCGAAGTTTACCGCGCGAGGGTGGAGTCGAAGAACGAAACAAAGGGACGAAAGGGTTACTGCGGGTTACCGCGCAAGGGAACTGTAATGCACGGTAACCGGGCCGCCACCCTGCGTAACACCCGCCGGGGCCTGCATCGCTAACCTGCGTCTTACCGGATGCGGTACCCGGCTTCCCCGGCACCGCATCGTCGGACCCTTTGGATTCAAGGAGTTTCTGAAATGTATAAGAAGACTTCCCGCGTGGCCATCGCGGCCGCCGCCTTGCTCGCTCTCGCATTCGGCACCGCGCATGCCGCGCAGCCCAACGACGTGCCGCCGCCGGGCGGCCCCGGCATGCACCGGATGCACGGCGAGCATGAAGGCGGCCCGTTCGGCGCGATCATGAAACTGCACGACCAGCTGAAGCTCAATGCGTCGCAGGAACAGCAATGGCAGGCGGCCGTCAACACGATGAAGCAGAACCGTGACGCGATGCGCAAGAGCCACGAGCAGATGCGCGAGCAGTTCAAGGCGCAGCAGAACCAGCCGATCCTCGACCTGAGCGCGATGCATTCGGCGCGCCAGCAGGCCGAGGCGCAGAACGCGCAACTGCGCGAGCAGACGTCCGCCGCATGGCTCACGTTCTACAACGGACTGAACGACCAGCAGAAGACGATGGTCAGCACGGCGCTCAAGCAGCAGTTCGCGAACATGGAGCAGCGCCACGAGAAGATGAAGGCGCGGTGGGAGCAGCATCGCGCGGCCGCCAAGGGTGCGTCGGCGCCGGCGCAGTAAGCGGGCGGGCCGCGTTGCGCAGCGGCGCCGAAGGGGACGCAGGCACCGGCCTGCGTCCCCTTTTTCGTTTCAGGCGACGTCGAACAGCAGCACCTCGGCCAGCCGGCCGCGCGCGAACGCCACCGCGTCCGCCCCGCCGATCCGCGCGCCGTCGCCGGCCGCCAGCGCGCGGCCGTTGACCTCGACCTCGCCGCGCGCCACGTGCACGTAGATGCTGCGCCCGGCCGGCACGTCGAACGCCGTCGTCTCGTCGCCGTCGATCAGCCCCGCGAAGATGCGCGCGTCCGCCCGCATCGACAGCGCGCCGTCGCCGCCGCCGGGCGCCGCGACGAGCCTCAACCGGCCGCGCTTCTCGTCGTCGGCGAAACGCCGCGCCTCGTAATCGGGCCGCCCGCCCCGCCCGGCCGGCTGCAGCCAGATCTGCAACAGGTGCAGCGGCCGGTCGCGCGACGCGTTGGTTTCGCTGTGCACGAGCCCCGTGCCGGCGCTCATCCGCTGGACGCCACCGGTTCGGACGATCGCGCCGCAGCCGAGGCTGTCGCGGTGCGCAAGCACGCCATCCAGTACGTAAGCGACGATCTCCACGTCGCGGCGCGGCTGCATCCCGAAACCGCGCGTCGGCGCGATCAGGTCCTCGCTCAGCACGCACAACGCGCCGACGGGCGGACGCACCGGCGCGGGCTCATGCCCGGTGCGGCAGGCGGATGAAAAGCTGTGACTCGATTCGAGCCAGCCGTGGCGCGTGTGCCAGCGGTCTTCGGCGCGCAGGATCTGGAACATGGAGGTGGACGCTCGGGGGCGCAGGTGTTCTGTTCGGGTTTACCTCCACTGTAGGGGGGCGCCGAACGCGCCACAATCCGCCGCCAATGCACCTCATTGTTGCAAGCACGCCACCAATTGCCGGAATATTCGTTGCGAATGCCACGACTGCCGCAACAGCCGAATCGAGGAATCGGTCGATCGCGCCGGATTGCCGTTTTCCGGGTATCGCGTTCGGGTAAAATACCGCCCTTTTGGCGTTCGCCCTCGAGGCGGCCGCCCACGCCAGAGCGCCTATCGGCGATTTTTGGCCGTCTAGAATACGCCGCGGCGCCCGGTCCGACCGGCCGCGAGCGCCCCCGGAAAGTCAGCAACAGAAGGATGGAAATGAAGAAGGCCGCCCTGTGCGCCGCCCTCGCCCTCGTGGCGGGCAGCGCCTTCGCGAAGGAGTGGAAGACCGTGCGGATCGGCGTCGACGCCAGCTACCCGCCGTTCGAGTCGACCGCGCCGAGCGGCGAGATCGTCGGTTTCGACGTCGATCTCACCAAGGAAATCTGCAAGCGGATCAACGTGAAATGCGTGTGGGTGGCGCAGGATCTCGACGGGATCATCCCGGCGCTGAAAGCGAAGAAGTACGACGTCATCGTGTCGTCGCTGACGGTCACGGACAAGCGCCGCGAGCAGATCGACTTCTCCGACAAGGTGTATGACGCGCCCGCACGGATGATCGCGAAGGCCGGCTCGCCGCTGCGGCCGACGGTCGCGTCGCTGAAAGGCAAGCGCGTCGGCGTCGAGCAGGGTTCGACGCAGGAATCGTACGCGAAGGCGTACTGGGAACCGCAGGGCGTGACGATCGTTCCCTACCAGAACCAGGACCAGGTCTATGCCGATCTCGGCACGGGCCGCCTCGACGCGACGCTGCAGGACGAGCTACAGGCCGACTACGGCTTCCTGCGCACGCCGCGCGGCAAGGGTTTCGCGTTCGCCGGGCCGGAAGTGAAGGATCCGAAGACGATCGGCGACGGCACCGCGATCGGCCTGCGCAAGGAAGATACCGACCTGAAGCTCAGGATCAACCAGGCGCTGGCCGACATGCACAAGGACGGCACGTACGACCGGCTGTCGCACAAGTACTTCTCGTTCAGCGTCTATTCGGCGCCGGCCCGCTGAACGCGGACAAGAAGAAGCAGCGGATGCGGGGGCGGCCCCGCGTCCGCGCAGTACAGGCAGTCAACCACGCGCCGCCCGCCCCTTGCCCGCCGCTCGCGACGGGTAGACCCGGCACCGTTGCCGGGGCGGACGGTCATGATACGCACGGGGCGTTCCGCGCAGCTTGGCGGGCGCGTCTTTCGCGGCGCACGGCGTGCGCCCCCAGGGACCACACCAGGGACCCCATATGTTTCTACAAGGCTACGGCCCGCTGATCCTCGCCGGCACCTGGCAAACCGTCAAGCTGGCGGTGCTTTCGCTTGCGCTGTCGTTCCTGCTGGGGCTGCTCGGCGCCGGCGCGAAGCTGTCGCGCAACCGCGTCACGAACGGCGTCGGCACCGTCTACACGACGCTGATCCGCGGCGTTCCCGATCTCGTGCTGATGCTGCTGCTGTTCTACAGCCTGCAGATCTGGCTGAACATGGCGACCGACGCGCTCGGCTGGGACCAGATCGACATCGACCCGTTCCTCGCCGGCGTGCTCGTGCTCGGCTTCATCTACGGCGCGTACTTCACCGAGACGTTCCGCGGCGCGTTCCTGTCCGTGCCGCGCGGCCAGCTCGAGGCCGGCAGCGCCTACGGGATGACGAACTGGCAGGTATTCACGCGGATCATGTTCCCGCAGATGATGCGCTTCGCGCTGCCGGGCATCGGCAACAACTGGCAGGTGCTCGTGAAGTCGACCGCGCTCGTGTCGATCATCGGCCTGGCCGACGTCGTGAAGGCGTCGCAGGACGCCGGCAAGGGCACGCTGCGGTTCTTCTTCTTCACGCTGATCGCGGGCGCCGTCTACCTCGCCATCACGACGATCTCGAACTTCGTGCTGATGTGGCTCGAAAAGCGCTACTCGACCGGCGTCCGCAAGGCTGACCTATGATCGAACTCATCCAAGAATACTGGCGCAACTATCTGTACACCGACGGCTATCGCATCACCGGTGTCGCGATCACGCTGTGGCTGCTGGTCGTGTCGATCGGCCTCGGCTTCTGCCTGTCGGTGCCGCTCGCGGTCGCGCGCGTGTCGAAGAAGAAATGGCTGTCGGGCGCCGTGTGGCTGTACACGTACGTGTTCCGCGGCACGCCGCTCTACGTGCAGCTGCTGCTCTGCTACACGGGCCTCTACAGCCTGCAGGCCGTGCGCGGCACGCCGATGCTCGATGCGTTCTTCCGCGACGGGATGCACTGCACGCTGCTCGCGTTCACGCTGAACACCTGCGCGTACACCACCGAAATCTTCGCGGGCGCGATCAAGGCGACGTCGTACGGCGAGATCGAGGCCGCGCGCGCGTACGGGATGTCCCCGTTCACGATGTATCGCCGCGTGATCCTGCCGTCGGCGCTGCGCCGCGCGCTGCCGCTGTACAGCAACGAAGTGATCCTGATGCTGCACGCGACGACGGTGGCCTTCACCGCGACCGTGCCGGACATCCTGAAGATCGCGCGCGACGTGAACTCGGCGACCTACATGTCGTTCCACGCGTTCGGCATCGCCGCCCTGCTCTACCTCGTGATCTCGTTCACGCTCGTGTGGCTGTTCCGCCAGGCCGAGCGCCGCTGGCTCGCGTATCTGCGCCCGCAAGGCAAGTAAGTTTTCGCAGGATTACTGATGAACTCCCAGACCCAGAAGCTTTTCGTCGACGATCTCCACAAGCGGTACGGCGACAACGAGGTGCTCAAAGGCGTGTCGCTGAAGGCGAACTCGGGCGACGTGATCAGCGTGATCGGCTCGTCCGGCTCCGGCAAGAGCACGATGCTGCGCTGTATCAACTTCCTCGAGCAGCCGAACGCGGGCCGCATCTTCGTCGATCGCGAGGAAGTGCGCACCGCGCTCGACAAGACGGGCGCGCTGCGCGCGGCCGATCCGAAGCAGCTGCAGCGCGTGCGCACCAAGCTGTCGATGGTGTTCCAGCACTTCAACCTGTGGGCGCACATGAACGTGATCGAGAACGTGATGGAAGCGCCGGTGAACGTGCTCGGCATCCCGAAGAAGGAAGCCGAGGAGCGTGCGCGCGAGTATCTCGAGAAGGTCGGCCTCGCGCCGCGCGTCGAGAAGCAGTATCCGTCGCATTTGTCGGGCGGCCAGCAGCAGCGCGTGGCGATCGCGCGGGCGCTCGCGATGCATCCGGACGTGATGCTGTTCGACGAGCCGACCTCCGCGCTCGACCCGGAGCTGGTGGGTGAAGTGCTGAAGGTGATGCAGAAGCTGGCCGAGGAAGGCCGCACGATGATCGTCGTCACGCACGAGATGGGCTTCGCGCGCAACGTGTCGAATCACGTGATGTTCCTGCACCAGGGCCGCGTCGAGGAGGAAGGCGTGCCGGCCGAGGTGCTCGCGAATCCGAAGAGCGAGCGCCTGCGCGCGTTCCTGTCGGGCAGCCTCAAGTAACGCCCGTCACCCGCCACGCCCGAACGGGCGCCCCGCGGTTCGCCGCGCGGCGCCCGTTTCACGTTTACCCGTCACGCGGCGCTCACCGGCGCGCCGTCGGCGAACGCGCGCAGCTCGTCGCCCGCCAGCCGGTAGCGCACCCATTCGCTCTGCGGCGCCGCGCCGACGCGCTCGTAGAAGCGGATCGCCGGCTCGTTCCAGTCGAGCACGCTCCATTCGAAACGCCCGCAGCCGGACTCGACCGCGACCCGCGCGAGCGCCTTCAGCAATTGCAGCCCCGCACCGGCGCCGCGAAAACGCGGCGACACGTACAGATCCTCCAGATACAGCCCCTGCCGCGCGAGCCACGTCGAATACGAGAAGAAATACACGGCGAACCCGGCCGGCTCGCCGTCGACCTCGCAGATCAGCGCACGCGCCGGCGAGCCTTCGCCGAACAGGCTGCGTTCGAGCGATTCGGGCGTGGCGACGACTTCGTGCTCGGCCTTCTCGTAGACGGCCAGTTCGGTGATGAAGCGCAGGATCAGCGGCACGTCGGCGACGGTCGCGGAGCGAATATCGATTTGCACGGGTTGAGCCCTCCTCCGGCCCGGATGTGAAACGGACAAGCGGCGCCGCGCAACCGCACTGGCGCCGTTCGAACCGTCATGCTACGTTCGCGCCGTGCCTGCAGGAAGTGCAGTTTCTTCATCCAGACCTGAACATGATGCATCCCGATCTGCGCCGCCTCGACCTGAACCTGCTGCTCGTGTTCGACGCGTTGTACCGCCACCGGTCGGTCGCGGCGGCCGCGCACGAACTCGCGCTGAGCCCGTCGGCGTTGAGCCACGCGCTCGCGCGGCTGCGCGACGCGATCGGCGATGCGCTGTTCGTGCGCCTCGGCAACGAGATGCAGCCGACCGTGCGCGCCGACGACATCGCCACGTGGGTCGGCGACGCGCTCGATGCGATGTCGAAGGGGCTCGCCCGCGCGCGCCGCTTCGATCCGGCGCACAGCGACCGCACGTTCGTGTTCGCCGCGACCGACTACACGGCGTTCGCGGTACTGCCGGCGTTCCTGGCCCGCATCCAGCACGTGGCGCCGCACCTGCGGATTCGCGTCGTCCATTCGGACCGCAAGATTTCCGTCGACGAGCTCGCGGCCGGCCGTATCGACTTCGCGCTCGGCTACCACGAGGAATCGGCGGCCGACGCGCCGGGCATCGAGGACTTCGACTGGTTCTCCGACGACTACGTCGTGATCGCGAGCGCCGCGCATCCGGACATCCGCCGGCGGCTGACGCTCGACCAGTATCTGGCGGCTCGCCACGTCGTCGTCACGCCGTGGAACGAGTCGCGCGGCGTCGTCGACTACGTGCTCGATCGCCTCGGCCTCGCGCGGCACGTGGCCGTGCAATTGCCGACCGTGCTGGCCGCGCCGTTCGTGATCGCGGAGTCGGCACTCCTGATGACCGTGCCGAACCGCGCCGCGCAGGCGCTGCGGCACGCGGCGCCGATCCGCATCTTCCCCGCGCCGTTCGAGATCCCGCGTTACACGGTGAAGGTCTACTCGCACGCGAAGCATGCGCGCACCGATGCGCACCGCTGGATTCGCGCGCAGATGCTCGACGCGCGGCCGAGCCCGGACTGAGCGCGGCACGCGGCAGCACGGACGTTCCCGGCGTCGACCGGCGATGGCGGCAATCGCCCGAATCATTACGAAATACTTACCAATTTCGCGACTTTCGCGCTTACGCCGGCGCCCTGGCAACGTCAATAGTGGCAATCCTTGACCCACGCCCGCGGAAACCACGTTTCCCTTGTGGCACAAGGGTTTTCCGGTAATCGAGCACCCTTGGGACACCTGTCGCGCACCGTGTTGCATGGCAATTTGGCGACAGCGGTTAGTCAAACAACGATTTCCGTCGCCACAAAATTGTATTTTTGCTAAATTAGTAACCAAAGTAGCAAAACGAAGTTCGTGAAATGTAGTTTAGCTTCACGACACAACAAGGAGACCCCGCAGGCCGACCCGGCTGCGCGGGACCGCTCAACGGTTTTCCGTCTGCTTGCCCGCGTGCCGCGCTTACCGGCCCTGCACGAGGTCTCCCTGGTTATCCCGCTTTTGCCCGGCGCTCGCGCTCCGGGCATCTCGTGCAGTCTGGGTTGACTTTTTGACAGGGTATGGAGGAGATGATGAAGAAAGCTTTGGTCGCGGCCGCGCTGATGGCTGCTGGGGTGGTGACGGCGCACGCGCAGAGCAGCGTCACGCTGTATGGCCGCCTGGATGCCGGCCTCGAGTACATGAACGGCCTGCAGGACGGCCATCGCTACCGTGCGGAGAGCGGCGACTGGGGCACGAGCCTGTGGGGCTTGAAGGGTAGCGAGGACATCGGCGGCGGCAACAAGATCCTGTTCCACCTCGAAGGCGCGTTCAACACGATGAACGGCGGCCTCGGCACGAGCGGCTCGATCTGGGATCGTTTCGCGACCGTCGGTATCTCGAACGACCGCTACGGTACGCTGCTGCTGGGTCGCGAACTCGCGATCGCCAACGGCGTGTGGGACTTCGACCCGTTCGGCCAGTCGGCCTGGTCGACGGCCTCGCTGGTGCGCGGCCGCAACTGGAACAAGACCAGCAACAACGTGTCGTACCAGTCGCCGTCGGTCTACGGCCTCGACTTCTACGGCCAGTTCTCGTTCTCGAACTCGACCAGCTTCAACGGCAACACGACGGCCGGCGCGCCCGGCCGTGCCATGGGCGGTCAGGTCACCTATACGAACTCGCTGTTCCAGTTGCGCGGCATCTACGACGAAACGCGCGACAGCAACGGTCGCTTCTCGGACGTGTTCAACTACTCGCGTGAATACTTCGCGGGCGTGAACGTGTTCCTCGGCCAGTTCAAGGTTCAGGCGGCTTACCAGGCATCGCGCGCCGACGGCAGCGGCGGCCCGGCAGCGAACGCCGGCGTGACCGGTACGCAACAGGTGTGGGGCGGCGTAACGTGGCAAGCCACGCCGGCAGCGGCGCTGATCGCGGCCGTGTATCACGTGAACGCGAACCACGGCGGCGGCAACGCGAACATCTACACGGTCGGCGGCTCGTACAACATCTCGAAGCGCACGCTGTTCGACGTCCAGGTCGCCACGGTGCGCAACAGCTCGACGGCCAACTTCGGCCTGAACGCGAACAATGCAGGCACCGCCGTGTCGACCGGCAACCCGCATCCGGGCGGCAGCCAGACCGGCGTCTACGCCGGTATCCAGCATCTGTTCTGATCAGGCGCCGTCAAAGAACGATTCGACAACGTTTTCCACGCTGCTGCGAGAGGCGCGTATCGGTGCGGTACCCAACCGGGTATCCGCACCGTTTTTTCTTGGGCGGCGGATGCGTGCGACCCGCGGCCCGATCGGCCGAAGCGGCCGGGAAGTGATCGAACGGCCCGGACGCGGCGCTCAGACGGCCGCTTCGTTCTCTTCGCCGGTGCGGATGCGGATCACACGCTCGACGTCCGACACGAAGATCTTGCCGTCGCCGATCTTGCCGGTGCGCGCCGCGCCGATCACCGCGTCGATCACCTGATCGACCTGCGCTTCAGCGACGACCACCTCGATCTTCATCTTCGGCAGGAAATCGACGACGTATTCCGCGCCGCGATACAGCTCGGTATGGCCCTTCTGGCGGCCGAAGCCTTTCACTTCCGTCACGGTCAGGCCCGTGAGACCCACTTCGGCGAGCGCTTCGCGGACTTCGTCCAGCTTGAACGGCTTGATGATGGCGGTGATGCGTTTCATGATGGTTGTCCCTCAATGCTCGTTTGGGTGAAAAATCGCGATCCCGATTGTAAGCCGGCGGGCCGCATCCGGCCCAGCACCGCTCAATCGAGCCGTTCGGTGAAGCGCGAGGTGATCGGGTAGCGCCAGTCGCGCCCGAATGCGCGGTGCGTGACGCGGATGCCGATCGGCGCCTGGCGGCGCTTGTATTCGTTGATCTTGATGAGCCGCGTCACGCGCTCGACGTCGGCCTGCGCGTAGCCGGCCGCGACGATCTCGGCGAGCGGCCGGTCTTCTTCCATGTACATCCGCATGATCGCGTCGAGCACGTCGTACGGCGGCAAGCTGTCCTGGTCGGTCTGGTTCTCGCGCAGTTCGGCCGACGGCGCGCGTGTCAGGATCCGCTCGGGGATCACGTCGCGCCGCCCGTAGTCGGTCGTTTCGTTGCGATAGCGGCAGAGCCGGTACACGAGCGTCTTCGCGATGTCCTTGATCACCGCGAAGCCGCCGGCCATGTCGCCGTACAGCGTGCAGTAGCCGACCGCCATCTCGCTCTTGTTGCCGGTCGTCAGCACGATCGAGCCGAACTTGTTCGACAGCGCCATCAACAGCGTGCCGCGGATGCGCGCCTGGATGTTCTCCTCCGTCGCGTCTTCGGGGCGGCCCGCGAATTCATCGGCAAGCGCGGCGCGGAAGGCATCGAACATCGGCGCGATCGCGATCTCGTCGTAACGCACGCCGACGCGCCGCGCCATCTCCGCCGCATCGGTGGTCGAGATGTCGGCCGTGAAGCGCGACGGCATCATCACCGCGCGCACGCGCTCGGGCCCGAGCGCATCGCACGCGACGGCCAGCACCAGCGCCGAATCGACGCCGCCCGACAGCCCGATCAGCACGCCGGGAAAGCCGTTCTTGCCGATGTAGTCGCGCACGCCCGTCACGAGCGCGCGATACACCTGCGCATGCGTCGACAGCTCGGGCGCGATCGCGCCGGGCAGCGGCCGCGCGCCGTCGAATTCGACGATCGCGTGCCCTTCGTCGAACTGCGGCATCTTCGCGACGAGCGCGCCCTCGCCGTCGAGCACGAACGAACCGCCGTCGAACACGAGCTCGTCCTGGCCGCCGACGAGATTCACGTAGACCATCGGCAGCCCGGTCTCGCGAATCCGCGCGCGCAGGATGTCGATGCGCACCGCTTCCTTGTTCATGTGGTACGGCGAGCCGTTCGGGATCAGCAGCACCTGCGCGCCGGCCGCCTTCGCGATCTGCGCGGCCGACGCATGCCATGCGTCCTCGCAGATGATCACGCCGTATTTCACGCCGTTCAGCTCGAACACGAGCGGCTCGGTGTCGGTCGCGAAGTAGCGCTTCTCGTCGAACACCTCGGCGTTCGGCAGATCCTGCTTGCGGTAGGTGCCGACGATCTCGCCGCCGACGATCAGCGACACCGCGTTGAAGGTATCGGTGGGCGGCACGCCGCGCTCGATCGGGCGGTTTGCATTACCATCGACGGCTGACGCGCTGCCCGGTCCGCTGCCCGCACCCCTGCCCGGTCCGCGCAACGGATGCCCGACCAGCACCGCGAGCCCGTCGAACGCCTTCAGCGCGTCGGCGAGCGCATCGAGTGCGGCGGCCGCCGCCGCGTAGAACGCGGGCCGCAGCAGCAGGTCTTCCGGCGGATATCCGGACAGCGCGAGTTCGGGCGCGACCATCAGTTGCGCACCATCGTTGTGCGCGGCGCGCGCGGCCGCGACGATGCGCGCGACGTTGCCGGCGAAATCGCCGACGGTGACGTTGATCTGGGCGAGAGCGAGTCGGGTCTTCATGGCGGGAGCGGCGCAGCCCGGCGGCGCGCCTTGAACGGCTGACGAAATCGATCCGGGCGCGGGCCGCGACGGCCCGCATCCGGCAACATCCAACGGTACGGATTCACGCTTGAAACACGAACGCATCGATTATCGCACGGGCATCCTGTCGTCCCCCGCCGAGGTGCCGGCCGACGAATGGAACGCGCTGCTCGCGCGCGACGCACAGCCCACGCCGTTCCTGCGCCACGAATTCCTCGACGCGCTGCACGTCGCGCGCTGCGCGGTGGACGACACCGGCTGGTCGCCGCACTTCGTCACGCTGACCGACACGCACACGGGCCGGCTCGCGGCCGCCGCGCCCGTCTACGCGAAACAGCATTCGTACGGCGAATACGTGTTCGACTGGGCATGGGCCGACGCGTACCAGCGCAACAACCTGCCCTATTACCCGAAGCTGCTGTGCGCGGTGCCGTTCACGCCGGTGCAGGGCACGCGGCTGCTCGCGGCCAGCGACGACGCGCGCCGCCGGCTCGCGGCCACGCTGCTCGCGTTCGCCGAGCAGAGCGACGTGTCGTCGCTGCACGTGCTGTTCCCGACCGGCGATGAAGCGCGGCTGCTGGAATCGATGGGCATGATGCTGCGCGAGGGCGTGCAGTTTCACTGGCTCAACGACGGGTACCGCCACTTCGACGATTTCCTCGGCACGCTCGAGCAGAAGAAGCGCAAAAACATCCGCGCGGAACGGCGCAAGGTACACGACGCGGGCGTGACGTTCCGGCGGCTCGCCGGCGATCAAATCACCGACGCCGACTGGCGCTTCTTCTCGCGCTGCTATCGGCAGACCTACCGCGAGCACTATTCGAGCCCGTACCTGAACCTCGACTTCTTTCGCACGATCGGCGCGACGATGCCCGAGAACCTGCTGCTCGTGATTGCGGAAGCCGACGGCCAGCCGATCGCGAGCGCGCTCGCGGTGTACCGGCGCGGCGAGCACGGCGGCGGCACGCTGTATGGCCGCTACTGGGGCGCGATCGAGCACGTGCCCTGCCTGCATTTCGAAACGGCCTACTACCAGTTGCTCGAATTCTGCATCGAGGCCGGGCTCGACACGTTCGAAGGCGGCGCGCAGGGTGAGCACAAGCTCGCGCGCGGCTTCCTTCCCACCGTCACGCATTCCGCGCACTGGCTCGCGCATCCGGCGTTTTCCGATGCGGTCGCGCGCTTTCTCGAACGCGAGACCGAGCATATCCACGCGTACGTCGACGAACTGCGCGAACACGATCCGTTCCGGCGCGGTACCTGACGGCGAGCCGCATCACGTCACCGCACGTCACGCACCGGAGCACGCGCAAATTCTGAGACACTGGCGGCTTCGCATCCCGCCGCCCCGCCATGTCCTGGTTTCTGTATCTGATCGAATGCACCGACGACAGCGTCTACACGGGCATCACGACCGATGTCGCCGCGCGCTTCGACGAACACGCGTCCGGCAAGGGCGCGCGCTACACGCGCTCGCGCAAGCCGCGCGCGGTGCTCGCGTCGTTTCCGCTGCCCGACCGGTCGAGCGCGTCGCGCGCCGAATACTGGGTGAAGCGGCTCACGCCCGCGAAAAAGCGCGAGCTGGCGGCTGGCTTGCGGACGCTCGAATCGGTGGTGCCGGTGGTGATCACGCTCGACGAGAGCGGCGACACGACGGGGACGAAGGCGACGGCGCGCGGGCGGAAGAAGGGGCAGGCGGAAAACATCGACGATGCGGCGAAGACGGCTGCCACGGAACAGGTTGCCGGGAAAAAGGTGAAGACCGGGAACGTTGTCGGGTCTGCAACGGCCGCGAGCACGGCGAAGCCTGCGAATGGCAAACAAGCGTCGAAGTCGACGAAGGCAAATCGAGCCGCGCCGGACGCGAAACGCGCAAAAACCGACGGCGATGCAGCCGCAAAAAAGACCTCGGCGCGTGGCACACCGGTCAAGAAAACCGGCCAGCCGCCATCCGCATCGTCAACCAGGAAGGCACCAGCCGCCGCCGGCAAACTCGCCGCGAACGTACGCGAGGACGCCGCTTCCGCACCGGCCCGCCGCCGTTCCTCGGCCACGAAAACCGCCGAAGCGATCGCTCCGTCCATTGCCCCGCCCCGCGCGAAACGCGCGAAGAAAGCACCGGCCACGCCCTCGCCTGTCTCCGCGTCCGCCAGCCGGAAAACCGCCCGCGCAAAACAAAACCGCGCGGCCTCCTGACGAGACACGCGCGGTTTGCGCTCCGTACGCACCGGCCAGCGGCCGGCACGCCGCTTACTTCTTGTAGTTCGCGGCGCCGTCGGTGATTTCCTTGTGCGCGGCTTCGATGCCGGCCCAGCCTTCGACCTTCACCCACTTGCCCTTCTCGAGCGCCTTGTATTGCTCGAAGAAGTGCTTGATCTGATCTTTCAGGTACTCGGGCACGTCGTCGATCGTCTTCAGGTTCGCCGTCATCGGGCAGATCTTGTCGTGCGGCACCGCGACCAGCTTCGCGTCGACGCCCGACTCGTCGGTCATCTGCAGCATGCCGAGCACGCGCGAACGCACGATCGAGCCGGCCAGCAGCGGGAACGGCGTGATCACCAGCACGTCGACCGGATCGCCGTCGCCCGACAGCGTCTGCGGGATGTAGCCGTAGTTCACCGGGTAGCGCATGCCCGTGCCGATGAAGCGGTCGACGACGAGGAGGCCCAGTTCCTTGTCCGCCTCGTACTTCACCGGATCGCTTTGCGCGGGAATCTCGATGATCACGTTGAAATCTTGCGGCAGGTCCTTGCCGGCCGGAACATGATTGAAGCTCATGAGCACTCTCTGTAGGTCGATGGGAATTCGGGACAGGGCGCCGCGGCCGATGCACCGCCGCAGCGCCCCCCAAAAGGAATGCGCCATTATAGCCAATCGACCGGTGGCGTCCGGATGACGATCGGCGCGATAATCGTTCCGGATGTCCGGCCGTCGAGCCGGCGGCGGTGTGCGTGGACCACACGGCACGGAAGCCGGGTAAAGTGCCGAAGCGCAAACGGCTTTGCATGGGATCCACGTAGGCGCTGGAGCGCTGGCTTGGGTCGACCGGAGGAGACATGGAAGAAGCGAAGCACTTCATCGCGGGCGAATGGACGTTGCCCGCGCAACTGGAAACCATCGCGGTCGTCGATCCGTCCGACGGCCAGCCATTCGCGACGATCGCGCGCGGCACGGCGCCCGACATTGAGCGCGCAGTCGCCGCGGCCCGCGACGCGTTCGCAGGCCCGTGGGGCGCGGCGAGCGCCGCCGAACGCGGCCGCGTGCTGATGCGGCTGTCGGCACGCGTGGCCGACCATCTCGAGGAACTCGCCGCGATCGAGGCGCGCGACACCGGCAAGCCGCTGAAGCAGGCGCGCGCCGATGCAGCCGCGCTCGCGCGCTACTTCGAGTTCTACGCGGGCGCCGCCGACAAGCTGCACGGCGAAACCCTCCCCTACCAGGCCGGCTACACGGTGCTGACCGTGCGCGAGCCGCACGGCGTCACCGGCCATATCGTGCCGTGGAACTACCCGATGCAGATCTTCGGGCGCAGCGTCGGCGCGGCGCTCGCGGCCGGCAACGCATGCGTGGTCAAGCCGGCCGAAGACGCGTGCCTGTCCGTGCTGCGCGTCGCCGAGCTGGCCGCCGAGGCCGGGCTGCCGGCCGGCGCGCTCAACATCGTCACCGGCTACGGCCACGAAGCGGGCGCCGCGCTCGCGCGCCATCCGGGCATCGACCATATCTCGTTTACGGGTTCGCCGGCCACCGGCAAGCTGGTCGCGCAGATGGCGGCCGAGAACCACGTGCCGGTCACGCTCGAACTCGGCGGCAAGTCGCCGCAACTCGTGTTCGCCGATGCCGATCTCGACGCGGCGCTGCCCGTGCTCGTGTCCGCGATCGTGCAGAACGGCGGGCAAACCTGCTCGGCCGGCAGCCGCGTGCTGATCGAGCGCGCGGTGTACGAGCCGCTCGTCGAGCGCCTCGCCACCGCGTTCAACGGGCTGCGCGTCGGCCCGAGCCGCGCCGATCTCGATTGCGGCCCGCTGATCAACGCGAAGCAGCAGCAACGCGTGTGGGATTTCCTGTCCGACGCACAGCACGACGGCATTCCGATGGCCGCGCACGGGCAGGTCGTCGCCGACGCGCCCGAAACCGGCTTCTACCAGGCGCCCGCGCTGTTGCGCGACGTGCCGCCGTCGCACCGGCTCGCGCAGGAAGAAGTGTTCGGTCCCGTGCTCGCGGCGATGCGTTTCGTCGACGAGGACGAAGCCGTCGCGCTCGCCAACGGCACGCCGTACGGCCTCGTCGCGGGCATCTGGACACGCGACGGCGCACGCCAGATGCGGCTGGCGCGGCGTCTGCGCGCGGGGCAGGTGTTCATCAACAACTATGGCGCGGGCGGCGGCGTCGAGCTGCCGTTCGGCGGCGTCGGCCATTCGGGCCATGGCCGCGAGAAAGGCTTCGAGGCGCTGTACGGCTTCACCGCGCTGAAGACGATCGCGATCCGGCACGGCTGAACGCGCGGCACGCGGCACACGACGACTCTCATGACAAACACAGGAGACACACCATGCGGTTGAGCGGCAAGACGGCCATCGTCACGGGCGGCGGCTCGGGGTTCGGCGAAGGCATCGCGAAGACCTATGCGCGCGAAGGCGCGAACGTCGTCGTCAACGATCTCAACGGCGCGGCGGCCGAGCGCGTCGCGAGCGAGATCGCGCTCGCAGGCGGCAAGGCGATCGCGGTGGCCGGCGACGTGTCGAAGGAGGACGACTGGCGCGCGCTGCTGCAGGCCGCCCTCGACGATTTCCATGCGGTGCAGATCGTCGTGAACAACGCGGGCACCACGCACCGCAACAAGCCCGTGCTCGACGTGACGGAAGCCGAATTCGACCGCGTGTACGCGGTCAACATGAAGAGCCTGTTCTGGTGCGTGCAGACCTTCGTCCCGTATTTCCGCGCACAGGGCGGCGGCGTGTTCGTGAACGTCGCGTCGACGGCCGGCGTGCGGCCGCGCCCGGGCCTCGTCTGGTACAACAGCACGAAGGGCGCGATGATCACCGCGAGCAAATCGCTCGCGGCCGAGCTCGGCGCCGATCGCATCCGCGTGAACTGCATCAACCCGGTGCTCGGCGAAACCGCGCTGATGACCGAGTTCATGGGCTGCGAGGACACCCCGGAAAATCGCCGCCGCTTCCTCGCGACGATCCCGCTCGGCCGCTTCTCGACGCCGCAGGACATCGCGAACGCCGCGCTGTACCTCGCGTCCGACGAAGCCGAATTCATCACCGGCGTGTGCCTCGAAGTCGACGGCGGGCGCTGCATCTAGTCGCACCGGGCCATACGGTTAGCCCGCATTGCTTCGCACGAAACCGGATCGGGCACCACCGCGCCTGCTCCGGCCCACTACAAGGACAGCGGTGCATCGAATCCAGGCACGCGCCCGAGCGCGGCCTTCGATCGACCGCACAGCATGGGATCCAGGTAACCGCTCAAGCGTCAGCCCGGGTCGACAGGAGACAACATGGCAACATCGACGCAATCGCTGCCGGGCTCGTCCGGCGCATTCGAGGAAGCAACCTACCGCAAGGTGTCGTGGCGGCTCGTGCCGCTCCTGCTGCTGTGCTACGTGGTTGCGTATCTCGACCGCGTGAACGTCGGGTTCGCGAAACTGCAGATGGCGAGCGACCTGAACCTCAGCGATACCGTGTACGGGCTCGGCGCCGGCATCTTCTTCTTCGGCTATTTCCTGTTCGAGGTGCCGAGCAACATCATCCTGCACCGGGTAGGCGCCCGCGTGTGGATCGCCCGCATCATGGCGACGTGGGGCGTGATCTCGATCCTGACGATGTTCGTCACGACGCCCGCGATGTTCTACGTGATGCGCTTCCTGCTCGGCGTCGCCGAAGCGGGCTTCTTCCCCGGCGTGATCCTCTACCTCACCTACTGGTATCCCGCGCACCGGCGCGGCCGGATGACCACGTTCTTCATGACGGCAGTCGCGCTGTCCGGCGTGATCGGCGGGCCGATCTCGGGCTTCATCCTGAAGGCGTTCGACGGCGTGAGCGGCTGGCACGGCTGGCAATGGCTGTTCCTGCTCGAAGGCATTCCGTCGGTGCTCGCCGGCGTGCTCGTGTTCTTCACGCTCGACGAGCGGATCGCGAAGGCGACGTGGCTGACCGACGAAGAAAAGGCGCTGCTCGCCCGCAACGTCGACGCGGAGGAAGCCACCAAGGAGGACCTGCCGCTCGGCGCCGTGATGTCGAGCCCGCGTGTCTGGCTGATGGCGCTGATCTATTTCTCGTTCGTGATGGGGCTCTACGGCGTCGGCTTCTGGCTGCCGACGATCATCAAGGCGACCGGCGTGACCGACACCGTCATGATCGGCCTGCTGTCGGCGGTGCCGTATGCGGCCGCCGTGGTCGCGATGATCCTGATCGCGCGCAGCGCGGACAAGCGCCGCGAACGCCGCTGGCACCTCGCGATTCCGGCCGCGATCGGCGCGCTCGGCCTCGTGCTGTCGGTGATCTGGGCGCACCAGACCGCGCTCGCGATGCTCGGCCTCACGCTCGCGACGATCGGCATCCTGACGACGCTGCCGCTGTTCTGGAGCCTGCCGACCGCATTCCTCGGCGGCACGGCCGCCGCCGCCGGCATCGCGATGATCAACTCGATCGGCAACCTCGCGGGCTTCCTGAGCCCGTACCTGATGGGCTGGCTCAAGCAGGCGACGAGCACCAACGATGCGGGCATGTACATGCTGGCCGGGTTCCTCGTGCTCGGCGGGCTGCTTGCGCTGTCGGTGCCGAAGCGGCTCGTCGACAAGTGATGCGCGGCGTGTAACGGCGCACCGCGAACGACCGAATACGCCGGTCGATGGCCGGTGCTCGCGAGATCGCCCCGACGGCCGGCATCGTCCGGCCGCCGGGGCGTTTTCGATTCCGGGCAGGCCAGGCCCGCACCGGCCGGATGACGGCATCCTGCGTCCCGGCGGCCCCACGACGGACGAAAAAAAGCCCCGAAGGCCGATCGGCATTCGGGGCGTGTACCGCAGCGCCGCATCACACCACGGTGATCGCCAGCGCGCTTTCGCGGTAGTGCTTCGCGGCCTTGTCGGTTTCGCCGAGCTGCTCGAACAGGCGGGCGAGCGCACGATGCGCACGCACTCTCAGCGCCTCGTTGTCGGCCAGCTTCAATGCCGATTCGAGGAACGACTGCGCCTTGCCCCACAGCTGCTGCTGCTGGCAGAGCCTGCCGAGCGCGAACAGCAGGTCGGCATCTTCCGGATGATCCTTCTTCCAGCCCTCGGCCTTCTGGATCAGCGGCAGCGCATCGGCGCCGGCCGTGTCCGGGTAACGGCGCAGCAGGCGCGCATCCCAGTTGTGCGCGAGCGCGTCCTCGACGATGCGGCGCGCTTCGTTGCGGCGTTCGAGCGGCACGAGCAACTCGGCCGCGAGATCGGCCAGGCGCGGCGACTGGCGCTCGACCGTCGACAGCGACTGCCATACCTCGAGCAGCGCGTCCGCGTCGTGCCGGCGTTCGCGCAGCAGGTTTTCCGCCGCCTGCTGGCGCAGCCGCACGGCCGCGGCCGGATGCAGCGCCTCGCGCTTTTCGAGCGCCTTCGCGAGCTTCAGCACCTCGGCCCAGTTCTTCAGTTGCTGCTGCGCCCGCAGCGCGACCTGCTGCGCATGAATGCGCTTGCCGCCGGCCTGCATGTCGGCCAGCGCGGCAAGCGCGCCGTCCGCGTCGCGGGCGTCCGCGCGCATGTCGGCCGCGGCGAGCAGCCGTGCATCCTGCCATTCGGGCGCGTCGACCTTCGACAGCCACTCGTCGCGGCGCGTGTACTCGTGCATGCGGTGCGCGGCCGTGGCCCCGACGAGACTCGCGGCGCCCAGGTTCGCGTCGACCGCCAGCGCTTCGCGCGCGGCCTTCTCCGCACGCGAGAAGCGGCCCGCGTACAGGTTCGAGATTGCATCGCGCAGCGACGCCTGCGCCTTCTCGTTGCGCGAACGCGCCCGATACGCGGCGACCCGCTGCGGCATGCGCCAGATGTTGCGCACGATGCGCAGCAGCGCGTACACGACGATGAACAGCACGACGATGGCGATCACGAACAGGTTCAGCGACACGTCGACCCGGTACGGCGGATAGACGAGCAGCACCTGCCCCGCGTCGAAACGGCCGACGGTGGCGAGCGCCGCGGCGATCGCGAACAGGATCGCGAGCCAGACGATTCCTCGAAGCGTCATCGTTACCCCCGGCTCTTGAACTGCTGAACGGCGTTCAGGCTCGTGTTCAGGTTCGGCACCGCGACCGTCAGCGCTGCGCCGTCAACCTGCTTGAGCAGATCCTCGACGGTCTGCGTGTCCTTCGACGCCTGATCGAAATACTTCGCGAGCGACGCCTGCGCGGCGTGCAGGTCGGCCTTCATCGCGCCGTCGTTGCGCGCGAGCAGCGACAGCCGCGCGGTGAGCAGGCGCAGCTTCACGTTCTCGCGCACGAAATAGCCCTGGTCGGGCGACGCGAGCATCGCGTCCGCGTTGTCGATCCGGCGCACCTGCACGAGGCCCTTCAATTGCTGGCCGAGGCTGGCGGAGAAGCCGTGCCACCACACCTTCCAGCGCGGCTCGCCGGCGGCGGCCGACGACGCGGCGTCGGCCGGCGCGGCCTTCGGCGCCGCGTGCGGCACGATCGCCTCGCCGGACAGCGGCAGCGCGTCGATCCTGGCGATCGCGTCGTCGAGCTTGATCGCGAGCCCGGTGAGATCGGCCGCCGGCGCGGCCTTCAGCTTCTCGATGTCCTGCGCGAGCGCCTTGCGCACCGTGACGGCCTGCGCGCTCTGCGACGTCGCGAGACGCGCGTCGGCGTTCTGCAGCGCGATCAGCGCGAGCTGCGTGTTGCCGGTCAGTTGAAGCTGCTGGCTCGCGCTCGACAGCATCTGGTCGACTTCCTCGAGCATCCACGCATCGCGGTTGCGCGACAGGTCCTGGTATTGCTGCTGCAGCGCCTGCTGAGCGCTCTGCGCATCGGCGAGCTTGCCGTCGAGCTGCGCGAGCTGCGTGTCGACCTGGTGCGTGCTGGCGAGCGCCTGCTCGGTCTTCGTCCGCGTTTCGGCCGCTTGCGCGTCGAGCGCCTTCTGACGGGCGACGAACGTGCCGTCGAGCCGGTCGATCTTGCGGTTCAGCGCGTAGCCGCCGACACCCGCCGCGCAGCCGAGCACGACGACGACGAGCCACAGCACCGCGCTGCCGCCGCGGCGCGCACGCGGCTCGGACGCGAGATAAGGAGGGCTGGACGGCGGTGCGGATGCAGCGGCCGGCTGGGAAGCGACGCTTTTGGAATCGTTGGTATCTGTCATGCGTTTAGTCACCGGTACGGCTGTCGCCGGTTGGACGGCCTCGTCGGCCATCGTTCGAAACGCGCGGACGATGCGCTCATCGCCCGCGCCGGTCAGCGTAATCCTATCAAAACCCAATGCGCGCGCGGTCTGCTCGATCCGCGGGTGCGGCGTCACGAGCGGCGCATGCTTCAGCGCGTCGATCTCGGCATCGTTCAGATGGGCCCGCGCGAGCTCGTGCAGGTTGCGCACGCCTTCCGAGCTCGTGACGAGCCATGCGTGCGGCTGGCCGTCGAGCAGCGCGTGCACGCGCTCCCACGCGCCGACGCGCGGCTCCGGCACGACGCGCCGGTAGGCCGCGACGAGCGTGACGTCCGCACCGGCTTCGCGCAGGCGCTCGGCGAGCCATTCGCGCCCGCCGTCGCCGCGCACGATCAGCACGCGCTTGCCCGCCAGCGCCTGCGCGCCGCCGAACGCGGCCTCGATGCTCGCGAACAGGCTTTCCGAATCGTAATGGGGCACGCCGCCATCGGCCGGCGCCTGCGGCGCGATCACGCGATGCGCGGGCGCCGCGATGCCGTGACGAGCGAGCGCCGCGACGCTGCCGGGCCCGACCACGCCGACCGGCAGCGCGTTCGGCCAGATCGTGTCGTACCGCGCGAGCGCACGGTCGATCGCGTTCGGCGACACGAAAATCACCAGCGCGTAGTCGGCCAGCGCCGCGAATGCGGCGTCGAGCGGCGCCGGATCGTCGACCGGCGCGATATCGATCAGCGGGAATTCGAGCACGTCGCAGCCGGCGTCGGCCAGTTGCGACGCCAGCGCATCGGACTGCCCGTCCGGACGCGTCAGGACAGCGGTGAACGCGCGCGCGCCGCCCGCCATCAGGCGTCGCCCTTGCCCGCGGCCGGCGAGCTCGCGAGCAGCGCCTGGACGATGTCGAGCGCGCCTTGCGCCTCGAGTTCGTCGGACACCGCGCGGCCGAGCGCGAGCGCATCGGCGACGGTCACGACCGCGCCGCACTCCTCGGCCGTCAGCACGCGCTTGCCGTCGGTGGTCGACACACGGCCCGTCAGGTACAGCTCGCCCGCGCGCCACACCGCGTGCGCGGCGAGCGGCACCTCGCAACTGCCGCCGAGCGCGCGCGACACCATCCGCTCGGCCTCGACCGCGAGCGCGGTCTGCGTGTCGTGCAGCGGCGCGAGCCACGCGGCGACGTCGTCGCGATGCGCGGCGATCTCGATGCCGAGCGCGCCCTGGCCGGCCGCGGGCGGGCTCGCCTCGACGTCGAGCAGCGCGCGGATCCGCGCTTCGAGGCCGAGGCGCTTCAGGCCGGCGGCCGCGAGGATGATCGCCGCGTAGTCGCCGCGGTCGAGCTTCGCGAGGCGCGTGTCGAGGTTGCCGCGCAGCGGCAGGACCTCGAGATGCGGATAGCGCGAACGCAGCATCGCTTCGCGGCGCAGGCTCGACGTGCCGACGACCGCGCCGGCCGGCAGCGCGTCGAGCGACGCGTAGTCGTTCGACACGAAGGCGTCGCGCGGGTCTTCGCGCGCCATGATCGCGGCGAGCGAGAAGCCGTCGGGCAGCGCCATCGGCACGTCCTTCAGCGAATGCACGGCGAGATCGGCGCGACCGTCGGCCAGCGCGGCTTCCAGTTCCTTCACGAACAGGCCCTTGCCGCCGACCTTCGACAGCGTGCGATCGAGAATCTGATCGCCGCGCGTCGTCATCCCGAGGATTTTCACGTCACAAGCTGGATATAATTTGCGCAGCGCATCACGCACATGTTCGGCTTGCCACATCGCCAGGCGGCTCTCGCGCGAAGCAATCGTCAACGTCGCGGGCGGTCGTGCCTGTTGCGGCCCGGCCGCGGGGGTCTCGGAATTCATTGCTGGAACATCGAAGGACGGGATTGAAGATCGAACAATGGTAGCACGCACGCTCCGGCCCGCCCGGGCCCGGAGCCTGCGCCCGGCCTGCTTCCGTGCGGGTCGCGGCGCCGTTGTGCGGATGTGCCGCACGTAGCTGGTTGCTTGACCGCAGTTCCCGCAGTTTCCGCAGTTCCTTTTGACTCGAGCTTTCCCAAGGAAACCCATCGTGAAGTCTTCCGGATCGGCGCGTACGGCGCGCCGCAATGCTGCCCTGTCCTCCTCCGACGCCTCGACGGACACCGTCGCCACCGCCGCGAACGGCCGTGCGAAAGCGGCAACGAAACCAACGGCAACGAAACCGAAAGACGCGATACGTCAGACAAAACGCACGACGAAAGCCGCCGGCCCCGCGGCCCGCGACGCCGTCGCGCCGAAGGCCGGCACCCGCGCGCGCGACGACAAGGACCGCCCGCTGTTCGAGGACATCCGCTTCCTCGGCCGCCTGCTCGGCGACGTCGTGCGCGAACAGGAAGGCGATACGGTGTTCGACGTCGTCGAGACGATCCGCCAGACCGCGGTCAAGTTCCGCCGCGAGGACGACAGCGAAGCCGCGCAGACGCTCGAGAAGAAGCTGCGCAAGCTGACGCCGGAGCAGACGGTGAGCGTCGTACGCGCGTTCAGCTATTTCTCGCACCTCGCGAACATCGCGGAAGACCGCCACCACAACCGCCGCCGCCGCATCCACGCGCTGGCCGGCTCCGCGCCGCAGCCCGGCACGGTCGCGTACGCGCTCGACCAGCTGAAAACCACCGGCAACGCGTCGAAGCGCCTGCTGCAGCGCTTCTTCGACGATGCGCTGATCGTGCCGGTGCTGACCGCGCATCCGACCGAAGTGCAGCGCAAGAGCATCCTCGACGCGCAGCACGACATCGCGCGCCTGCTCGCCGAGCGCGACCAGGAGCTGACCGCGCGCGAGCGCCAGTACAACGAGGCGATGCTGCGCGCGCGCGTGACCGCGCTGTGGCAGACGCGCATGCTGCGCGACGCGCGCCTGACGGTCGGCGACGAGATCGAGAACGCGCTGTCGTACTACCGCGCGACGTTCCTCGACGAATTGCCCGCGCTGTACGGCGACATCGAGGCCGCGCTCGCCGAGCACGGCCTGTCGGCCCGCGTGCCCGCGTTCTTCCAGATGGGCAGCTGGATCGGCGGCGACCGCGACGGCAACCCGAACGTGACCGCCGCGACGCTCGACGAGGCGATCAACCGTCAGGCCGCGGTGATCCTCGAACACTATCTGGAACAGGTGCACAAGCTGGGCGCCGAGCTGTCGGTGTCGAACCTGCTGGTCGGCGCGAACGATGCGGTGAAGGCGCTCGCGGCCGCGTCGCCCGACCAGTCGCCGCACCGCGTCGACGAACCGTATCGCCGCGCGCTGATCGGCATCTATACGCGGCTCGCCGCGAGCGCGCGCGTGCGTCTCGGCGAAGGTACGGTGCCGGTGCGCAGCGCCGGCCGCGGCGCGCCGCCCGTGCGTGCGGTCCCGTATGAAGATTCGGAAGCGTTCGTCGCCGACCTGAAGGTGCTGACCGCATCGCTCGACGAACACCACGGCGCGTCGCTCGCCGCGCCGCGCCTCGCGCCGCTCGTGCGCGCGGCCGAAGTGTTCGGCTTCCATCTCGCGAGCATCGACCTGCGCCAGAGTTCCGACATCCACGAGGCGGTGGTCGCCGAGCTGTTCGCGCGCGCGGGCGTCGAGGCCGACTATGCGGCGCTCGCCGAGGAAGACAAGCTGCGCGTGCTGCTCGCCGCGCTCGCCGATCCGCGCCCGCTGCGCTCGCCGTACATCGAATACTCGGCGCTCGCGCAAAGCGAGCTCGGCGTGTTCGAGAAGGCGCGCGAGGTCCGCGCGCAATTCGGCGCGCGTGCGGTGCGCAACTACATCATTTCGCATACGGAAACCGTCAGCGACCTCGTCGAAGTCCTGCTGCTGCAGAAGGAGACGGGCCTGCTCGAAGGCACGCTCGGCGTGCCGGGCAGCGACGCGAAGAACAGCCTGATGGTGATCCCGCTGTTCGAGACGATCCCCGACCTGCGCGACGCGTCACGCATCATGCGCGACTACTTCGCGCTGCCGGGCATCGACGCGCTGATCGCGCACCAGGGCGCCGAGCAGGAAGTGATGCTCGGCTACTCGGACAGCAACAAGGACGGCGGCTTCCTCACGTCGAACTGGGAGCTGTATCGCGCGGAACTCGCGCTCGTCGACCTGTTCCGCGAGCGCAAGATCACGCTGCGGCTGTTCCACGGGCGCGGCGGTACGGTCGGCCGCGGAGGCGGCCCGACCTACCAGGCGATCCTGTCGCAGCCGCCGGGCACCGTCAACGGCCAGATCCGCCTGACCGAACAGGGCGAGGTGATCGCGAGCAAGTTCTCGAACCCGTCGATCGGCCGGCGCAACCTCGAGACGGTCGTCGCCGCGACGCTCGAGGCGTCGCTGCTGCCGCAGTCGAACGCACCGGCGCAACTGCCGGCGTTCGAGGCCGCGATGCAGACGCTGTCCGACTCGGCGATGGCCGCGTACCGCGCGCTCGTCTATGAAACGCCGGGCTTCACCGATTACTTCTTCGCGTCGACGCCGATCACCGAGATCGCCGAGCTGAATATCGGCAGCCGCCCGGCGTCGCGCAAGCTGCAGGACCCGAAGCAGCGCAAGATCGAGGATCTGCGCGCGATTCCGTGGGGCTTCTCGTGGGGCCAGTGCCGGCTGCTGCTGACCGGCTGGTACGGCTTCGGCAGCGCGGTGAGCGCGTATCTCGACGGCGCCGGGGACGACGCCGAACGCGCGAAACGCGTCACGCTGCTGAAGAAGATGAACAAGACCTGGCCGTTCTTCTCGAACCTGCTGTCGAACATGGACATGGTGCTCGCGAAGACGGATCTCGCGGTCGCGTCGCGCTATGCGCAGCTCGTGCCCGATCGCAAGCTGCGCAAGCACGTGTTCGAGCGGATCGTCGCGGAATGGGAGCGCACGTCGCGGGCGCTCGCTGAAATCACCGGGCACGAAGGCCGCCTCGCGACCAACCCGCTGCTCGCGCGCTCGATCAAGAACCGCTTCCCGTATCTCGATCCGCTGAACCACCTGCAGGTCGAGCTGATCAAGCGTCACCGCGCGGGCGACACGAACGCGCGGCTGCGCCGCGGGATTCACCTGACGATCAACGGGATCGCGGCCGGCCTGCGCAACACCGGCTGATCCGCGGGCGGCGCGGGCGCGGTTTCGCGCCGGCCGGGATAACGAAAGCCGCGATACGCGTTCGTGCGTATCGCGGCTTTTTTCATGCGATCGCGAAACGGCGCGGCGCGCGCCGCCCGCTCAGTGCGCGTCGATCAGCAACGCGTCGTGCTCGAACGACCCGTCGGCCTGCACCGCGTAGTAGCCGCGCACCTCGTCCGGCGCATGCGCCCACAGCGCGCGAATGCCGGCGACGCTGTCGGCAGGCGTGCGGATGCGCGCGACCCACGTGTCGAAATCGATCGGCAGACGCCAGCGGCTGTGCACCCGCGCGTCGAAACCGGCGGCGCGGAACATCGCGAGCCATTCGTCCGCGCGGTAGTCGCGCACGTGCGACGCGTCGCGCAGCACTTCCGCAGCCTGCAGGTACGTATCGAGCAGCGGATGATCGTTGCCCGCGATGTCGATCATCAGCACGCGGCCGCCCGGCTTCAGCACGCGGCGCACTTCGGCGAGCGCCGCGCGCAGGTCGTGCCAGTGGTGCGCGCTCATCCGGCTCACGACCCAGTCGAACGTCGCGGTGTCGAACGGCAGCCGCTCGGCCGGGCCCTGCTGCGTGCGGATGTTCGCGAGCCCGCGCTCGCGCGCGGCCGCATCGACGGTCGCAAGCATCGGCGCGGCGAGATCGTACGCGACCACCTCGCGCACGTGCGGCGCGACCGCGAAGCTCGCGTGGCCGGCACCGCAACCGAGGTCGAGCACCGCGGCGTCGGGCGTCGCGCGCACCGCGTCGGCGAGCGCCCGCAGGTCGGCGCCCGTCGCATGAACCGTGCTCGTCAGATAGGCGGCGGCCGTCGTGCCGAACGCGTCGGCGACCTGGTCGTGGTGTTTCATCGTTCGCTCCTTTCCTTGATGCCGTCGGCCGAACCCCACGCTTGCGCGCGCGATCCGGCCCCGTGCAACGTATTGTGGGGGACGCCCGCTGCCCTGCCAGCGCGCGAGCCGCTACAATAGGCCTGCATTTGTACCAGTACAAGTTAAGCAGTTATTCTGGTATTCGATCCACCTGTCTGATCGTTCGATCGTTGCCGCGTCTTCGCTTCCACTTCGCCGTTTCCGCATGAACCAGCCGTCCTCCGCCCTCGTCCCGCCGCTCGACGCCACGCCCGCCCGCGCGCTCGGCGAATTCATCCGCGCCCATCGCGAGCGGCTGTCGCCACAGGCCGTCGGCCTGCCGCCCGGCCCGCGCCGCCGCACGCCGGGGCTGCGGCGCGAGGAAGTCGCGCAACTGTGCGGCGTGAGCCCGACCTGGTACACGTGGATCGAACAGGGCCGGCCCGTGTCGGCCTCCGCCGACGCGCTCGCCCGGATCGCCATCGCGCTGCAGTTGTCGAAGGCGGAACGCGCGTACCTGTTCGAGCTGGCCGCGCAGCGCGACCCGGCCGAGCCCGACGTCGCGGGCGGCGACCTGCCGCCGACGCTCGCCGCGACCGTCGCCGCGATCGCGACGCCCGCCTACGTGCTCGACCGCCAATGGAACGCGCTCGCGTGGAACCCGCCGGCCGCCGCGCTCTTTTCCGGCTGGCTCGACGGCGAGCACGACCGCAACCTGCTGCGCTTCACGTTCATGTCGCCGGCTGCACGCACGCTGATCGTCGACTGGGAAACCCGTGCGCGGCGGCTCGCGGCCGAATTCCGCGCCGACGCGATCCGCCACCTGACCGACGCGCCGACGCGCGCGCTGATCGACGCGCTGACGGCCGGCAGCGACGCGTTCGCGCAGTACTGGGCGTCGCAGGACGTGTTCGAGCGCGAAGGCGGGCGCCGCGAATTCGACCATCCGGCCGACGGCCGCCTCGTGTACCAGCAGATCACGCTGAAACCCGCGCACCGCGAGGACCTGAAGCTCGTCGTGCTGGTGCGCGACTGAGCGCGGCTCAGAAGCTGATCGTCGCGGTAATCGTGTCGCTGTAGTTGCCGGGCGCCGGCGTCGCTTGCGCGGGCACGCGGCCGTACACGGTGATCGCCTGCGCGAACCCGCTGCCGGTGCCGGTCGCCATCGACGTGCCGGCGGTGCCGTCGCCCCATGGTTGCGTGAAGCCGCTGTCCTGATAGAGCTGGTAGCTGACCGACCCGCCGCCCGCGCGCTGCATCGTGCGTGCGGCGACGTTGCCGCTGCCGCCGCCGTTCAACGCGATCCGGAATGCGTCGCCGTTCGTGCAGCGCGCGCTGATCGAGCCGCTGGCGGTCAGCGCGGACGCCAGCACGCCTGCGGGCGGAAACGCGACGCCGGTCGCGCTGATGATGCAGTTGTTGATGACGGTGGCGGTCGTGGTAACCGTCATCGTGCCGGCCGTCGACTGCGACACACACGGTGTCGGCAGCACGCCAAGCAGCGAAAAACTGTAGCTGTATGCGGCCTGGTTGCCGCTGAAACTCTGTGTATAGACGGTGCTGCCGTTGTTCACGGTCGGCACGGTCGGCTGGTTCGGCGCGATGCGGCCATAGATGGTCACGTTCGCACTCGCGGACGTGCCGAGCGCCGGTTTCGTCAACGTCAGCGATATCGGCGTCGTGCCGCTGCTCACGGCGCCCCAGGCCTGCGAATAGCCGGCGTCCTGATACAGGTCGTACTGCATCTGGTTCGCCCCGTTGCTCAGGTAGCGCGGGCTGGTGCCGCCGAGGTTCACGCACACGAGCACGCCGGTGTTCAGGCTCAGCGCGTCCCACGTGCAGTTCACGGTCATCGTGGCGGTCGTCGTGTAGGCCTGTTGCGTGATCGGACTGACCGAGCCGAAGCTCGGCACCGGCGGCGTCACCGTGCACGTATCCGCACGCGCCGGCATCCAGGGCATGCCGAGCAGCGCCGCCAGCAGCAGGGACGCGAGCGCGCGCATCCAGCGGCGCGCCAGATCGAAGCCGTCAGCCTCCATGCATCTCCCCCGAAAAAAACGTCCGGACGATCGGGTTCGCGGATCGGGCCGCGCCCTCATCGTATCCATCCGCGCATCGATCGTTCGCACTGTTACTTGATCCGTGTCAAATAGGCCGATGGAATCCGTCCGCCCCCCGGGCAATGCACGCCAGGTCGGCGTTTTCTCCATTGCGCGCGACCAAAGCCGTGGAGTAGTCTTCCACCAACGACAGAGCGGTAACGGCGACCGGCAACAGACCACGCGGCAGGCACTCCGCGGCCGGGCGACCCCTTGAACGGCAGGAGACAATCATAATGATAGATTCCCGACGTCGTGTTTTTTCAGCCATGCTCGCAGCCACGTTCGCATTCGCGCCGGTGCTGCAGCCCGTCACCGTTGCCGCAGTCTATTCGAACGGCACGGCCACCGCGCAATTCAACGTCACGCTCACGATCCAGGCGAACTGCACGATCGCCGCGAACCCGCTTGCATTCGGCACCACCGGCGTGCTCGCGTCGACGGTCAACCAGCAGACGACGGTCTCCGTCACCTGCACGAACTCGACGCCCTACAACATCGGACTCGACGCCGGCGCGGTAACCGGCTCGACCGTCGCCAGCCGCCTGATGGGCGGCACCACGACGGGCAATACCGGCACGACGGTCGGCTACCAGCTCTACCAGGACTCCGGCCACTCGACGATCTGGGGCAACACGCAAGGCACCGACACGGTCGGCGGCACCGGCACCGGTTCCGCGCAGGTGCTGAACGTGTACGGCCAGGTGCCCGCGCAGGCGACGCCGAAGCCCGACACCTACCAGGCCTCGGTCACCGCCACCGTCTATTTCTGACGGGCCGTGCGATTGTTCCCGCGCGCCTTTGCCGCGCTGTGCGTCGGGTGGGCGGCGGCGGTTTCGCATGCCGCCACGCTGCAGATCACGCCCGTGACGATCGAGCTGCCGCCTTCGGCGGCAGCCGCGAGCATGACGCTCAGCAACCCGGGCGGGCGGCCGATCTACGGCCAGGTCCGCACCTATCGCTGGACGCAGGAAAACGGCACCGACGTGATGACGCCGACCGACGCGCTCGCCGCGTCGCCGCCGCTGCTGCAGATCGACGCGAACGCCGAGCAGTTGATCCGGCTCGTGCGCACGAGCCGCGGCACGCCGGCCGCAGAGGAGAGCTATCGCGTGCTGATCGACGAACTGCCCGCGCCGGGCGCGCCGGTCGACAACGGCGTGACGATCCGGCTGCGCTATTCCGTGCCCGTATTCGTCGAGCCCGACGCCGCGCAAGCGTCCCCGCGCCTCGACTGGCGCATCGAATCCGACGGGACCGGCATGCGGCTCGCGGTCGACAATCGCGGCGGACGGCGGGCGCAGATTTCCGCGGTCCGGCTGGTCGATGCGCGAGGCGGCGTCCACGAGATCACGCGCGGGCTACTCGGCTATGCGCTCGCGGGCAGCACGCGACGCTGGCCGCTCAAGCTCGACGCCGGCGCGCCCTTCGTCAAGATCCAGGCGACCGTCAACGCGCAGCCGGTCGAAGCCCGGCTGCCGGTGCCCTGAGCCACCCGGGCAGGATCGCACGACGTTGCCCGTGCCGACGCCGAGCAAGATCCTCCGGGCCGACTGCCCCGTGCGACACGCCGGGCCGGCCCGACCCACCGCCGCGCTGCTCGCGCTGGCGCTGATACTCGCGCTGCGCGCGCCCGCCGTATGCGCGCAGCCGGCGCCGATGCCGGCCGCCGCCGTGTCCGAAGCCGCGGCGCAAGCCGACGGGCTGTATCTCGACGTGTCGCTCAACGGCGAACCGACGCACCGGATCGCCCGGTTCCGGCAGATCGACGGGCGGCTGTACGCGGGCTCCGCCGACCTGAACGATCTGGGCATCGCGACCGGCGGCCCCGCGAACGCACCGTCGAACACGCTCGTCGCGCTCGATACGCTCGCGGGGCTGCGCTACGATTACGACGCCGGCCGGCAGACGCTCGACCTGCGCGTGCCCGATGCACTGCGCATTCCGCACACGTTCGATACGCGCGCGCTCGCCGCCGCGCCGCCGGCGACGTCCGGCCGCGGCTTCGTGCTGAACTACGATGCCTACGCGCAAACCGTCGCGCGCGCGCCGCTCGCGGTCTGGAGCGAGGCGCGCTATTTCGATCCGGCCGGCGTACTCAGCAGCACCGGCATCGCGTACCTGTACGACGACCGCCGGCGCTACGTGCGCTACGACACGTCCTGGACCCGCTCGAATCCCCGCACGCTCACGACGACCCAGGTCGGCGACACGATTTCGTCGTCGCTGTCCTGGACGCGCTCGCTGCGCCTGGGGGGCGTGCAGTGGCGCAGCAATTTCGGCCTGCGCCCCGACCTCGTCACGTTTCCGGTGCCCGCGCTGTCCGGCAGCGCGGTCGTGCCGACGTCGGTCGACCTGTACGTCAACAACGTGCGCCAGTTCAGCGGCGACGTGCCGAGCGGGCCATTCGTGATCAACAGCGTGCCGGGCATCACCGGCGCGGGCAACGCGACGGTCGTCACGCGCGACGCGCTCGGCCGCTCGATCGCGACGTCGATTCCGCTGTACGTCGATACGCGCCTGCTGGCCCCCGGCCTCGCCAGCTATTCGGTCGAAGCCGGTTTCCTGCGCCGCGCGTACGGCACCGATTCGTTCGACTACGCGCGCACGCCGGCGGCGAGCGGCTCGCTGCGCTACGGGATCAGCGAGCGGCTGACCGTCGAAGCGCACGGGGAAGCGACGGCCGGCGTCTACAACGCCGGCGCCGGCGTGCTCGCACGCCTCGGCGAGCGCGGCGTGGCGAACGCGTCGCTGGCGCTCAGCGCGCCGGGCAGCACCGGCGTGCAGGCGGGCGTCGGCTACCAGTACGTGACGCCGCGCTTCTCGATCGACGCGCAGACCCTGCGCGCATTCGGCGACTACGTCGACCTGGGCAGCCGCGAAGGCGTGCCGGTCTCGCGCGCCACCGATCGCGTGACGGTGTCGTTCCCGTTCCTGCGCGCGCAAACGCTGTCGTTCAGCTATCTGGCCCTCAAGTATCCGGGCGTCGCCGCGTCGCGGATCGGCTCGATCGCTTACCTCGTCAATCTGGGCGGGCTGACCTCGATCACGTTCAGCGGCTTCCAGGACTTCCGGCAACGCGATGCGCGCGGCTTCTTCGTGAGCCTGAGCATCGGGCTGGGCGGCAACACGTCTGTCTCCGCGAACGCCGGGCGGCAGAACGGCGAATCGACCTACACGCTCAATGCATCGCGGCCGCCCGACTACGGCGGCGGCTTCGGCTGGAACGTGCAGGCCGGCACCCAAGCGGGCACCCGCTACGGGCAGGGCCAGCTGCAGTATCTCGGCCGCGCCGGCCAGCTCACGCTGCTCGCGCAATCGTTCGACGGGCGCGCCAACGCGGCGGTCGACGTCACCGGCGCGTTCGTGCTGATGGACGGCCGGGTGATGACGGCGCGCCGCGTCGACGACGGCTTCGCGCTCGTCTCGACCGACACGGGGCGCGTGCCCGTGCTACACCAGAACCGGCTGATCGGCGCGACGGACCACGCCGGCTACCTGCTGGTGCCCGACCTGAATGCGTACCAGAACAATCGCATCGCGATCGACGGCAGCGCGCTGCCGGCCGACGCGCGGATCGCCGACACGACGCTCGACGTCGTGCCGCAGGCCCGCTCCGGCGTGCTCGCGCACTTCGCCATCACGCGCTACAGCGCCGCGTCGATCGCGCTGCGCGCGTCGGACGGCACGCCGCTTCCGCCGGGGCTCGAGGTCCGCCACGTCGAAAGCGGCCAGCGCACGATCGTCGGCTACGACGGCCTGACCTTCGTCGACGGCCTCGTCGCGAACAACCACCTGGAGATTTCCGGCGGCGGCCGCGACTGCACCGTCGAATTCGCGTACCGGCGGCCGGACGACGGCACGCTGCCGCGCATCGGCCCGCTGACCTGCAGCCCGCGGTAGCGCGCGCCGGCCGCCCGCTTCGCGAATGTTAGAATCGCGGGATTCCCTCGGCGGCGCACGGCCGCCCAACTCCCCTTCGAAGAATCGCCATGACGTCCCAACTGCACAAAAAGGGCGAGGCCTGGTCGGCCCGCTTCTCGGAACCGATGTCGGAGCTGGTCAAGCGCTACACGTCGTCGGTGTTTTTCGACAAGCGCCTCGCGCTCGTCGACATCGCCGGCTCGCTCGCGCACGCGAACATGCTCGCCGCGCAGAAGATCATCAGCGCCGACGACCTGGCCGCGATCGAACGCGGGATGGCGCAGATCAAGGGCGAGATCGAGCGTGGCGAATTCGAATGGCAGCTCGACCTGGAAGACGTCCACCTGAACATCGAGGCGCGCCTGACCGCGCTGATCGGCGATGCCGGCAAGCGCCTGCATACGGGCCGCTCGCGCAACGACCAGGTCGCGACCGACATCCGCCTGTGGCTGCGCGGCGAGATCGACCGCATCGGCGGCCTGCTGAACGACCTGCGCGGCGCGCTGATCGACCTCGCGGAACAGAACGCCGACACGATCATGCCGGGCTTCACGCACCTGCAGGTCGCGCAGCCGGTCACGTTCGGCCACCATCTCCTCGCATACGTCGAGATGTTCACGCGCGACGCGGAACGCATGCGCGACTGCCGCACCCGCGTGAACCGCCTGCCGCTCGGCGCGGCCGCGCTCGCCGGCACCAGCTATCCGATCGATCGCCACGCGGTCGCGAAGACGCTCGGCTTCGACGGCATCTGCGCGAACTCGCTCGACGCGGTGTCCGATCGCGACTTCGCGATCGAATTCACGGCGGCGTCGGCGCTCGTGATGACGCACGTGTCGCGTTTCTCCGAAGAGCTCGTGCTGTGGATGAGCCCGCGCGTCGGCTTCATCGACATCGCCGACCGCTTCTGCACCGGCAGCTCGATCATGCCGCAGAAGAAGAACCCCGACGTGCCCGAGCTCGCGCGCGGCAAGACCGGCCGCGTGAACGGCCACCTGATGGCGCTCCTCACGCTGATGAAGGGCCAGCCGCTCGCGTACAACAAGGACAACCAGGAAGACAAGGAACCGCTGTTCGACACGGTCGACACCGTCGCCGACACGCTGCGGATCTTCGCCGAGATGGTCGCCGGCATCACCGTGAAGCCGGATGCAATGCGCGCGGCCGCGCTGCAGGGCTTCTCGACCGCCACCGACCTCGCCGACTACCTGGTCAAGCGCGGCCTGCCGTTCCGCGACGCGCACGAAGCCGTCGCGCACGCGGTGAAGATCTGCGACGATCGCGGCATCGACCTCGCCGACCTGACGCTCGACGAAATGAAGCAGGAACTGCCGAACGTCGCGCACCTGATCGGCGACGACGTGTTCGGCTACCTGACGCTCGAAGGGTCGGTCGCGAGCCGCAACCACCCGGGCGGCACCGCGCCCGACCAGGTGCGTGCAGCCGCCAAGGCTGCCCGCGCCGCGCTGGGCCAGTAACGGCCCGCGGTTCCGGACGGACGCCCGCGGCGTCCGTTTTTCATTCGGGCGGCCATCGTGCCGCTCGTCGCCTTCGCCGCTTCACCGCTTCACGGATGCTCCCGATGACCTTCTCCGCCGCGCTCTTCGACATGGACGGCCTGCTCGTCGATTCCGAGCGGACCATCATGAACACGTGGATCGACGTGTCGAACGCGCACGGCGTCGTGCTGACCGAGATCGATTACCTGCAGATCGTCGGCCGCTCGTTCGCCGAAGGCCAGGTGATCCTCGCGCGGCTGATCGGCGACCCCGCTACGTTCGACGCGGTGCGCGTCCGCGTGCGCGAGCAGCTCGCCGCCCCGGAGCCCCATCCGAAGTTTCCGCTGAAGCCGGGCGCGCTTGCGCTGCTCGACACGCTCGCGCAGGCCGGCATTCCGTGCGCGGTCGCGTCGTCGTCCGCGGGCGACGTGATCCGCGCGCGGCTCGACGCGGTCGGCGTGCTGCCGTTCTTCCGCGCGGTCGCGGGCGGCGACGAAGTCGCGCGCGGCAAGCCCGACCCGGCCGTCTACCGGCTCGCGGCCGAACGCCTCGGCGTGCCGGCCCACGCGTGCATCGCGTTCGAGGACAGCGACTTCGGCGCGCTGTCGGCCGCCGGCGCCGGCGCGGCGGTCGTCACCGTGCCCGACCTGAAGGCGCCGACGCCGGAGATCGTCGCGCTGAGCCTGCACGTGCTCGCGTCGCTCGACGATGCGCTCGCGCTCGTGCCGTCGTGGTTCGGGCTGCAGGGCATGTCGCAGTCGGCGTAGGCGATACACCGCGCCATGCAAAACGGGCACCCTCGGGTGCCCGTTTTGTCGTGTCGCCGGCTCGGCAGCGGCGCGGCAGTCGTTACCGGTTGCCGGCCGTCTCCGACAGCCGCTTCATCGTCGCGATGCGCGCGCCGATCAGGTCGACGCGCCCGTCCTCGCCGACGAGCGGCGCGGTCGCATCGCGGAACGCCACCCACGCGCGCTGCGCGCGCACGAGCGTCGCGGCCGAATGCGCGGGCATCTTGCGGCGCAACTTCTGGTAATAGCGGTTCAGGTCGAACAGCGCGTGCTCGCACGCGGCATCCTGCGCACACGGCCGCACGCGGCGCAGCGCCGGCTCGCGCGGCGCGTTCGCCGGCTTGGCGCCGCCCTGCGCACCGCTCGTCGCCGCGACCGGCACGGCGGCGGGCGGCGGCGCATAGCGATCGGCCGCCCCGCGCAGCGCCAGCGCGCGATCGCGCACCGGCTGCAGTTGCAAGTCGGCGCTCGACATCGCATACGCGGTGCCGCGCGTCGTGTCGTACACGGCCTTCAGCAGCAGCACCTCGTCCTTGCGCCACGTGAGCCAGCGGCGCTGGCTGTCCTGCCAGCCGCGCTTCGCGTCGGCCGGCGCATCCTTCAACAGGCGCTGGTACGCGCCGTCCATCACGGCCTGCCACTGCTGCTGCGCCTCGCCCATGCACTGGATCTGTCCGGCTGGCGACGACCGGTCGCGCCGCGCGAGGCATTGCCGCATCGCGACGTCGATCGGGTCGGCCGCCGCGACTTCCGCATGGGCGACACCGGCGCCCGCGAGCCCCGTCAATCCTGCCGCCCAGACGACGAGCGCGGCCAGCGCCGCGCGCATCGTCCGGATTCGTCCATGCGTCGCCATCAGTCGCGCACGCAGTCGACGAAGTACTCGACGCGGCCGTTCACCTCTTCCGCGACGAGGCCGTGGATGTCGGTGTGGAAGCCCGGGAAGCGCTCGTTGAAGTCGCGCGCGAACCGCAGGTAGTTCACGATCGTCTTGTTGAAGCGCTCGCCCGGGATCAGCAGCGGAATGCCCGGCGGGTACGGCGTGAGCAGGATGCTCGTCACGCGGCCTTCGAGCTCGTCGAGCGGCACGCGGTCGATCTTGCGGTGCGCGAGCTTCGCGAACGCGTCCGACGGCTTCATCGCCGGCTCCATGTCCGACAGGTACATCTCGGTCGTCAGGCGCGCGATGTCGTTCGCGCGGTACACGTCGTGGATCTGCGTGCAGAGGTCGCGCAGGCCGACGCGCTCGTAGCGCGGATGCTGCGCGACGAATTCCGGCAACACGCGCCACAGCGGCTGGTTGTTGTCGTAGTCGTCCTTGAACTGCTGCAGCTCCGTCACCATCGAGTTCCAGCGGCCCTTCGTGATGCCGATCGTGAACATGATGAAGAACGAGTACAGCCCGGTCTTCTCGACGATGATCCCGTGCTCGGCCAGGTACTTCGTGACGATCGCGGCCGGAATGCCGGTCTCGCCGAACTCGCCGTCGACGTCGAGCCCCGGCGTGATGATCGTCGCCTTGATCGGGTCGAGCATGTTGAAGCCTTCCGCGAGCGGGCCGAAGCCGTGCCAGTGGTCGTTCGGCTTCAGCATCCAGTCGTCGCGCGAACCGATGCCTTCCTCGGACAGGTTGTCCGGGCCCCACACGCTGAAGAACCAGTCGTCGCCGTATTCGGCGTCGACCTTGCGCATCGCGCGGCGGAAGTCGATCGCCTCGGCGATCGACTCCTCGACGAGCGCGGTGCCGCCCGGCGGCTCCATCATCGCGGCCGCGACGTCGCACGACGCGATGATCGCGTACTGCGGGCTCGTCGACGTGTGCATCAGGTACGCCTCGTTGAAGCGGTGCTTGTCGAACGTGCGGTTCTCCGAATCCTGCACGACGATCTGCGACGCCTGCGAGATGCCCGCGAGCAGCTTGTGCGTCGAGTGCGTCGCGAACACGAGCGCGCCGGTGCGCGGACGGCCGTCGCCGATCGCGTGCATGTCGCGGTAGAACGGGTGGAACGTCGCGTGCGGCAGCCACGCTTCGTCGAAGTGCAGCGTGTCGAGCAGGTCGCCGAGCAGGTCCTTGATCATCTCGACGTTGTAGACGACGCCGTCGTACGTGCTCTGCGTGATCGTCAGAATGCGCGGCTTCATGTCCGGGTTCTGGCGCATCGCCTCGCGCGCGAACGGGTTCGCCTCGATCTTCCTGCGGATGTTCTCCGGCTTGAATTCGTCGCGCGGGATCGGCCCGATGATGCCGAAATGGTTGCGCGTCGGCGTGAGGAACACGGGGATCGCGCCCGTCATCGTGATCGCGTGCAGGATCGACTTGTGGCAGTTGCGGTCGACCAGCACGATGTCGCCGGGCGCGACCGTCGCATGCCAGACGATCTTGTTCGACGTCGACGTGCCGTTGGTCACGAAGAACAGGTGGTCGGCGCTGAAGATGCGCGCCGCATTGCGCTCGGACGCCGCGACCGGGCCCGTGTGGTCGAGCAGCTGGCCGAGCTCGTCCACCGCGTTGCAGACGTCCGCGCGCAGCATGTTCTCGCCGAAGAACTGGTGGAACATCTGGCCGAGCGGGTTCTTCAGGAACGCGACGCCGCCCGAGTGACCGGGGCAGTGCCACGAGTACGAGCCTTCGTCCGCGTACTTGACGAGCTCCTTGAAGAACGGCGGCGCGAGCGAATCGAGATAGACCTTCGCCTCGCGGATGATGTGGCGCGCGACGAACTCCGGCGTGTCCTCGAACATGTGGATGAAGCCGTGCAGTTCGCGCAGGATGTCGTTCGGCAGATGGCGCGACGTGCGCGTCTCGCCGTACAGGAAGATCGGGATGTCCGCGTTGCGGCGGCGCACTTCGGTGACGAACGCGCGCAGCTCGATGATCGCGGTCGCGAGCTCGGGCAGCTCGCCGTCCGGGCCGGTTTCGCCGAGCATGAGTTCGTCGTCGTCGATCGACAGGATGAAGCACGACGCGCGGCTCGATTGCTGCGCGAACGACGTCAGATCGCCGTAGCTCGTGAGGCCGAGGACTTCGACGCCCTCCTTCTCGATCGCTTCGGCCAACGCCCGGATGCCGGAGCCCGAGATGTTCTCGGAGCGGAAATCTTCGTCGATGATGACGACGGGGAAACGAAACTTCATGGGCGATTCTCCAAAAAGAACGACCGCGGCGCGTCACGCGCAGCGGTCACCCGGAAACTGGTGAGACGTTATGCAACCAGATCAGGTTTTCGGCAGCGTGACACCGCGCTGCCCCTGATACTTGCCGCCGCGATCGGCGTACGACACGTCGCACACCTCGTCGCTTTCGAAGAAGAGCACCTGCGCGACGCCTTCGTTCGCGTAGATCTTCGCGGGCAACGGCGTGGTGTTCGAGAATTCCAGCGTGACGTAGCCTTCCCATTCGGGTTCGAACGGTGTCACGTTGACGATGATCCCGCAGCGCGCGTAGGTCGACTTGCCGAGGCAGACGGTGAGCACGGTGCGCGGGATGCGGAAATATTCGACGGTGCGGGCCAGCGCGAACGAGTTCGGCGGGATGATGCACACGTCGCCCTTGAAATCGACAAACGAACCCTCGTCGAAGTTCTTCGGATCGACGATCGTCGAGTTGATGTTCGTGAAGATCTTGAATTCGTCCGCGCAGCGGATGTCGTAGCCGTAGCTCGACGTGCCGTAGCTGACGATCCGGCGGCCGTCCTCGGACGCGCGGACCTGATCGGGCACGAATGGCTCGATCATCTTGTGCTCTTCGGCCATGCGCCGAATCCATTTGTCGGACTTGATGCTCATGCCAGCCTCCGCCGGGCCGTCCCAAGGGCGTAGCAGGGAATTCGCAGAGCACCGCTCTGCGCCTGCGCAGCCGGCCGGCTTTGCAAAGCCGGCCGTGGGCGGCTGGCCGTCCCGTCGGGGGACAACGAACGAAGTGAGCGTTGGGGTCGTTGCATATTCAGGGCGCCTGGAAACGCTGCGTGACAGTCGGTGGGGGCCTTACCCGCGAAGCGGCGGCCGGGAAAGGCGCACATTTTACGCGATCATCGGGCCACGCACGCGGCGGCCGTCAACGGATCACGCCGCACGCCAGCGCGGGCCCCGCGCCATGCTGCGCGAACGCCGGGTCGCTCGAGTCGCGGTGCACCAGCGCCGCCCGGTTCATCGCCGAGCGCACGCCATCGAGGGCCAGATCGGGCGCGACGATGAAGCCGGCCGCGACGCCGTTCGCGTCCGCATGGATGTTGCCGAGATCGCCGGCGACGCGCGCCCCGGCGCGCAGCCGGTCGGCGGCCGGCGCGAACACGGGGCCTGCGCTCGAGCCGTCGCCGGCGTTGCAGTCGCCGCGTTCGTGCACCTGCAGCGCGTGATCGCTGTTCGGCGGCAGGCCGACCAGGTTGTAGGTGACCTGCACGCCGTCCGGGCGCTCGACGAATGTCACCGCGCCGCGCGCCTGCGAGCCGACCGTCGGCTGCAGTTGCGCGTCGGCCCGTTTTTCGTGCGACGAGGAAAAGGAGGTACAGCCGGCCAGCAGGCCCAGCGCGGCGGCGGCCAGCAGCGCGCGCCGGGCGCGGCCGGCGCGCACGCCGTGATGTCGTTGTTTCATTCGATCCTCATGCCGGCTGGCGGCCGTTTGACACGGCGGCCGCGCCGGGCGGGTAAAGGGACCCGGGAAAAGTCGCCATGATACCGCGCCTCGCGGCGCCGTAAACAGCGTAAGGCCCCGCCCCGCAAGGGTTTTACGTATTTTGAACAACGATCGACGGGAACTTCGACGTCATGTCGCGCGATCGCTCGGCAATCGCCAGCGCGACCCCGCGCGCGATGTCGCGGTAGCGACGCGCGAGCGCGCCTTCGGGATCGGCCGCGACCGTCGGCGTGCCGCTGTCGGCGCGCTCGCGGATCGCGATGTCGAGCGGCAGGCTGCCGAGCACGTTCACGTCGTAATCCTTCGCCATCCGCTCGGCCCCGCCGGCGCCGAAGATGTGCTCCTCGTGGCCGCAGTTCGAGCAGATGTGGATGCTCATGTTCTCGACGATGCCGAGGATCGGAATCCCGACCTTCTCGAACATCTTCAGCCCCTTCTTCGCGTCGAGCAGCGCGATGTCCTGCGGCGTCGTGACGATCACCGCGCCGGTGACGGGCACGCGCTGCGCGAGCGTGAGCTGGATGTCGCCGGTGCCCGGCGGCATGTCGACGATCAGGTAGTCGAGCTCGCGCCAGTTGGTCTGGCGCAGCAGCTGCTCGAGCGCGGACGTCGCCATCGGGCCGCGCCACACCATCGGGTTGTCTTCCTCGATCAGGAAGCCGATCGAGTTCGCCTGCAAGCCGTGGCCGACGAGCGGGTTCATCGATTGATTGTCGGGCGACTCGGGGCGCTGGCCGTGGATGCCGAGCATCGTCGGCAGCGACGGGCCGTAGATGTCGGCGTCGAGTATGCCGACCGACGCGCCTTCCGCGGCAAGCGCGAGCGCGAGGTTCACGGCCGTCGTGCTCTTGCCGACGCCGCCCTTGCCCGACGCGACCGCGACGATGTTCTTCACATTCGGCAACAACTTCACGCCGCGCTGCACCGTATGCGCGACGATTTCCTGCGACACGGCGACGCGCGCGTCGCGCACGCCCGGCACGCCCTGGAGCGCCGCGGCGACGCGCGCGCGCACGTCGTCGTGCTGGCTGCGCGCGGGATAACCGAGCACCACGTCGAGCGCCACGACGTCGCCGTCGATCGCGACGTTGCGCACGCCCTTGTTCGCCGCATACGGGCGGCCGGTATTGGGGTCGACGACTGCCGCCAGCGCGGCGTCGACTTGTGCCCGGTCAATGCTCATCAAGACTCCGTGAAAACGTTTTTCTCGCGCGCAAACGTCAAAAAATATCAAATTACGCTGCGAAAATCGGGAAAAGTGAAAGAATCTGTTGCACGCCATTGCGCGAACGCGCGACCCGGCGCACTCTTCGCGTGCGGCATGCTATAGGGCCAAATCGGCCATTCACCGCCTATATTGTAGAGGCTGACGCGTCGCCCCGCCCGAACAGCCCCGCTGACGGACAGGGCATGCGAGCGCCTCGGCGGCTGCCGCGAGCGCAGGCCGGCCCTCCTTTTTCGGACGGCCCGCGCAGGGAGCCATAACTGTTGTTTGTCGTCGTTGTCGACTCGTTCAACCAAGAGAGGAATCCAAGATGAACATGAAAATCGCGACTCGCCTGTCCGTCTTCGCACTCGCCGGCGCACTGCTCGCAGGCTGCGCCACGCAGCAAGGCAACAATACGGCCGTCGGCACCGGCACGGGCGCGGCGCTGGGCGCAGGGATCGGCGCACTGGCCGGCGGCGGCAAGGGCGCGGCGATCGGCGCGGGCGTCGGCGCACTGGTTGGCGGCGTGACGGGTTACAACTGGCAAGCGATCAAGAACAAGCTCGCGCCGTCGGCGGCGCAGACGGGCACGCAGGTCACCGAGCAGCCGGACGGCTCGCTGAAGCTGAACGTGCCGAGCTCGGTCACGTTCGCGACGAACCAGTACGCGATCACGCCGGCGTTCACGCCGCTGCTGAACGACCTCGCGACGACGCTGAACCAGAACCCGCAACTGACGGCGTCGATCGTCGGCTACACGGACAGCACGGGCTCGGCGCAGTTGAACCAGACGCTGTCGCAGAACCGTGCGCAAAGCGTCGTGAACGCGCTCGTGCAGCGCGGCGTGAACGGCGGTCGTCTGTCGGCGCAAGGCATGGGCCCGTCGAACCCGATCGCTGACAACGCGACTGAAGCCGGTCGCGCCCAGAACCGCCGCGTCGAGATCTACCTGCGCGCGCCGCAACAGCATCAGTAAGCACGACCACGAGGGGAGACGTGCGGGCATCCTGCCCGCACAGCCCCGCCCGGCAAGGCTTTGGGCGGGGCCGGTAACAAATCGAAAAAATTTTCGAACTTCTGTCGCAGGCCGTGGTCAGTATTTACGGTACGCGGCTGGTGTTGCCGGCGCGTCACCATTCTCCTCTTGTCGTTGTTGCTCCGGGGCCGTATCCGCCCCGGTTTTTTTTGCCCGCCGAATTCGTGCTGCAGCGCAGCACAACACGGCCGGGCACGCCGCACGTGCGGCCTCGTCCCCGCTGCCGCCCCGTCGCGGCGCATGCTCGCCGCGCTGGTCCGCGCCCCTGCTAGAATCGCAGTTTCCCGTCGTTTTTCCCGCTGTTCTTCTCCAGACCCTATGTCCGCATCCGACCTCACTTCCGTGCAGGCTGCGGCGCCGCAAGGCGGCCGCCAGATCCTCGTTACGTCCGCCCTGCCCTATGCCAACGGGCAGATCCACATCGGCCACCTGGTCGAGTACATCCAGACCGACATCTGGGTGCGGACGCTGCGAATGCATGGCCACGAGGTCTACTACATCGGCGCCGACGATACGCACGGCACGCCGATCATGCTGCGCGCGGAGGCGGAAGGCCTGACCCCGAAGCAGCTGATCGACCGCGTGTGGGCCGAGCACAAGCGCGACTTCGACAGCTTCGGCGTGTCGTTCGACAACTTCTACTCGACCGATTCGGACGAGAACCGCGTGCTGAGCGAGAAGATCTATCTCGCGCTGCGGGAAGCCGGCCTGATCGCCGAACGCGAAATCGAGCAGGCCTACGATCCGGTCAAGGAAATGTTCCTGCCGGACCGCTTCATCAAGGGCGAGTGCCCGAAGTGCCACGCGAAGGACCAGTACGGCGACAGCTGCGAAGTGTGCGGCTCCACCTACCTGCCGACCGAGCTGCTGAACCCGTATTCGGTCGTGTCGGGCGCGACGCCGGTGCGCAAGACCTCGAAGCACTACTTCTTCCGCCTGTCCGACCCGCGCTGCGAATCGTTCCTGCGCGAATGGGTGAGCGGCCTCGCGCAGCCCGAGGCGACCAACAAGATGCGCGAATGGCTCGGCGACGCCGGCGAAGCCAAGCTCGCCGACTGGGACATCTCGCGTGACGCGCCGTACTTCGGCTTCGAGATCCCGGGCGCGCCCGGCAAGTATTTCTACGTGTGGCTCGACGCGCCGGTCGGCTACTACGCGAGCTTCAAGAACCTGTGCGCGCGCAACGGCGTCGATTTCGATGCGTGGATCCGCCCCGGCTCGAAGGCCGAGCAGTACCACTTCATCGGCAAGGACATCCTGTACTTCCACACGCTGTTCTGGCCCGCGATGCTCGAGTTCTCGGGCCACCGCACGCCGACCAACGTGTTCGCGCACGGCTTCCTGACGGTCGACGGCGCGAAGATGTCGAAGTCGCGCGGCACGTTCATCACCGCGCAGAGCTACATCGACACGGGCCTGAACCCCGAGTGGCTGCGCTACTACTTCGCCGCGAAGCTGAACGCGACGATGGAAGACATCGACCTGAACCTCGACGACTTCCAGGCGCGCGTGAACAGCGATCTCGTCGGCAAGTACGTGAACATCGCGAGCCGCGCGGCCGGCTTCCTGATCAAGCGTTTCGACGGCCGCGTGCAGGACAGCGCGATGAACCATCCGCTCGTCGCGAAGCTGCGCGATGCCATTGCGCAGATCGCCGCGAGCTACGAAGCACGCGAATACGGCCGCGCGCTGCGCCACACGATGGAGCTCGCGGACGAAGTGAACGCGTACGTCGACGGCGCGAAGCCGTGGGATCTCGCGAAGGATCCGGCCAACGCGGTCGCGCTGCACGAAACCTGCAGCGTGAGCCTCGAGGCGTTCCGCCTGCTGTCGCTCGCGCTGAAGCCGGTGATACCGCGCGTCGCCGAAGCGGTCGAAGCGTTCTTCGGGATCGCGCCGCTCGCGTGGGCCGATGCCGCGAAGCCGCTGTCGTCGGCGCAGCCGATCAAGGCGTACCAGCATCTGATGACGCGCGTCGATGCGAAGCAGATCGAAGCGCTGCTGGCCGCGAACCGCGATTCGCTGCAGGCCGGAGCAACGGGTGCGGCCGCCGCGAGCGCGAACGCCGCGAAGGACGCGAAGAACAACGCGAAGGCGAACGCGAAGCCGGCCGCCGCGAATGGCGCCGACGACGCGCCGATCTCGATCGACGATTTCGCGAAGATCGACCTGCGCATCGCGAAGATCGTCGCGTGCCAGGCCGTCGAAGGCTCGGACAAGCTGTTGCAGCTCACGCTCGACGTCGGCGAGGAAAAGACCCGCAACGTGTTCTCGGGCATCAAGTCCGCGTACCAGCCCGAGCAGCTCGTCGGCAAGCTAACGGTGATGGTGGCGAACCTCGCGCCGCGCAAGATGAAGTTCGGCCTGTCCGAAGGGATGGTGCTCGCCGCGTCGGCCACCGACGAGAAGGCGGAACCGGGCCTCTACATCCTCGAGCCGCACAGCGGCGCGAAGCCGGGCATGCGCGTGAAGTAAGCGCAACGCGCTGCTGCCGGCGCGAAAAAGCCCCGCACGATGCGAATCGTGCGGGGCTTTTTTATCGTCGCCCGGTACGCCGTGCCCGCCCTCACCGCTGCCCGAACCACCGATCGAAGCGCCGCGTGTAGTTCAGGTCGACACCCTGGAACGTGCCGCCGTACGCCGACACCGACCAGAAGCGCGTCAGGTTGATCGTCGCCTTGAACGCGTTGCTCGCCGATTGCAGCCCCTGCTCGAAGCCGAGCACGAAGCGCTCGTTGATCGCCTTCGACACCAGCACGACCTGCGGATCGGTCAGGCCGACTTCGCTGCGGCCGACCGACACCTCGTCGAGACCGAAAGTCTGTGCGACACGCTTGCCGGTCACGCTGCCGAGCAGCCCGAGCGCCGCGGTCATCGCGCCCTGCTGGCCGACGTTGTTGCCCTGGTCGGTACCGTGCCCGAACAGCAGCCACGACAGCTTTTCGTTGTCGGTGACGTTCGGCTCCGACACGAGCTTGACCGTCGGCGACTGGATCGTGCCGACCACCTGCACGCCGGCCTCGACCTCCTGGTTGCGCCGCATCGCGAGAATGTTCACGCCCGGGTTCGACACCGGGCCGTTGAACGTGAAGAAGCCGTTCTCGATCGCGAGCTTGCGGCCGAACGTCGTGTACGTCGAGCCTTCGGTCACGCGCACGTTGCCGACCGCGCGCAGCGGCACGCCCGGCGCGCTCATCACGGTGATCGTGCCGCGCAGCCCGAGATCCGCGCCGTGGCCCTTGAAGCGGAAGTTGTTGCCGAGGCCGACGTCGATGTTCGCGCGCGGCGCCAGCGACGGCGCCGGCTTGTTGTCGACCGGCTTCGGCTTCGCGGCCGCGGTGCCGGTCGGCGTCTCGCCGCGCACCGTGCCGTCCGGCTGCACGATCACGACGTCGTCGGACAGGTGCGGCGCCGATTGCTCGGGCAGGTCGAACAGCGCGCGATCGACCATGAACTTGCCGTCGATCGACAGCGCGCCGCGCGGCCCGTCGTTCGCGACGGTGGCCTTGCCCGACAGCGACAGCTTGCGGTCGGGCGCCGCGAACAGTTCGAGCTTGTCCGCGACGATGCTCGCGGTCAGGTCCGGCGCCTCGCCGTCGAGGCGCACGCGGCCGAGCGCGCGCAGCGTGCCGTCGCCGCCGTGGAACTCGACCTGCTGGAATTCGACGAGGTTGTCCGACAGCTTCACGCGCACGATCCCGTCCTTCAACTGCACGCCCTGATCGATCAGCGTCGCGGACAGCTCGTCGCCGGTCAGCGTCCCCGACAGGTTCGGCTTCACCGGCGTGCCGGAGACGGTCAATTTCAGCGCCGCGCGCCCGCCGAGCAGGTAGCTCGGCCCGAACAGGTTACCGGTGGTCTTCAGCGCCGGGATGTCGGCTTCGATGCGGCCCGACAGCGGACCGTCGTCGACGATACCGAACACGCCGTCGCGCAGCGCGAACGGCACTGCGACGTTCGCGTCGAGCGTGCCGATCCGGCTCGCCTTCGCGAGCGCCGTCACGTTGAGCCGGTTGCCGGGCGCGAAGCTCGCGCGTGCGGACAGGTCGGTCAGGCCGAGCGACGCGATGCCGCGCCCGGTCTCGATCGTCACGTCGCCGCCGCGGCGCTTCACCTGCACGTAGCCCGTCGCGTTCGCGCCGAGCGAGAAATCCCAGTCGGCATCGAGCACGACGTCGGTCCGCACCGGCGGCCGCTGGCCGGTCAGCGCCTGGCGCACCTCGAGGAAACGCGCGACCGACGCGCCCGTCACGGCGCCCGCCGAGCGCATCTGGCCGTGATCGAACACGAACGATTTCAGGTCGATCGCCGCGCCTTCGAGCGTGAGCCGCGTCGCGCCGAGCGTCACGCGCCCGGCGCCGGCCGATATCGTCAGCGGCGCCTGCAGCGCGAGCGCCGGCGTGCCGCGATTCGCGAGACGCGTGACGGTGCCGTCCCAGCGCATGCCGTCGCGGGTCTCGACCACACCGCCGTTCGCCGCGAGCGTCAGGTCGATCACGCGGCCGCCGGCCGCCCCGAGCGCCGATGCGTCGAGCGTGTGCTTCGCGCGCGTGCCGTCGAGGTTCGCGCGCAACGACTTCAACTGGAACGACCCGAGCGCGATGTCGGCCGCGTCGGCCGTGAACACGAGGGCGCCGTGCGCGCCGTCGCGGATGTCCGCGCGGCCCTGCGCGGTGCCGATCCGGTTCGAGCCGACGACGACGTGCTCGGCCTTGTAGGTGGCCGTCACGTTCGGATGCGCGAAGCTGCCGGTCAGGTCGCCCTGCGCCTGCACGAGCCCTTCGACGCCGAAGCCGAGCCGGTCGAGCTGCGGCGCGTCGACGACGAAGCGCAGCCGGTCGCCGGGTGCGCCAAAGCTGCCGCGCAGGTCGACGTGGTTGCCGGCGATCGACAGGTTCGCGTTGCTCGGCAGGATCCGCGAGCCGGCGAGCTGCACGACGCCGGCGCCCGTCAGCGGCACGCCGTCGTACAGGCTGTCGGCGAGCTTGAAGGTCGCCTTCGTCGACACTTGCGGCGCGAACCCGCCCGATGCGGTCAGCGTGCCCGACACGCGCGTCTCGCCGCGCCTGGCCGGCGCCTTGGCGGCCTTCGCCGGCGCCTTGCCGCCGCCCGCCTTCGGCGCGCTCGCCGCGGCGAGCAGCAGCGGATCGAACGCGGTCAGCGTCGCCTTCGCGTCATAGGTCGAATGCGCGTCGTGGCGGAACACGCCCGTCAGGTCGATGCGCCCCTTGCCGGCCGTCACGCGCGTGTCGGTCAGCACGGTCTGCTGCCGCGTCAGCGCGACCTTGGCGCGCGCGCCGAGCGCGAGCTTCGGGTCGTTCAGGTTGAAATCGACGGTCGTCACGTCGCCCGCGAGCGTCACGCCAAGCGGGCCGCCGAGGCGCATCGGCCGCAGCTCGGCGACGAACGCGTTCAGGTCGAGGTTCGCGACCTTCAGGTCGAAGCGGCCCTTGCCGCCCGCGAGCGTACCGCCGCCGGTCACGCTGCCGTCGCGGATCAGCTTCAGCGCGAGGCCGTCGATGCGCTGCGCGTGCGCGTCGAGATGCACGGTCGCGTGCGCGTCGATCACCGGCAGCAGATGGTCGCCGAGCGTGCCCGGCTTCGCGTTGACGATCGACACCGGGCCCGTCACCGCGAAGCCCTTCGCGGGCGCGGAGCCCGCCGGCGCGCTCACCGGCGCGAGTTCCGCGCGCACCGCGAGATCGGCCGCGGGCGCGCCGGGCGACAGCGCCTGCGGGTTCACGTGGTCGAACGCGAGCGACGCACGCGTGAGCGGCACCGGGCCGAACGGCGCGGCCTCGACGTGCGCGCGCCCGTTCAGCTTCATCCCGCTCGCGTCGACGTCGGCGACGAGCGCCTCGAGCGAGCCCGACACACGGGCCCGCGCGTCGACCGGTTCGTCGGACAGCTTGCCGGCGTAGGTCGCCTCGCCCGTCAGCGCGAACGGCTTCACGCCGTCGAGCTTCGCGCGCGCAGTCAGCGCGCCGTACGGCGTATCGACGCCGTCGAGCACGAGTTCATGATGACGGCCGTCGCTGCGGCCGTTCAGCGCGAGATGGTCGAGCTGCGTCGTCGAGCCGCCGTCGTGAATGGCGAGGCGATCGACGCGCAGGTCGTCGATCCGCACCTGCAGCGGCAGGCTCAGGTTCTGCGGCGTCGTGCTCGGCGTCGACGGCCCCGGCGCGATCCGCACGTCGATCGTGCCGGCGCGCAGATACGCGATGGACAGCCGCCACGGCGCGCGCGTCAGCGCCCAGCGACCGTCGAGCCGGTCGATGCGAACCTCGGTGCCGGTGCCGTCGGGGCTCGTCCACGCGAACCCGCGCAAGCGCACGCCGGTCGCGAGCGAGCCGCCGTCGAGCGTGCCGGCGAGCCGCGTGCCGAGCACCTTGCCGGCCGCCTGCCACGCGAGCCGCGTGCCGCGCTCCGTCGTCACCGCCCCGACCACGAGCCCCGCCGCCAGCACGACGAGCAGCACGAGCGACGCGAGCGTCCACGCGAGAACGCGCCACGCGCGGCCGCGCCGCGGCGCGCGCGGCGGCCGCGGCGGCGTATCGGGCGCGCCGTCGGGCGAATCCGGATCGTGAGGCGGCGGCGTGTCGTTCGGGTCCTTCGTCATGCGGTTCGTCGTGCGTGTCGTCGTGAACAGGGCGACAGGTTCAGAAAGCGATGCCGAGTGTCAGGTACGGGCGCACGCTATGGTTGCGCAAGCCGTACGCGACGTCGACGTTGATCGGGCCGACCGGGCTGCGCCAGCGCGCACCGACGCCCACGCCCGGATAAAACACGCGCTCGCCCCACGCATCGGTCGCGGTGCCGATGTCGAAGAACGTCGCGGCGCCCCAGTCGCGGTTGAACCACTGCTGGTATTCGGCCGTCCCCGTCATCAGGTACTTGGTCGGCAAAACGGAGCCGGCGACGCTGTTACCGATGCTCTGGTAACCGTAGCCGCGCACCGAATTCGAGCCGCCCGCGCGGAACAGCAGCGACGCCGGCACGCCCGACGAGCTGCCGCTCGTAAACACGCCGCCGAGCTCCGCGCGGAACACGAACAGGTCGCGCTTGCCGATCGGCAGGTATTGCTGCCCGCGCGCGTAGCCGCGAATGAAGGTTTCGTCGGCCAGCACGTGCTTGACCGCGAAGCCGGCCTCCGCGTGAATCAGGTTGCCCGAGCGCGGGAACAGCGGATCGTCGACGTTGCGGCGGGTCCACGCCCACTGCGGCACCAGCGCGCGGCTCGTGGTCGGCCCCGCGCCGTTCTGGTCGAGCCGGTCCTGGTAGTACATCAGCGAATACGCATAGTCGATGAACTGGCCGGTGCGCGTACGCTGCACGCCGACCCGCGCGCTGTAGATGCGCGTATCCGACACGTTGGTGTTCGTGTACGACGCGAGCACGCTGTTGGTCCAGCCCCGCTCGCCCGGCGGCATCGACAACTGCACTTGCCCGTACTGCTGGATCTGGTCGACCCGGCCCGACACGGTCAGCGGCCACGCGGCGCCGAACGTGTCGAGATACGTATAGGAACCCTGCACGTGCGGCCCGGTATCGGTGGCAAAGCCGACGCCGCCGCGAATGTTGTTGTACGGGAATTCGCTGACCTTCACGTGCACGGGCGTGCGCTCGGGCTTCGACGTATCGTCGCCGACGTCGATCGCGACGCTCGCGTAGTACGGCGTGTTCTGCAGTTGCCGCTGCAATTCGGCGATCCGCCGCACGTCGTAGATCTCGCCTTCCGACAGCGGATTGACGTTCGTGACGATCCTTTCCGGATAACGGCGCACGCCGTCGACGTCGACCTTGCCGATCGTAAACGTCGGGCCGCTGTCGAACGCGACCGCGAGCGTCGCGCGCTGCGTGCGCGGATCGATGCGCGCCTCGGACGACGCGATCTTCGCGCCGAGATAGCGGCGCGACTGCAGTTGCCGGAGCGCCGCGCTCTTCGCGTCGTCCCAGTCGGACTGCGTGAACGGGTCGCCAGGCTTCATCGAGAACGCGAAGCGCGTGGCGGTTTCCTGCTTCGGATCCTCGGTTTCGACGGGGCCCTTGAACGTCAGGTCGACCGTCGACACGACGGTCTGCTTGCCCGGATCGACCGCGATGCGCACGTCGCGCTTGCCGTCGCGGGTGCGCACGTCGGTGCGCACGATCGGCGAGAAATAGCCGGCCGTCGCGGCCAGATCGCGCACCTGCTGCGGCGTGGCGGTCACGAGGAAGTCGAACTGGTCGTCGCTGATGTCGTCGCGCTTCGCGAAGCGGGCGATATCGAGATGCGTCTTCAGGAGCTTGCGGATCGAGCGCGGCGCGTCGATGTCGACGTCGTACTTCGCATGGGCCGGCAGCGCGAAGCACGCGGCCAGGCAGCCCGCGAGGGCCGCCCGCGCGACGCGGGCCGCGGCGCCGGCGTGATCGCGCGCCGCGCGCGGGCCTGCATCATGCGCCGTGTGTGCTCGATGGTTCGACTGCCCCGCCAAATATGACCTCGCCGTGCTGGTTTGTTACGGTTTCGTGGAAAACCCTGTATTTGACCACAGGGCGCGGGCGTCACAGCCAAACGATTGTGAAAGAATGCCAGCCCCGGGCACGGCCGCCGCACGATCCCTGTCGGCACCGGCCCGCCGATTCGACGCGCGATTGGCGCCGGCTGTTCCCCGCGATGCGGTAAAATCCCGCCATCGTGAATCCGGCGCATCGTGCGCCGCCCGAAACGGAAGATCCAGCCATGCCGTACCAGTCCGACGTCACGCAGTTCCTGAACCAGCTCAAGCAGCAGAAGCCGACGCTCGAGGAAGAGCAGCGCAAGGGCCGTTCCCTGTTGTGGGACAAGCAGCCGATCGATCTCGAGGAGCGCGCCGAGCAGCAGGAATCGCGCGTGAAGCAGACGCCGTACGTCTACTACCAGAACTTCTGACGACGTGAGCGCCGCCGACGAGGCCAGCGCCGCCCGGCAGGACGACGCGATCGCCGCGCCCGCGGGCGCCGATTCGACGCCCGACACGGTCGACGGTGTCGCGGCGTTCGCTCGCCTGTACGGCGAGCCGCTCTTCAAGCTGCCGCAGGATCTCTACATCCCGCCCGATGCGCTCGAGGTGTTCCTCGAGACGTTCGAAGGCCCGCTCGACCTGCTGCTGTACCTGATCCGCAAGCAGAACTTCAACGTGCTCGACATCCCGATGGCGCAGGTCACCGCGCAGTATCTGGGCTACGTCGACCAGATCCGCACGTCGAACCTCGAGCTCGCGGCCGAGTACCTGCTGATGGCCGCGATGCTGATCGAAATCAAGTCGCGGATGCTGCTGCCGGTCAAGAAGGCCGACACCGGCGAGGAAGCCGAGGATCCGCGCGCCGAACTCGTGCGCCGGCTGCTCGAGTACGAGCAGATGAAGCTCGCCGCGCAGCGGCTCGACCAGTTGCCGCAGCTCGGCCGCGATTTCCTGCGCGCCGAGGTGTACATCGAGCAAAGCGTCACGCCGCGCTTTCCCGACGTCAATTCGGACGACCTGCGCGCCGCGTGGGCCGACGTGCTCAAGCGCGCGAAGCTCGTCCAGCACCACAAGATCTCCCGCGAGGAGCTGTCGGTGCGCGAACACATGAGCCTGATCCTGCGCCGGCTGCAGAACGCCCGCTTCATGGAATTCGCCGACCTGTTCGACACGTCGCGCGGCGTGCCGGTCGTCGTCGTGAACTTCATCGCGATGCTCGAGCTCGCGCGCGAATCGCTGCTCGAGATCACGCAGGCCGAGCCGTTCGCGCCGATCTACGTGCGTCTCGCATACCTGCCCGCGTAAGGGCCGCCCCCGCCGCTTCCCGTTCCCGGTTCGTCCCGACGCTCGCCGCTTCGCCGCGGCGGAAGGCCGTCCGGCGGGTGTCCGGCATGGCCAGATATAAAGTGAACGATCGTACTTTTATCGATGCGTCGCGCGGCCAAATCCTCTACAATCCGCCGACGCCCGATGCGCCGCCCGCGCGCCGGCGTTGTCCGCTTCGACCCCGGCGCCGCTGCTGCGGCGCCCACGCGCACCTGCGCGAGGAACCCGCTACCCGATCATGAAAGTCATCAGCTCGATCCAGGAACTGCGCGACCAGTTGCGCGGCCAGAACCGCACGGCGTTCGTGCCGACGATGGGCAACCTGCACGAAGGGCACCTGTCGCTGATGCGCCTCGCGCGCCAGCACGGCGACCCGGTCGTGGCGAGCATCTTCGTCAACCGGCTGCAATTCGGCCCGAACGAGGATTTCGACAAGTACCCGCGCACGCTCCAGGACGATATCGAGAAGCTGCAGCAGGAAAACGTGTACGTGCTGTTCGCGCCGACCGAGCGCGACATGTACCCGGAGCCGCAGGAGTATCGCGTGCTGCCGCCGGACGACCTGGGCGGGATACTCGAGGGCGAGTTCCGTCCCGGCTTCTTCGCCGGCGTGTGCACGGTCGTCACGAAGCTGATGTCCTGCGTGCAGCCGCGCGTCGCCGTGTTCGGCAAGAAGGATTACCAGCAGTTGATGATCGTGCGCCGGATGTGCCAGCAGCTCGCGCTGCCGGTCGACATCGTCGCGGCCGAGACCGTGCGCGACGAGGACGGCCTCGCGCTGTCGTCGCGCAACCGCTACCTGACGGCCGACGAGCGCAAGGAAGCGCCCGAACTGGCGAAAACGCTGCAGCGCGTGCGCGACAGCGTGCTCGGCGGCGAACGCGACCTCGGCAAGCTCGAGCAGCACGCGCACACGCACCTGGCCGAACGCGGCTGGGCGCCCGACTACGTCGCGATCCGCCGCCGCGCGAACCTGATCGCACCGAGCGCCGCCGAACTCGAAGCCGGCGAGCCGCTCGTCGTGCTCGCGGCCGCGAAGCTCGGCGCGACGCGCCTCATCGACAACCTGGAAATCTGACGGCCGGCCCGCCCGCGCCTCTCACGACGCATCACGGAGACCCCATGCAGCGCCACATGCTCAAATCGAAGATCCACCGTGCGGCGGTCACGCACTGCGAACTGCACTACGAAGGTTCGTGCGCGATCGACGAAGACCTGCTCGAAGCGGCGGGCCTCATCGAAAACGAACGGATCGACATCTGGAACATCAACAACGGCGAGCGCTTCTCGACGTACGCGATCAAGGGCGAGCGCGGCAGCGGGATGATCTCGCTGAACGGCTCGGCCGCGCGCCGCGCGCAGTTGGGCGACCTCGTGATCATCGCGGCGTTCGCGATGGTCGACGAAGCCGAACTGCAGGCCGGCTGGAAGCCGAAGCTCGTGTTCATCGACGAAGGCAACAAGATCAAGGGCCATCGCGATCACGTGCCGACGCAGAGCTGGACGTAAGCCGAGCGGCACGCGCGCGGGCCGCGGCGCGCGGCTGCGGCGCTGCCGTTTGCCGGCGACGGGCCGGAGACCGTACGCCACGGAATCCGGCCCTTTCTCATTGGGTGTCGCGCCGGCCGGGACGGCCCGGGCGCTCAGGAAGCCTTCACGGCCTTCTCGGCCTTCGGCGCGCGGCGCTCGGCCCATTCGACGATCGGCCGCCACTGCTCGAGATCCTTCTCGACACGACTTTTCGCGACGTCCCACAGCGTCAGGCCGTGCGCGGCGATCTGCACGTAGTTCTGCGTGTCGCGCACGTAGCCGAGCACCGGCAGGCCGAGCCCTTCGACGAACCGGTGCAGCTGGTCGGACGAACGCGTGCGCGCATCGACCCGCATCCCGACGATCCCAACCTCGACGCTGCCCTTGCGCACGGCCTTCTCGCCGGCGAGACGTTCCAGAAACTGCTGGGTCGCGAGAATATCGAACATCGACGGCTGCAGCGGCACGATCACCTTGTCGGCCAGTTGCAGCGCGACGTTGAGCCGCGTGCCGTGCAGGCCGGCCGGCGTGTCGATCACCGCGTATTCGAGCCCGCGCGGCGGCTTCGACGGCGCGTCCGGATCGAGTTCCCACGCCTCGATCGCCGGCAAGCCGGCCGGCCGCAGGTCGAGCCACGCATGCGCGGACTGCTGCCGGTCCAGGTCGGCCAGCGCGACCCATGCGCCCTGCGCCGCGAAATAGCCGGCTAGATTGGTGGACAGCGTGCTCTTGCCCACGCCGCCCTTCGGATTCGCCACCACGATGACCGTCATGAATTCCCCCGAAAAAGCCGCGCGGCGCCGGCCGCATGGCAGGCGCCGCTCGATTGCGGATACAGGGAGCGATGATATCGGCAAACGGGGGGTCACCGGAACCGGTGGCGCGGCACCACGCCCCCTTTCGTCCGCTTTCCTTCACGTCACGCGCGCTGGAGGGCGGCCTCCCGCGCGCCGATCGCGAACGCGCCGCCGCCCAGCAACGCCTGCACGGCCAGCGTGACGGCCCAGAACGCCGGATATTCCCAGCCGCCGTGCGGCGACGCAAAGCTCCAGCCGTTCGGCAGGTGCGCGGCCACCGCGCCGAGCATGAACGGCAGCAGCACCAGCGCGGCGACGCGCACGCGGAACCCCGCGAGCAGCGCCAGGCCGCCCGCCAGTTCGACGAACGTGGTCAGGTACGCGAGCCAGCCCGGCAGGCCGATCGACGCAAAGAACTGCGCGGTGCCGGGCAGCGTGAAGACGAACACCTTCTGCGCGACGTGCGCGAGGTACAGCACGCCGAGGGCGACGCGCAACAGCGTCGCGGCGAAATCGTTCAGGCGGTTGGGGTTCATGACGGAGTCCTTCGTGAGTGGATGGGAATGGATCGCACTCTATTCGAATCGATTCGACCGATAAACACGCCAACCGGCTTAAATTGATTCTCCTTTGGAACGAATTGACGCGAAAAAAAAGGGCATGACCGATCATGCCCCGCATCCCGCTCAGTAACCGCTCTTGCCTGGCGTGGCATCGCCGCCGGACTGGCCGCCACCCGGCGCATACGAATCGCACGCATGCGCCGCCGACGACACGCCCAGCAGCGCCGCAAGCAGTACGCTCCACCACCATCGAGCCCTCATCGTCACCCTCCTTCGGGCGGACCTCCGCCCTCCTTCGTTGTACGCGATGGCGCGGAAAAAGCGAGGGCGGACCGGCGCGGACTCAACGAAACTCGGCGTACAGCGCGTCGAGATCGAGGTGCTCGGCAAACGTGTCGGCCAGCCGCTCGAGCGACGCCTCGCGCAGCGCCGGATAATCGATGCGGGCCGCGCCGTCGAGCCCCGCCCACGCGAGCAGCGCCGCGCAGGCGTCGGGCGCGTCGAACAGCCCGTGTACGTAGGTCGTGAGGATCTGGCCGTCGGCGGACATCGCGCCGTCGGGACGCGTGCCCTCCTCCGGGACATCGGCGGCCAGCGTCAGCGCAGGCGTCGCGAGCGCCGGCCCGCGCGTGTCGCCCATGTGGATCTCGTAGCCGTGCACGGCCGCCGCGCCCGGCAGCGCGAGGTGCCCCGTCACGTTCTTCAGCGTCTTGTCGGGTTGCAGCGTCGTGTCGAAATCGAGCAGCCCGAGCCCCGGCACGCTGCCGGGCGCGCCCTCGAGGCCGAGCGGATCGTCGAGCGTGCGGCCGAGCATCTGCATGCCGCCGCAGATGCCGATCACCTTGCCGCCGTAGCGCAGATGGCGCCGGATCAGCGCGTCCCAGCCCGCGTCGCGCAGCCACGCGAGGTCGCGCTGCACGCTCTTCGAACCGGGCAGGATCAGCAGGTCGGCGTCGGGCACGGGGCCGCTCTTCCAGTACGTGAATTCGACCTGCGGATGCGCGCGCAGCGGATCGAAGTCGGTGTGGTTGCTGATGCGCGGCAGCGCGGGCACGACGACGCGCAACACGCCGGCTTCGCCGCGTGCGGCGGCGCTGCGCGCTTGCCCGGGCAGCATGTCCTCCGCGTCGAGCAGCAGCCCGTGCAGGTATGGCAGCACGCCGAACACCGGCTTGCCCGTGCGCGCACGCAGCCAGTCGAGCCCCGGTTCGAGCAGCTTGAGGTCGCCGCGGAAGCGATTGATCACGAAGCCGCGCACGCGCGCGCGCTCGCTGTCGGACAGGCAGGCGAGCGTGCCGACCAGATGCGCGAACACGCCGCCGCGATCGATGTCGGCGACGAGCACGACCGGGCAGTCGACGCGCTCGGCAAAGCCCATGTTCGCGATGTCGCCGTCGCGCAGGTTGATCTCGGCCGGACTGCCGGCGCCTTCGACGATCACCGTGTCGTACCCGGCACGCAGGCGCGCATACGACTCGAGTACCGCATCGAACGCGACCGGCTTGTAGTCGTGATACGCCCGCGCGTCGAGGTTCATGCGCGCCTTGCCGTGAATGATCACCTGCGCGCCGCGGTCGCTCGTCGGCTTCAGCAGCACCGGATTGAAATCCGTATGCGGCGCGACGCCGGCGGCCAGCGCCTGCAGCGCCTGCGCGCGGCCGATCTCGCCGCCGTCGACCGTCACCGCGCTGTTGAGCGCCATGTTCTGCGGCTTGAACGGCGCCACGCGCGCGCCGCCGCGGCGCGCGAGGCGGCACAGGCCCGCGACGAGCGTGCTCTTGCCCGCATCGGACGTCGTGCCCTGGATCATCAGCGTGCCGCGCGGCCGCGGCTCGGGTGCATTCATCGTGTAGAAGGTATCGCGAAGCAAAGGCGGCATTATCGCGCGCCGCGGGTCGCCCGCGCCGTTACAATCACGCGATGATTCCGCACGACCTCACCTTCGTCCTCGGCGGCGCGCGCTCGGGCAAGAGCGCGCATGCCGAGCGGCTCGCCGCCGACAGCGGCCGCCCCGTCACCTACATCGCGACCGCGACCGCCGCCGATGCCGAGTTCGAACAGCGCATCGCGCATCACCGCGCGCGCCGGCCCGCCGAATGGGGGTTCGCCGACGCCCCCGTCGATCTCGCGGGCACGCTCGCGCGGCTCGACGATCCGCACGCCTGCCTGCTCGTCGACTGCCTGACGCTGTGGCTCACGAACCTGCTGTGCCCCGCCGACGGCAAACCGCTCGACGATGCGCAGTACGCGGCGCAGGTCGAGCGGCTCGAACGCGCGTTGCGCGGCGCGCGCGCGAAGGTGATCGTCGTCAGCAACGAGATCGGGCTCGGCGTCGTGCCGCTCGGTTCCGTCACGCGCCGCTACGTCGACGAGCTCGGCCGCCTGAATCAGCGCGTGGCGGCGCTCGCGACGCGCGTCACGCTGCTGGTTGCCGGGCTGCCGCTCGACCTCAAGGCGGGCGCCCCGTCATGCTGATGCTGTCGCTGCCCGTCGTCGCGATGCTCGCGGTCGCGGCCGCGCTCGTCGACCGCGCGATCGGCGAGCCGGCCGGCTGGCATCCGCTCGTCGCGTTCGGCCGCTTCGCCGCGCGCATCGAAGCCGCGCTGAACACCGGCCGACGCGGCCGCGTGGTCGGCGTCGCCGCGTGGCTCGCGGCGGTCGTGCCGCCGGTAGCCGTCGCGGCCTGGCTCGTCGCCGTGCTGCCGTGGCCGCTCGCGGCTGCGCTGCACGTCGCGCTGCTGTGGTTCGCGCTCGGCGCGAAGAGCCTCGCCGACCACGTCGCACCGATCGCCGCCGCGCTGCTGCGGCACGACCTCGACGCGGCGCGTACGCTGACCGCGCGCATCGTGTCGCGCGACACGAGCAACGCTGACGAAGGGGCGCTGTCGCGCGCGGCCGTCGAATCGGCGCTCGAGAACGGTAACGACGCGATCTTCGGCGCGCTCTTCTGGTTCGTCGTCGCGGGCGGCCCCGGCGCGTTGCTGTTCCGGCTCGCGAACACGCTCGACGCAATGTGGGGCTACCGCACGCCGCGCTTCCTGACCTTCGGCTGGGCCGCCGCACGCATCGACGACGCGTTGAACTGGATTCCCGCGCGCCTCACCGCCGCGAGCTATGCGCTCCTCGGCGACACGGCCGCCGCGTGGCGCTGCTGGCGCACGCAGGCGCGCCACTGGGACAGCCCGAATGCGGGCCCCGTGATGGCCGCGGGCGCCGGCAGCCTGAACGTGCAGCTCGGCGGCCCGGCCGTCTATCACGGCGAGATCGAGGATCGCCCGGCGCTCGGCACCGGCGCCACGGCAACCGCCCTTCACATCGTCGCCGCGCTGTCGCTCGTCACGCGCACGCTCGCCCTGTGGCTCGCGCTGCTGGTCGCGAGCGGCGCACTCGTCATGGCCACCCATCATGTCTGATTCATCCATCGCGCACGGCGGCAACCTGCACGAGGCCGCCCGCCGCCACGGCATTCCGTACGACGCGTGGCTCGACCTGTCGACCGGCATCAATCCGGTCGGCTATCCCGTGCCGCCCGTGCCGGCCGACGCCTGGCGCCGGCTGCCCGACGACGGCGACGGCCTCGCGGCCTGCGCCGCGCGGTACTACCACGCACCCGATGCCGCGCACGTGCTGCCGGTCGCCGGCAGCCAGGCCGCGATCCGCGCGTTGCCCGCGCTGCTGCCGGCCGGCGAGGCCGGCGTCGCGGCGCTCGCGTATGGCGAATATGCGCCCGCGTTCGCGCGCTACGGCCATCGCGTCGTCACGCTCGACATCCGCACGGATACGCTGCCCGCGACGCTGCGCCACGTCATCGTCGGGAACCCGAACAATCCGACCGCCGAATGCGTGCCGACCGGGCGTCTGCTCGGCTGGCATGCGCAACTCGCCGCACGCGGCGGCACGCTGATCGTCGACGAAGCGTTCGCCGATACGGGCGCGACGCCGTCGCTGGCGCCGCACGTCGATCGTCCGGGGCTCGTCGTGCTGCGCTCGGTCGGCAAGTTCTTCGGGCTCGCCGGGATCCGCGCGGGCTTCGTGCTCGCGTGCCCCGATCAAATCGTCGCATTGCGCGGCAGGCTCGGCGCGTGGACGGTCGGCGGCCCCGCGCGCCACGCGGTCGCCGCGGCGTTCGCCGACCGCGCGTGGCAAGCTGCAGCCCGCGAGCGGCTTGCGGCCGACGGCGAACGACTGGCCGCGCTGCTGCGCGCGCACGGCTTCGCGGTCCGCGCGACGCCGCTCTTCAGCTGGACCGACGACCCGCGCGCCGCGGCGCTGCATGCGGCGCTCGCGGCGCGCGGGATCTGGACGCGGCACTTCCCGACCCCGTCGAGCGTGCGCGTCGGCCTGCCGGGCAGCGAAGACGAATGGCGCCGCCTCGGCGACGCGCTCCCGCATTGCGTGCCGGTGCTGCAGCGGAGCCCGGCATGAGTCCGCGCCCGTTCCGCCGGCTTGCGCCGGCCGCGCTGCTGGCCGCGCTCGCCCACGCGCCGCTCGTCCACGCCGACGTCACGGCCCGCGACGACGCCGGCAATACCGTCACGCTGCCCGCGCCCGCGCAGCGCGTGATCAGCCTCGCGCCGCACGCGACGGAACTCGTCTACGCGGCCGGCGGCGGCGCGAAGCTCGTCGGCACCGTCACGTACAGCGACTATCCGCCCGCCGCGCAAGCGGTGCCGCGCGTCGGCGACAACAAGGCGCTCGACCTCGAACGCATCGCCGCGCTGAAGCCCGACCTGATCGTCGTCTGGCGGCACGGCAACGCGCAGCGGCAGACCGACGCGCTGCGCGCACTGCACATCCCGCTGTTCTTCAGCGAACCGAAGCATCTCGACGACGTGTCGTCGTCGTTGCGCCGGCTCGGCACGCTGCTCGGCACGCAATCGACCGCCGATGCCGCCGCGGGCGCCTTGACGCGGGACATCGCCACCCTGCGCGCACGCTACGCGGCACGCCCGCCCGTCACGATGTTCTTCCAGGTGTGGGATCGCCCGCTGACGACGCTCAACGGCACGCACCTGATCAACGAAGTGTTCGAACTCTGCGGCGGCCGCAACGTGTTCGCGTCGCTCAAGCCGCTGGCGCCCGCCGTGACCGACGAGGCCGTGCTCGCCGCGAATCCGGAAGCGATCGTGACGACGAGCGCCGGCGCGACCCGTTCGAACGAACCGCTGCCGAGCCTCGCGCGCTGGCGCGCGTGGCCCGCGCTGACGGCCGTGGCGCGCAACAACCTGTTCGCGATCGACGGCGATCTGCTGACGCGGCCGTCGCCGCGGATCCTGCAAGGCGCGGCCGCGCTGTGCGAGGACCTGGATGCCGCGCGTGCGCGGCGGCCGGCGCGCTGATTTCCGGCGGGCTGCGGATGCATCGCGCACCGATGCCCGGATGCGTACGGTGTGCGAGACAGAGCGTCGTTCACATGCAGACGCAAGTGCGCCTATGCGTCCCAGTGCACGACTTCCCACGTTCGCGCGGCATCCTCCATGCGCAGCCACACAACTCCGCCCGTCGGCACCGGCCGCGAGAGCAACGTATCGAGCGGTATGCGCAGCACATGCGACGCGAATGCGCGGATCACGCCCGCGTGCGTGACGATCCATTGCGGCCCGTCGAACGCCGCAAGCGCATCCGCCTGCCGTGCAACCCGCGCGGCGAATCGCGCGACGCTTTCCCCGCCGTGCGCGCAGGCATGCATCAGGTCGGCCGCCCACGCATCGAGCGCCGCACGGTCGATATCGTCCCAGCGCCGCATTTCCCACGCGCCGAAATCCATTTCCTGCCAATCGCCATCGCGCCGCAGCGGCGCGTCGAACACCCGCGCGAGCCGTTCGGCCACCGATGCGCAGCGCGTCAGCGGGCTCGTCCACACCTGTTCCGGCGACGGCACCCCCAGTTCCGCCAGATGCGCGCGCACGGCCCGCGCGCCGTCATCAGCCGATTCGGCGAGCGGCACGTCGCTGCGCCCGTAGCAAACGCCGGGCTCGATGCCGACGGCCGGATGACGAATCAGGACGACATCCATCCGAGCACCACGAGATAGATCGCCAGTTCGCCCAGTTGCTGCGCGAAACCGAGACAGTCGCCCGTATAGCCGCCGATCCGCTTCACGAAATAGCGGGCCAGCCACGCGCGCAACAGCACGAGCGCCACGCATGCGGCAACGCCCATGCGCCAGTCCGGCCAGAACAGCCACGGCAATCCGAACACCGCCGCGATGCACGCGGCACGTGCACCCATCCGTTGCGCGACCGGCTTCGCCTTGCCTTCTGGCCGCACGTAGTCGAGCGTCGTCAGCAGGCTCACGGCCATCGCGCGGCTCGCCGCATGCGCGGCGATCATCGTCCATGCGGCGCGCAGCGGCAGCATCGACGCGAGCGCCTGCCATTTCAGCCCGAGCGCGATCACGAGCGCGACCGCGCCGAACGTGCCGATCCGCGAATCGTGCATGATGCGCAGCACGTCGTCGCACGTGTAGCCGCCGCCGAACGCATCGCAACTGTCGGCGAGGCCGTCTTCGTGGAATGCGCCGGTCGCGAACAGCGTCGCGGCCATCGACAGCCCGACCGCGATCGATGCCGGCAGCGCCCGCAGTGCAACGAGATAGACGAGCGCGCCCCATGCGCCGACGCAGGCGCCGACGAGCGGGAAATAGCGTGCGGCCTGGTCGAGATCGCCGGCCGTGTAGCCGATCGAGCGCGGCACGGGCACGCGCGTGAAATAGCCGAGCGCGACGAAGAAGTAGCGCAGTTCGGCCCGCATGCCGCGCGCGCGCTCAGGCGTCACGATCGTCGACGCCGGCCGATTCGAAGCTCGCCATCTCGGCGAGGAACGCGGCCGCCGCGCGCACCAGCGGCAGCGCGAGCGCGGCGCCCGTGCCTTCGCCGAGCCGCAGGTCGAGCGCGAGCAGCGGCTTCGCGCCGAAATGTTCGAGCATGCGCCGGTGCCCGGCCTCGTGCGACGTATGCGAGAACACGCAGTAGTCGCGCACGCCGGGCGCGATGCGCTCGGCGACGAGCAGCGCGGCGGTCGCGATGAAGCCGTCGACGAGGATCGTCATCCGCTCGCTCGCGGCCGCGAGGTACGCGCCCGTCATCATCGCGATCTCGAAGCCGCCGAACGTCGCGAGCACGTCGAGCGGCGCGATCGCATGCGAGTGCTTGACGAGCGCGCGGCCGAGCACCGCGCGCTTGTGCGCGAGCCCCTGGTCGTCGAGGCCCGTGCCGCGCCCGACGCATGCGTCGATCGGCACGTCGAGCAGGCGGCTCATCAGACAGGCGGCCGACGACGTGTTCGCGATCCCCATCTCGCCGAAGCCGATCACGTTCGTGCCGAGCGATGCGTGCACGCGCACACGCGCCGCGCCGGCCGCCAGCGCCGTCATCGCTTCTTCACGCGTCATCGCCGGCTCCGCCGCGAAGTTGCGCGTGCCGCGCGCGAGCGGCAGCGACACCAGCCGGTCCGACGGCGGCAGCGGCGACGCGACGCCCGCATCGACGATCTCGAGCGTGCTCTGCGCGACGGCCGAGAATGCATTGATCGCCGCGCCGCCGGCCAGGAAGTTCGCGACCATCTGCGCGGTCACCGCCTGCGGGTAAGGACTGACGCCTTCGGCGGCGATTCCGTGGTCGCCCGCGAACACGATCGTCACGGGACGCTGCACGACCGGCCGCTCGGAGCGCTGGATCAGGCCGATCTGCAGCGCGAGCGCCTCGAGCTGGCCGAGGCTGCCGGGCGGCTTGGTCTTGTGGTCGATCACATGCTGCAGGCGCTGGCGCAATGCGTCGTCGAGCGGCGCGATCGCGGGCGGGAATTGGGTCGGAGTCATCATCGAGGAGCCGTGTCGTGCGCGCGGCATGCGCCGCGCATCGGAAAAGTCGGAACAGGAAAGGTCATGGTCGCGCAGGCCACGCCGGCAGCAGCGCATCGCGGCCGCTCTCGCGGATCAGCACGAGCGGATAGCCGAACGCGTCGCTCGCGCGCTCGGGCGTCAGCACGTCGTGCACGAGGCCGGCCCACGCATGGCCGCGGCCGTCGAGCAACAGCGCATGCGTCGCGAAACGCCGCGCGAGATTCAGGTCGTGACACGAAAACATCACCGTGCGCGAGCCGGCCGCGAGCCACGCAGCCAGCGCGGTCAGGCAGTCGATCTGGTGATGCAGGTCGAGATGCGCGAGCGGTTCGTCGAGCAGCATCAGCGGCGCATCCTGACACAGCGTCGCGGCCAGCGCGACCCGCTGCCGCTCGCCGCCCGACAGCGACATCACGTCGCGCGACGCGAGCGCGGCGAGGTCGAACGTCGCGAGCGCAGCGCGCGCGGCCGCGCGGTCGCCGTCGCGCTCCCAGCCCCAGCCGCCGAGATACGGAAAGCGGTTGAGCAGCACCGTGTCGAACACGGTCGCGCTGAACGCATCGTGTAATTGCTGCGGCATCAGCGCGCGGCGCTGCGCGAGTCGTTCGGGGCGCCACGCGGCAAGCGGCCGGCCGTCGATCTCGACGTGTCCTGCGGCGGGCGGCCGCAATCCCGCGAGCGTGGCGAGCAGCGTCGTCTTGCCGGCGCCATTCGGCCCGGCGACGCACCAGATCTCGCCGGGGCGGAACGCCTGCGTGAAGCCGTCGAGCAGCGTGCGCGCGCCGGCCTTCAGCGTCAGGTCGACGGCCGTGTAGCGCATGTCGCCGGCAGCGGCGTTCAGTGCGGCACCCGTCATCGCATCGGTCTCCTCAACAACATCCACAGGAACACCGGCACGCCGATCAACGCGGTCATCACGCCGACCGGCAATTGCGCGGGCGCGATCGCGGTACGCGCGAGCAGGTCGGCCGCCATCACGCCGCCGCCGCCCGCGAGCATCGCGGCCGGCAGCAGCATCCGCTGGTCGTTGCCGAACGCGAGCCGCAACGCATGCGGCACGACGAGGCCGACGAAGCCGATCGTGCCGGCCGTCGTCACGGCGGCCGCGGCGGCCAGCGACGCGACGAGATAGATCCGCACGCGCAGGCGCGCGACCGGCACGCCGAGCGCTTGCGCGGTGGCGTCGCCGCGCAGCAGCACGTTCAGTTGCGGCGCGGCCGGCAGCGCGACGCCTGCGCACAGCAGCAGCGCGCCCCACGCGAACCACGGCGCCGTCGTGCCGTTCAGGTCGCCCGTCAGCCAGAAGATGATGCCGCGCAGCCGCGCGTCGGGCGCGAGCGACAGCAACAGCGTGACGAGCGCGCCCCACCCCGCCGCGATCACGACGCCCGTGAGCAGCAGCCGCGGCGATGCATCGCGCGATTCGCCGCGCCACACCTCGCGCCTCGCGAGACCGAGCACGAGCGCGACCGAGACGAGCGAACCCGCGAACGCCGATGCGTCGACGAGCCACCACGCGCCGCCCGCGATCATCGCGACGAGCGCGAAGCCGGCCGCGCCGCCGGACACGCCCAGCACGTACGGCTCGGCGAGCGGATTGCGCAGCAGCACCTGCAACAACGCGCCGGCCAGCGCGAGCAGCGCGCCGCACGCGAAGCCCGCGAGCGCGCGCGGCAGGCGCAGCGTCGTCACGATATCGGCAACGAGGGTATCGCCGCCATGCGGCACGAGCGACGCGAGCGCCTGCCACGGCGACATCGGCACGCTGCCGATCGACAGCGACGCGACGAACAGCAGCGCGACCGTGGCGGCCAGCGCGGCCCAGATGGCGGCGGCGCGCGCGGCGTTCATGCCGCGCACGGCCGCACGCACGACGCGCGGCGCATCCGCTTGCGGGAGTCGGCCGGGCGCGACGTGGGCGCGTGGCGGACGATTGGGGTCGGCATCGAAGAACGTTCCGTGAAGCATTGCGCGCCCTGCTTCCCCGCAGGCCGCGCGTCATGGAGCCCGTGCGGGCTCCCCGTCTCGGCCGGTATCCGGGCTGGCGGCGGTCCGGCTCGCCTTCCCGCGCGACGACGCGCAGTGGCCCGCGCCCGCGTGCGACCTGCACGCGAAACGCGCCCGAGCCGGCCTGCGTCACGCGACGCGGCCGCTTACCGTTGCGGGGGCAGCGCAGGTTGGCGCGCTCGTGGAGCCCGCACCCTGCTTCCCGTTTAACCGCGCGTCCTGCGCGCGAGCACCGAGGCGGCGCCAGTTTAGGAGCCGGTCGCGCGAGCGTCAAGGAAGCGTCCGGACCCGCGCGGGACGCGCCCATTCGCGGCAAGAAGCAGGGGTGTTACGACTGGAAACGTTACAGATGTCGGATTGCGCGGTATTCCGCGCTAAAATGCTGGGTCTTTAGAGGACGCAGCAAATGCTCAACGAACTCGAAACCCTGTCTCAAAATATTGGCCGTCTGATTTCGCTGAACAAGCGCTATCACTCGGAACGGCTCGCGCTCGAGGAGCAGGTCGCGCAATTGCGCGCGGAAGCGGACACGGTCCGCGCGGAGCTCGCGCAGCTGCGCGACGAACGCAATGCGCTCGCGGCCGAGCGCGACACGTTGTCGGCGAAGATCGACGACGCCCAGGTGAAACTGAACGCGATTCTCGAAAAGCTGCCGCGCTCGAAGAGCGCGGAGCAAGCCGACAACCAGCTCGACCTGCTCGATGCGCAGGCGCGCACGGATGGCGATGACGCGGCCAGCCACGGAGAACATGCATGAGCACCAAGCAGATCGAAGTCTCGATTCTCGGTCAGGCCTATCGGCTCGCCTGTTCGGCCGAGACCGAAGCGGCGCTGCTGGAAGCGGTCGCGCGCGTCGACGCCGAAATGTCGAAAATCCGCTCGAACAGCTCGGTGCGCGGCACCGATCGCATCGCGGTGATGGCGGCGCTGTCGCTTGCCTCGGAATTGCTGCGCTTGCAAACGAGCGTGCGGCACGGTGAAGCATTTCCGGCCGAGGAAATCCGTCGTACAATGCATCAGATGAACGAACAGCTCGGCGCGGTGCTCGCACAGCACGAGACGCAGTAACGTTTCAAACGATGTGTCGATTCCCCTTGATCTCGGCGGTCAACGGTGGTCAAATTGGCGCATCGAATCACAGTTCAGTCAGCTTCCCTGCCTGGTTCGCCAAGGTCATATATTCCTTGAACCAATGCCATGTGCACGGTTGCGGAAATTTGTAGCACGGGCGCGCGCGTCACTCTGTCTGATGTACCCGAAGTGCTGCTAACTGCGACCAATTCTGAACCTCAGGTTCAGGATGCCGGCCTAGCGGCCAAGGTGGGGGCCTATCCAACGGCATCGGGAGTTCCCGATGCCGTTTCCTTTTTGAGGGCCTGCTTGCATGCGGCGCGCGCATGCAAGCAGGCCCTCATGCCCCTTCTGCGCCGATCACGACCATGCAATACTGGCTGATGAAGTCCGAACCGGACGAAGCAAGCATCGACGATCTCGCCAACGCACCGCAGCGCTCGCTGCCGTGGACCGGCGTGCGCAACTATCAGGCGCGCAATTTCATGCGCGACACGATGAAGATCGGCGACGGCGTGCTGTTCTATCACTCGAGCTGCCCCGAGCCAGGCATCGCCGGCCTCGCCGAAGTATCGTCGACGCCCTACCCCGATCCCACGCAGTTCGATCCGAAAAGCCCCTACTACGACCCGAAATCGACGCGGGAAGCGCCACGCTGGCTGCTCGTCGACGTGCGCTTCGTGAAGAAATCGCCGCTCGTGCCGCTCGCCGCGCTGCGCGAGCACGACGAGCTCGCCGACATGCGCGTGCTCGCGCGTGGCAACCGGCTGTCGATCACGCCCGTCACGCGCGCCGAATGGCGGTTCATCACCGAAAAGTTGATGAAGTAGGCGCGCGCCAAAGGTCAAATCTGGTCAGTACACCCTGCCGTCACGGAACTCGCGGCACGTTCGCGCGGCCTAAGCAACCGCTGTCGGCCGATCGGGCCGGCTGTCGTTTTTTCGTCGCGCGGCACGCCCGCGTCGCGCACGCGTGATCCGCGTGCGCGCCCTCGCACAAGGAGTCCAACAATGACCAAGAAATCCGCACTCGCGCTGTCGCTCGCCCTCGCCGCCGCCGTCCCCGTCGCGCTGACGCTCGCGTCGCCCGCCGCACACGCCCAGACGGCGAACCCGCACTTTCCGGAGCCGGCGGGTGTGTTGTCGCTCTCGTCGCAGGCGAGCGCCGACGTACCGCAGGACATCATCCACATCACGCTGTTCTACGAGCAGCAGGCCAAGGACCCGGGCAGCCTCACCGCGCAGTTGAACCAGCGTGCGGACGCGGCCCTGTCGCAGGCCAAGGGCGTATCGGGCGTCACCGCGCACACGGGCGCGTTCTCCGTGTATCCGAGCACCGATCGCGACGGCAAGATCTCCGCATGGCGCGGCCGCACCGAGGTCGCGCTCGAATCGCGCGATTTCGCCGCGGCGTCGAAGCTGGCAGGCCAGTTGTCGAACCTGATGCAGGTCGCGAACGTCGAGTTCTCGCTGTCGCCGGAAGCACAGCGCGCGGCCGAGCAGAAGCTCACGACCGAGGCGATCAAGTCGTTCCGCGCCCGCGCGGACGAAGCCGCGAAGGCGTTCGGCTACAGCAGCTACACGATCCGCGACGTGAACGTCGGCAGCGGCCGCAACGTGCAGCCGTACCCGCGCATGATGGCGATGGCCGCGGCGCCGATGGACAGCGCGAAGATGAGCGCGCCGATCGCGGTCGAAGGCGGCAAGGCCACCGTGTCGGTCACCGTCAACGGCTCCGTGCAGATGAAGTAACGCGCATCGCGCAGTCGCCGAAACGCAAAACGCCGGCCCGAGGGCCGGCGTTTTTCATGCGCATCCGGTATCGATGCTCGCGCCGATCGCGCGTGCATCGATACCGCGTCATGCAGCCACCTCGTGCAGCCGCCTCATGCAGCCGCATTCGCGTTCGCCGCGCGGCGGCGATACGCCCAGACCATCATCGCGATACCTGCGACGATCATCGGCAACGACAGCCACTGCCCCATCGACAGGCCGAGCGCCAGCAGACCGAGGAAGTCGTCGGGCTCGCGCGCGAACTCGACCGTGAAACGTGCGAGGCCGTAACCGATCAGGAACAGCGCCGATATGGCGCCCATCGGCCGCGGCTTGCGCGCGAACAGGAAGAGCACGAAGAACAGCGCGATACCTTCGAGCGCGATTTCATAGAGCTGCGAAGGATGGCGCGGCAGCATCTGGTATTGCATGAACACGTCGGCGAGATGCCACTTCTCGACGAGTTCCGGATGTTTCGGCAGCCATGCCGCATCGTCGCGCATCGCGCCCGGGAACAGCATCGCCCACGGCGCCGTCGGATCGGTCACGCGGCCCCACAGTTCACCGTTGATGAAATTGCCGAGCCGCCCGGCCGCGAGCCCCGTCGGCACCATCGGCGCGACGAAATCGGTGACCTGCAGCCAGTGTCGCTTGCGCTGCCACGCGAACAGCGCCATCGCGAGCGTCACGCCGAGGAAGCCGCCGTGAAACGACATGCCGCCTTCCCACACCTTGAACACGTCGAGCGGATGCGAGAAGTAGAAATCGGCCTTGTAGAACAGCACATAGCCGAGCCGGCCGCCGAGCACGGTACCGAGCACGCCGTAGAACATCATGTCGTCGATGTCCTTCGCGGTCCAGCCCTGCGCCGCGACGTGCGGCAGCTTCAGGCGGATCCGGCCGACGACGATCGCCGCGATGAAGGCGACGAGATACATGAGGCCGTACCAGCGCACGGCCAGCGGCCCGAGATGGATCGCTACGGGGTCGAAATTCGGGTGAATGATCATGGGTTAGCGAAGAAGTTTTCGAATACGGTGCGGCCGTCGCACACATGCAGGACCGCGCATTGGACGGCGATCGCGCGCCGTCGTTCACGTCACGTGGCGAGGCCCTGCGCGCGCACGACGTCGATGAAGCCGGCGAGCACGGGGCTCACGTCGCCGGTGCGCCACACGAGGCCCGTCTCGACGACCGGCGCAACGCCGGCAAGCGGCCGGTAGACCACGCCGGTGCGCCGCAGGTTACGCAGCGATTGCGGCACCAGTGCGACGCCCATGCCGGCCGACACGAGGCTGACGATCGTCTGCATCTGGATTGCCTCCTGGCCGATGCGCGGGGTTTCCCCCGCCGCGCCGTAGCAGCCCGTAATGATGTCATAAAAGCCGGGCGCCAAACGACGCGGAAAGATCACGAGCGGCAACGCGGCGACCTCGGCGAGCTGCACGGGCGCATCCTCGGGCGCGTCGGACGCCCCGGCCGGCATCGCGACCACCAGCGGCTCGCGCACGACGGGCAGGTACGACAGCCCGGCCGCATGACGCGGCGGCACGGGCGGAATCACGAGCCCGGCGTCGATGCGCCCGGCCACGAGTTCGTCGATCTGCACGTCGCTCGTCGCTTCCGCGAGCTGCAGCCGCACCTGCGGATAGCGCGCGCCGAACGCACGCAGCAACGACGGCAACAGCCCGTAATCGGCGGTCGACACGAACGCGAGCGACAGCGAGCCGGCCTCGCCGCGCGCGAGCCGCCGCGCGAGCGGCGGCAGCGCATCGGCCGACGCCAGCAGCCGGCGCACGTCCGGCAGCAGCGCCGCGCCGACCGCCGTCAGCGCCACCGAGCGCTTGGTGCGCACGAACAGCGCGACGCCGAGCGCGTCCTCGAGCGCGCGGATCGCCTGCGACAGCGGCGGCTGCGTCATCGACAGGCGCTCGGCCGCGCGGCCGAAATGGCGCTCGTCGGCGACGGTCGCGAAATAGCGCCACTGGCGCAGGTCGGGCGTGGGTTCGGCCATGTTCGACTCATTCGCAAAACGACTTAATAGGCTATGAATAATATATTGGACATCCCAAACCGGACACTCCATTCTTGACCGATCCGAACCGGCACGCCGTTCGCGGGCGTCGCCAATACAACGATGGAGTCCCCCATGTCGTACAACCGCCGCTCGAAGCACATCACGCAAGGCGTGGCCCGTTCGCCGAACCGCTCGATGTATTACGCCCTCGGCTACCAGAAGGACGATTTCGACAAGCCGATGATCGGCATCGCCAACGGCCATTCGACGATCACGCCGTGCAATTCCGGCCTGCAGCGGCTGTCGGACGCGGCCGTGGAGGCCGTGAAGGCGGCCGGCGCGAATCCGCAGATCTTCGGCACGCCGACGATTTCGGACGGCATGTCGATGGGCACCGAAGGCATGAAGTACTCGCTCGTGTCGCGGGAAGTGATCGCCGATTGCATCGAAACCTGCGTGCAGGGCCAGTGGATGGACGGCGTCGTGGTGGTCGGCGGCTGCGACAAGAACATGCCGGGCGGCATGATCGCGCTCGCGCGCCTGAACGTGCCGGGCATCTACGTGTACGGCGGCACGATCCGCCCGGGCAACTGGAAAGGCCGCGACCTGACGATCGTGTCGGCGTTCGAGGCCGTCGGCGAATTCACCGCGGGCCGGATGTCGCAGGAGGATTTCGAAGGCGTCGAGAAAAACGCGTGCCCGACGTCGGGTTCGTGCGGCGGCATGTACACCGCGAACACGATGAGCTCGTCGTTCGAGGCGCTCGGGATGTCGCTGCTGTATTCGTCGACGATGGCGAACCCCGACCAGGAGAAGGTCGATTCGGCCGCCGAATCGGCGCGCGTGCTGGTCGAGGCGGTGAAGCGCGACCTGAAGCCGCGCGACATCATCACGAAGCAATCGATCGAGAACGCGGTGTCGGTGATCATGGCCACCGGCGGCTCGACCAACGCGGTGCTGCACTATCTCGCGATCGCGCACGCGGCCGAGGTCGACTGGACGATCGACGACTTCGAGCGCATCCGCAAGCGCGTGCCGGTGATCTGCGACCTGAAGCCGTCGGGACAGTACGTCGCGACCGACCTGCACCGGGCCGGCGGGATTCCGCAGGTGCTGAAGATCCTGCTCGATGCGGGGCTGCTGCACGGCGACTGCATGACGATCACCGGCCGCACGATCGCCGACGAACTGAAGGACGTGCCGGCCGTGCCGCGCGCGGATCAGGACGTCATCTTCCCGATCGACCGTGCACTGTACAAGGAAGGCCATCTGGCGATCCTGAAGGGCAATCTCGCGGAAGACGGCGCGGTCGCGAAGATCACCGGCCTGAAGAACCCGGTGATCACGGGCGCGGCGCGCGTGTTCGACGACGAGCAGAGCGCGATGGACGCGATCCTCGGCGACCGGATCCGCGCGGGTGACATCCTCGTGCTGCGCTACCTCGGCCCGCAAGGCGGCCCGGGCATGCCGGAAATGCTCGCGCCGACCTCCGCGATCATCGGCAAGGGGCTCGGCGAATCGGTCGGCTTCATCACGGACGGCCGCTTCTCGGGCGGCACCTGGGGCATGGTGGTCGGCCACGTCGCGCCGGAGGCATTCGTCGGCGGCACGATCGCACTGGTGCAGGAAGGCGATTCGATCACGATCGACGCGCACCGGCTGCTGCTGCAACTGAACGTCGACGATGCGGAACTCGCGCGCCGTCGCGCCGCATGGCAACAGCCGGCGCCGCGCTATACGCGCGGGGTGCTCGCGAAATTCGCGGCGCTCGCCCGGCCGGCGAACCAGGGGGCGGTCACAGGCTGATACGGGGCGCGCATCGCATACGACCCCGATAAACGGGGCGGCCGGGGAACGCGCAAAACGTGCTTCCCCTTTGCTTCTATAATGCGCGGACCATGAAGCCGGCCGTCCCCGCCGGCGGAGAACCGCATGAAACAGACGATATTGCGCGTGCTGCTCGCCACGCTGCTGACCGGCAGCGCGGCGGCGGCCCGTGCCGACCAGGCCGGCGGGCTCGCGCTGGCGCAACGCAAGAACTGCATGGCCTGCCATGCCGTCGGCAAGCCGCTGATGGGGCCGTCGTTCCACGACATCGCCGGCAAGTACGCGGCGCGCGGCGACGCCGTCGATTATCTGGCGCAATCGATCGTGAAAGGCAGCGTCGGTGTATGGGGCAGCGTGCCGATGCCCGCCAATACGCAACTGACGAGCGCCGAAGCGCACACGCTTGCCCAGTGGGTGCTGTCGGTACGCTGACGCGGACACCCGCGCGGCGTGCCCATGCCGTGCAGGGCGTCGCAGGCGGGCCGCCCTGACCGGCGGACCGGCGCCTCACCGCCGGCTTCGCAGGCCCTTACCCAGCCGCTCCCTCTTTTTCACCGTCGCGAACGATGGCCGTTCAGCCGGCATGCCCGGCGCGACGGCGGGCGATTTCTTCATCGACCGCATCGCGCACCCAGTCCATCACCTCGGTTTCCAGTGCGAGTGCGACTTCGCGCGTGACCTGGCCGACCAGCCAGGCCGAATGTTCATGCAGCGCATCGCGACAACGCGCTTCGATGGCCTCGCGCCCCGCCCCGGTCAGATAGTTCGTCAGGCGATGGCGCAGCCGTTCGGCGATGTGCTGCGCATCCTCGGGCGTGAGCGCGGCCGCGGCGGGTGCGTCCGGCAGCGGTGCGGTGCCCGACGGGCCCGCGTGCGGCACTGCCGTCTCGGGCGCGTGCACGGCCGCCTCGCGCGCAATCGCGGCGAACGTGGGCTGCGGCAACCCCTCATCGACCAGCGACGAGCGCAGCGGCGCCGTCATCGCCGCCGCCTCTTCGGCAACCACGTGCCCGGCGGCGCCCGGTTCGGCCGGCGCATCGGTCTCGCCCGCATCCGCAGGCGTCACCACGTCTCCCTGCAACTCGACAGCCGGGACGTGCGGCGTCGGCACGGGTTCGACGACGACGGATTCGGGGTCGGCTTCGGTTTTCGGGGGAGCCGGCGCGGCGCCTGCGCCGGGGACGATCACGTCGGTGAGCACCGGAATCGCCGCGCTGTCGTGCGGCAGGGGTGCGGCCGACGCGGACACGGCGGCCGATGCGGACGAGCGAGCCGGCGCCGGCTTGCCCGGCACCAGCACGTCGGTCAGCGTCGGGATCGAGGATGAATCGGCTTCTGTCACGGGAACACTCCGTCGACGGTTGCGGCTAGCCGCCCTGCTTGTAATTGTTCAGCGCGTAGCCGCGGTCGCGGTAGAACCGGTAGCGGTCGCGACCCGCGGCCAGCTCGTCCGGCGCGTTGCCGACCACTTCGAGCAGGCGCTCGAAGCGGGCGAACTGCGCGGGCACGGTCGCGCCGAGGTTCAGCAGCACGTGGTGATGCGGCGCGCGATCGAGATCGGCGGCCAGCACGATCGGCGTGCCGGCTGCGTGCTCGCTGTCGACGCCGCAATGCGGGATGAAATCGAGCGGCGAGAACGTCCAGAGCCGCTCGTCGAGCGCGCGCAGGCGCGCGGGCTCGGCGAGCACGACGACCGGCTGCCCGGCCTGATAGGCCTTGCGCAGCAGCCGGCACGCATACGCGAGCGAATCGCCGACGTTCGAGTGGAAATCGATCCGCGTCATTGCCCGCGCACCCGCTGCGTCGTCGGTACCGCCATCACTGGCCGGCGCGGTCGATCAGGAACTGCGCGAGCAGCGGCACCGGACGGCCCGTCGCGCCCTTCGCGGCACCGCCCTTCCATGCGGTGCCCGCGATGTCGAGGTGGGCCCACGGATAGCTCTCCGTGAAGCGCGACAGGAAGCACGCCGCGGTCACGGCGCCGGCCGGACGCCCGCCGATGTTCGCGAGATCCGCGAAATTCGACTTCAGCTGCTCCTGGTACTCGTCGTCGAGCGGCATGCGCCATGCCGGGTCGTTCGCCTCGCGCGACGCGTCGAGCAGTTCGCCCGCGAGCGCGTCGTTCGTCGAGAACAGCCCGCTGTTGTGGGCGCCGAGCGCGATCACGCACGCTCCCGTCAGCGTCGCGACGTCGATCACGGCGGCCGGCTTGAAGCGCTCGGCATACGTGAGCGCGTCGCACAGGATCAGGCGGCCTTCGGCGTCGGTGTTCAGCACCTCGATCGTCAGCCCCTTCATGCTGGTGACGATGTCGCCCGGCTTCGTCGCGTTGCCGCCCGGCATGTTCTCGCAGGTCGGCACGATCGCGACGACGTTGATCTTCAGGCCCATCTCGGCGACCGCGCGGATCGTGCCGAGCACCGAGCCCGCGCCGCACATGTCGTACTTCATCTCGTCCATGCCCTCGCCCGGCTTCAGCGAGATGCCGCCCGTGTCGAACGTGATGCCCTTGCCGACCAGCACGACCGGCGCGGCCTTCGCGGCAGCGCCCTGGTAGTGCAGCACGATGAATTGCGGCGGCTCGACCGACGCGCGCGCGACCGACAGGAACGAGCCCATCTTCAGCGCCTGGATCTGCTTGAGCCCGAGGACTTCGGCCTTCAGGCCCCAATCCTTCGCGATCTTCTTCGCGGTGTTGCCGAGATAGGTCGGCGTGCAGACGTTGCCCGGCAGGTTGCCGAGATCGCGGGTGAGATCCATCCCGTTCGCGAGCGCGACCGCCTGCTTGACCGCGACCTTCGCGGCCTTCTCGTCCGCCGGGTCGACGCTGAACACGACGCGCTTGAGCGTGTGCGACGCCGGTTCCGGCTTGCTCTTCATCTGCGTGAAGCGGTAGGTCTCGTTGCGCAGCGCGAGGATCGCGGCGCGCACGCCCCAGTCGGAGCTGCGCTCGTCGACCGGCAGCTGCGCGAGCGAGAACGTGACCTGGACGACCTTGGTCGCCAGCAGCGCGCGCCACGCGGCGGTGACCGCGTCGTTATAGGCTTTCTGATTGAAAGCATCCTGCTTGCCGAGCCCGACGAGCAGCACGCGCGACGCGCCGATGCCCGATACTTCGTGCAGGAACAGCGTCTTGCCGCGCTTGCCGTCCATGTCGCCGGCCTTCACCACGCGCGAGATCAGCCCCTTGGTGGCCGTGTCGATGTCGAGCGCCGCGCCCGACAGGGTCTGCGCCTCGAAGATGCCGAGCACGATGCAGTCGGACTTCCCGGTCAGGAACCCCTTGGCCTCGCCTTTGCTCCAATCACAGCCTTTTATGCTAAAGTCCATCGCGCTTGTCCTCGGATAAAATCTGGGCTAAGGATGAAAGCCGCAATTATCCGCTATTTTTCCCGTGGCGGCGCGAGCGCTCCACCACGCGTGCGCAGCCTCCCGCCCTCTTCTCATCAAGAATGATCTTCGAACGCTCCCTCCAGCGCGAGCTTGCGTATACGGCTGGCGCCGTGTTCATGGTGCTGCTCACGATCATGCTCACGACGATGATGATTCGCATCGTCGGCTACGCCGCGTCCGGCGAAATCGATCCGCGCGACGTGCTTGTGCTGATCGGCCTGACCGTGATCGGCTACCTCGCCGTGATGCTCGTCGTCACGCTGTTCGTGTCCATCCTGTTCGTGCTGACCCGGTGGTACCGGGACTCCGAAATGGTGGTGTGGCTCGCGTCGGGCGTGAGCCTTACGCGCCTCATCAAGCCGATCGGCGTGTTCGCCACGCCGATCATCCTGCTGATCACCTTCTTCGCGTTCGTCGGCTGGCCGTGGTCGAACCAGCAGAGCAAGATGATCAAGGCGCGCTTCCAGCAGCGCGACGAGATCTCGCTGCTCGCGCCCGGCCAGTTCCGCGAATCGGCCGCGAATCATCGCGTGTTCTTCATCGAGAAGATGTCGCCCGACCAGAGCAAGGTGCAGAACGTATTCGTCACGTCGACGGAAAACGGCAAGCTCAACGTGGTCGTGTCGCAGACGGGCCATACGGAAACCTCGAAGGACGGCGATCGTTTCGTCGTCCTCGAGGACGGCCGCCGCTACGACGGCACGCCCGGCCAGCCGAACTTCAAGATCATGGAGTTCGAGCGCTACGGCGTGAAGATCACGAGCAAGCCGGTCGTCAACGTGCAGACCACCAACAGCACGCCCACCCCCGACCTGCTGCGCAACCCGACGCGCGACAACCTCGCGGAATTCGCGTGGCGCGCGGGGCTGCCGCTGATCGCGATCAACCTGATGGTGCTCGGCATCCCGCTCTCGTACCAGAACCCGCGTCGCAGCCGCACGATCAATCTCGTGATGGCCGTGCTGATCTACCTCACGTACTCGAACCTGCTGAACGTCGTGCAGGCGCAGATCGAGCAGGGCAAGATGTCGTTCGGCGTCGGCCTCGTCGGGCTGCACGTGCTCGTCGCGGCGATCGTCGCATTCATTTTCTGGTTGCGCGTGCGCAATCGTCCGCTGTTGACACGCGCGCTGTTCGGCCGCTCGGGAGCATGATCGATGCGGCTCTATGAAAAGTACTTCGCGCGGCAGATCTACGTCACGTTCATCTTCATCCTGTTCGCGTTCTCCGGCCTGTTCTTCTTCTTCGACCTGATCAGCGAGCTGAACTCGGTCGGGCACGGCAACTACAAGTTCGGCTACGCGGTGCTGCGCGTCGCGCTGCAGACGCCGTCGCGCTTCTACGAGATCATCCCGGTCGCCGCGCTGATCAGCGCGATCTACGTGTTCGCGCAGATGGCCGCGAACTCGGAATTCACGATCTTCCGCGTGTCGGGCCTCGCGACCAACCAGGCGCTGCGCTCGCTGCTGAAGATCGGCGTGCCGCTCGTGATCGTCACCTACCTGATCGGCGAATTCGTCGGGCCGTACGCGGATCAATTGTCCGAGCGCGTGCGGCTGCAGGCGCTCGGCGCGTCGGTGTCGTCGAACTTCCAGTCGGGCGTGTGGGTGAAGGACACGCTCGCGGCCCGCGAGAACGGCGAGCAGGTCACGCGCTTCGTCAACGTCGGCAGCCTGTCGCCCGACTCGACGATCAGCAACGTGCGCATCTACGAATTCGATTCGAAATTCCAGCTGCAGAACGTGCGGATCGCGCAGACCGGCCGCTACGAGCCGCCCGGCCACTGGCTGCTGACGGGCGTGACCGAAACCGAGCTGACGCCGATCAAGCCGGTCAGCGGCCAGCCGGCCGATGCGCTGAACCCCGTGTACCGGTCGCAGCAGGTGTCGCTGCCCGAATACCGGCTGCGGTCCGACCTGACGCCGCAGATTCTGTCGGTGCTGCTCGTGTCGCCGGAGCGCATGTCGATCATCAACCTGTTCCGCTACATCCAGCACTTGCGCGAGAACCAGCAGGACACGCAGCGCTACGACATCGCGCTGTGGCGCAAGCTGCTGTATCCGTTCGCGGTGTTCGTGATGCTCGTGCTGTCGCTGCCGTTCGCGTACCTGCACACGCGGGCCGGCGTGGTCGGCGTGAAGGTGTTCGGCGGCATCATGCTCGGCATGAGCTTCCAGCTGCTCAACACGCTGTTCTCGCACATCGGCACGCTGAACACGTGGCCCGCGCCGCTCACTGCCGCGACGCCGGGCCTCATCTATCTCGCGCTCGGCCTGTTCGCGCTCAAGTGGGTCGACCGGCACTGAGCGCCGCGTCGCGACGGAGGCTTCGACATGCATTCGCACGGTATCGTCCTGTTCGGCCACGGCGCCCGCGATCCGCGCTGGGCCGAGCCGTTCGAGCGGCTCGCCGCGCGGCTGCGCGGCGCCGGCTCCCCCGCCACGCAGGTGTCGCTCGCGTTCCTCGAACTGATGACGCCGTCGCTCGGTGAGGCCGTGGCCGCGCAAGCCGCGGCCGGCTGCACGCGCATCACCGTGGTGCCGGTCTTTTTCGGCCAGGGCGGCCACGTGCGCCGCGATCTGCCGCAACTCGTCGACGCATGCCGCGCCGCGCATCCGGGCGTCGACATCCGCTGCGCGACAGCCGTCGGCGAAGACGACGGCGTGCTCGACGCGGTCGCGCGCTACTGCATCGAGCAGATCGATCGCGACGCGTGAGCGAAGCGGCGAGCCGTAGCGGCGAGCCGTAGCGGCGAGCCCAAACAAAAAAGCGCTGGCTTCGGTAGCCAGCGCTTTTTTTCACCTATCGGACCCATCGCCGCATCGCCTGTCACGCGGACCGCTCCGCCGACTCAAGCGGCATTGCGCAACGCGTCGCCCTCTTTCGCGATCCGTACGCGTTCGGCGAACGCATCGCCGATCATCAGCAGGCTCGGTTCGGCCGGGTCGAGCCACGCCTGCGCGTCGCCCGCGGCCATCTGCGCGAGCGTCAGCGTCAGCGTGCGCTCGCGCGCGGTGCTGCACGCCTCGACGATCGCGACCGGCGTCGCGGGTGCACGGCCCGCGTCGATCAGCTGCTGTGCGATGCCGGGCGCGCTGTCGCGGCCCATGTAGTAGACGATCGAATCGGCGCGCGCGGCCTCGCGGATCTCGTCGCTGCCCGGTGCGCGGCTGTGCGTCGCGAACGCGACGCTGCGCGACACGCCGCGCAGCGTCAGAGACCGCTTCAGCGTCGCCGCGCCGGCCAGCGCCGCGGTGATGCCCGGCACGACCTCGTAGTCGATGCCTGCCGCCTCGAGCGCGCGCATTTCCTCTTCCGCGCGGCCGAACAGCATCGGATCGCCGCCCTTCAGCCGCACGACGCATGCATGCTCGCGCGCCGCGTCGACGATCTGCTTGTTGATGAAGTGCTGCGCGGTCGAACGCTGCCCGCAGCGCTTGCCGACGGCGATCTTGCGCGCGTTCGGCGCGTAGTCGAGCATCGCCGGCTCGACGAGCGCGTCGTGCAGCACCACGTCGGCCTGCTCGAGCAGCCGCATGCCGCGCACCGTGATGAGGTCCGCGGCGCCCGGCCCTGCTCCGATCAGATACACCTTGCCCATGTTTGTCGCTTCGCTAGTCGTGCTCATGCTCATGCGGATGCCGGCCGGCGCGCGCCGCCGCGTGGGCGGCGCTGAACGCCGGTCATGCCGCTCATGCGCGTTATGCCGAGAACGCCCGGATCATGCCGGCGGCGACCGTGTGATGCGTCGCCTCGTCGATCAGCACGAACGCGCCCGTACCGGGGTGCGCATCGTACGTGTCGCAAACGATCGGCTTCTGCAGCGTCAGCGCCACGCGCCCGATGTCGTTCATCTTCAGTTCCTGACGGTCAGTCGCGTGCGACAGCGTATGCACGTCGAGCACCTGCTTGACCGCGCCGATCTTCGCGAACACCGTGCTGGTCGTCTGCTTCAGCAGGTACTTGCGCTGCGGCGACAGCGGCGCCTCGTCGAACCAGCACAGGTCGGCCTCGAGCTTCTTCGCCGGCTCGACCGGCTCGGCGGTCGTGACGAACATGTCGCCGCGCGACACGTCGACGTCTTCCTCGACGCGAATCGTCACCGTCTGCCCCGCGAACGCATGCGGCACGGCCGCGGTGCCGCCCGGCACCGGTGCGATGATCTCGGCGACCGTCGCGGTGCGGTTCGACGGCAGCACGACGATCGTATCGCCGACCTTCACTTCGCCCGACTCGATCCGGCCCATGTAGCCGCGGAAATCGTCGGCCGAGCTGCCGTCCTGGCGCGCGACCCACTGCACCGGGAAGCGCAGCGCATCATGCGCCTGCGTCTCGACCGGCAGCGACTCGAGCACGTCGAGGAGCGGCTCGCCCGCGTACCACGGCATGCGCTCGCTCGCGCCGACGATGTTGTCGCCCTTGAGCGCCGACACCGGCACGAAGCGCACGTCGGTCAGGCCGAGCTGCTTCGCGAGCGCGACGTACGCATCGCGGATCTCGTTGAAGCGCGCCTCGCTGTAGTCGACGAGGTCCATCTTGTTGATCGCGACGATCACGTGCTGCAGCCCGAGCAGCTTGACGATCGCGCTGTGGCGCTTGGTCTGCGGCAGCAAATCGGCGACGCCGTTCTCGATCGTCACGCGCGTCGCGTCGATCAGGATGATCGCCGCGTGCGCGGTCGACGCGCCCGTGACCATGTTGCGCGTGTACTGCTCGTGCCCCGGCGTGTCGGCGATGATGAACTTGCGCTTCGCGGTCGCGAAGTAGCGGTACGCGACGTCGATCGTGATGCCCTGCTCGCGCTCGGCTTCGAGGCCATCGGTCAGCAGCGCGAGGTCGAGCTCGTCGCCGACCGTGCGCTTGTTCTTCGCGCGCGACAGCGCGGACAGCTGGTCGGACAGCACGGCCTTGCTGTCGTACAGCAGGCGGCCGATCAGCGTGCTCTTGCCGTCGTCGACGCTGCCCGCGGTGATGAAACGCAGCACGCCGAGGTCTTCGGTGTTCTCGATGATGCTCATGATGTGAATGTCCTCGTGTGCTTCAGAAATAACCTTGCTTCTTGCGCTGTTCCATCGCGGCTTCGGACGCCTGGTCGTCCATCCGGGTCGCGCCGCGCTCGGTGATCTCGGTCACCGCCGTCTCGGCGATGATCTTCTCGACGTCGTCCGCGTCGCTCTCGACCGGGCACGTGCAGCTGATGTCGCCGACCGTGCGGAAGCGCACCTGCGCGAGCTCGCTCGTCTCGCCGTCACGCATCGGCGTGAGCGGCGTGACCGGCACGAGCAGCCCGTTGCGGCGCACGATCTCGCGCTGGTGCGCGTAGTAGATCGACGGCAGTTCGAGGTTTTCGCGCGCGATGTACTGCCACACGTCGAGCTCGGTCCAGTTCGAGATCGGGAACACGCGCAGATGCTCGCCCTTGTGCAGGCGCGCGTTGTACAGGCTCCACAGTTCCGGGCGCTGCGCTTTCGGATCCCACTGGCCGAATTCGTCGCGGAACGAGAAGATGCGCTCCTTCGCGCGCGCCTTCTCTTCGTCGCGGCGCGCGCCGCCGATCAGCGCCGTGTAACCGTGCTGCTCGATCGTCTCGAGCAGCGTGACGGCCTGCGCGGCATTGCGCGAATCGGTCTCGCGGCGCAGCACGACCGTGCCGCGCTTGATCGAATCCTCGACGTGACCGACCACGAGCTCGGCGCCGAGCTCCTGCGCACGGCGATCGCGGAAGTCGATCACTTCCTCGTAGTTGTGGCCCGTGTCGATATGCACGAGCGGGAACGGCAGCGTCGTCTTGCGGTTCGCGCCGAGGCCGAACGCCTTCAGCGCCAGATGCAGCACGACGACCGAATCCTTGCCGCCCGAGAACAACAGCGCCGGCTTGCTGCATTCGGCCACGAGTTCGCGCAGGATGTGGATCGACTCGGCTTCGAGCCAGTCGAGGTGGCCCATGCGGCTGTCGGCGCCGGCGGGCGGGGCAAAGGCGGATTGCTCGAGCGTCGTGCTCATGATTTCAGTCCTTCTCTTCTGGGTTCGTGCCGCCCGCTGTCGCGGGCGGCGCAATATTCGGTTTCTTGTCGGCTTTCAGTGCGCGGCGCCGGCGTCGGCATTCGCGGGAATCGGCGTGATCGTCGTGACGTGCAGCCCGCACTCCTTCGTGTCGCGCGACTCCCACCACCAGCGGCCCGCGCGGCTGTCCTCGCCGGGACGGATCGCGCGCGTGCACGGCTCGCACCCGATGCTCGGGTAGCCGCGCGCATGCAGCGGGTTGACCGGCACGTCGAACGCGTCAAGGTACGCCCATACGTCGGCTTCCGTCCAGTCGGCGAGCGGGTTGTACTTCGCGATCCCGCGCGCTTCGTCCTGTTCTTCCTCGTGCAGCTCCGCGCGCGTGACCGACTGCTCGCGACGCTGGCCCGTCACCCACGCGCCGACGTCGGCCAGCGCGCGGTTCAGCGGCTCGACCTTGCGGATATGGCAGCACGACTTGCGCAGCTCGACGCTCTCGTAGAACGCGTTCAGGCCGTGCTCGGCCACATACTGGTCGACCGCGTCCTGCCGCGGATGGAACTGCTCGATCTCGTAGCCGTAGCGCTCGCGCACGCGATCGATCATGCCGAGCGTTTCCGCGTGCAGGCGGCCCGTGTTCAGCGAGAAGATGCCGATCGGCACGCCCTTCGACAGGATCGCGTGCGTGAGCAGCATGTCTTCCGCGGCGAGGCTGCTCGCGAACTTCACCTTGTCGTGACGCTCGCCGATGCGCACGAGCAGCGCGTCGAGACGCTCGACCTTCGCGGCGAGTTCCGGCGTCAGCGCGGTGGCGGTCGCGGTGCTCATGCGCTCACCTTGGTGTCGGCCGCAGCCGCGCGGCGGCGGAACAGCGGCGCCGGCTCGTCGAACGCGCCCTGGTAACGCTGCGTGAATTCCGTGAACGCGTTCAGCGCGTCGTGGATGTCCTTGTCGGCCCGCACCGCGAATGCGTCGAAGCCGCAACGCGACATGTACAGCAACTGGTCGCGCAGCACGTCGCCGATCGCGCGCAGCTCGCCGGTCCAGCCATGCCGCTCGCGCAGCAGGCGCGCGATGCTGTAGCCGCGGCCGTCCGCGAAGCGCGGGAAGTCGACGGCGATCAGCGAGATCGCGCCGAAGTCGGCCACGAGATCGGCCGGTTCGCTATCCGGCGCGAGCCACACGCCGAGTTCGTCCTTCGTCTTCGCGGCGACGAGCGCCGCGCGCTCGGCCTGCCACAACGCGAACGGCACCAGCACCTTGCCGGCCGGCAATGCGTCGACCGCGGGCAGCGTACCGTCTTCCGCCGCGCGCACGACCTGCCATGCGTCGTCGATCACTGCGCGGTTCTTGATAATCGAAGCCATCTGCAAATTCCTTCTACCCGGTTGGTTACGCGTTCACTGCCTGGCGCGCCGCATACACGCGCTCCTTGAACGGCGCGATGCCGATGCGATCGTACGTATCGACGAAGCGCTCGCCGTCGATGCGTGCCTCGACGAACGTATCGATCAGCTTCGCGATCACGTCGGGCACTTCTTCCGCCGAGAACGACGGCCCGATCACGCGGCCGAGGCGCGCGCCGTTGCGGCCCGTGCCCTGCTCGCCGCCGAGCGACACCTGGTACCACTCGGCGCCGTCCTTGTCGACGCCGAGAATACCGATGTTGCCGACGTGGTGGTGACCGCACGAGTTCATGCAACCGGAAATGTTCAGCGACAGGTCGCCGAGGTCGTACACGTAGTCGAGATCGTCGAAACGCTGCTGGATCGCCAGCGCGATCGGGATCGACTTCGCGTTCGCGAGCGAGCAGAAGTCGCCGCCCGGGCACGCGATGATGTCGGTCAGCAGGCCGATGTTCGGCGTCGCGAAACCGGCCGCCTTCGCCTTTTCCCACAGCGCGAACAGGTCGCGCTTCTTCACGTTCGCGAGAATCAGGTTCTGCTCGTGCGACACGCGCAGCTCGCCGAACGAGTACGCGTCGGCCCAGTCGGCGACCAGATCCATCTGCGCGTCGGTCGCGTCGCCCGGCGCCACGCGGTGATCCTTCAGCGACAGCGTGACGGCCGCATAGCCCGGCACCTTGTGCGGCGCGACGTTACGCTCGACCCAGCGCGCGAACGCCTTGTTCTCGAGCAGGTGCTGTTCGAACGACGCGTCGGTGTCGGCCAGCTTCTCGTAGACGGGCGGCTGGAAGTACTGCGACACGCGGTCGAGTTCGGCCTGCGTAAGCGTCGACGGGCCGTCCTTCAGGTGCTGCCACTCCTCCTCGACCTGCTGCGCGAACTTCGCCGGCGACAGCGCCTTCACGAGGATCTTGATCCGCGCCTTGTACAGGTTGTCGCGGCGGCCGTAGCGGTTGTACACGCGCAGCACGGCTTCGCAGTAGGTGAGCAGGTGCTGCCACGGCAGGTCTTCCTTGATCACCGCGCCGACGATCGGCGTACGGCCGAGGCCGCCGCCCGCGAGAATGCTCGCGACCACCTCGCCCTGCGCGTTCTTCTTCAGGTACACGCCGAGGTCGTGGATCTGCACGGCCGCGCGGTCATGCTTCGAACCCGACACCGCGATCTTGAACTTGCGCGGCAGCCACGCGAATTCGGGATGGAACGTCGACCACTGGCGCAGGATCTCGGCCCACGGGCGCGGATCGATCTCTTCGTCCTGCGCGACGCCGGCGAACTGGTCGGCCGTGATGTTGCGGATGCAGTTGCCCGACGTCTGGATGCCATGCATCTGCACCGACGCGAGCTTCGCGAGGATCTCGGGCGTGTCCTCGAGCTGGATCCAGTTGAACTGAATGTTCGAGCGCGTCGAGAAGTGGCCGTAGCCGCGGTCGTGCTCGCGGGCGATGCGCGCGAGCATCCGCAGCTGGTCGCTGCGCAGGTTGCCGTACGGAATCGCGATGCGGTGCATGTACGCGTGGCGCTGCATGTACAGGCCGTTCTGCAGACGCAGCGGACGGAACTCGTCTTCGCTCAACTCGCCCGACAGCCGGCGGCGCACCTGATCGCGGTACTGCGCGACGCGTTCGTCGACGATCGTCTGGTCGTATTGGTCGTACTGATACATTCGGGGACCCCAGGGTTTTCGTGGTGACCGCGCGACGTCCTAGCCACGTCGCGCCCGAATCTCCGTTCCGTCGTCACCGCCGCCAACCGCTGCCGGCTGGATTGCTAATGACGAAAACAGATATCCATATTTGAAAAACTCCGGTGAATCGTAATAAACTCCCCTTATATTTCAAACGACTAAAAAATTCTGTTGATATGCGGAAGGGTTATAAATGAACCTGCACCAATTTCGCTTCGTGCGCGAGGCCGTCCGGCAGAATTTCAACCTCACCGAGGCCGCCAAGGCGCTCTACACGTCGCAGCCGGGGGTATCGAAGGCGATCATCGAGCTCGAGGACGAGCTGGGCGTCGAGATCTTCACGCGGCACGGCAAGCGCGTGCGCTCGCTCACCGAGCCGGGGCGGATCATCCTTGCATCGGTCGAGCGGATCCTGCAGGAAGTGGAAAGCCTGAAAAGGGTCGGGAAGGATTATGCGGCGCAGGATCAGGGCAACCTGACCATCGCGGCCACCCACACGCAGGCCCGCTACTCGCTGCCGGCCGCGATCGCCGAATTCAAGAAGCGCTTCCCGAAGGTCCACCTGTCGATCCTGCAGGGCAGCCCGACGCAGGTGGCCGAGATGGTGATTCACGACCAGGCCGATCTCGCGATCGCGACCGAGGCGATCTCCGACTACAAGGAGCTCGTGTCGCTACCCTGCTTCCAGTGGCATCACGCGGCCGTCGTGCCGGCCGACCACCCGTTGCTCGAACGCAAGCCGGTCACGCTGGACGATCTCGCCCAGTACCCGCTGATCACGTACGACGACGCGTTCGCGGGCCGCAAGAAGATCAACCATGCGTTCGCGCTGCGCGGGCTGTCGCCGGACATCGTGCTCGAGGCGATCGACGCCGACGTGATCAAGACCTATGTCGAGCTCGGACTCGGCGTCGGCATCATGGCCGACATCGCGTTCAATCCCGAGCGCGACCGCGGCCTGCGGCTGATTCCGGTCGGCCACCTGTTCGGCAGCAACGTGACGCGCGTCGCGCTCAAGCAGGGCGCCTACCTGCGCAGCTATGTGTATACGCTGGTCGAGCTGCTGTCGCCGACGCTGAACCGCAAGCTGATCGAACAGGCGCTCAAGGGCGAATCCGAATCGTACGAGCTGTAAGCGCGCCCAGGCCCCGAGGGGCTCGGCAGAACCCGGGGCGGCCCGGCGTTTTCTCGAGCCCGCGTGTATAAACACAGGGGGCGCATATCGCGCCCCTTTTTGCTGCCCGACGGAGATTCCCGCATGACGCTTCCCGCCCTGCCACGGCTTTCCGCCTCGTTGCGCCGCGCCGCCGGCGCCGCCCTCGTGCTGGCCTGCGCGGCCGCGCATGCCGACCTGAAGGTCGGCGTCGACCTGTCGTCCACCGGCCCGGCCGCCGCGATCGGCATCACGAGCAAGAACGCGATCCTGATGTGGCCGAAGACGATCGCCGGGCAGCCCGTGCAGGTCACGGTGCTCGACGACGCGTCCGACCCGGGCAACGCGGTGCGCAACATCCGCAAGCTGGTCGACGAGGATCACGTCGACGTCGTGGTCGGGCCGAACATCACGCCGGCCGCGCTCGCGGCGCTCGACGCGGTGGCCGCCGCGCAGACGCCGATGATCACGCTGGTCGGCTCCGGCGCGATCGTCGAGCCGCAGGAAGGCGCGCGGACCTGGGCATTCAAGATGGCGCAGGGCGACCGCGCGATGGCCGACGTGATGACGCGCTACATGGCCAACCACGGCGTGAAGACGGTCGGCTTCATCGGCTTCGCGGACAGCTACGGCGACAGCTGGCTCAACGAATTCACGCGCTTCGCGGAGCTGCGCAAGATTCGGGTGGTCGCGACCGAGCGCTTCAACCGCACCGACGCGAGCGTCACGGGCCAAGCGCTGAAGCTCATCGCGGCGAAGCCCGATGCGATCCTGATCGCGGGCTCGGGCACGCCGGCCGTGCTGCCGCAGCGCACGCTGATCGAGCGCGGCTACAAGGGCCCCGTCTACCAGACCCACGGGATCGCGACGCCGGAATTCATCAAGCTGGGCGGCAAGGACGTCGACGGGACGCTGTTCCCGACCCAGCCGGTCGTCGTCGCGCGCACGCTGCCGGCCGACCATCCGGCTCGCCAGGCCGCGCTCGCGTTCGTCGACGCGTACGAGGCGAAGTACGGCGCCGGCACGGTCACGCAGTTCGCGGGCGACGCGGCGGGCGTGTACCCGCGCCTGGCCGATGCGGTCGGCCGTGCGTTGAAAGCCGCGCAGCCCGGCACGCCCGCGTTCCGCACGGCGCTGCGCCGCGAGCTCGAACGCGCGCACGAACTCGTCGTGCCGAACGGCGTCGTCAATACGAACGACAAGGATCACGTCGGGCTCGATCAGCGCGCGAGCGTGATGGGCGTCGTGAAGCAGGGCCGCTTCGTCTACCTGAGCCAGTGACTTGCGTGCGGATGCCGGGCAGCTTGCCGGGCATTCGGTTTTCCGCCATAATTCGCGTTTCGCCGCGTACGACCATGCGCGGCCAGGATCAAGCCCAGGTGGTGAAATTGGTAGACGCAGGGGACTCAAAATCCCCCGCCGCAAGGCGTGCCGGTTCGATTCCGGCCCTGGGCACCAGTCTTTCGCAGCATCCCGCGCTGCCACTGTCGAAACCCGCGCAAGCTCGCCGCTTCGCGGGTTTTTTGTTTTGGCCGCGCGTTCCTCACCGCATCGAGTGACCGACAGCGGCCTGCCGTCCTCAGCCCGTCAACTCGCGGACGAAGTCGAGAAACACCCTCACCTTCGCGGCGACGAGGTTCGACGCGTGGTGATACGCGTAAAGCGGGAAGGTCTCGTCGGTCCATTCCGGCAATAGCAGGACCAACCGCCCGTCGGCGAGCATGTCCCGCGCATAGAGCTCGAGCAGTTGCGCAATGCCGACGCCGCCGATGCACGCGCCGAGCAGCCCGCCCGTATCGTTGACCATCAGCCTGCCGGCGGCGTCGACCGGCACGACTTCCTTGCCGCGATGAAATTCCCATTCGTACGGTCGCCCCGTCACCGGATCGCGGATCAGCACGCACCGGTGACCGTCCGCGAGATCCCGAGGGTGCCGCGGCTCGCCGTGACGCGCGACGTAGGCCGCTGACGCGCAGGTCAGCACGCGCGTCTCGAGCAGCAGTCGCGCTCGATATGACGACGGCTCCGGGATGCCGAAGCGCACGGCCACGTCGAAGCCGTCGGCGACGAGGTCGCCCATCCGGTCCCGCACGCTGATCTCGACCGACAGATCGGGAAAGCGGTCGAGAAATTCCGCCATCCGCGGCGCCAGCACGTAGTGGCCGAACGTGCCGTCCACGTTGACCCGCAGCCGCCCCCTCACGCGCGCCTTCGACTGGCCGGCGTCGAGCGCCGCCTCCTCGATACCGGCCAGCAGCGGCGCGACCGCCTCGTAAAAGCGTCGCCCTTCGTCGGTCAGCGTGATCGCGCGCGCCGTCCGGTTGAAGATCCGGATGCCGACCCGCTCTTCCAGCCGCGCGACCGCGCGGCTCACCGCCGGTTGCGTCAGCCCCATCGCCTCGCCCGCCCGCGCGAAGGTGCCGGCCTCGATCACCGCAGAGAGCACGCCGATACCACTGAGCAACCTGCTGTCGAATCCCATGAGACATACTTTCAGTCATTCATCTACTTATCATTATTCATTATTTTTATTGATCGAGGAAGCCTACAGTAGTCCTGTCGCCGGATCGAACGGCATTCACCCATTCACCAGGAGCAGGACATGAGCACATCGGAACAGGTCGCCCTCGTCACGGGTTCGTCGCGCGGCATCGGCGCGGAAATCGCCCGCCAGCTCGCCCGGGACGGCTTCCGGGTCGTCGTCAACTATGCCGGCAGCGCCGGCCCGGCCCGCGAAGTGGTCGACGCGATCGTCGCCGACGGCGGCCATGCCGTCGCGGTGCAGGCGAACGTCGCCGACCCGGCGGCCGTGGCCGCGCTGTTCGACGCCGCCCACGACGCATTCGGCGGCCTGGACGTGGTAGTCAATTCCGCGGGCGTGATGAAGCTGGCGGCCATCGCCGACTGCGACGATGCGCTGTTCGACGAAACGTTCGCGATCAACGTGAAAGGCACGTTCAACGTCTGCCGCGAAGCGGCCAGGCGGGTGCGCGACGGTGGACGCATCATCAACCTGTCGACCAGCGTGATCGGCATGCGCATGCCGACTTACGGCGTGTACGTCGCCAGCAAGGCGGCGGTCGAAAGCCTCACGCAGGTGCTGGCGCAGGAAATGCGCGGGCGCGGCGTCCGCGTGAACGCCGTCGCGCCGGGGCCCGTCGCGACCGAGTTGTTTCTGCAGGGCAAGAGTCCCGAACTCGTCGATCGGCTCGCGAAGCTGAACCCGCTCGAGCGGCTCGGCCAGCCCGACGACATCGCGCGCGTCGTTGCATTCCTCGCCGGCCCCGACGGCGCGTGGATCAACGGCCAGATCCTGCGCGCCAACGGCGGCATGTGCTGACCGACCGCTCGCGGCCATTCGTCTTTTCGCCAGGAGATCGCTCATGAAGGAAGTCGTCCTCGTCACCGGCGCGTCCAGCGGCTTCGGCTTGCTGACGGCCCAGGCGCTCGCCCGCGCCGGTCACACGGTCTACGCGTCGATGCGCGAGCTCGCCGGGCGCAACGCGCCGCGCGCCGCCGCCGTCGCCGCCTATGCGCAAGAACACGGCGTCGATCTGCGCACCATCGAACTCGACGTCGGCGACGACGCATCGGTCGATGCCGCAATCGAGCGCGTGATCGCCGACCACGGCCGTCTCGACGTCGTCGTCCACAACGCGGGCCACATGGTGTTCGGGCCGGCCGAAGCCTTCACGCCCGAACAGCTCGCGCAGCTCTACGACGTCAACGTCGTGTCGACCCAGCGCGTGAACCGCGCGGCGCTGCCGCACCTCCGCCGTCAAGGCCGCGGCCTGCTCGTGTGGGTGTCGTCCTCGTCGGCGCGCGGCGGCACGCCGCCGTTCCTCGCGCCCTACTTCGCCGCGAAAGCCGCGATGGACTCGCTCGCGGTGTCCTACGCGGCCGAACTCGCCCGCTGGGGCATCGAAACGTCGATCGTCGTGCCGGGCGCGTTCACCCGCGGCACGAATCACTTCCTCCATGCCGGCAAGCCGGCCGATACCGCCGTGCAGGCCGCCTACGACAGCGGGCCGTACGCGGGCGTCGCCGACCAGGCATTGACGGGCCTCGCCGCGCTCGAGCCGGCGGACGCCGACGCCGGCGCCGTCGCCACGGCGATTGCCGAGCTCGTCGCGGCGCCGGCCGGCAAGCGCCCCTACCGCGTGTTCGTCGATCCGTCGCAGGACGGCGCCGAGGAAGTGTTCCGCGTCGGCGATCGCATTCGCCGCGAAATGTTCAGGAACATCGGGCTCGCCGACCTGCTCGCGCCGCGCGTCGGCGGCTGATCCTTCGCGCGCCGGGCCGGCCGGCGCGCGTCAACCCGCCTCGCAGAACCCGAGAATCGCGTCCGCGACCGCCGCCGGCGCCTCCCGCTGCGGAAAGTGCCCCACGCCGTCCAGCACGTGCCGCGCGTAGCGCCCGGCGAAGAACCGCTCGCGGCCGGCCGAGCTGTCCGGATGATTGCAGGCGTCCGCGCCGCCGTGCAGCACGAGCGTCGGGACCGCCAGCACGGGCGCCGGGTTCAGCCGCGCGTCGTCGTCGGCATAGGCCGGCGTGCCCGGCGCGAAGCCCCAGCGCTGCCGATACGAATGCAGCACGACGTCGATCCAGTCGGGCCCGTCGAATGCGACGGCCGCTGCGTCGAAATCGCTGTCGCGATACCAGCCCGGCGGCGACCAGGTATCCCACATCAGGCGCGCGAACGCGCGGCGGTCGTCGCGCAGCGCCTGCTCGCCGCGCGGCGTCGCCATGAACCAGTGATACCAGTAGTTGCGCGCCTGCTGCAGCGACAGCGGCTGAGCGGGATCGTTGGTGCCGTACCCGACCGACAGCATCACGAGCTGGGATGCAACACCGTCTTGCAGCCCGCACGCGTTCGCGGCCGCGCGGGCGCCCCAGTCGTGCCCGACCAGCACGGGCCGCTCGATACCGAGCGCATCGACGAATTCGAGCAGGTCGCGCCCGAGCGCCGCGAGCTGGCCGCTGCGCGGCACGGACGCGTCGCGAAAGCGCGTCGGCGCGAAGCCGCGCAATGCGGGCGCCAGCACGCGATAGCCGCGCGCGGCGAGCGCCGATGCCACCGGCTCCCAGCCGACCGGGCTGTCCGGCCAGCCATGCAGCAGCACGGCCACGCGTTCGCCGCGCGGGTTCCATTCGAGATAGGCAATGTCGAGCGACGCGGTCGTCGCATGCGCATAGGTCGTCATCGTGTACTCCGCCAGAGGGGCTTGAACATACGATGGTAGGCCGGCCTTTCATCACGATTCGCGGAGTATCATCATTCATTACTCATATATTGCGTCGAATCGATCCATGGAACCGTCGCCCTCGCCCGCCTCGACCGCGCTCGACATCGCGTTGCTGCGCACGTTTCTCGAAGTCGTCGACAGCCGCGGGTTCGCGCCGGCCGCGGAGCGCCTCGCGCTGACGCCGTCCGCCGTCAGCGGCCACATCAAGCGGCTCGAACAGGCGGCCGGCACCGTGCTGCTCGCGCGCACGACCCGCCGGATCGCGCTGACGCCGGCCGGCGACACGCTGTACGCGTACGCGCGCAACATCGTCGACATGGAGCGCGAAGTGCGCGCCCGGCTGCGCGGCGCGCCGGCGCACGGGCCGCTGCGGGTCGGGGCGTCCGAGGATTTCGCCTGCACGTGGCTGCCGCAGGTGCTGCGCACGTTCCGCGACGGCCATCCGCACACCTCGATCGAACTGAAGGTCGGCATCACCGCGTCGCTGCTGCGGGAGCAATCGCTCGGCCGGCTCGACGTCGTGTTCGGCAAGCAATGCCGACAGGTCGACACGCCCGGCGAGCTGCTGTGGGAAGAGCCGCTCGTGTGGGCGTTCGCGGCCGATACGGCGCTCGACGCCGAGGAACGCGTGCCGCTCGCGCTGTTTCCGGAGCCGTGCGTGTACCGGGAAGCCGCGGTGTCCGCGCTCGCGGCGGCGCTACGGCCGTTTCGCGTGCTGTTCGAAAGCGCGAGCATGGCCGGCTGCATGTCGGCCGCGCTCGCCGGCTTCGCGGTCACGGCGCTCGCGCGCAGCCAGTTGCGCGACGGCCTGCGCGCGTGCGGGCCGCAAGACGGCCTGCCGGCGCTGCCGGCCGCGCGCTTTTACGCGTTCGCGTCGAAGCCCGCGGGCGTCGGCGCCGCGTTGATCGACGCGGTACGGGCCACCGGGCGCACACGGCAGTTCGCCGCCTGAGCGCCCGCGGCGCGCTCGGCGCACGGGCCGACGAACGGCGGCACGGCCCGCGGAGACCCGCGCGTTGTCGCCTTCAATCGCCGCTGCTGCTCGCGCCCGCGCCGTTCAATGCATCGGCCATCAACTCCCCGAACCACTCGACGAACGCGTTGAGCCGCCGGGAGCGGTGCCGTCGGTGCGGATACACGGCCGACACGTCCATCGGCTCGGCGCGATGGCCGGGCATCACGTCGACGAGCGCGCCGCTTGCCAGCAGATGCTCGACGTCGAAGCGCGGAATCTGGATCAGCCCCATTCCGGCGATACAGCTGGCGATATAGGTTTCGGCGTTGTTGACGATCACGCGGCTCGGCAGCGTCAGCACGTGCCGCTGCCCGTTGGCGCAGTATTCCCAGCCGAGCTCGCGCCCCGTCGTCGGCGACGCATAGCCGATCGCCCAGTGCCCGCGCGCGAGCGCATCCGGATGCTCGGGCACGCCGCATTCGCGCAGGTAGTCGGGGCTCGCGCAGTTGATCAGCGTGAACTGCCCGAGCGGCCGCACGACGAGGCTGCTGTCCGCGAGCCGCCCGACGCGGATCGCGCAATCGACGCCCTCCTGCACGAGGTCGATCGCGCGGTCCGTCGAGCCGAGCGACAATTGCAGCTTCGGGTGGCGGCGAAACAGCGACGGCAGCGCGGGCGCCACGACGCGGCGCGCGATCCGGCTCGGCACATCGACGTTCAGCCGCCCGACCACGTCGCGGTCGCGGCGCCGGAACAGGCGGTCGAGGTCGTCGGCTTCCGCGAGCAGGCGCCGGCCGCGTTCGACCAGCAGCGCGCCGTCGGCAGTCAACTGCACCTGGCGTGTCGTGCGGTGCAGCAGCCGTGTGCCGAGCGCCGTCTCGAGCTGCAGGACGGCCGCCGACACGGTCGCGCGCGGCACGTCGAGCGCATGCGCGGCCTTGATGAAGCTGCCCATCTCGGCAACCTGCAGGAAGATCCTGACCTGATCCAGCTTGTCCATCGGCGGGAAACCCGGGTTCGAACGACGGTCGCCGCCGGCCGCCGCGCATCGCGGCCGGCTTCGGCGGCACGGAGAAAACGGGCGCGCGGCCTCGCGGCCGCGCGCCCGTCCATTGTCCACGCAAACGCGCCAGTGCGGTGCGCCGCGCGGCCGCAAGCGGCCCCCGGTTACTTGGTCGTGTAGCCGCCGTTGATCAGGATCGTCTGGCCCGTGATCCACCAGCCGTCGGTCACGAGATGGCGGATGAACGGCACGACGTCCTCGATGTCGGTCAGCCCCGTCTTGCTGAACGGCGACAGCGCGGCGGCCGTCTTGTGATACGCGACCGCGTCGGCGCCTTCGGCCGGATAGAAGAACGGCGTGTCCATCGGCCCCGGCCCGACGGCCGTCACCGAAATGCCGCGTGCGCCGTACTCCTTCGACGCCGCGCGCGTGAAGTGCTCGACCGGCGCCTTCGATCCTTCGTATGCCGCATAGAACGGCGTGAACGCGCCGAGCAGCGACGTCACGAGCGTGACGAGCTTGCCGTGATCCTCGAGATGCCGCCCGGCTTCCTTGATGAAGAAGAACGCCGACTTGCTGTTGACCGCGAACATCTCGTCGTACTCGGCTTCGCTGATCTCGGTGAACGGCTTCTTCAGCACCTTGCCGACCGTGTTGATCGCGATGTCGATCTTGCCGAAGCGCTGCTTCGCGTCGTCGAACAGCTTCTCGACCGCGGCCGCCGTCGTCAGGTCCGCCTGGAACGTCGCGGCCTCCGCGCCGGCCGCGCGCACCGCGGCGGCCGTTTCCTCGGCCTGCGCCTGCGACGCCGCGCTGTTGTAGTGAATCGCCACCGCCTTCGCGCCGTGGCCCGCCAGGTCCCGGGCGATCAGGCCGCCGAGATTCTTTGCACCGCCTGCGATCAGGACGACCTTGTCTGCGAGCGTATGAGTTGCCACGGTTGACTCCTTTTTTCGTTGAACGAAGCTAGGAGTGTAGGCACACGCGCCCCGCCGATCAGCCGGCCGCGGCTGGATGGATCATCCAGAAAATCGGTCCAGTCGAAGCCGCGCAAGGAGGTCTTCCGCACCGACGGCGACGCCGGATTCCGCTGTCGATCGCGCGGCCGCCGGCCGGTTCAGCGCGCGTACAGCGCCGCGTCGATCTTGCCGAGCAGCCACTGCATGCCGGCCAGATGCTGCTGGTCGTGACTGCACAGGTAATGGACGAGCCCGCGCACGGTCAGCGAGCCGTAGCCGTCGAATTCGCCGGTACGCTCGAACTGTTCGGGCGTGAGGCGCGACAGCAGCGCCAGCGTCTCGCGCCGTGCGTCGCGGATCGCCGCGAGCACGTCGGACGCATACGCGTCGTCGTAGCGCCGCTGAACCGCGAGCGCGTCGCCGTCGATCGACACGAGCAGCGGCCGGTCTTCGTCGAGCATGCGCCGCAGCCGCACGTGATAGCCGTCGATCTCGATGTCGCGCACGTGGCAGAGCTGCCCGAGCGGCGAGAAATGCTCGCTCGGTATGCCGGCCCAGTCGTCGGGCGTCCAGCGCGCATAGCCGTCGGGCACGGCCGCGAAATGCGCTTCGAGTTGACGGGGGAAATCGGCGAGTGCGTCGAGCGTCGTCGGATTCATGCGGAAGACTCCCTGTCGGATAGAGGCGGGCAGCAACCCTGGCACAGGCCTGCCGCCCCCGTTGCGTCACTTCACGCCGAAGCCGTACGCGCCCTGCGTGCGATGCCCGTCGGTCGCGACGGCCACCCACTTCACCGTGTACGCGCCGGTGGCGAGCGCCGCGAGCGGCACCGTCATGCGCTTGCGGTTCGACGCGTCGATGCGCGCGCGGCCGTTCGACACCGTCTTGCCGTCGGCGTCGACGACGACGATCGAGCTGAATGCGGGCTCCAGCGGCTCGGTGAAGTCGATCGTGACGGCGGCCGGTGCGGCAGCCAGCATCGCGCCCGACGCCGGGTCGCTCTTCGCGAGATGCGCGTGCGCGAACGCGGCCGACGAAACGGTTGCTGCGACGATGACGGCGGCCGCGTGGCGGCCGAACGGGAATGAATCGAAACGCATGAACTGTCCGTGAAGAATGGGCGGGCGCCGCGCACCGCACGGCGTTCCGGCAGCTTACCAGCGCATGCGCGTTCATGCCGGCCCTACGCCGCCGCTTGATAGAATGCGCGCGCTATGGATCTCGAAAGCATTCTCTACACCCAGGGCTTCGGCTCGCGCCGCCAGTGCCGCGGCCTGATCGAGGCGGGCCGCGTCGCCGTCGCGGGCGCCGCCGCGACCGACCCGGACGCCATCTTCGACACCGACGGCCTCGTGTTCGAGGTCGACGAGGCCGCATGGCCGTTCCATGCGCGCGCGTATCTCGCGCTCAACAAGCCGGCCGGCTACGAGTGTTCGCGCGATCCGCAGCACCATGCGAGCGTGTTCAGCCTGCTGCCGGCGCCGCTCGTCGCGCGCGGCGTGCAGTGCGTCGGCCGGCTCGACCAGGACACGACCGGCCTGCTGCTGCTGTCGGACGACGGCCAGTTCGTGCACGCGTACACGTCGCCGAAGCGCAAGGTGCCGAAGACCTACGTCGCGACCGTGCGCCACCCGCTCGACGACACGCAACTGCACGCGCTGCGCACCGGCGTGCAACTGCATGGCGAGCCGAAGCCGATCGCGGCCGTCGCCGCCGACGCCCGCGCCCCGCACACGCTCGCGCTGACCGTCCTCGAAGGCAAGTACCACCAGGTCAAGCGGATGGTCGCGGCAGCGAGCAACCGCGTCGAATTGCTGCACCGCGAAAGCATCGGCGGCTTCACGCTGCCGGCCGATCTCGCGCCCGGCGCATGGCGCTGGCTCGACGAAGCCGACCTTTCCGCGCTGCGCAATCCCGTCGAAACCCTGTAAGGGAAAATCCGCACGACCGTTCGGTGTCCGGCCGCCTCTCGGCCACAGGTTCCCCCGCTATACTGAAATCACAAGCTGCAAGAGCGGCGATGCAGGGGGAGACATCATGAACATCAACCATTCTTTCGAACTGTCGTCCGTGATGATCGCGTTCGCGGTCATCGGCGTCATCGTGATCGGCGGGCTGCTGGCCACGATGCATCTGAAGCACAAATATCACCCGAACCTGATCGGCGCGCTGATCGGTGCGCTGCTGTGCTTCCTGCTGATCGAGGCGTTACCGGCGCTCACCTGACGCGCTGCCCGGCGCGAGCGTTTGAAGGAAATCGTCTACGGTCGGATAGCGCAACGTCACGCACAATTCGGCCTTGAGCCGTGCGTTGGACAGGCGCCGCGACTCGCGCATGAAGGACAGCAGCGTCGGCTCGAGCAGGCGTTCGGCGTCCGCGCGGCTCACGCGCGGCGGCCTCGGCAGACCCAGCGCCTGCGCGACCCGGTCGAAATACTCTCCCATCCGCAGTTCGGTGTCGTCCGACGCGTGCACGACGCGCGCCGGCTTGCCGCGCTCGGCCGCACGACGCAGGATCGCCGCGAGATCGTCCGCGTGGATGTGGTTCGTGTAGACGTCGTCGGCCGGCTCGAGCGCCGGCGTGCCGCGCTCGAGCCGCGCAACTGGCAGGCGGTTAGCCGCGTAGATGCCCGGAATGCGCACGATGCGCGCGGACAGCACGCCGCGCACCGTCGCCGCACGCAGTTGCCGCTCGGCCGACACGCGCCGGAACGCGCGCGGGTTCGCGGGGCGCAGCGGGTGCGTTTCGTCGATGCGCGCGCCGCCGCAGTCGCCGTAGACGCCCGTCGTGCTGGCATAGACGAGCCTCGGCGCGCGAAGACCGTCGGGTACAATACGCGCTGCCCGAACGGGCGCGCCGGCCTGTCGCGCCGCGGTGCGCAGCCGTCGGAGCCGGCCGACCGCCGGTGCCGTCGGAGACGGCCGACGCGCGGGCATGGACGTTGCGGCGATCAGCGCACGCGTGCGCCGGTCGTCGCGGCCGTCGGATGGCGGCGGCGCGAGATGCAGGATCGTGCGGGCGACGCCCGCGAGGCGACGGAGCGTCGCCGGGCGATCGAGGTCGCCGACGATCGGCGTCGCGCCCGCGGCGCGCAATTCGCTGCGGCGAGCCGGGTGGCTCGTCAGCGCGAGGATGCGCAGGTCGGGGCGCGCGTCACGCCATTGCGCGACGCAGCGCATGCCGACGTCGCCGCAGCCGACGATCAATACGCGCGGCCGGCGCAGGATTCGTGTCGCGATCATGTTGGTTGCGAGATTCAGTAGCCGCCGTTGCGCGACGCGCAACGGTTTTGCATTGTAGCTGCCGTGCGCGACATGCACGGTCCCCCCATTTTGTTCTAGTTTGGTTCTATGGCATTCAACGTCACTCTCAAGCAAAGCGGCCGGCAATTCCAGGTCGAGTCGGACGAAACCGTGCTGGCGGCCGCGCTGCGCCAGAACGTCCACCTGCCGTACGGCTGCAAGAACGGCGCGTGCGGTTCCTGCAAGGGCCAGATCGTGTCGGGCCAGATCGAACAGGGCCCGCACGCCGCGTCGGCGCTGTCCAACGACGAACGCACGCGCGGCCTCGCGCTGCTGTGCTGCTCGAAGGCGCAATGCGATCTCGAGATCGACGTGCGTGAAATCGCCGGCGTCGACGGCGTGCAGGTCAAGAAGCTGCCGTGCCGCATCGCCGCGCTCGAACGCAAGGCGGACGACGTGATGGTCGTGAAGCTGCAGTTGCCTGCCAACGAACGCCTGCAGTACCTCGCGGGCCAGTACGTCGAGTTCATCCTGAAGGACGGCTCGCGCCGCAGCTACTCGATGGCGAACGCGCCGCACGAGGAAGGCCCGATCGAGCTGCACATCCGCCACATGCCGGGCGGCAAGTTCACCGACCACGTGTTCGGCGCGATGAAGGAGCGCGACATCCTGCGCTTCGAAGGCCCGCTCGGCACGTTCTTCCTGCGCGAGGATTCCGACAAGCCGATCGTGCTGCTCGCGTCGGGCACCGGCTTCGCGCCGATCAAGGCGATCATCGAGCACGTGAAGCATTCGGGCATCACCCGCCCGATGACGCTCTACTGGGGCGCGCGCCGCAAGAAGGACATCTACCTCGCCGAGCTCGCCGAGCAATGGGCGCGCGAGATCCCGAACTTCAAGTACGTGCCGGTCCTCTCCGAACCGGACGACGCCGACCAGTGGACCGGCCGCACGGGCTTCGTCCATCGCGCGGTGATCGAGGACCTGCCCGATCTGTCCGGCCACCAGGTGTACGCGTGCGGCGCGCCGGTGATGGTCGAATCCGCGCAGCGCGATTTCACGCAGCACCACGCGCTGCCGGCCGACGAGTTCTACGCGGACTCGTTCACGAGCGCCGCCGATCTCGCGCATCCGGTCTGAGCGCCGGGCGCCTGAACGCGCCCCGCTGCGCGCCGCCCGTGTCACATCCGTGGCATCGCGGCGGTTTACAGTGGGGCGCGGGATGCCTTATGCTTGCGCACATGAACCGCTTCCTGTCCGCTCTCCGACGTCGCCGCTCGCCGCTCCGCCCGGATGCCGCCGGCTCGTCACGGACTCGCGCGTAACCCTCCTCCGCTTCACCGGTTACGCACAAGCTGTTCGACCCACCAGCCACGGCCTTCCGTGGCTTTTTTATTGCCCGTTTCCCTTTCAACGCCCGCTGGAGTCTGCTGCCATGCCCCTGAACGATTACCCGATCGACTCGCTGATGTACATCACGAACCGCCCCGACATCGTGTTTACGCACGGCAAGGGTTCGTGGCTCTACGATCACACGGGCAAGCGCTATCTGGACTTCATCCAGGGCTGGGCCGTCAACAGCCTCGGCCACTGCAACGACGGCATCGTCGAGGCGCTGAAGACGCAGGCCGAAAAGCTGCTGAACCCGTCGCCGGCGTTCTACAACGAGCCGATGGCGAAGCTCGCGGGCCTGCTCACGCAGCACAGCGTGTTCGACAAGGTGTTCTTCACGAACAGCGGCGCCGAGGCGAACGAAGGCGCGATCAAGCTCGCGCGCAAGTGGGGCCGCAAGTTCAAGAACGGCGCGTACGAGATCATCACGTTCGACCACAGCTTCCACGGCCGCACGCTCGCGACGATGTCGGCCAGCGGCAAGCCGGGCTGGGACACGATCTACGCGCCGCAGGTGCCGGGCTTCCCGAAGGCCGAGCTGAACGACATCAACTCGGTCGAGAAGCTGATCACCGACAAGACCGTCGCCGTCATGCTCGAGCCAATCCAGGGCGAAGGCGGCGTGATCCCGGCGACGCGCGAATTCATACAGGCGCTGCGCGCGCTGACGAAGCAGCACAACCTGCTGCTGATCGTCGACGAAGTGCAGAGCGGCTGCGGCCGCGCGGGCACGCTGTTCGCGTACGAGCTGTCCGGCATCGAGCCGGACATCATGACGCTCGCGAAGGGCATCGGCGGCGGCGCACCGCTCGGCGCGCTGCTGTCGAAGGCCGACGTCGCGGTATTCGAGGCCGGCGACCAGGGCGGCACGTACAACGGCAACCCGCTGATGACGGCGGTCGGCTATTCGGTGATCTCGCAGCTCGTCGCGCCCGGCTTCCTCGAAGGCGTGCGTGCGCGCGGCGAGTATCTGAAGCGCAAGCTGCTCGAGCTGTCGGAGGAACGCGGCTTCGAGGGCGAACGCGGCGAAGGCCTGCTGCGCGCGCTGCTGCTCGGCAAGGACATCGGCCCGCAGATCGTCGAGAAGGCGCGCGACATGCAGCCCGACGGCCTGCTGTTGAACGCCGCACGGCCGAACCTGCTGCGCTTCATGCCAGCGCTCAACGTGACGACCGAAGAGATCGACCAGATGATGGCGATGCTGCGGTCGATCCTCGACACGCTGTAAGGAGACCGCCGCGATGGATGCCGCCGCCGATGCTGTCGCGATCCGCCCGTTCGAACGCGCCGACACCGATGCCGTGCTCGCGGTATGGCGCGACGCGTTCCCGCATTACGACGAAGCCGGTGCGCCGCCGCACCGCGATCCGCTGCGATCGATCGAGCTGAAGCTCGCGACGCAGCCGGAACTGTTCTTCGTCGCGACTTGCGGGGCGCGCGTCGTCGGCACGCTGATGGCCGGTTTCGACGGACATCGCGGCTGGCTCTACTCGTTCGGCGTCGCGAACGACGCGCGCCGGCTCGGCGTCGGCCGTGCGCTGATCGCGCATGCGGAACGCGCGCTCGCCGCGCGCGGCTGCCTGAAGATCAACCTGCAGGTGCTGCCCGGCAACGACGACGCATGCCGCTTCTATGCGGCGCTCGGCTATCGCGTCGAGGAGCGCATCTCGTTCGGCAAGACGCTGCCGGCCGCGTAAGACCGCCGTCGGCCGCGGCGCGATTCGGCGCGCGATCGGCCCCGCGTCCGGCAGCGGATCGCCGAGCGCGTCGGTCGGCACGATCGGAATCCCGCCACACGAAAAAAAACCGCCACGGTTTCCCGTGACGGCTTTTCGACAGCCCGGCTGCGCCATGCGCGGCCGGGCCCGTTCATTCGATCGCTTACTCGCCCAGATACGCGGCGCGCACCTTCGGATCGTCGAGCATCTGCTTCGCGTCGCCTTCCATCGTGACCATGCCCGAATCCATCACGTAGCCGCGGTCGGCCGCCTGCAGCGCGAGGCGTGCGTTCTGCTCGACCAGCAGCACCGTGATGCCCTCCTTCGAGATCTCGCGCACCACTTCGAAGATCTTCTCGACCATGATCGGCGACAGACCCATCGACGGCTCGTCGAGCAGCAGCAGCTTCGGCTTCGACAGAATCGCGCGCGACATCGCCAGCATCTGCTGCTCGCCGCCCGACAGCGTGCCCGCGAGCTGCGTCGCCCGCTCCTTCAGGCGCGGGAAGAAGCCGAACATCCGGTCGACGTCCTTCTTGATCTGCTCGTTGTCGTTGCGCAGGTACGCGCCCATCTGCATGTTCTCGATGATCGACATCCGCGCGAAGATCCCGCGGCCTTCCGGCACCATCGCCAGGCCGCGCTTGAGCAGCTCGTGCGGCGGGATGCCCTTGATCGACGTGCCGTCGTACTCGATGTCGCCCGCCGAGTACGGCTTCAGGCCCGTGATCGCCTTCATCGTCGTGGTCTTGCCGGCGCCGTTCGCACCGATCAGCGTCACGAGCTCGCCCTGACGGACTTCCATGTCAACGCCCTTGACGGCCTGAATGCCGCCGTAGTTGACCTGCAAGCCCTTGATTTTCAACATTGCCGCTGCCATCAGTGCACCCCTGCGCCGAGATATGCCTCAATCACCTTCGGATTCTTCTGCACGTCCTGCGGCAGACCCTCGGCGATCACCTTGCCGTAATCGAGCACCGTCATCCGGTTGCACAGCCCCATCACGAGCTTCACGTCGTGCTCGATCAGCAGAATCGTGCGGCCGTCCGAGCGGATCTTGTCGAGCAGGCGCGTGAGTTCGACCTTCTCGGTCGCGTTCATCCCGGCTGCCGGCTCGTCGAGCGCGAGCAGCTTCGGGTCGGTGGCCAGTGCACGGGCGATTTCCAGACGACGCTGGTGACCGTACGACAGGTTGCGCGACGTGTAGTCGGCGTACTGCAGCACGCCGACGTAGTCGAGCAGCTCGATCGCGCGTTCCTTGATCTCGCGCTCTTCCTGGCGTTCGGCCGGCGTCTGGAACACCGCGCCGAGCAGCCCGTGCTTGGTGCGCACGTGGCGGCCCACCATCACGTTCTCGAGCGCCGTCATCCCGCCGAACAGGCGGATGTTCTGGAACGTGCGCGCGATGCCGGCCTTGGCCACCTGGTGCACGGCCGTCGGCGTGTAGTTCTGGCCGTCCAGCTTGAAGTCGCCGGAGTCCGGCGTGTAGAGGCCCGTGATCACGTTGAAGAACGTGGTCTTGCCGGCGCCGTTCGGGCCGATCAGCCCGTAGATCTCGCCTTCCTTGATCTGCAGGCCGACGTCGGACAGCGCCTGCAGCCCGCCGAAGCGCTTGTTCACGCCCGAGACGGACAGTCGGATTTGCTTGTCGCTCATGTGGTTATCCCCTTGTCCGTAGGTTAAGCGCGCACCGGCTTCTTGCTGTTGCGCTTCGCCAGTTTCGCGATCTTGTCCTCATGCTTCGGCGCGGGCCACAGGCCTTCCGAGCGGTACAGCATGATGATGACCATCGCGAGGCCGTACAGCGCCTGACGGATCACTTCCGTATCGACGATGTCATGACCGAACAGCGCATGCTGCAGCGGGCTCATCGTCGAGCGCAGGAATTCCGGGAAAATCGCGAGCAGCACCGCACCCAGGATCACGCCCGGGATGTGGCCCATGCCGCCCAGCACCACGCAGGCGAGCACGACGATCGATTCCCAGAACGTGAACGACTCGGGCGACACGAAACCCTGGAATGCGCCGAACATCGAGCCCGACAGGCCGCCGAACGACGCGCCCATCGCGAACGCGAGCAGCTTCACGTTACGGGTGTTGATGCCCATCGCCTTCGCGGCGATCTCGTCTTCGCGGATCGCGGCCCACGCGCGGCCGATACGCGAGTGCTGCAGACGCGTACACACCCAGATCACCAGCAGCGAGCAGAGCACGAACAGGTAGTAGTACATGTACACCGACGGCAGCTGGAAGCCGAACAGCGAGTGCGTCTGCGACAGGTTGAAGCCGCCGACGTGCACCGGATCGATGCCCGTAATCCCCTTCGGGCCGTTGGTGATGTTCACCGGACGGTCGAGGTTGTTCATGAAGATCCGGACGATTTCACCGAAGCCGAGCGTGACGATCGCCAGGTAGTCGCCGCGCAGGCGCAGCGTCGGCGCGCCGAGCAGGATCCCGAAGGTCGCCGCGAGCGCCATCGCGATCGGCACGATGATCAGGAACGGCACGTGCAGCCCGTTCGGCGCGAGCGCCGCGATCCACTCGAACTGCGAGGTCAGGTGCGGCGAGCTCAGCAGCGCGGCCGTATAGGCGCCCACCGCGTAGAACGCGATGTAGCCGAGGTCGAGCAGGCCGGCGAAGCCCACCACGACGTTCAGGCCCAGCGCGAGCATCACGTACAGCATCGCGAAGTCGAGCACGCGGACCCAGTAGTTGCCGCCGGCCGAGCCGATCACGATCGGCGCGGCGATCACGAGGACGGCAGTGAGCAGGCCGATGACGACGGTCTTGGCGGTGTTGCGCTCTTCGACGAGCGACGTCGACGATTCGATCGGTTGAATGGATGTCATGTTGTTTGCTCCCCTTCCGTTACGCGCGGTCCGCGACACGTTCGCCCAGCAGGCCCGACGGACGGAACACCAGCACGATGATCAGCACGACGAAGGCGAACACGTCCTGGTAGTTGCTGCCGAACACGCCGCCCGTGAGGTTGCCGATGTAGCCGGCCCCGAGCTGCTCGATCAGGCCGAGCAGCACGCCGCCGACCATCGCGCCGCCGAGGTTGCCGATCCCGCCGAGCACCGCGGCCGTAAACGCCTTCATGCCGGGGATGAAGCCCATGTAGAAGTGCACGTTGCCGTATTCGGACGCGATCATCACGCCGGCCAGCGCGGCGAGCGCGGAGCCGATCATGAACGTCGCGGAGATCACGAAGTTCGGGTTCACGCCCATCAGGCTTGCCGTATTCGGGCTTTCGGCGATCGCGCGCATCGCGCGGCCGAGCTTGGTCTTGTGCACGAGCAGCAGCAGGCCGCCCATCACGATGAACGCCACCGCGATGATCACGATTTCGGTGACCGAGATCACGGCGCCGGGCGTCGTGTCGGTGGCCTTGATCACGTTGATCGGGTCGGTCGGCAGCAATTGCGGGAACGGCAGCGGGTTGCGCGACCAGATGATCATCGCGGCCGTCTGCAGCAGGATCGACACGCCGATCGCGGTGATCAGCGGGGCGAGACGCGGCGCGCGGCGCAGCGGCCGGTACGCGACGCGCTCGATCGTGAAGCCGACGAACGCGCAGACGACCGCGGCGATGCCCAGGCCGATCGTCAGCGTCGCGACGTTGCCGAGTCCGGGAAAGTGGTTCTGCAGCACGGTGATGGCCGACAGCGCGACCATCGCGCCGATCATCAGCACGTCGCCGTGCGCGAAGTTGATGATGCCGAGAATGCCGTACACCATCGTGTATCCCAACGCGATGATGGCGTACACACTGCCGAGCACCAGCCCGTTGAGAACCTGCTGGACGAAAATATCCATTTAAAGCTCCTTGGCCCGTGCTGCCGGAGGACGTTGCGCCCCGCGGGTAAGCGAGGAATCGCGCCTTCTCGGCGGCACTGCGGGTACTAGTCGATACCGGTAAGGGTGGATCGTCCCGGCGCGCGCCGCCCGGCCTGTACGGCCGGACCTGCCGCCGGAGCGGATACAAAAACGGCACCGCACTGTTCCGGTGCCGTCATGAGTCCCGTCGCTAAATCGTCACGACATCGAGGACGGTGTTCGTGGCCTCCTTGAAGTCGTGGGGCAGCATGCCGAGACGGCCGTCATCCGGTTTCCCGGCATTCGTGCCTTGGCCCGTCCAGTGCCATGCAAGCATCGCGCCAGGACGGATCGGATTCCGCGCCGCGTCGCCCGGGAAGGCGTTGCGACAGCCGCGCCCGACTTTCGTCAGGACTGCATCGGAATCCATCGTACGAACCAGGCTGCGCGCCGCGACACGGTCGGTCGCGGCAGCGCGCTGTTTCGTCGAATCGAATTGAAGGGGAGACAATGGCTTCGGCACGCTACCGGCAACGCCGCGATCGTCCGCCATCCGTGGACCCGCCACTTGCCGCGCTACAACCTGCATGCCCGCTGCCGGCCCGATCGCCAGGCCATGCGTGTTGATTTCCTCGATCGTCAAACGTGCCCCGTTTTCCTTGTCCCTGCCCAGTTGCGCGATACGGCGCGCCGATGGCGCCGCAGGTCCGGTTCCGGCGACGCGCACGCCGGTGGCCGCCGGTGCCGCGTACACCGCAGCCTCCCTGGCCGCCCCGCCGTCGCTCTTTTTGCTGCAGCCGGCAAACATTGCAACCGGTGCGGCGACGGACACGGCGTAAGCCAACTTCACATGCATTGAATGGTCTCCCGCGCCTTGCCAAAACCCGTTTCAAAGCCATTCCGGCTTGAAAACGGGCGCATTGTAACTCCATTTATAGGACGCCAATAATCCTGATTCGATGGGGTTTTCCTGCATTGCAACCAATTTTGAGACACGATTGGGCGCGCCCAGAGCAACCGGGTTGCACCATGCTTGGGAATAACGGTTGCGATGTGAATTTCGAGGCACAAAAAAAGCGCGCCGACGGGCGCGCTTCGGTATTCCGCTGGGTGCGATGCGGCGATCAGGCCGCGGGCGGCAGGTTCAACCCGCGCGGCAGCGGAAACGACACGTTTTCCTCGATGCCCTCGAGTGCGCGGACGTTGCGCACGCCGAGCTCGCGCAGCCGCGCGATCACGGCCTGGGCGAGCACTTCGGGCGCCGACGCGCCGGCCGTCACGCCGATGCGGCGCTTGCCGGCAACCCATGCCGGATCGATCTGATCCGGCGCATCGACCATGTACGCGGCCACCCCGCGCTTTTCGGCCACTTCGCGCAGCCGGCTCGAGTTCGAGCTGTTCGGACTACCGACCACGATCACGACGTCGCACTGCGGCGCCATGAACTTCACCGCATCCTGCCGGTTCTGCGTCGCGTAGCAGATGTCCTGCTTCTTCGGCTCGCGGATCTTCGGATACTTCGCCTTCAGCGCGCCGATGATCTCGGCCGCGTCGTCGACGGACAGCGTCGTCTGCGTGACGAGCGCAATGCGCTCGGGATCGGCGAGCTCGAGCTTCTGCACGTCCTCGACGCTTTCGACGAGATGCATGCCCCGCTCGACCTGGCCCATCGTGCCTTCGACCTCGGGATGGCCCTTGTGCCCGATCATGACGATGTCGACGCCGTCCTGGCGCATCTTCGCCACTTCGACGTGCACCTTCGTGACGAGCGGGCAGGTTGCGTCGTAAATGCGCAACCCGCGCACGTCCGCCTCGTCGCGCACGGCTTTCGACACGCCGTGCGCACTGAAGATCACGGTGTTGCCGGCCGGCACTTCCTCGAGTTCCTCGACGAAGATCGCGCCCTTCTTCTTCAGATCCTCGACCACGTACTTGTTGTGGACGATTTCGTGACGCACGTAGATCGGCGCACCGTGCATCGCGATGGCGCGCTCGACGATCTCGATCGCGCGGTCGACGCCCGCGCAGAAACCGCGCGGCTGGGCCAGCAGGATTTCGGCGTCGGCGGCAACGGTCTGCGCGGACAGCGTATCGGTGGTACTCATGATTACAGGATTCCGATGATTTTCACTTCGAACGTGAGCGCCTGGCCCGCGAGCGGATGATTGAAGTCGAACAGCGCCGAGGTCTCGCCGACTTCCTTCAGCACCCCCGCGTAGCGGCCGCCATCCGGTGCGTTGAACTCGATGAGCTCGCCCGGCGTGAAATCGTCGCCGACCATCCCGTTCTCGCGCAGCGTCGACAGCGTCACGCGCTGAAGCATGTCGGGATTGCGGGGGCCGAACCCCTGATCGGGCGCTAGCTGAAAAGTCGAGTGGTCGCCGACCCTGAGCCCGAGCAGAATCTGTTCCAGCGACGGCGCCAGTTGCCCCGCGCCCAGCAACAGCGTGGCCGGCTTGTCCGAGAAGGTGTTGACGATGTCGGCGCCGTCGGCCAGTGCCAGCCGGTAATGCAACGTGACGTGGGAACCGGGCTTCACTTCGGATAGATCGATGAGGCTCATGAATTACTCGTTCGGTCGGCGCCCGCTACGGCCGAATGGCCCGGCGCAAAGCCAATATTGTAAGTCACCTGAGCGTGCAAGGCGGAAAGTGCGACGACGTCGCGCACGCCGCCCGCCGCCAATGGAGTTCAGACCATGCTGTCACCCCGCCTCATCCTGCCGTCGGCCGAATGCCGCGACACCACCGATGCACCGGCCGATCCGCCCGCCCGCGTCATCCCGATCAACCGGCGCAGGCGCCGGCCGGGCGACTGGCGGCCGGAGCGGCCGCGCGAGCGGCTGCTGGAGCGCGGGCCGGCCGCGCTGACCGACGACGAACTGATCGCGCTGCTGCTCGGCACCGGCAAGCCCGGTCACGACGTATTCGTCATCGCCCGCGATCTGATCAAGCAGTACAAGTCGCTGCGCGGATTGCTCGAAGCGGGCGCCGACGATTTCGAGGCGCACCCCGGCATCGGCCCCGCGCGCTCCGCGCGGCTGGTCGCGGTCACCGAGATCGCCCGGCGCATGCTGGAGGAGAAGGCACGGGACGGCATGCAGATCGATTCGCCCGGCGCCGTCGAGGATTGCCTGCGAATGAAGATCGGCACGCTCCCGCACGAAGTATTCGTCGCGGTCTATCTGGACGCCCGCAACCGCATGATCGACATGGAGGAACTCGCGCGCGGCTCGCTCACGCGGATGGCCGTCTATCCGCGCGAGATCGTGCGCCGCGCGATGCAACAGAACGCCGCGGCGCTGATCGTCGCGCACAACCATCCGTCGGGCGCGGTGCAGCCGAGCGCGGAAGACCGCCGCCTGACGCGCGTGCTGAAAGACGCGCTCGAGCTCGTCGACGTGCGGCTGCTCGATCACGTCGTCGTCGGCGTCAGCGATACTTTCTCGTTCGCGCGGGCCGGTTGGCTGTAGACTGTGGCGCGGCAGCCCGTCCCAGGGCGCCGCAACGGCGAAGCGAAATTAGGTTTGATTTTTCTGAACTTTTTCTGCTAGAATCGCCGTCTGTCTTTTTTCCAACCAGTTCTAGCCATCGAAGGGCCTTGTCTGTAAGGGCTACGGCGTTCTGAGTGCAGCCATGGATCACGTGGCGGTGCGATGGAACCTTCACCGGCGATCGAACCCCGAATTTAGCGTATTAGGAGTGCTCTCATGGCACGCGTATGCCAAGTAACTGGGAAAGCGCCGATGAGCGGCAACAACGTTTCCCACGCCAACAACAAGACGAAGCGCCGCTTCCTGCCGAACCTGCAAAACCGCCGGTTCTGGGTGGAGAGCGAAAACCGCTGGGTGCGTCTGCGCGTCTCGAACGCCGGCCTGCGCCTGATCGACAAGAACGGCATCGATTCCGTGCTCGCTGACCTGCGCGCACGCGGCGAAGCCTAAGCCCAAGGAGCACAATCATGGCAAAAGGCGCCCGCGACAAGATCAAGCTCGAGTCGACCGCTGGTACGGGTCACTTCTACACGACCACGAAGAACAAGCGCAACATGCCGGAAAAGATGGCGATCAAGAAGTTCGATCCCGTCGTCCGCAAGCATGTGGAATACAAAGAAACCAAGATCAAGTAATCTCCGGTTTCTGCCAGCTTGACGGTGACCGAAAAGCCCCGCACATGCGGGGCTTTTTGTTTTGCGCACGCGCGGGCCCCCGACGCGGTATGCTCTCCCCTTTCCGCGGCGACAGCCGACGGAACGCAAGATCAAAAAGCGTAACGATGGAGATGCAGCATGAAATTCGACGTGGCGATCGTCGGCAGCGGCCTGGCAGGGCTGTCGGTCGCACTCAATCTGGCCAGCACGCGACGTGTCGCGCTGATCGCGAAACGTTCGATGATGGAGGGGGCGAGCGATAACGCGCAGGGCGGCATCGCGGCGGTCCTCGACTCGGCGGACAGCATCGAGAACCACGTCGACGACACGCTGGTCGCCGGCGGCGGCCTGTGCGACGAAGGCGCGACGCGCTACATCGTCGAGCACGGCCGCGAAGCGATCGAATGGCTGATCTCGCAAGGCGTGCCGTTCACGAAGGACGACGCGGCCGAACTCGGCTTTCACCTGACGCGCGAAGGCGGTCACAGCCACCGCCGGATCATCCATGCGGCCGATGCGACCGGCCATGCGGTGCTCGCGACACTGTCGGAGCGGGCGCGCCGGCATCCGAACATCACGTTCCTCGAAAACCACCACGCGATCGACCTGATCACGTCGGACCGGCTCGGGCTGCCCGGCCGCCGCTGTCACGGCCTGTATGCGCTCGACGTCGACAACGACCGCACGATCACGATCGAGGCGCCGCACACGGTGCTCGCCACCGGTGGCGCGGGCAAGGTCTACCTGTACACGACGAACCCCGATACCGCGACCGGCGACGGCATCGCGATGGCATGGCGTGCCGGCTGCCGCGTGTCGAACATGGAATTCATCCAGTTCCACCCCACCTGCCTGTTCCATCCGTACGCGAAATCGTTCCTGATTTCGGAAGCCGTGCGCGGCGAAGGCGGCCTGCTGAAGCTGCCCGACGGTACGCGCTTCATGCCCTCGCACGATCCACGCGCCGAACTCGCGCCGCGCGACATCGTCGCACGCGCGATCGACTTCGAGATCAAGAAGCGCGGGATCGACTGCGTGTATCTCGACATCAGCCATCAGCCGGAAGCATTCCTGCGCGAGCACTTCCCGACGATCCATGCGCGCTGCCTCGAATTCGGCATCGACATCGCGAAACAGCCGATCCCCGTCGTGCCGGCCGCGCACTATACGTGCGGCGGCGTCGTCACCGATCTCGCCGGCCGCACCGATCTCGCCGGCCTGTATGCGGTCGGCGAAACGTCGTACACGGGGCTGCACGGCGCGAACCGGCTCGCGAGCAACTCGCTGCTCGAATGTCTCGTGATCGGCCGCGCGGCAGCCGGGGCGATCGAGGCCGCCGGCTTCGACGCCGACACGCCGGCCGCGCTGCCCGCCTGGGACGAAAGCCGCGTGTCGGACGCGGACGAGGAAGTCGTCGTGGCGCACAACTGGGACGAACTGCGCCGCCTGATGTGGAACTACGTCGGCATCGTGCGCACCGACAAGCGCCTCGAACGCGCGAAGCACCGGCTGTCGCTGCTGCGCGACGAAATCCACGAGTACTACGCGAACTTCCGCGTGACGCGCGATCTGCTCGAACTGCGCAACCTCGTCGACGTGGCAACGCTGATCGTGAAGAGCGCGTACTCGCGCCGCGAAAGCCGCGGGCTGCACTACAGCCGCGACTGGCCGCATACGCTGCCGAAGGCGTTGCCGAGCGTGCTCACGCCGCGCTCGCGCCGCTAAGCGGCGCGCCGCCCTTCCCGGCTGCGCCCGCACAAGAAAAAGGCCGTGGGCGTTTGCGCGCCAACGGCCTTTTTGTCCGATCGGACGCGAATCGGTCAGTCGACGATCCGCATCGAATAGTCCGTCGCCCGCACGTCCTTCGTCAGCGCGCCGATCGAGATGCGATCGACGCCCGTCTCCGCGAACGTGCGCACCGTATCGAAATTGACGCCGCCGGACACTTCGAGCACGGCCTTGCCGGCCGCGACGCGTACCGCTTCGCGCATCATGTCCAGCGTGAAGTTGTCGAGCAGCACCGATTGCGCGCCATGCGCGAGTGCCGTGTCGAGCTGCGCAAGCGTCTCGACTTCGATCTGCACCGGCACGCCCGATTCGAGCGCGAACGCCGCATCGAGGGCTTCACCGACGCCGCCTGCCGCCGCGATGTGGTTCTCCTTGATCAGGATGCCGTCGTACAGCGCGAGACGCTGGTTCTCGCCGCCGCCCACCCGGACCGCGTACTTCTGCGCGAGCCGCAGCCCCGGCAGCGTCTTGCGCGTATCGAGGATCTTCGCGCGCGTACCTTCGACACGATCGACGTAACGGCGCGTCGCCGTCGCGACGCCCGACAGCAACTGCAGGAAGTTCAGCCCGTTGCGCTCGGCCGTCAGCAACGCGCGCGCCGGCCCCTCGAGTTCGCACACGGCCGAATCGGGCATCATCCGGTCGCCTTCGCGATAGCGCCATTGCACGACGATCGACGGATCGATCCGCGCGATCACGGCCTCGAACCACGGCACGCCGCACAGCACGGCTTCCTCGCGCACGATGATCCGCGCACGGCGGCGCTCGCCGGCCGGCACGAGCCGCCCGGTCTGGTCGCCGGCACCGACGTCCTCGGCGATCGCGTCGGCCACGTTGCGCGCGATCGCTTCGTCGAATGCCGCCCCGTATTGGGCGCGGACGGCGTCGAACAGCGGGGAGACGGCGTTGCTCATGCGGCCCCCACGTTCGCGAACAGCTGCTGGTCGCGCTGCAGGTCGCCGCTCGCCTGCACGCGCTTCTTGTGCGCGGCCGCGAATTCGAGCATCCGGTCGATCGGCAAGCGCGCGCGTTCGCCGATCGCGGGATCGACGAAGATCTCGTTGTGACCGCGCTCGAGCACGTCGGCGAGGTTCGCGAGGCCGTTCATCGCCATCCACGGGCAGTGCGCGCAGCTCTTGCAGGTCGCGCTGTTGCCGGCCGTCGGCGCGGCGATGAAAGTCTTGCCGGGCGCGGCAAGCTGCATCTTGTGCAGGATGCCGAGGTCGGTCGCGACGATGAAGCGCTTCGCGTCGAACTTGACGGCCGCGTCGATCAGCTGCGTGGTCGAGCCGACGACGTCGGCCTGCGCGACGACGTTTTCCGGCGATTCCGGATGCACGAGCACCTTCGCGTCCGGATATTCGGCGCGCAGCAGGTCGAGCTCGATGCCCTTGAACTCGTCGTGGACGAGGCACGAGCCCTGCCACAGCAGCATGTCGGCGCCGGTTTTCTTCTGGATATAGCTGCCGAGATGGCGGTCCGGCGCCCAGATGATCTTTTCGCCGCGCGCGTGCAGGTCGGTCACGATCTCGAGGCCGATGGACGACGTGACCATCCAGTCCGCGCGCGCCTTCACGGCCGCGCTGGTGTTCGCGTAGACGACCACGGTACGGTCCGGATGCGCATCGCAGAACGCCGAGAATTCGTCGACCGGGCAGCCGAGGTCGAGCGAACAGGTCGCGTCGAGATCGGGCATCAGGATTCGCTTGTTCGGGCTCAGGATCTTCGCGGTCTCGCCCATGAAGCGCACGCCGGCGACGACCAGCGTCTGCGCGTCGTGATCGCGGCCGAAGCGGGCCATTTCGAGCGAATCCGCCACGCAGCCGCCCGTTTCGTCGGCCAGTTCCTGCAGTTCGGCATCCACGTAGTAGTGGGCGACGAGCACGGCCTTTTCACGGGTGAGCAATGCCTTGATGCGCGCCTTCAGCGCAGCGCGCTCCTCGGCGGACGGCGCATCGGGCACCTTGGCCCATGCTTGCCCGACGCTACAGACGGTGCCTGCCGACACCGGCCGGTCGTACTCGACGGATTTGATCGTCGATTGCATCTCCATATCTCCTGTCGACCCAAGTTAGCGCTTTAGCGCTTACTTGGGTCCCATGCTTCGCGGTCGGTGTGAGCGGTTTTTCGGCCCTGACGCGGCGCCCAAACTTCACACCAATTCCGGCGCCTGGGCCATCCTGCAAAAACGAGCCGCCCAAATGAAAAAACCCCGCCAACGCGGGGTTTGTGACGTCCTGAGATTCTAATCGATTTCGAATCAGGCGTAGCGGCGCAGGCGCGTCGCGAATTCCTGCAGCGCCTTGATGCCGCTTTGTTCTGCGCGATGGCACCAATCCTGTAATTGCGCGAGAAGCTGTTCGCGCGACGCGGTCGAACGGTCCCAGATCGCGGCGAGATCCTGGCGCAGCTGGAAGTACGTATGCAGCTTCTGGCTGTTCGCGAAGATTTCCGGCAGCAGCTTCTTCTGCGGCTCGTCGAGGCCGTCGGCGTCCTTGTGGAACCACTTGCGCGCGCTGCGCATCAGCTGGTACTTCTCGCTCGAACCGAGTTCCTTCAGGTGCGCGAGCTCCTGGCGGTAGGCACGCTTGACGGCCTTGCCGTAGCGCGCCATCACTTCGTAGCGGTTCGACAGCACGGCCTGCAGCGTTTCCTGGTCGAGCACCGTCTTCGGCTTGTTCAGGCGCGGCGTGGGCGCGACCTTCTTCACCTTCGCGAGACCGAATGCCGACATGATGCGGATGTACATCCAGCCGATGTCGAACTCGTACCACTTGTTCGACAGCTTCGCCGACGTCGCGAACGTATGGTGGTTGTTGTGCAGTTCCTCGCCGCCGATCACGATGCCCCACGGGAACAGGTTCGTGCTCGCGTCGGCCGAGTTGAAGTTGCGATAGCCCCAGAAGTGACCGAAGCCGTTGACGACGCCCGCCGCCCAGAACGGAATCCACACCATCTGCACGGCCCACACGGTCAGACCGAGCACGCCGAACAGCGCGACGTCGATGACCATCATCAGGCTCACGCCGAGAATCGGGTACTTCGAGTAGACGTTGCGTTCGATCCAGTCGTTCGGCGTGCCGTGGCTGAACTTGCGCATCGTCTCTTCGTTCTTCGCTTCCGCGCGATACAGCTCGGCGCCCTCGAGGAACACCTTCCAGATGCCGCGCGTCTGCGGGCTGTGCGGATCTTCCTCGGTCTCGCACTTCGCGTGATGCTTGCGGTGAATCGCGGCCCACTGGCCGGTCAGCATGCCGGTGGTCATCCACAGCCACAGGCGGAAGAAATGGCTCGCGATCGGATGCAGCTCCAGCGCGCGGTGCGCCTGGCAGCGGTGCAGGTAGACCGTCACACCGATGATCGTGACGTGCGTGACGGCGAGCGCGAACAACGCGACCTGCCACCACGAAAAATGCAGGAGCCCGTGGGAAAGAAAATCGAGCAGGGAATTCAACAAGGCAGTTACCTGTGATGAGAGCGACGCCCGTTGGCGTCAGAAGAATGAAAGCATACCGCGTGTAGACCAGAATTTTACTTCAACCGTTCCAAGTCTTTGTAAAAAATGAACATTTTCTTGCCCTCACGCAATCCGCGCGGTCCATGGGCGGACTGGGAAAGGCCTGCGATCCGGTTTCGACCGCGAAATCGGTACGATTGACCGGCCGCGAGCGCTATGCCGCCGGCGCGCGAGCGTCCAGCGCACCGTTGGCGGCAGCCGGATCGCGCCCGGCCGCCGCTGCGGCCGCGGGAAAGCCGTCCGGCAGCCCGACCACGCGCACTTCGCGCTGCGGAAACGGAATGGAAATCCCGTGCTCGCCGAACAGCCGCCAGATGTTGCGGTTCACGCTCGAACGCACGCCCGACGTGCCTTTCGCCGCATCCTCGATCCAGAAGCCCAGCTCCAGGTCGATCCCGTCCGCGCCGAAACTCGCGAGGTACGGCGTCGGCGCCGGCTCGGCCAGCACGCGCGGCACGTCCTTCGCGGCTTCGGCAAGCAATGCGAGTGCCTGCTCGACGTCGCTCGTGTAGGCGACCTGCACCGCGACCTTCGCGTAGCCGCGCGTCAGGTACGACGACTGGTTCTGCACGACGTCGGTGATCAGCTTCTCGTTCGGGATCAGCGTCTCGTTGCCGTCGAGGCCGCGCACGACCGTGTAGCGCGTGCGGATCTGCGTGACGACGCCCTGCAGCCCGCCGACGCTGATCGCATCGCCGAGCCGCAGCGAGCGGTCGAGCAGGATGATGAAGCCCGACACGTAGTTGCTCGCGATCTTCTGCAGCCCGAACCCGAGGCCGACGCCCACCGCGCCGCCGAACACGCCGAGCACCGTCACGTCGATGCCGACGAGCGACAACCCGATCAGGATCGCCGCGAACACGAGCAGCGCGCGGCCGACCCGCGACAGCACGACCTTCAGGTTCGCATCGAGCGTGCTCGCGCGCGACAGGCGATCCTCGAGCACCGAGCCGAGCCACATCGCGACCATCAGCGTCACGCACACCCACAGCGCGCCGGAGATCACCGACAGCAGCGTGAGGTGCGCGGTCGCGACCCGGAACTGCACGCTGTCGAGCCAGCCGAGCACGTCGCGCTGGATGCCGAGCACGGTCATCACCATCGCGGCCCACACGACGGTCGACACGATCTTCTCGACGACCGACAGCCACGCGTGCGTGTGGCCGTCGCGCGCGAACACGCGCCGCGCGAAGAAGAACAGCACGTAGATCAGCCCGATGCCGAACAGCGGCACGAGCGCGAGCGACAGCAGCGACGTCGACATGAACGGCTCGAACGCGAGCTGCGCGCCGCCGACGAACACGCCGCCGAATAACGGAAACAACGCACGCTTCAGGCTTTGCGCGCCCGCGCCCGGCGCGCGTCCGGCCGCCCGGCGCCGCGCATCGATCCGAGCGTGCACGAAGCGCGCGGCCACCCACGCGAGACACAGCGCACCGACGAGAATCGCCGCCTGCCAGATCATCACCGGCTGGTGGAAATCGCGAATCACCGATGCCAGCCGGCGCGACAGCAGGCGGCTCTGCAGACTCTCCATCGTCCGTCCGGCCAGCCGTTACTGCGCGGCGCGGCGTTCGAGCACCGCGGCGAAGAAGCCGTCCGTCGCGTGACGGTGCGGCCACAGCGACAGGTAGTCGCCCGTCTCGAGTTCGACGCGCTGGTCGGCCAGCACCTTCTGCGCCGGCACCAGCACGAACTCGGGATGATCGGCGAGGAACTGTTCGACGATGCGCTCGTTCTCGGCATCGAGCACGCTGCAGGTCGCGTAGACGAGCCGGCCGCCCTTCTTCACGAGGCGCGCGGCGCTCGCGAGGATCGACGCCTGCTTCGGCGTCAGCTCGTCGATCGCGGTGCGCGTCTGGCGCCACTTCAGGTCGGGATTACGGCGCAGCGTGCCGAGGCCGCTGCACGGCGCGTCGACCAGCACGCGGTCGATCTTGCCGGCGAGCCGCTTGATCTTCGCGTCGTGCTCGCTGTCGATCAGCACCGGGTTCACGTTCGACAGCCCGCTGCGCGCGAGGCGCGGCTTCAGCTTCGCGAGGCGCTTCTCCGACACGTCGAACGCATAGAGGCGCCCCGTCGAGCGCATCATCGCGCCGAGCGCGAGCGTCTTGCCGCCCGCGCCCGCGCAGAAATCGACGACCATTTCGCCGCGCCGCGGCGCGACCAGCGAGCACAGCAGCTGGCTGCCTTCGTCCTGCACCTCGATCGCGCCTTCCTCGAACAGCTTCAGGCGCGTCAGCGCCGGCTTGCCGACCACGCGCACGCCGAACGGCGCGAACGGCGTCGCGCCCGCATCGATGCCGCTCGCGCGCAGCGCGTCGATCACCTGGTCGCGGGTCGCCTTCTGCGCGTTGGCACGCAGGTCGAGCGGCGCCGGGTAGTTCAGCGCGGCGGCGAGCTGCGCGAGCTCCTCGGCGTCGAAACGGGCCGACAGCGCCTGGTGAATCCAGTCGGGCAGGTTCGTGCGGATGCGCACCGGCAGGCTCGCCGGATCGATCTTCGACACGTGTTCGAGCCATGCCGACTCGGTGTCGGACAGGAACGGCTTCAGCGCATTGCGACCGACCGTCTGCATCAGGCCCAGCAGCGTGAGGCGCCGCGCGGGCGTGCCGGTGCCGCTCTCGGCCAGATGCGAAAACTCCATCTTCCGGCGCAGCACCGCGAACACGGCCTCGGCGATCACGCCGCGCTCCGCGTGCCCGAGCTTCGGGTGCGCACGGAAGAACCGGCTCGTCGTCGCGTCGGCGGGGCCGGCGAATTTCAGCACCTCGGCCAGCAAAGTCTCGGTCTGGCCGATCAGGAATCCGTGCAGCTTCATACGCCCTCACTCGTTTCGGTATGCGGTTGATCCGCGAAAATCCAGCGCGCCTCGTCGGGCGCCACCACTGCGCGGCCGTTCTCGAGGCGCAGCCGCCCCTCGACGAACCAGCGCACCGCACGCGGATACAGCACATGCTCGACCGCCAGCACACGCCGCGCGAGCGCGGCCGCGTCGTCGCCGGCGCGCACGGGCACCGCGCCCTGCGCGACGATCGCGCCGCTGTCGAGCTCCGGAATGACGAAATGCACGCTCGCGCCATGCAGCGCGACGCCGGCGTCGAGCGCCTGCTGGTGCGTGTGGGTGCCCTTGAAGCTCGGCAGCAGCGACGGATGGATGTTGAGCAGCCGGCCTTCGTATCGTCTGACGAATGCGGGCGTCAGGATGCGCATGAAGCCGGCGAGGACGACGAGATCGGGCGAGAAACGGTCGATCTCGGCGGCGAGCGCCGCGTCGAAGCTGTCGCGGCCGTCGAACGACCGGTGGTCGACCACCGCCGTCGCCGCCCCGTGCGACGCGGCAAAAGCCAGTCCGGCCGCATCGGGCCGGTTGGCGATCACGGCGGCAATCTCGGCCGGCCAGCGTTCCTGCGCGCACGCGCGGACGATGGCCTCCATGTTGCTGCCGCGACCGGAAATCAGGATCACGAGTTTTTTCATCCGCGAATTTTACCATTCGCCCTCGCGTTTCCCGCCTTCTCGGCCGTCGGCCCGCCCGAACGTTTATAATCTTCTGCTTTGCGGCATTCCACCGCTCATTCCCCGACGCTGCATCCGCTATCGTGAAAGTCTTCCGCGGCCTGCCCAACGCCGAGAGCCGCGCCCCGTGCGCGCTGACGATCGGCAACTTCGACGGTGTCCATCGCGGCCACCAGGCCCTGCTCGCGCGCGTGCGCGCGGCGGCGGACGCGCGCGGCCTGCCCGTGTGCGTGATGACGTTCGAGCCGCACCCGCGCGAATTCTTCAATCCGGCCGGCGCGCCGCCGCGCATCGCGATGCTGCGCGACAAGCTCGAGGCGCTGCGCGAGCACGGTGTCGACCGCGTCGTCGTCGAGCACTTCAACCACACGTTCGCGAGCCAGTCGCCGCAGGCGTTCGTCGAGCGCACGCTGGTGAACGGGCTGCACACGCGCTGGATGATGGTCGGCGACGATTTCTGCTACGGCGCGAAGCGCGCGGGCACCTTCGACACGCTGAAGGCGGCCGGCGAGCAGCACGGCTTCGAGGTCGAGCAGATGGGCACGGTGGCCGGCAGCGACGGCACGCGCATTTCCAGCTCCGGCGTGCGCGCGTCGCTCGCCGCGGGCGATCTCGACGCGGCCGCGCAGGCGCTCGGCCACGGCTATGCGATCAGCGGCCACGTCGCGCACGGGCTGAAGCTCGGCCGCGATCTCGGCTTCCCGACGCTGAACCTGCCGATCGCGCACAAGCGGCCGGCGCTCGCGGGCATCTTCGTCGTGCAGGTGCACGGCCTCGGCCCCGAGCCGCTACCGGGCGTCGCGAGCCTCGGGCTGCGCCCGACCGTCGACGATTCGGGCCGCGTGCTGCTCGAAGTCCACCTGCTCGACTGGCACGGCGACGCGTACGGCAAGCTGGTCCGTGTCGAATTCCTGAAGAAGCTGCGCGACGAGGCGAAGTTCGACGATCTCGAGGCGCTGTCGCGCGCGATCGCGCTGGACGTCGCGAACGCGCGCGCGTACTTCATCGAGCGCGACCGTGCGCCGGGCAGCCGGGCGACGGGCTTCGCGACGTCGGCCACCGACCGAATTAGCTGATCCGGACGGCGGCGCCCTGGCGCCGCACCCTCGCGCGCCTGCTCGCGCGCCTACCCGATTCACGACGCCCGAGCGTCCCCCGATTTAGATAGCGATCCCATCATGAGCAACAAGAAAGCCGATTCGAAACCGCAGGCCAAGTATCCGGTCAACCTGCTCGACACGCCGTTCCCGATGCGCGGCGACCTGCCCAAGCGCGAGCCGCAGTGGGTCAAGGAGTGGGAAGAGCGCGGCATCTACGACAAGATCCGCGCGGCCAGCAAGGGCCGGCCGAAGTTCATCCTGCACGACGGCCCGCCGTATGCGAACGGCGACATCCACCTCGGCCACGCGGTCAACAAGATCCTGAAGGACATCGTCGTCAAGTCGCGCAACATGGCCGGCTTCGACGCGCCGTACGTGCCGGGCTGGGATTGCCACGGGATGCCGATCGAAATCCAGATCGAGAAGCAGTTCGGCAAGTCGCTGCCGGCGGCCGAAGTGATGAGCAAGGCGCGCGCGTACGCGACCGAGCAGATCGAGAAGCAGAAGGTCGGCTTCAAGCGCCTGGGCGTGCTCGGCGACTGGGCCAACCCGTACAAGACGATGAACTTCGTGAACGAGGCGGAAGAGATCCGCGCGCTCGGCAAGATCATCGAGAAGGGCTACGTGTATCGCGGGCTGAAGCCGGTGAACTGGTGCTTCGACTGCGGCTCGGCGCTCGCGGAAGCGGAGGTCGAGTACAAGGACCGCACCGACCCGACCATCGACGTGATGTTCGCGTTCGCGGAGCCGGAAAAGACCGCGCACGCGTTCGGCCTGCCGGCGCTGCCGCGCGCCGAAGGCGGCATCGTGATCTGGACCACCACGCCGTGGACGATTCCCGCCAACCAGGCGCTGAACCTCCACCCGGAAATCGTCTACGCGCTCGTCGACACCGAGCGCGGGCTGCTGATCATCGCGCAGGAGCGCGTCGAAGCCTGCATGGCCGACTTCAAGCTGACCGGCCGCGTCGTCGCGACCGCACCCGGCGTGAAGCTCGCGAACCTGCGCTTCCACCACCCGCTCGCGTCGGCCCACCCCGGCTACCAGCGCACCGCGCCCGTCTACCTCGGCGACTACGTGACGACCGATACGGGTACCGGCGTCGTGCACTCGTCGCCCGCGTACGGCATCGAGGACTTCCAGTCGTGCAAGGCGCACGGGATGACCGATTCCGACATCATCAACCCGGTGATGGGCGACGGCCGCTACATCGAGTCGCTGCCGCTGTTCGGCGGCCTGTCGATCTGGGACGCGAACCCGAAGATCGTCGACGCGCTGAACGCGGCCGGCTCGCTGCTGCGCAGCGAGAAGTACACGCACAGCTACATGCACTGCTGGCGCCACAAGACGCCAATCATCTACCGCGCGACGTCGCAATGGTTCGCCGGCATGGACGTGGCGCCGCGCGACGGCGGCAAGACGCTGCGCGAGACGGCGCTCGAAGGCGTCGACGCGACCGCGTTCTACCCGTCGTGGGGCAAGCAGCGCCTGTTCAGCATGATCGCGAACCGTCCCGACTGGACGCTGTCGCGCCAGCGCCAGTGGGGCGTGCCGATGGCGTTCTTCGTGCACAAGGAAACCGGCGAGCTGCACCCGCGCACGCTCGAGCTGCTCGAGGAAGTCGCGAAGCGCGTCGAGCAGTCGGGCATCGAGGCATGGCAATCGCTCGACCCGCGCGAGCTGATCGGCGACGACGCGAACCTGTACGAAAAGAACCGCGACACGCTCGACGTGTGGTTCGACTCGGGCACGACGCACTGGCACGTGCTGCGCGGCTCGCACAAGGATCAGCTGCAGTTCCCGGCCGACCTGTACCTCGAAGGCTCCGACCAGCACCGCGGCTGGTTCCACTCGTCGCTGCTCACGGCATCGATGCTCGACGGCCGCGCGCCGTACAAGGGCCTGCTCACGCACGGCTTCACGGTCGACGGCGAAGGCCGCAAGATGAGCAAGTCGCTCGGCAACGGCATCGACCCGCATGAAGTCGCGAACCGCCTCGGCGCGGAAATCATCCGACTGTGGATCGCGTCGACCGACTATTCGGGCGAGCTCGCGATCTCCGAGGAAATCCTGAAGCGCGTGACGGAAGGCTATCGCCGCATCCGCAACACGCTGCGCTTCCTGCTCGCGAACCTGTCGGATTTCGACTTCGCGCAGCACGCGGTGCCGGTCGACGAATGGCTCGAGATCGACCGCTACGCGGTCGCGTTCTCGCAGCAACTGCAGACGGAACTGCTCGGCCACTACGAGAAGTACGAGTTCCACCCGGTCGTCGCGAAGCTGCAGACGTACTGCTCGGAGGATCTCGGCGGCTTCTACCTCGACGTGCTGAAGGATCGCCTGTACACGAGCGCCGCCGATTCGCGCGCGCGCCGCTCCGCGCAAACGGCGCTGTACCACCTGACGCAAGGCCTGCTGCGCGTGCTCGCGCCGTTCCTGTCGTTCACGGCGGAAGAAGCGTGGAAGGTGTTCCAGCCGGCGAGCGACACGATCTTCACGGAGACCTACTATGCGTATCCGGAAGTCGCCGGCGCGGCCGCGCTGATCGAGAAGTGGGCGCTGCTGCGCGACGTGCGCGGCAACGTGACGAAGGCGCTCGAGGAAGCGCGCACCGCGAACCGCATCGGTTCGTCGCTGCAGGCCGAAGTGGCCGTGCATGCGAGCGGCGCGCGCTACGACGCGCTGACGAGCCTCGGCGACGATCTGAAGTTCGTGCTGATCACGTCGGCCGCGACGGTCGTCAAGGTCGACGACGACGCGCAGGAAAGCGTCGACGTGGCCGCGTCGAAGTACCAGAAGTGCGAACGCTGCTGGCACTACCGCGAAGATGTCGGCGCGCACGCCGATCATCCGACGCTGTGCGGCCGCTGCTTCTCGAACCTGTTTGAAAACGGCGAAATCCGGAGCGCTGCATAAATATGGCGAAGACCCTGTCGAAACCGGCCAGCGGCGCGCTCGCGCCCTGGCTCGGCATTTCGCTGATCGTGATCCTGTTCGACCAGTTGTCGAAGATCGCGATCCTGAAAACGTTCGCGTACGGCGCGCAGCATGCGCTGACGTCGTTCTTCAATCTCGTGCTGGTGTACAACCGCGGCGCCGCGTTCGGCTTCCTGTCGGCCGCGAGCGGCTGGCAGCGCTGGGCGTTCACCGCGCTCGGCATCGGTGCGACGCTCGTGATCTGCTTCCTGCTGCGCCGTCACGGCCAGCAACGCCTGTTCAGCCTGTCGCTCGCGCTGATCCTCGGCGGCGCGCTCGGCAACGTGATCGACCGGCTCGTCTACGGTCACGTGATCGACTTCCTCGATTTCCATCTCGGCGCGTGGCACTTCCCGGCGTTCAACCTCGCCGATTCCGCGATCACGGTGGGCGCGGTGCTGCTGGTCTACGACGAGCTGCGGCGCGTGCGCGGCTCGCGCTGAGCGCGCATACTCCGTGTCGACGGCCGGCTTCGCGCCGGCCGTTCCGTTTGACCCCAGGAGGCCTGAGTTGGCACACGCAGAACTCGCAGGAAAACACCTCGTTCTCGGCCTGACGGGCGGCATCGCCTGCTACAAGATCGCCGAACTCACGCGGCTGCTCGTGAAGGCCGGTGCGACCGTGCAGGTCGCGATGACCGACGCCGCCACCCAGTTCATCACGCCCGTCACGATGCAGGCGCTGTCGGGGCGGCCCGTCTATACGAGCCAGTGGGACGCGCGCATCGACAACAACATGGCGCACATCGACCTGTCGCGCGAAGCCGACGCGATCGTGATCGCGCCCGCGTCGACGGATTTCCTCGCGAAGCTCGCGCACGGGTTCGCCGACGACCTGCTGTCGACGCTGTGCGTCGCACGCGACTGCCCGCTGCTCGTCGTGCCCGCGATGAACCGCCAGATGTGGCAGAACCCGGCCACGCAACGCAACGCCGCGCAACTGCGCGCGGACGGCGTATCGGTGCTCGGCCCGGACTCGGGCGCGCAGGCATGCGGCGAAGTCGGCGACGGCCGCATGCTCGAGCCCGAGGCGATCTATGAAGCGATCGTCGCGCACTTCGCGCCGAAAGTGCTCGCGCACCGGCGCGTGCTGATCACGGCCGGCCCGACGTTCGAGCCGCTCGACCCGGTCCGCGGCCTGACGAACCGCTCCAGCGGCAAGATGGGCTTCGCGCTCGCGCGCGCCGCGCAGCAGGCGGGCGCCGACGTGCATCTCGTCGCCGGGCCGGTCGCGCTCGACACGCCGTGGGGCGTGACCCGCCAGGACGTGCAGACTGCGCAGCAAATGTACGACGCGGTGATGCAGGCGGTCGCCGATGCCGACATCTTCATCGCGGTGGCGGCGGTCGCCGACTGGCGCGTCGACCAGCCGGCCGAGCACAAGATGAAGAAGACGGCCGACCGCAAGATGCCGGCGCTCGCGTTCGTCGAGAACCCCGACATCCTCGCGTCGGTCGCCGCGCTGCCCGATCCGCCGTTCTGCGTCGGCTTCGCGGCCGAAAGCGGCGACCTCGACGTGCACGGCGACGAGAAGCGCAAGCGCAAGAACGTGCCGCTGCTCGTCGGCAACCTCGGCCCGCTGACGTTCGGGCGCGACGACAACGAAGTCGTGCTGTTCGAGGCCGCCGGCCTCACGCGCCTGCCGCGCGCGCCCAAGGACGAACTCGCGCACGCGCTCGTCGCGGAAATCGCGAAGCGCCTGCCCGACAATCGCCTGATCTGATCCCGCGCGGCGGCACTGGCCGCCGCGCCCTTCCCGACCGATTCGACGACCGCATGAAACTCGACCTGAAGATTCTCGACGCGCGCATGCGCGACTACCTGCCCGCCTACGCGACCACCGGCAGCGCCGGCCTCGACCTGCGCGCGTGCCTCGACGCCCCGGTCACGCTGAAGCCGGGCGAAACCACGCTCGTGCCGACGGGCCTCGCGATCCACCTCGCCGATCCCGGCTATGCGGCGCTGATCCTGCCGCGCTCGGGCCTCGGCCACAAGCACGGGATCGTGCTCGGCAACCTCGTCGGCCTGATCGATTCCGACTACCAGGGCCAGTTGATGGTCTCGACGTGGAACCGCGGCCAGACCGAATTCGTGCTGAACCCGTTCGAACGGCTCGCGCAGCTCGTGATCGTGCCGGTCGTGCAGGCGCAGTTCAACATCGTCGACGAATTCACCGAGAGCGATCGCGGCGAAGGCGGCTTCGGCAGCACCGGCCGCCACTGAGCCACGCAGCACGAAAAACCGGGCCGCACGATCAGCGCGCGTGCCGGTGCCGGTAATGCAGCGCGTAGGCGAGCGTCAGCAGCACGACGAACACGACGCCGACCACCATCGTCATCCGGAATTCGCGCGTGAAAGCGGTTGTCAGCAGGATCGCCGCGACGAGCGCCGCGCCGAGCAGGCTGCCGAACGGGTGCCCCCACATCCGGAATGCGAGCGCTGGGCCCCGATACTTCGAACGGAAGCGCAGGTGCGTGACGAAGATCATCAGCCACGTGAACAGCGCGCCGAACATCGCGATCGCCATCATCACGGTGAACGCGGTGTCGGGCGCGAGCGCAACCAGCACGGCCGCCACCGCGACGCCGCTCGTCGAAATCCATAGCGCGGCGCGCGGCACGCCGTTCGCGCCCAGCCGGCCGAATACCGCCGGCGCGAGGCGCGCGCGCGACAGGCTGAACATCATCCGCGTCGTCACGTAGAGCTGGCTGTTCATCGCCGACAGCGCCGCGATCAGCAGCACGAAGTTGATCACGCCCGCCGCATACGGCACGTGCGTCGCGGCCATCACCTTCACGAACGGGCTTTCGTCGGTGCCGGCCTGCGTCCACGGCACGATCGCCAGCATCAGCGACAGCGTCAGCAGGTAGAACAGCACGAGCCGGAACACGGTCGAGCGGAAGGCGCGCGTGACCGCGTGCTGCGGATCGCGCGCCTCGCCGGCCGCGATCGCGACGGCTTCGATGCTCATGTAGCTGAAAATCGCGACGATCACCGCGACCCAGGTACCCCAAGGCCCCCTCGGCATGAAGCCGCCGTGCGCGGTGTAGTTCGCGAAACCGATGCCCGATGCGGCCGGCGCCGACCACACGAGAAACGCGCCGAGCACGATGAACACGACGATCGCCGCGATCTTCAGCAACGAGAACGCGTATTCGACCGTCCCGTACAGCGTGACGCTCGCGAGGTTCACCGCGATCAGCAGCGCGGAGAAGCCGATCACCCAGTACCAGCCGGGCACGGCCGGGAACCAGTACTTCATGAACACGGCGATCGCGCTGATCTCGGTGCCGATCGCGAACACGACCGCGAACCAGTACGCATAGCGCACCAGGAAGCCCGCGAGCGGGCCGACATAATGCTCGGCATACGCGCCGAACGAGCCGGCCGTCGGATGCGCGACGGTCATTTCCGCGAGTGCGCCCATCAGCAGCAGCGCGATCAGCGCGCCGATCGCATAGGAAACCAGCACGCTCGGGCCGGCGAGCCCGATCGCGAACCCGCTGCCGAGGAACAGCCCCGTGCCGATCGCGCCGCCGATCGCGATCATCGCCATCTGCCCCGACGTCAGCGCGTGGCGCAACCCTTGTTCGCGCGCGACGATATCGTCGAACGACCGTTGTTGTTGTGTCACTGCGTTACCACTCCCCTGCACCACCATCGCGCCGCCGGCGCCGGATAAAACGAAACGGCGCGGAGAACTTCCCGCGCCGTTCGCATGAACTACGAATGATCGCTTACTCGACTTCGACCGTCTCTTCGTTCGGCTTGTGCGGCGGATTCGCCAGCTTGTCGAACGACAACTGCACCTTGTCGCTTTCGTCGACGTCGACCGTCACGTGACCGCCGTTGACGAGCTTGCCGAACAGCAGTTCGTCGGCCAGCGCGCGCCGGATCGTGTCCTGGATCAGCCGCTGCATCGGCCGCGCGCCCATCAGCGGGTCGAAGCCGTGCTTCGCGAGATGCTTGCGCAACGTGTCGGTGAAGAGCGCGTCGACCTTCTTCTCGTGCAGCTGTTCCTCGAGCTGGATCAGGAACTTGTCGACCACACGCATGATGATTTCCTCATCGAGCGAGCGGAAGCTGATGATCGCATCCAGGCGGTTGCGGAATTCCGGCGTGAACAGGCGCTTGATGTCGGTCATCTCGTCGCCCGTTTCGCGGCGCGTCGTGAAACCGATCGTCGCCTTCTGCATCGACTCGGCGCCCGCGTTCGTCGTCATGATGATGATGACGTTGCGGAAATCCGCCTTGCGGCCATTGTTGTCCGTCAGCGTGCCGTGGTCCATCACCTGCAGCAGCACGTTGAAGATGTCCGGATGCGCCTTCTCGATTTCGTCGAGCAGCAGCACGCAATGCGGCTTCTTCGTGACGGCTTCGGTCAGCAGGCCGCCCTGGTCGAACCCGACGTAGCCCGGCGGCGCGCCGATCAGCCGGCTCACCGCGTGACGCTCCATGTATTCCGACATGTCGAAGCGGATCAGCTCGATGCCGAGCGTGAACGCGAGCTGGCGCGCCACTTCGGTCTTGCCGACACCCGTCGGGCCGGAGAACAGGAACGCGCCGATCGGCTTGTCCATCTTGCCGAGGCCCGCGCGCGCCATCTTGATCGAGGCCGCGAGCGCATCGATCGCCGGATCCTGGCCGAACACGACGCTCTTCAGGTCGCGATCGAGCGTCTGCAGCTTGCTGCGATCGTCCTGCGACACGCTCTGCGCCGGCACGCGCGCGATCTTCGAGATGATTTCCTCGATCTCGCCCTTGCCGATCGTCTTCTTCTGCTTCGACTTCGGCAGGATCCGCTGCGCGGCACCCGCCTCGTCGATCACGTCGATCGCCTTGTCCGGCAGGTGACGGTCGGTGATGAAGCGCGCCGACAGTTCGGCCGCGGCCGACAGCGCACCCGACGAGTACTTGACGCCGTGATGCTCCTCGAAGCGCGACTTCAGCCCGCGCAGGATCGCGACCGTCTGCTCGACGCTCGGCTCCGTCACGTCGACCTTCTGGAAGCGCCGCGACAGCGCCGCATCCTTCTCGAAGATGCCGCGGTACTCGGTGAACGTCGTCGCGCCGATGCACTTGAGCGTGCCCGACGACAACGCCGGCTTCAGCAGGTTCGATGCATCGAGCGTGCCGCCCGACGCGGCGCCCGCGCCGATCAGCGTATGGATTTCGTCGATGAAGAGGATCGCGTGCGGCCGCTCCTTCAACTCCTTCAGCACCGTCTTCAGACGCTGCTCGAAATCGCCGCGATACTTGGTGCCCGCGAGCAGCGCGCCCATGTCGAGCGAATACACCTGCGCGTTCGCGAGGATGTCCGGCACTTCGCCGCGGGTGATCCGATACGCGAGCCCTTCGGCGATCGCGGTCTTGCCGACGCCGGCTTCGCCGACGAGCAGCGGGTTGTTCTTGCGGCGACGGCACAGCACCTGCACGACGCGCTCGACCTCCGGCTCGCGGCCGATCAGCGGATCGATGCGGCCGTCCTTCGCCATCTGGTTCAGGTTCTGCGTGAACTGCGCGAGCGGCGTTTCTTTCTGCGCGTTCGCGTCCTCGCTTTCCGCGTTCGCGTCGGTCGACTTCGCGGCTTCGCCGCTGTTCGTCTTCGCGATACCGTGCGAAATGAAGTTCACCACGTCGAGACGCGTGACGCCCTGCTGCTGCAGGTAGTAGACGGCGTGCGAATCCTTCTCGCCGAAGATCGCGACCAGCACGTTCGCGCCGGTGACTTCCTTCTTGCCGTTCGACGTCGACTGGACGTGCATGATCGCGCGCTGGATCACGCGCTGGAACCCGAGCGTCGGCTGGGTATCGACATCGTCGGTGCCCGGGACGGTAGGTGTGTTGTCGTGGATGAAATTGCGCAGGTTCTGACGCAAGTCCTCGATGTTGGCCGCACATGCGCGCAACACCTCGGCTGCCGTCGGATTATCCAGCAGGGCCAGCAGCAGGTGCTCGACCGTAATGAACTCATGGCGCGCCTGGCGTGCTTCCATGAACGCCATGTGCAGGCTGACTTCCAATTCCTGGGCAATCATGCTTCCTCCATCACGCACTGCAGCGGATGCCCTGCCTGCCGCGCATGGGTAACGACTTGCTCAACCTTGGTCGACGCGATGTCCCGCGTATAGACCCCACAAACCCCTCGCCCTTCGCGATGGACCTTCAGCATGATCTGCGTGGCCGTCTCGCGATCCTTCTTGAAATACTCCTGGACCACCATCACGACGAATTCCATCGGCGTGAAGTCGTCGTTCAGCAGCACCACCTTGTACATCGAAGGCGGCTTCAGCTTCTGCTGCTTGCGTTCCAGGACGGTACTGTCCTGCTTGTCCGGGATAATCGCCATACACCCATTCTAAACAACTCGGACAGGCCCGCAATCCTGCCATTACCCGACCGACCGGCCGGCGCCCTCCCCGGTATCCCGGAACACGCGATCGCCCTCGCGCCATACGAAAGCCGGCTGCGGTGCCGGCTTTCACGCATGGCGCGGAACACGAACCGTCAGGGGGAGTCGCACCGGAACGTCGTGTCCGCATCCAGTATCCCACAAGCCGGGACGACTCGAACGCGTGTCACTCGAGCCTGGTATATGAGCCGATTATGCGGCTTTTCAAGCCCCCGCGCTTGGCCACATGCTGCAAAGCAAAGCCGGAAAAACCCTGAAAATGGGTTCTTTACAACGACCCTCCAACCGTCTAAAAATTCCACTTGACACTCCAATAAAGAGCGCCAACAATCAAGCTGGCACTTTTTTCAATTCGTCTGACGGCGAAATGAAAGAGGCCGAAGGTGAGCTTGTGAGGGGGGAACGGCTGTATTTTCCGGTCGTTTAGCTTTTCGAGCGTGCTCGTGGTAAGTAGCAGCGACTGTGTGACAGGGGAAGTAGGAAAATGGCAACTGGTATCGTTAAGTGGTTCAACGACGCGAAGGGCTTCGGTTTCATCACTCCCGACGAGGGCGGTGAAGATCTGTTTGCGCACTTCTCGGCCATCAACATGCAGGGTTTCAAGACCCTCAAGGAAGGCCAGAAGGTAAGCTTCGAGGTCGTCCAAGGCCCGAAGGGCAAGCAGGCTTCGAATATCCAGGCTGCCTGAAGGCAACGGATTTCGGATGAAGAAACCCGGCATATGCCGGGTTTCTTTTTTTGTGGCGCATCTTTCAAAGCGCCAATGCATCGGCGATTTGATTGCCGTTTTCATACAATCGCGGCGCGCAATATACGATTGTCGCGCCAAAGATGCGAATGCGCGGCTCATGAAAAACGGGCGCGCCGCCGAAGCGCCGCGCCCGCCCGATACCCGCACTTGCTGGCGACACGTGCGGCGTACCGGATCCGACACCCCGGCAACGCCGCCAGCGCCATTCGTTACCAGCTGTACGACGCGCCCGCGCCCCACGTCGTCGCCGCGGAGCTGAAGCCGGCGCCGATCTTCATCTTCAGGTTCTCGCGGAGCCGGACCGACGCGCCGAACGCGCCGGCCTGATAGCCGAGATAGCTGCCAAAGCCCATGCCGACGGCAATCGTCTTGCCGGGATCGACATCCGGAATCATCGTCAGCGCGGTGGCCGCCGCGACGCCGCTGTAGGCACGTCGCGCGACCGCGTTGAGTTGACGGAGGTTCACGGCATCCGAAGGCAGCACGGCGTCCGCGAGGTTGGCGATCTTCCTTTCGTTCGTCGGCGTGCCCACCGACACGGTATTGTCACGATCCGCCACCGAGCCGCTCCCCAGCGCCACGGAGTTCGCGCCGGTCGCGACCGCGTCCGTACCGATTGCCGTGCTGTGCGCGCCGGCCGCCGATGCCCCCGAGCCGAGCGTCACGCTGCCGTTGCCGGCCGCGACCGCGCCCGTGCCAACCGCGACGCTGCGCGCGCCGAGCGCCTGGGCGCGCACGCCGTTCGCCATGCTCGCGTCGCCCGTTGCCGCCGCTGCCGCGCCCAACGCCATGCTGTTGTCCGCGCCCGCCAGCGCGCCGACACCCACCGCGGTGCTGTTCGCACCCGATGCGTACGCACCGGCTCCGGCCGCGAGACTCGCATTGCCGGCCGCCGCGGCCTGCGCGCCAAGCGCCGTACCGTTCACGCCCGACGCCGTCGCGCCGGTGCCGGCCGCCATGCTCTGCTCGGCGCTCGCATTCGCGCCCTTGCCGAGCGCGACGCTCGCGTCGCCCGTCGCCGACGCCGAATTGCCGAGCGCCGTGCCGTCCACACCCGCGGCCAACGCGTTCACGCCGACCGCCGAGCCGTTCGCGCCCGATGCCGTCGCGCCGGTGCCGGCCGCCATGCTCTGCTCGGCGCTCGCATTCGCGCCCTTGCCGAGCGCGACGCTCGCGTCGCCCGTCGCCGACGCCGAATTGCCGAGCGCCGTGCTGTCCACGCCCGCCGCCGACGCGTTCACGCCGACCGCCGAGCCGTTCGCGCCCGATGCCGTCGCGCCGGTGCCGGCCGCCATGCTCTGCTCGCCGCTTGCGTTCGCGCCCTTGCCCAGCGCGATGCTCGCGTCGCCCGTGGCCGATGCCGAATTGCCGAGCGCCGTGCTGTCCACACCCGTCGCCGACGCATTCACGCCGACCGCCGAGCTGTTCACGCCCGATGCCGTCGCGCCGGTGCCAGCCGCCATGCTCTGGTCGGCGCTTGCGTTCGCGCCCTTGCCGAGTGCGATGCTCTCATCGCCCGTGGCCGATGCCGAATTGCCGAGCGCGGTGCTGTCCACACCCGTCGCCGACGCGTGCACACCCACCGCCGAGCTGTTCACGCCCGATGCCGTCGCGCCGGTGCCGGCCGCCATGCTCTGGTCGGCGCTTGCGTTCGCGCCCTTGCCGAGTGCGATGCTCTCATCGCCCGTCGCCGATGCCGAATTGCCGAGCGCCGTGCTGTCCACACCCGTCGCCGACGCATTCACGCCGACCGCGGAGCTGTTCGCGCCCGATGCCGTCGCGCCGGTGCCTGCCGCCATGCTCTGGTCGGCGCTCGCGTTCGCGCCCTTGCCCAGCGCGACGCTCGCGTCGCCCGTCGCCGACGCCGAATTGCCGAGCGCCGTGCTGTCCGTGGCGGACGCGTTCGAGTTTTTCCCGAGGCGACGCTGTTTTGCCCCGTGCCGGGTGACGGCAACGAAGAATTTGCAAGCCTGTCGTTGATGTTGTTGATCGATCCGGCCAGCGAATCAGCCGTCGCGCCCAACCGGCCGACTGCGTTGCTCAATTGATCGATCTGCTCCTGCAACGACAGTTGCGCGCGCATCCGTGGCCAACAGACTCGACATGCCGATCACACTTGCCGCGATGGTACGCAAGGTCAGAACGCGCACGGCACGCTTTTCGTTCATCAGACCGCCCATCGGGTTTCTTATTAATTTCATAAGAGTCCTAAATACTTGATTTCGTCACTCATGGCGCGACATCGTTTGAATTCAAGAGAAACGGATATCGTCTTGCGCCCGCGTCAATACCGCGCAACGTCATGGCGACACCGGCGATGCCCGCCCGCATGGGCCGGCACCGTAGCGCGTCATGGAAATTGCACTCGACCGAGTATAGGGACCGTCAACTCAAAAGAATATGAGCCAAGTACGAAATTAAGCGCTGTCCGATTGCGTGGATATCGAACATCGGATGCGTCTGAACAGGAATGGCCGCTGTGCGATCGCGGGACGATCGATCCGCCGTCAAACCAGCCCGACGGCGGATCGATCCGGCATCACATCACCTTCAGCGTTCCCATCATCCCGAGATCCTCGTGTTCGAGGATGTGGCAGTGAAACATGCGCTCGCCGGACATCTCCTGCGTGGTGAGGATCGTCACGGTTTCGCCGCTGCGCACGTTCACGGTATCACGCCATGCGCGGAACGGCTCGGGGATGCGCGAGCCGTTCGACGCGCGCTCGATCACCTGAAACTGCGTGCCGTGCAAATGGAACGGGTGATCCATGTCGGTGGCGTTGTGGATCTCCCAGCGCTCGACGTCGCCACGGCGGCTCGTCAGCGTCGCGCGATGCGGCGCGTACGTATCGCCGTTGATCGTGAAGCGCATGCCCGCCGGGCGGCCGTGCGCCGCCCCCTTCATCATCGCGTCCATGTCCATTTCCTCGCCGAACGCGACCGTCTTGTGCGCGACCGATTCGCCCAGCGGCGGCACCGTGCGCAGCGTGGCAGGCAGCGCGCGGGCCTCGGCGGGCGCAAACGCGACATCGGCCAGCGCCAGCGCCGGATCGGGCGGCAGGCTGCCGTGACCGTCGTCGTGCGACATCGCCATCTTGCGGCGGTCGTACTCGGCCGCCTGCAGCACCGCGCGTGACACACGATCGCCGGCACGCACCAACAGTTCCGCGCGCTCGCCCGGCGCAATCAGCAGCGACGTCACGCGCCGCGGCGCGTCGAACAGCCCGCCGTCGGTGCCCACCTGCTCGAACGCGCGACCGTCGTCGAACGCGATGCGCAGGTAGCGTGCGCTGCACGCGTTCCAGACACGCCAGCGTTCGTCGCCCGCGACGTCGATGCGCGGCCGGCGCGCACCGTTGACCAGCACGAACTGGCCTTCGCGGCCGTTCATCCAGTCCATCATGTCGTTCGGCGCGATCGTGCCGTCGCGCGCAAGCTTCAGATCCGACACGAACAGGTGGCGCTCGGGCCAGCCGGCAAGCGGATCCTCCGCGGCGCGCACGACGAACGGGCCGGCCAGCCCGCGAAACACCTGCTCGGCGGTCATCATGTGCGGATGCGGGTGGTACCAGTACGTACCGGCGCTACCCTTCGGCAGCGTGAAGCGATACACGCGCGACGCGCCGGGCGCGACCGGATCGGACGGGTTGCCGTCCTGGTCGGGCGGCACGGGCAGGCCGTGCCAGTGGATCGTCGACGGCTGCGGCAGCTTGTTCACGAACCGGATCTCGACCGTATCGCCCTCGCGCACGTCGATCAGCGGGCCGACGACGGGGCCTTGCGTGCCCGGGCCGAACTGCCAGAACGTGGTCGGCCGCGCACCGCGCAGCAGCGCTCGCGCCACCGGTCGAGCGACCAGCGTGGCCCGGAATGTGCCGGGCTCGCGGCTTTCGTTGGCCAGCGTGCGCAACGTCGCGAGCGGCGCGCCGGCCGGCAGCGCGTCGGCGGCCGCCAGGGCAGCCGGCGCGGGCTTGCCGTGCTGCGCGTGCGCCGACATCCCTGACATACCCGACATGCCCGGCATGTCGTCCATCGAATCCATGCCGGCCATGCCCGCGTGACCGGCATGCTGCGCCGACGCGGCGCGCGCGAACAGCGACGCGGCCGCGACACCGATGGTGCGCGACAGGAAGGTTCTCCGTCTCATCAATCGATCCTCGTTATCCGTGCAGCGCCGCGCGAGAGCCGCGGCGATCGCGTCATCATAACCGCAGGGCCGGATCGAAAAACGCCGCCGCGGGACGGGTGGCGATACGCCGCAGCACGCATCGTTACCGCGCCGGACGGCGTCACGACCGCCATCGCCGGGCGGTGTTTCGGCACGCATGGGCGCCGCCCCTTCGCACATTCCAGCGAACGCGCTGTGCGCCTTCCGCTCGGCCCTCGCGCTCTCCGCCGCCGCGTCCGGATGCTCGCACCCGCCGATTTTTCACGATGCGGAACAAGTCACTGCGTTATAAAAATTCGTGGTGCAGGGCACAAATTTCCCGTTTCGCGATGCCGAAAAACGTTCCGCAATACAAAACGTTGCAAATAATACTTTGTTTTTAAAAGGGAATTTTTGTTTCGAGAAGTCGCTCTACGCGCACCATTCGAGCGGGGCGCGGACGTAGACTTGGTTCCATGCACTGACGCTTCGCCACGACGTTCGACACGGAATCCGGCGCAAGCAGCCAGTCGGGCCACAGCCGGGCGAACCGGCGGACGGCGCAACAGAATCGCTTGTGATCAGAAAGGGAGAACGGAAATGAAGGGATTTCGCTTTGGTTCAGCGCTCGGGTCGTTCTACATCCTGCCGGGTAACGGCGGCTGGGAAGCGACGTTCGGCAACGCCCTGCTCGGCGCGTTCTCGTGCCCCGAAGTGGCGGCCGACCACATCTCGCGCGGCGACTGCGAGCAACTGTCCGAACTCGACACCGCGACGCTCGAAGTGCCGCATGAAATCGCCGAATGGGAAATCGTTCACGTCTGAATGGCCACCCCGCAACGACAAACGCCCCGGGCGACCGGGGCGTTTTTCTTGTGTGCCGGGCGGCGAACGGTTCAATCCGCCGCACCGGCACATGCAACGGCTCGCGCGAGTGCGCGGCCGGCGTCAGGCGACCGCGTCGACGATGCCGTTCAGCGTCGCGCTCGGGCGCATGGCCTGGCTCGTCAGCTCGACGTTCGGACGGTAGTACCCGCCGATCGCCTGCGGCTTGCCTTGCGCGGCCGCCAGTTCTTCGAGGATGCGCGCCTCGTTGTCCGACAGCGCCTTCGCCACACCTTCGAACTGCGCCTTCAGCGCGGCGTCCTCGCTCTGCTCGGCCAGCGCCTGCGCCCAGTACAGGCACAGGTAGAAGTGGCTGCCGCGGTTGTCGAGGCCGCCGACCTTGCGCGCCGGCGACTTGTTCTCGTCCAGGAACTTGCCGGTCGCCTGGTCGAGCGTCTTCGCGAGCACGAGCGCCTTCGCGTTCTGGTACGCGTTGCCGAGGTGTTCGAGCGACGCGGCCAGCGCGAGGAATTCGCCGAGCGAATCCCAGCGCAGGAAGCCTTCCTCGACGAACTGCTGCACGTGCTTCGGCGCCGAGCCGCCCGCCCCCGTTTCGAACATCCCGCCGCCGGCCATCAGCGGCACGATCGACAGCATCTTCGCGCTGGTGCCGAGTTCCATGATCGGGAACAGGTCGGTCAGGTAGTCGCGCAGCACGTTGCCGGTGACCGAGATCGTGTCCTTGCCCGCACGGATGCGCTCGAGCGAGAAACGCGTCGCTTCGACCGGCGTCATGATGCGGATGTCGAGGCCGTTCGTGTCGTGATCCTTCAGGTAGCGTTCGACCTTCGCGATGATCTGCGCATCGTGCGCGCGCGCCGGATCGAGCCAGAATACGGCAGGCGCGCCGGTCGCGCGGGCGCGGTTGACCGCGAGCTTGACCCAGTCCTGCACCGGTGCGTCCTTCGTCTGGCACATGCGCCAGATGTCGCCCGACTCGACCGCGTGCTCGAGCAGCACGTTGCCGGCTTCGTCGATGACGCGCACGACACCGTCCGCCGGAATCTGGAACGTCTTGTCGTGCGAACCGTATTCCTCGGCCGCCTGCGCCATCAGGCCCACGTTCGGCACGCTGCCCATCGTGACCGGATCGAACGCGCCGTGCTGCTTGCAGTCCTCGATCACGGCCTGGTACACGCCCGCGTAGCAGCGGTCCGGAATCACGGCCTTCGCGTCGTACAGTTGACCGTCCGGGCCCCACATGCCGCCCGAATCGCGGATCATCGCCGGCATCGACGCGTCGACGATCACGTCGCTCGGCACGTGCAGGTTCGTGATGCCCTTGTCCGAGTTGACCATCGCGAGGCGCGGGCGCACCGCGTACTCGGCCTTGACGTCGGCTTCGATCGCCTCGCGCGTGTCGGCCGGCAGATCCTTCAGGCGCGCGTAGAGGTCGCCGATCCCGTTGTTCGGGTTGAAGCCGACCTTCGCCAGCACGTCCGCGTGCTTGGTGAGCGCGTCACGGTAGAACACCGACACGAAGTGGCCGAACAGGATCGGGTCCGAGACCTTCATCATGGTCGCCTTCAGGTGCACCGAGAACAGCACGTCCTGCGCCTTCGCGTCGGCGATCTGCGCTTCGATGAAGCTGCGCAGCGCGTTGCGGCTCATCACCGACGCGTCGATCACTTCGCCGGCCTTCACGGCCGTCTTTTCCTTCAGCACCTTCTTCGCGCCGTCGGTGGTCGTCAGTTCGATCTTCACGCTGCCGGCCGCGGCGATCAGCGCCGACTTCTCGCTGCCGTAGAAGTCGCCTTCGGTCATGTGCGCGACGTGCGCCTTCGACGTGGACTTCCACGCGCCCATCTTGTGCGGATGCTTGCGTGCGTAGTTCTTGACCGACAGCGGCGCGCGGCGGTCGGAGTTGCCTTCGCGCAGCACCGGGTTCACCGCGCTGCCCTTGATCTTGTCGTAGCGCGCCTTGACGGCCTTCTCTTCGTCCGTCGACGGATCTTCCGGATAGGCCGGCAGCGCGTAGCCCTGCGCCTGCAGTTCTGCGATCGCGGCCTTCAGCTGCGGCACCGATGCGCTGATGTTCGGCAGCTTGATGATGTTCGCTTCCGGCTTCAGCGTGAGCTGGCCCAGCTCGGCCAGATCGTCGGAACCCTTCTGCTCCGACGGCAGGATGTCTGCGAATGCCGCGATGATGCGGCCGGCGAGCGAGATGTCGCGCGTTTCGACGGCGACGCCGGACGAACGCGTGAAGGCCTTGACGATCGGCAGCAGCGAATAGGTCGCGAGCGCGGGCGCTTCGTCGGTGAGGGTGTAGATGATCTTGGGCGAAGTGGACATGGTGGTCAAAGCATTGCTACGTGATGGTGGGACTGAAGAGCGCCGGCGGTAACCGGCGGGGAGCGACCGGGTCGATCGCGAAAGGGGCGCGCCGGCTCAGCCGGGCGGTGGTGTTGCGAGGGCCGTCATGTTCTACCTTGCAGGGCCTGCGGGCCGCATCGCGGCGCCGCGGCCCGGATGCCGGGCCGCCCTGCCAACAAACCTGCCATCCACGAAACGCTCCGGCGCCGGCAGACAGCGCCGGGGCGGCCGGCATCGTGCCGGCCCACCCCGGAAGGGGTCTTACATGTTCTCGATCAGCACTTCGCCGAAGCCGGAGCACGACACCTGCGTCGCACCTTCCATCAGGCGCGCGAAGTCGTACGTGACGCGCTTCTGCAGGATCGACTTCTCCATCGCGGCGATGATCGTGTCGGCTGCTTCCGTCCAGCCGAGGTGGCGCAGCATCATTTCCGCCGACAGGATCTCGGAACCCGGGTTCACGTAATCCTTGCCCGCGTACTTCGGCGCCGTGCCGTGCGTCGCCTCGAACATCGCGACCGAATCCGACAGGTTCGCGCCCGGCGCGATCCCGATGCCGCCGACCTGCGCGGCCAGCGCGTCGGAGATGTAGTCGCCGTTCAGGTTCAGCGTCGCGATCACGTCGTATTCGGCCGGGCGCAGCAGGATCTGCTGCAGGAACGCGTCGGCGATCGAATCCTTGATCACGATCTCGTTGCCCGTCTTCGGGTTCTTCACGCGCATCCACGGGCCGCCGTCGATCAGCTCGCCGCCGAATTCCTTCTGCGCGAGCGCGTAGCCGGCGTCACGGAACAGGCCTTCCGTGAACTTCATGATGTTGCCCTTGTGCACCAGCGTGACCGACTTGCGATCGTTGTCGATCGCGTACTGGATCGCCTTGCGCACGAGCCGCTCGGTGCCTTCGGTCGACACGGGCTTGACGCCGATCCCGGAGGTTTCCGGGAAGCGGATCTTCTTCACGCCCATCTCGTCCTGCAGGAACTTGATCACCTTCTTCGCCTGCTCGGAGCCCGCGGCCCATTCGATGCCCGCGTAGATGTCTTCCGAGTTCTCGCGGAAGATCACCATGTCGATCTTCTGCGGCTCGCGCACCGGCGACGGCACGCCCTTGAAGTACTGGACCGGGCGCAGGCACACGTAGAGGTCGAGCTCCTGGCGCAGCGCGACGTTCAGCGAACGGATGCCGCCGCCGACCGGGGTCGTGAGCGGACCCTTGATCGACACCACGTATTCCTTCAGCACCTGCAGCGTTTCGTCCGGCAGCCACACGTCCGGGCCGTACACCTTGGTCGCCTTCTCGCCCGCGAAGATCTCCATCCAGTGGATCTTGCGCTTGCCCTTGTACGCATGCGCGACCGCCGCGTCGACGACCTTGATCATGACCGGCGTGATATCGAAGCCCGTACCGTCGCCTTCGATATAGGGAATGATCGGCTGATCGGAAACGTTGAGCGAGAAGTCCTTGTTGACGGTGATCTTGTCACCGCCCTCCGGAACCTTGATGTGCTGATACGGCATGATCGACTCCAGTGACGTGGCTGAGCAGGTGATGCTGGTCGAAGCTGCGCGCGCGACGGGGGCGCGGCATGGCCACCCCGTGACGGCAACAGCGAGCCGCTATTCTAGCGCCCCAACCGGGCACTTCGGCGCGAACCGCGGCACTGCGTATCAAGACCTCACTTATGTCTTATATAAGACAGAGGACTTGCCGTTCCGTATTATGCATTAAGATTCCGCCATTTGCCATAGACCGCCCGCCCCCGCTCCGTGCGGGGCGCCGGGCGGGCGCCCTGCCATGAACCTCATCGCCCTCAACAAGCCGTTCGGCACGATTTGCCAGTTTTCCGCGCACGAGACGCGGCCGTCGCTCGGCGACTGGGTAAAAACGCCCGGCGTGTACGCGGCCGGCCGGCTCGATGCGGACAGCGAGGGGCTGCTGCTGCTCACCGACGACGGCGCGCTGCAGGCGCGCATCGCGGAGCCGCGCCACAAGCTCGTGAAGCGCTACTGGGCGCAGGTCGACGGCGCGCCGGGGCCGGCCGACCTGAAGGCGCTCGCGCGCGGCGTCGATCTCGGCGACTACGTGACGCGCCCGTGCCGCGCCGAATTCATCGAGCCGCCCGAGACACTGTGGCCGCGCAATCCGCCGATCCGCTACCGCGCCGCGATCCCGACCACGTGGATCGAGCTCGCGATCACCGAGGGCAAGAACCGGCAGGTGCGCCGGATGACGGCGGCCGTCGGCTTTCCGACGTTGCGCCTGGTGCGCGTCGGCATCGGCGCGCTCGATATATTCGCGCTCGGCATTGCGCCGGGCGAAACAATCGCGCTGCCGCCGCGCGCGCCGTGGGACGGTTTCGCAACCGCCGTGTAGCGGATCCGGGCCGCGCGAATTTTTCGTCGTCTGTTTCGTCAACCGGGCGCGCAGATCGCGCGTTAAACCACGCAGATGCCAACCTTAGCTATCCGGCATTGGCAGCCGAACCCCGTGTTTGCGTCACGAAAGCGACGTTTTATTCGAATACGATTCGGCGCCCGCAGCGCAAAGAGAAATTTCTCGAAGCGTCTGTCAACCGAAAGGTGGATGGCACCGTTAGACGACATGACTCCTATTGCCGGGTCATTTGGTTAATTAACTAAAGCTGAGGAACACAACATGAACAAACTGATCGCCGCTCTGGTCGCTGGTCTCTTCGCAACGGCTGCTTTCGCACAAGCATCGGCTCCGGAAGCTGCTTCGGCTGCTGCTCCGGCAGCTGCTTCGGCACCGGCAAAGCACAAGGCTGCCAAGAAGCACCACGCCAAGAAGCACCACGCAGCGAAGAAGGCAGCTAGCGAAGCCGAAGCTCCGGCAGCTGCTTCGAACTAAGTAAGCAAGCTGTAATAACGCAGTCAAGAACACGCAGTCCTGCCGTTCTTACGGCGTTGAAAGGCAGATCACCGCAAGGCGATCTGCCTTTTTCTTTTTTGTGCCCGCCGCCGCGCATCGCGTACCATGCGGGTCTTGCTTTCCAGACAGGAGCCATGCTGTGCCATTCTCCCTGCGCCCGTCGCTCGGCCGCCTTGCGCGCGCCGCCGTGTTTCCCGCCGCGCTCGCCGTTCTCGCGCTCGGCATGCAGGCCGCCGGCGCGCAAGTGCCGCCCGGCGCCAAGCAGCCGAGCGAGTTCCCGCGCGTGAAGCTGCGCGCCGGCATGTACGTGATCGACGCGGCCGTCGCCGCGAACGACGCCGACCGCGAACAGGGGCTGATGTACCGTTCGCAGCTCGCGCCGAACGAAGGCATGCTGTTCGTCTTCAACGAGAACGCCGTGCACTGCTTCTGGATGAAGAACACGCTGATTCCGCTGTCGATCGCGTTCATCCGCGCGGACGGCACGATCACCGACATCGACGAGATGAAGGCCGAGACGACCGACAACCACTGCCCGCGCAACAACGGCGTCTATGCGCTCGAGATGAGCAAGGGCTGGTTCGCCGCGAAGGGCATCAAGCCGGGCATGAAGCTCGACGGGCTGCCCAAGCCGCAGTAACCGACCATGCCGCGGCGGCGCCGCGCGTCGACCCGAGCCGGCCGCTCGCAGCGCGCCGGCTTTTTTTTCGCCCGCCCGCGGCGCCCGCCTTGATTCGGCACACGCTGCCCGCATCTGCAAAAGCCACGGACAAGCGCTATCCTTTAAATCTCGCTTGTTCCAGTCCGGGCCGGCCCAGCCGGCCCCCTTACGATCCGAACCACCAGGAGGTTCACGTGCCCCGCAAAACCCCCATCGAGCGCTATCGAAACATCGGGATCAGCGCTCACATCGACGCCGGCAAGACCACGACGACCGAGCGCATCCTGTTTTACACCGGTGTGAGCCACAAGATCGGTGAAGTGCACGACGGCGCGGCCACGATGGACTGGATGGAGCAGGAGCAGGAACGCGGCATCACGATCACGTCGGCGGCGACCACGGCCTTCTGGAAGGGCATGGCCGGCAACTATCCGGAACACCGGATCAACATCATCGATACGCCCGGGCACGTCGACTTCACGATCGAGGTCGAGCGCTCGATGCGCGTGCTCGACGGCGCATGCATGGTCTACGATTCGGTCGGCGGCGTGCAGCCGCAATCCGAGACCGTGTGGCGCCAGGCGAACAAGTACAAGGTGCCGCGCATCGCGTTCGTCAACAAGATGGACCGGATCGGCGCCGACTTCTTCCGCGTGCAGAAGCAGATCGGCGAGCGCCTGAAGGGCGTCGCCGTGCCGATCCAGATTCCGATCGGCGCGGAGGACCATTTCCAGGGCGTCGTCGATCTCGTGAAGATGAAGGCGATCGTGTGGGACGACGAAAGCCAGGGCGTGAAATTCACGTACGAGGACATCCCCGCGAACCTCGTCGATCTCGCGCACGAATGGCGCGAGAAGATGGTCGAGGCCGCGGCCGAAGCGAGCGAGGAACTGCTCGAGAAGTATCTGCACGACCATGAATCGCTGACCGAGGACGAGATCAAGACCGCGCTGCGCAAGCGCACGATCGCCAACGAGATCGTGCCGATGCTGTGCGGCAGCGCGTTCAAGAACAAGGGCGTGCAGGCGATGCTCGACGCGGTGATCGACTACCTGCCGTCGCCGGTCGACGTGCCCGCGATCCTCGGCCACGACTTCGCCGATCCGGAGAAGCCGGCGGAACGCCACCCGAGCGACGACGAGCCGTTCTCGTCGCTCGCGTTCAAGATCATGACCGACCCGTTCGTCGGCCAGCTGATCTTCTTCCGCGTGTATTCGGGCGTCGTCGAGTCGGGCGACACGGTGCTCAACGCGACGAAGGACAAGAAGGAGCGGCTCGGCCGGATCCTGCAGATGCACGCGAACGAGCGCAAGGAAATCAAGGAGGTGCGCGCGGGCGACATCGCGGCGGCCGTCGGCCTGAAGGAGGCGACCACCGGCGACACGCTGTGCGATCCGGCCAAGCCGATCATCCTCGAGAAGATGGAATTCCCGGAGCCGGTGATCTCGCAGGCCGTCGAGCCGAAGACGAAGGCCGACCAGGAAAAGATGGGCCTCGCGCTGAACCGGCTCGCGCAGGAAGATCCGTCGTTCCGCGTGCAGACCGACGAAGAGTCCGGCCAGACGATCATTTCGGGGATGGGCGAGCTTCACCTCGAAATCCTGGTCGACCGGATGAAGCGCGAGTTCGGCGTCGAGGCGACGGTCGGCAAGCCGCAAGTCGCCTATCGCGAAACGGTGCGCACGACGGCGGCCGACGTCGAAGGCAAGTTCGTCAAGCAGTCGGGCGGTCGCGGCCAGTACGGCCACGCGGTGATCACGCTCGAGCCGAACCCGGGCAAGGGCTACGAGTTCCTCGACGAGATCAAGGGTGGCGTGATTCCGCGTGAATACATCCCGGCGGTCGACAAGGGTATCCAGGACACGCTGAAGTCGGGCGTGCTCGCGGGCTACCCGGTCGTCGACGTGAAGGTGCATCTGACGTTCGGTTCGTACCACGACGTCGACTCGAACGAAAACGCATTCCGGATGGCCGGCTCGATGGCGTTCAAGGAGGCGATGCGCAAGGCGAAGCCCGTGCTGCTCGAGCCGATGATGGCCGTCGAGGTCGAGACGCCCGAGGACTTCATGGGCAACGTGATGGGCGACCTGTCGAGCCGGCGCGGCATCGTGCAGGGAATGGAGGACATCGCGGGCGGCGGCGGCAAGCTGGTGCGCGCCGAAGTGCCGCTCGCGGAGATGTTCGGCTATTCGACGTCGCTGCGCTCGGCCACGCAAGGCCGTGCGACGTACACGATGGAGTTCAAGCATTACGCGGAAACGCCGGCGAACGTGTCGGAAGCCGTGATCAACGCGAAGACGAAGTAAGCACTGCTCACCCGCGCGCTGTCGCGGGTACGCGAAGCCCGTCCGGTTCCGGACGGGCTTTTTTTCGTCCGGCGCACGCGGCGAATCGCGGCCCTTTTTGATCGGCGCGCCGAGCTTTTTTTCGCGTGCCACAATGGATGGCGATTCGTCAGATGGAACCCGCCCGATGCCGCCCACCCCTGCCCTGCGCCGCCTGCTGACCCTCTATGCCGGCCTGATCGCCGCGAACGTCGCCGTCTGGCTGTGGGCGCTCGCGGTGCTGCGTGACCATCCGCTGCTGCTCGGCACCGCGGCGATCGCGTACGGGCTCGGGCTGCGTCATGCGGTCGACGCGGATCACATCGCCGCGATCGACGTCGCGACGCGCAAGCTGATGCAGGACGGCCAGCGTCCGGTGAGCGTCGGCCTGTTCTTCTCGCTCGGCCATTCGACGATCGTGATCGTCGCGACGCTCGGCATCGCGCTGACCGCGTTCGCGCTGCGCGACCGGTTCGACGCATTTCGCGAAATCGGCGGCACGATCGGCACGGCCGTATCGGCCACCTTCCTGCTGGTGCTCGCGTGCGTGAACCTGATGATCCTGCGCGACGTGTGGCGACGCTATCGCGGCGCATCCGGGCATACGCACGACGGCGCGCACGACCATCGTCCCGCCGGACTCGTATCGCGGTTGCTGCGCCCGCTGTTCCGGTTCGTGTCGAAGAGCTGGCACATGTACCCGGTCGGCGTGCTGTTCGGGCTAGGTTTCGATACTGCAACCGAAATCGGCCTGCTCGCGATCGCCGCCGCGCAGGCGAGCCAGGGCCTCCCGGTCTATACGGTCATGCTGTTTCCCGCGCTGTTCACCGCCGGCATGACGCTGATCGACTCGACCGACAACGTGCTGATGATTCGGGCATACGGCTGGGCGATGGACGATCCGCAGCGCAAGCTGCTCTACAACGCGAGCATCACGTTCGTGTCGGCGGCCGTCGCGCTGGCGATCGGCGGGATCGAGGCGGCCGGCCTGCTGGCCGACAAGCTGGCGCTGTCGGGCCCCGTGCGCGACACGCTCGATGCGATCGGCGAACGCTTCGGCTCGATCGGCTACGGCATCGTCGCGCTGTTCCTCTTCTGCTGGATCGCGTCGATCCTGTTCCACCGCTGGCAACGCGCGGCCGACGCGCCGGCGCGCTGAACGACGCCCCTACGTTTCATTCCGGAAACAAAACGCCTCCCAACGGTGCTGCATGCGCGCTCGCGCGACTGCGCACGCCTTTCGTCACGGCCCTGAGCGGCCGATGGCACGAATCTCGCAGAGTGGGATCCGCACGGCGGGCCCGCGTGCCGATCCGCGTCCGCGGCTGGCGTCAAGCGCCGGCCCGAACGTCATCGGCCGACGATAGGACAACGAATCTTCTGAGCCCCCTGCACTACACGTAAATCGTCGCGCGGCAACGAGGCATCGCGCGCATGGGGAGGCCATGATGCATAAAACGACACAACCGTTCCGCGCGGCGGGACGGCGCCCTCGTGCAACCTTGCTGGCCGCAGCCGCGTTGGCGTGCTGCTGCTCGTATGCCGTCGCACAAAACACGACACCCGACTCCGCGTCCGACACGAACGCCAGTGCGGACACCATCATGACGCTGGTCGAGAACGCCTCGCCGTGCGCCGCCGATCCGGCTGGATGCGCGGCGCACGTCTATGCCGGCCGGGGCGCCGGTAATGGCGGTCCCGGCGCGAGCGGCAGCGGCGGCGGAAATGGTGGTGGGACAGGTAGCGGCAGTGGCAACGGGAACGGTAGCGGCGGAAACAACGGGAACGGCGCCGTCGGACCTGCCGGTGTCGGGGGAACGACGGGGGGAACCTCGGGCAGCCCGGGCGGTACGGGCCGCGGTGGCAACGCGTCGGGCAACGGCGGTTCAGGTGGCGGCTCTTCGGGTGGCGGTACTTCCGGTGGCGGCACTTCGGGTGGCGGTACTTCGGGTGGCGGCACTTCGGGTGGCGGCACTTCGGGTGGCGGTACTTCGGGAGGCGGTACTTCGGGTGGCGGTACTTCGGGTGGCGGTACTTCGGGTGGCGGTACTTCGGGTGGCGGTACTTCGGGTGGCGGTACTTCGGGTGGCGGTACTTCGGGTGGCGGTACTTCGGGCGGCGGCACTTCGGGTGGCGGTACTTCGGGTGGCGGTACTTCGGGTGGCGGTACTTCGGGTGGCGGTGGCCACGGTGACGGCGGTGGTGGCGGTCACGGAGGCGGTCACGGCGGTGGTCACGGTGGCGGTGGCGGTGGCGGTGGCGGCGGCGGTGGCGGCGGTGGCGGCGGTGGCGGCGGCGGCGGTGGCGGTGGCGGTGGCGGTGGC
>NZ_JAUJRI010000010.1:0-233870 GCF_030504405.1 Burkholderia sp. AU44665 | reverse complement strand
GCCGCGGCCGGCCGTGCAGGTGCCGACGCCGCGTGCCGCCGCCCGCGCGCCGCAAGCCGCCGACGCGCGCCAGCCGTCGCCGCCGTGGGAGGACATCCCGCCCGACGACTACGTGCCGCTCAGCGCCGACGAAATGTTCGGCGGTTCCGACGACGGCTTCGTGCCGGTGTTCGACAGCGGTCCCGACGATGTGCGTGTGACGCCGAAGCCGGCGGACGCACGTCCGGCCGCGCCGATCGACACGCGCCCGCTACCGCCGGCGATCGCGCTCGATCCGATCGGCTTCGACGGCGAATGGCCGGCGCTGGCCGCGCGGCTGCCGCTGAAGGGTGTTGCATACCAGCTCGCGTTCAACAGCGAGCTGACGGCCGTCGATGCGAGCGCGTTGAAACTGTCCGTGCCCGTGCCGCAGTATGCGGACGCCGCTCAGGTGGCGAAGCTGAAGGCCGCGCTGGCCGATGCGCTCGGCAAGCCGGTCGAGGTGACCGTGGAGGTCGGGCCCGCACGGCGCACCGCGGCGGCGCTCGATGCGGCCGCGCGCGCGGCACGCCAGCGTGAAGCCGAGCAGGAGATTCACGGCGATCCGTTCGTCCAGCAGCTCGTGCGCGAGTTCGGTGCGCGCATCGTCGAGGGGTCGGTGCGTCCGCTCGCCGATTCGTCGCCGGACGGCGCGCCGCCTACACTCCATTGAACTGAGCGCCCCGCGACAGGCACAATCACGCCCCGCACACATTGGCCGGCACGCGCCGCGTGCCGGTTTTCACACGATCGAGAAGGAGTATTCCCATGTTGAAAGGCAACCTCGCCGGACTGATGAAGCAAGCGCAGCAAATGCAGGAAAACATGAAGAAGATGCAGGAGCAGCTTGCGCTGATCGAGGTCGAAGGGCAGTCGGGCGCCGGCCTCGTCAAGGTGACGATGACGTGCCGCAACGAAGTGCGCCGCGTGTCGATCGACCCGAGCCTGCTCGCGGACGACAAGGACATGCTCGAGGATCTCGTCGCCGCTGCGTTCAACGACGCGGTGCGCAAGGCCGAAGCCACGTCGCAGGAAAAGATGAGCGGCATGACGTCGGGCCTGCCGCTGCCCCCGGGCTTCAAGCTGCCGTTCTGAGCTTGGCGTCCTTGCCACCGTTTGCCGCCGTATGAAACAGCCGTCCGCCCTGTCCGCTCTCGTCGAAGCGTTGCGCGTGCTGCCCGGCGTCGGGCCGAAATCCGCGCAGCGCATGGCGGTTCACCTGATGCAGCACGACCGTGAGGGCGCGGAGCGGCTCGGCCGGTCGCTGCTGTTCGCGACCGAGCACCTGCAGCATTGCGAAAAGTGCAACACGTTCACCGAAGCGCAGATCTGCGAGGTCTGCAGCGACGAGGAGCGTGATCCGACGCTGCTGTGCGTCGTCGAGACGCCCGCCGACCAGATCATGCTCGAGCAGACGATGACCTACCGCGGGCTGTATTTCGTGCTGATGGGGCGACTGAGCCCGCTCGACGGAATCGGTCCGAAGGAAATCCATTTCGACCGCCTCGTGCGGCGCGCATCCGACGGCGTCGTCAAGGAAGTCGTGCTCGCGACCAACTTCACCAACGAAGGCGAAGCCACCGCCCACTATCTCGGCCAGACGCTCAAGGCGCGCGGGCTGGCGGTCACGCGTCTCGCGCGCGGCGTGCCGGTGGGCGGCGAGCTCGAGTACGTGGACGCGGGCACCATCGCCCGCGCGATGCTCGATCGCCGCACGATGTAAGCCGGGCGCCGCCTGCTAGCGGCGCCGTTCCTCATGCCAGGGAGACACATGAGCACCAGCCAGGGCCCGCTCGCGGGCGTCAAAGTGCTCGAATTCGGAACGCTGATCGCGGGGCCGTTCGCGTCGCGGCTGTTCGCCGAATTCGGCGCGGAAGTGATCAAGATCGAGGATCCGAACGGCGGCGACCCGCTGCGCAAGTGGCGCAAGCTCTACCCGGAGCAGGGCGGCACGTCGCTGTGGTGGTCCGTGCAGGCGCGCAACAAGAAATCGGTCACGCTGAACCTGAAAGCCGACGCCGGCAAGGCGATCGCGCGGCAGCTCGCGAGCGAGGCCGACATCGTGATCGAGAATTTCCGTCCGGGCCTGCTCGAAAAGCTCGGGCTCGGCTACGACGTGCTGTCGGCCGACAATCCGGGCCTCGTGATGGTGCGCCTGTCCGGCTACGGGCAGACGGGCCCGTACCGCGACCGGCCCGGCTTCGGCGCGATCGCCGAATCGATGGGCGGGCTGCGCCACATCACCGGCTATCCGGATCTTCCGCCGCCGCGCATCGGCATCTCGATCGGCGATTCGATCGCCGCGCTGCACGGCGTGATCGGCGCGCTGATGGCGCTCCATCACCGCAAGGTCAACGGCGGCGCGGGGCAGGTGGTCGACGTTGCACTGTATGAAGCCGTCTTCAACATGATGGAAAGCGTGGTGCCCGAATACGGCGTGTACGGGATGGTGCGCGAGCGCACCGGCGCGTCGCTGCCGGGCATCGTGCCGTCGAACACGTATGCATGCCGCGACGGCAGCATCGTGATCGGCGGCAACAGCGACCCGATCTTCAAGCGGTTGATGAAGGCGATCGAGCGCGACGACCTCGCCGACGATCCCGCGCTCGCGCAGAACGACGGGCGCGTGCCGCGCACGCAGGAAATCGACGACGCGATCGCCGCGTGGCTCGCGCCGCGCACGATCGACGAGGCGCTCGGCGTGCTGAACGCGGCCGACGTGCCGGCCGGACGCATCTACAGCGCGGCCGACATGTTCACCGATCCGCAGTTCGTCGCGCGCCAGATGATCCAGCGGTTCAAGCTGGCCGACGGCACGGACATTCCGCTGCCGAACATCACGCCGAAGCTGTCGGCCACGCCGGGCGAAACGCGCTGGCTCGGGCCCGAGCTCGGCGAGCACACCGACGAGGTGCTGCGCGGCCTCGGCTACGACACGCAGGCGATTGCCGCACTGCGCGAGGCGGGCGCGATCTGAGCGCAGCCGGCCCGGCGATGGGATCCCGTCGTCCAGACTTTCGTCGAGGCGGCAAATCGGGCGACACGGTGTTTTCCCCAGCGCGCGGAACGCCGCCGCGCAGTACGGCGGCGCATCGCCCGCCCATGCGTATACCCGCCCGCCTGCGGTGGCTGGACTGTCGCTCTCGCGCCATCCTTCCTCGGTTACAATCGCCGGATGCGAATCCTACTCAGCAACGACGACGGCTATCTCGCCCCTGGTCTCGCCGCGCTCAGCGAAGCGCTGCAGCCGCTGGCCGAGCTTACGGTGATCGCGCCCGAGCAGAACTGCAGCGGCGCGTCGAATTCCCTCACGTTGTCGCGGCCGCTGTCGGTGCAGCGCGCAGCGGGTACGGGTTTCTTCTACGTGAACGGCACGCCGACCGATTCGGTGCACGTCGCGCTGACGGGGATGGCCGATGCAAGGCCGGACATCGTCGTGTCCGGCATCAACAACGGCCAGAACATGGGCGAAGACACGCTCTATTCGGGGACAGTTGCAGCCGCCACCGAAGGCATCATGTTCGGCGTGCCGGCCATCGCGTTCTCGCTGGTCGACAAGGGCTGGACGCATCTGGCCGACGCCGCGCGCGTCGCCGCGGAAATCGTCGCGCACTACCTCGCGCATCCGCTGCCGGGCCAGCCGCTGCTGAACGTCAACATTCCGAACCTGCCGTACGATCAACTGAAGGGCTGGAAGGTCACGCGCCTCGGCAAGCGTCATCCGTCGCAGCCGGTGATTCGCCAGACCGACCCGCGCGGCGAGCCGATCTACTGGATCGGCGCCGCGGGCGAGGCGCTGGACGCCAGCGAAGGCACCGATTTCCATGCCGTCGCGAACGGTTTCGTGTCGATCACGCCGCTGCAGCTCGATCTCACGCATACGCAGATGCTGCCCGCGACGCGCGAATGGGCGCGCGCCGGAGGGCGGGCTTCATGAGCGGCGAGCGCGCGAAGCGGTTCCCGCTCGCGCTCGAAGATCTCAAGCGAGCGCCACGCAAGTCGGAAAAAGGCCGGGCCGGCGAACGCCAGACGGCGGGCGCGGTGCCGAAGGCCGCCGACAAACCCGCGGCCGCGCTGAAACCGGTCGCGGTGAAACCGGTTGCGGTGAAGCCGGCCGCGTTGCGTGCGCCGCAGCCGGGTATCGCCGCCGCGAAGCCGGCGACCGCACCGAAGCCTACCGCACTGAAGCCTGCGCTGCCGAAGCCGGCTGCGCCGAGTGTCGCGCCGGCCGGCGCGTTCGCGCTTACGTCGGAACGTGTGCGCGAGCGGATGGTCGAACGCCTGCGCGCGAACGGCGTGACCGATGCGCGCGTGCTGGACGCGATGGCCGCGGTGCCGCGCCACCTGTTCGTGGATCCGGGGCTCGCGACGCAGGCCTACGAGGATTCGGCGCTGCCGATCGGCCACCAGCAAACCATTTCAAAGCCGTCGGTCGTCGCGCGCATGATCGAGCTCGCGATGGCCGGCCGCACGCTCGAGCGCGTGCTCGAGATCGGCACGGGCTGCGGCTATCAGGCCGCCGTGCTGAGCCACGTGGCACGCGACGTGTATTCGATTGAACGCATCAAGCCGCTTTACGAGCGCGCGAAGCTGAACCTGCGGCCGCTGCGCGTGCCGAACATCCGTCTGCACTACGGCGACGGGCGTGTCGGCCTGCCGTCCGCGGCCCCGTTCGACGCGATCGTGATCGCGGCGGCGGGGCTCGACGTGCCGCGCGCGCTACTCGAGCAACTCGCGATCGGCGGGCGGCTCGTCGCGCCTGTCGGTGCGCAGAGCGGACAGCACCAGGTGCTCACGCTCGTCGAGCGCGTCGCGCACGCGCAATGGCGAGAGTCCCGGCTTGATCGCGTTTTCTTTGTCCCTTTAAAATCCGGAGTGATTTGAAACCGATGAGTATGTTGCGCGCGATGCAAAACAACCGATCCAGGGAACCGCTCACGCTCGCCCAGCGCGCGATCTGTGTGGCTGCTTTCTCCACGCTGCTGGCCGCCTGTGCGACGCGGCTCGACAACGCGCCCGTCGTCGATCGCTCCGGGGCGCTCGGCACGAGCACCGCCGCGCAGCCCGCGGTGCCGCTCGGCCCGCCGCCGCCCGGCTTCTATCGGGTGAAGCCGGGTGACACGCTGTACCGGATCGCGCTCGAGAACGGGCAGAACTATCGAGACATCGCGTCGTGGAACAATCTGGCGAACCCGAACCAGATCGAAGTCGACCAACTGCTGCGTGTCGCGCCGCCGGGCGGCGCCGCGGTCGCGGGCGCGCCGGCCACCGCACCGATCGCCGGTGGTGCGGTCGCGACCGCGCCGCTGAGCAGCGGCCCGGCCACGCCGGCTGCCGGCACGTCGTCGGCGCTTGCCGCCACGCCGCCGGCCGCGGCAACGGGATCGAGCGATACGGCCGCGGCCCCGAGCGGCCCCGTGACGTTCGCGTGGCCCGCGCGCGGCCCCGTGCTGAACGGGTTCGACGATGCGAAGAACAAGGGTGTCAATATCGGCGGGACGGCCGGCGAGGCCGTGAAGGCGGCAGCAGACGGCCGCGTCGTTTACTCCGGCAACGGGCTGCGTGGTTACGGCAACCTCATTATCATCAAACACGATGCAACTTACCTCACGGCGTATGCACACAATCGCGCTTTGATGGTAAAAGAGGGGGACGCGGTAACGAAGGGGCAGAAGATCGCCGAGATGGGTAACAGCGATGCCGACCGCGTGATGCTGCATTTCGAGGTTCGCCGGCAGGGTAAGCCTGTCGATCCGCTGAAGTATTTGCCGCCTCAATAACCGAGACGACCATGCCGAAATCGAAGCGCCACGAGCCGCAAGCCGAGTCTGAGAAGATCAGTCGTGCCACGCAAGCATCGGTGGGGCGAGCAGGTGCTTCGACGGACGACGAAGACGACGTCGCGGAAAACGAACGCGATCTCGAGGCACGCGACGCCGACGCCGACGCGGACGGTGGCGACGACGAGCGCGAAAGCCGCCAGGAAGCAGTTCCCGACGTCGACGATTTCCGCACGCTGCTGCAGGCCGAGCTCACGGCCGACACGATCCAGCATTACCTGAACCGCATCAGCGTGAAGCCGCTGCTGACCGTCGAGGAAGAGCAGCGCTATTCGCGCCTCGCGAAGGCCGGCGAATTCGAGGCGCGGCAGGTGATGATCGAGCGCAACCTGCGTCTCGTCGTCAGTATCGCGAAGGGGTACCTGAACCGCGGCGTGCCGCTGCTCGACCTGATCGAGGAAGGCAACCTCGGCCTGATGCATGCGATCGAGAAATTCGACCCGACGCGCGGGTTCCGTTTCTCGACCTATGCGACGTGGTGGATCCGGCAGAGCATCGAGCGGGCGATCATGAACCAGGCCCGCACGGTACGCCTGCCCGTGCACGTGATCCGCGAACTGAACCAGGTGCTGCGCGCGAAGCGCCACCTCGAAAAGAATTCGATGTCGACGGGCGAGGCGGCCGAGCGCCGCGAAGCCAGTATCGACGACATCGCCTATCTCACCGGCAAGACCGCCGAGGAAGTCACCGATATCCTCGCGCTCAACGAACACACGGCATCGCTCGACGCGCCGCTCGACCTCGATCCCGCGAGCAGCCTGCTCGACCTGCTGCCCGACGACCAGAGCCAGTCGCCCGACGCCGAGGTGCAGCACCGCGAGCTCGAAACGCTGACGCGCGCGTGGCTATCGCGGCTGTCCGACAAGCACCGGCACGTGATCGAGCGCCGCTTCGGCCTGAACCACATCGAACCGGCGACGCTCGAGGAGCTCGCCGACGAGATGGGGCTCACGCGCGAGCGCGTGCGCCAGATCCAGCAGGAAGCGCTGGTGCGCCTCAAGCGGTTCTTCGCCTCCAACGGCGTGCGCAAGGACGCCGTTCTGTAGCTGATGACTCCGATTCTCGTTTTTGACATCGAGACGATTCCCGATGTCGACGGCATCCGCCGTCTGGAAGACCTGCCCGCGACGCTCGACGATGCCGCGGTGGCCGAACATGCGTTTGCCGCACGCCGCGAGAAGACCGGCGGCGATTTCCTGCCGCACCATCTGCAGCGGATCGCGGCGATCTCGTGCGTGTTCCGCGACAACAACGGTTTTCGCGTGCGCTCGCTCGGGACGCCGCAGGACAACGAAGCCACGCTGATCCAGTCGTTCTACCGCGTGATCGAGAAATACACGCCGCAACTCGTGTCGTGGAACGGCGGCGGTTTCGATCTGCCGGTGCTCCATTACCGCGCGCTCGTGCACGGCATTCCCGCCACCCGCTACTGGGATCTCGGCGAGGACGACCGCGAATTCAAGTGGAACAACTACATCTCGCGCTATCACTCGCGGCATACCGACCTGATGGACGTGTTGGCGATGTATCAGGCGCGCGCGAACGCGCCGCTCGACGCGCTGGCGAAGCTGTGCGGTTTCCCGGGCAAGCTCGGGATGGACGGCAGCCAGGTATGGCCGGCGTTCCGCGACGGCCGGATCGACGAAATCCGCAACTATTGCGAAACCGACGTCGTCAACACCTACCTGCTGTATTGCCGGTTTCAGTTGATGCGCGGCGGGCTGACGCCGAGCGAGTACGCGGACGAAATCCTGCTCGTGAAGAACGCGCTCGCGCTGGAGCCGGCGCCGCACTGGGCCGAATACCTGGCCGGCTTCGACGCGTAGCGCGGGCGGCGGCGCCGCAACCTGCGCGTTCAGGCCAGCTCGAGCAGCACCGGCTGGTGATCGGACGCGCGTACGTCGCCGTCGATCTCGCAGCCGGTGACGCGCGGCAACAGCGTGTCGGTCACGAACACGAAATCGCACGCGAGCGGGCCGTCCGACCATTGCACCGTATCGTAGACGCCGGCCGTCGGCGGCGGCGTACGACCGGGATGCAGCGCGACCCACGCGTCGACGAAACGCGGCGCGTCGGCAATCGGCTCCAGAAAGCGTCGGTATGCCTCGCTGCCGAATGCGCTGTTGAAATCGCCGCAGACGATCGCGTCGCGCGGTTGTCCGGTCGCGCTGAACGGCCCGTCGGCGGTTTCGGCGGGCGCGGGGTGGTCCGCGTGCGCACAGGCCTCGCGATGCCGGGCGCGTAGCGCGTCGACCTGTGCAAGCCGCTGGCGCGCCGAGTAATACTCCAGATGCGTGGTGATCACGCGCAACGGCCCGAAGGGCGCCTGCAACTCGATATCGAGCGCGACGCGCGGCATCGACGGCGCGCCGGCGTCCGCGGGCCACGGCAGCAATTGGCGCAGCACGCGCCCGACCGGCAGCCGCGTCGCGATCGCATTGCCGAACTGGCGGCGTGCTCCCCCGGGCCGGATGGCCGGCAGGTCGGCGCCGATGGCGTCGACGATCGTATAGCCGGGCAACAGCGCCGCGAGTTCGGCGAACTGATCCGGGCCTGGCCGGCCGGGCAGTGCGTCGAAGCCGCGCGTGACTTCCTGCAGGCACAGCACGTCGAAATCGCCGAGCCGGCGGATGGCCGCGACGGTGCGCGGAAGATCGACGACGCCATCCGCGTCCCGGCCCCATTGGATGTTCCAGTCGATCAATCGCATGGTCGAACCTCCTGTCGGGCGGGTAGGGATGTTGGGCCTCGGACGTTGCCTCCGCTGATTCCGTGGCCCACGCCGGCCGCGGGCGAATCGGAAAGCCGCGTCGAGCGGCCGTCCGGGCCCGCGCCGCATGGTTTATGCCCGCGTGCCCGATGCGTGCCTCATCCAAAGCACGCGGCGAGGGCCTTCGTCGTCTACAATCTCGCCTTCTTCAACGTTTGTCAGGAAAAGCTGGTGTCCGAAGCCGTCCCCACTTCTGCGCGCAAATCGAAAAATGCGCCCGTTCCGCCCGGGCCTGCACCGGTTCTCGAGATCGAATCGCTCGACATGGAAGCGCGCGGTGTCGGCCGCACGGTGACCGAGGACGGCCAGCCGGGCAAGGTGATCTTCGTCGAAGGCGCGCTGCCGGGCGAGCGCGTGACCTATTCGAGCTATCGCCGCAAGCCGAGCTACGAGCAAGCGACGGTCGTCGACATTCTGCGTCCGAGCGTGATGCGTACGCAGCCGAAATGCAAGTTCTTCGGCACCTGCGGCGGTTGCTCGATGCAGCATCTCGACATGCGCGCGCAGGTCGCGGTCAAGCAGCGCGTGCTCGAAGACAATCTGTGGCACCTGGCGAAGCTGCGCGCGGAAACGATGTTCGCGCCGATCCACGGCCCGTCATGGGGCTATCGCTACCGCGCACGCCTGACCGTGCGCAACGTCGCGAAGAAGGGCGGCGTGCTGGTTGGATTCCACGAGAAGAAGAGCAGCTACGTGGCCGACATGACGAGCTGCGAAGTGCTGCCGCCGCACGTGTCGGCGATGCTCGTGCCGCTGCGCCGGCTCGTCGAGGGGCTGTCGATTCGCGACCGGATGCCGCAGATCGAACTCGCGGTCGGCTCGGCGGTCACGGCGCTCGTGCTGCGCGTGCTGGAGCCGATCAACGCGGACGACGAAGCGCTCCTGCGCGCGTTCGCGGACGAGCACAAGGTGCAGTTCTGGCTGCAGCCGAAGGGGCCGGACACGGTAACGCCGTTCTATCCGCTCGACGTGTCGCTCGATTACACGCTGCCGGAATTCGGCATCCGCATGCCGTTCAAGCCGACCGACTTCACGCAGGTCAATCACCAGATCAACCGCGTGCTGGTGGGCCGCGCGCTGCGCCTGCTCGCGCCGTCGCGCGACGACCGCGTGCTCGACCTGTTCTGCGGAATCGGCAACTTCACGCTGCCGCTCGCGCGGCTGTCGCGCGAAGTGATGGGCATCGAGGGCAGCGACACGCTGACCACGCGCGCGCTGGCGAACGCGCGCGAGAACGGTGTCGACGGCCACACGACGTTCGCGTGCCGGAACCTGTTCGAAGTGACGGGCGACGACCTGCGCGCGCTCGGCGCATTCGACAAGTTCCTGATCGACCCGCCGCGCGAAGGCGCGCTCGCGGTGTCGAAGGCGCTGGCCGAGATCGCGCAGAGCGGCGAAGGCCCGCTGCCGAAACGCATCGTCTACGTGTCGTGCAACCCGTCGACGCTCGCGCGCGATGCGGGCCTGCTCGTGCACGAGGCCGGCTACCGCTTGAAGGGCGCTGGTGTCGTGAACATGTTCCCGAATACGTCGCACGTCGAATCGATTGCGCTGTTCGAGCGCGACTGAGCCGGGCGGCGGACGTAAAAAAACCGGCCCGCGGGCCGGTTTTTTCATGGGTGCGCAACGAACGTCAGTTGCGGTTGCCGCCGAAGATGCCGAGCAGCGCGAGCAGGTTCGTGAACACGTTGTACAGGTCGAGGTAGATCGCGAGCGTGGCCGAGATGTAGTTCGTCTCGCCGCCGTTCACGACGCGCTGGACGTCGAACAGCATGTAGGCCGAGAAGATCGCGATCGCGAGCACCGACACGGTGAGCATCAGCGCCGGCAGTTGCAGGAAGATGTTCGCGACCGACGCCAGCAGGATCACGATCACGCCCATGAACAGCCACTTGCCGAGCCCCGAGAAGTCGCGCTTGCTGACGGTGGCGATCGTCGCCATCACGGCGAAGATGATGCCGGTGCCGCCGAACGCGAGCATGATCAGCGACGGGCCGTTCGAGAAGCCGAGGATGAAGCTCAGCAGCCGCGACAGCATCAGGCCCATGAAGAACGTGAAGCCGAGCAGCACGAACACGCCGGCCGCGCTGTTTTTCGTCCGCTCGATCGCGAACATGAAGCCGAACGCGATCGCGAAGAACGCGAGCAGGCTCATCATCGGGCTCGTGGCCGCGAACAGCGAGAAGCCCGTCGCGACGCCGACCCAGGCGCCCAGCACGGTCGGCACCATCGACAGCGCGAGCAGCCAGTACGTGTTCCGCAGCACGCGGTTGCGAACCTCGGCGGTGCTGACGGAACCGCCGCGGCCGAAATTGTACGGATAGTCGTTCATGGTTTCTCCTAACATTGAACGCGTGGGCGTCCGGGGCCGGTTCGGCGCGCGCGATGTGCGGCGCAGCAAACCGGGGCAGCTATGGCTAAGATACGTTCCGTGCCGCGAGGTTTCAATGGCTCGGCGGAACAAAACATATGGATTCTGAACCTTTCATTCGTGTAAGGGTTCAATCGCAATGATACACGGGATCGTGCTACAATAGCGGATTCATTTGAACCTGTAACTTCTTAATTTTTTGGAGTTTTTATGGCAATCGAGCGCACCCTGTCGATCATCAAGCCGGATGCGGTGGCAAAGAACGTGATCGGCCAGATCTACAGCCGTTTCGAAGGCGCCGGCCTGAAGATCGTCGCAGCGCGCATGGCACACCTGTCGCGTGCTGACGCAGAGAAGTTCTACGCAGTCCACGCGGCACGTCCGTTCTTCAAGGATCTCGTCGATTTCATGATCTCGGGCCCGGTGATGATCCAGGTTCTGGAAGGGGAAGGCGCGATCCTGAAGAACCGCGATCTGATGGGCGCGACGGATCCGAAGAAGGCGGAAAAGGGCACGATCCGCGCCGACTTCGCCGACAGCATCGACGCGAACGCCGTGCACGGCTCGGACGCCGCCGAAACGGCAGCGGTCGAAATCGCGTTCTTCTTCCCGGAAATGAACGTTTACTCGCGTTAAGCCCTGGCTGACAGCAAGTAGGCAGGATTCAGCGCACGCGGCAAGGCAGCACATCATGACGAGCGAAACTTCCGTCAATCTTCTCGACTTCGACGCCGAGGGTCTTGTCGCGTACTGCGGCAGCCTGGGCGAGAAGCCGTTCCGCGCCAAGCAGTTGCAGCGCTGGATCCACCAGTACAACGCCGGCGACTTCGACGGCATGACCGATCTCGCGAAGTCCCTGAGGGAAAAGCTCAAGGGCCGCGCGTCGATCGTGATGCCGGATATCGTCAGCGATCACGTTTCCACCGACGGCACGCGCAAGTGGCTGATCGACGTCGGAAACGGCAATGCGGTCGAAACCGTGTTCATCCCGGAAGAGACGCGCGGCACGCTGTGCGTGTCGTCGCAGGCCGGATGCGCGGTGAACTGCCGCTTCTGTTCGACGGGCAAGCAGGGCTTCTCCCGCAACCTGTCGACAGCCGAAATCATCGGCCAGCTCCGGATGGCCGAGTTTGCTTTGCGCGCGTCCCTGGGCCGCGCGCCCGGCCCGAATGGCCGGGCCGAGCGGGTCGTCACCAACGTGGTGATGATGGGCATGGGCGAGCCGCTGCTGAATTACAGCGCGGTCGTCCCCGCGATGCGCCTGATGCTCGACGACAACGCGTACGGCCTGTCGCGCCGTCGCGTCACGCTGTCGACGTCTGGCGTGGTGCCGATGATGGACCGCCTCGGCGCCGAGTTGCCGGTCGCGCTGGCCGTTTCGCTGCATGCGCCGAACGATGCGCTGCGCGACGAGCTGGTGCCGCTCAACAAGAAGTATCCGCTTCGCGAGCTGATGGCTGCGTGCCAGCGTTATCTGAAAGTCGCGCCGCGCGACTTCATCACGTTCGAATACTGCATGCTCGACGGCGTCAACGACACCGAAGCGCATGCGCGCGAACTGCTGGCCGTCACGCGCGACGTGCCGTGCAAGTTCAACCTGATCCCGTTCAATCCGTTCCCGGAATCTGGCCTGATCCGCTCGAAGCCGGAGCAGATCAAGCGCTTCGCGCAAGTCCTCATCGACGCGGGCGTCGTCACGACCGTGCGCAAGACGCGCGGCGACGACATCGACGCCGCGTGCGGGCAACTGGCCGGCGCGGTGAAGGATCGCACGCGCCTCGCGGAGCGGACGGGCGCAGCAGGAAAGATCATCGAAGTTCGGGCAGTTTGACGGGGACGCCCAGTCGGGGACGCCTAGTCGGGGACGCCTGGTTCGGGGCACCTGCCCAGGGTGCCCGAACCGTTTGGCGGTGCAACACGCGAATAGCGATCGGTCGCGGCGCCTCGGCGCCGCGCAGGGTATGAACCGTTGCGGGTGCCGGCCGGCAGGAGCCGGCGGCACCCGCCAGTGAAGAAGAATCGACGCGAGGACAAGGATGAGTGAGCCGCAGCCGTCTAACGGCGCAGAGACGAATGCCGCGAAGCCGGCACCGGCGGGACTGGAATCGCTGGCGGCGGTCGGCAGCCGGCTGGCGCAGCTTCGGGAGACGAAGGGCTGGTCGGTCGACGACGTGTCGGCGCGACTCAAGGTCGCACCGCACAAACTCCGGGCGCTCGAGGCCGGCGACATCAGCCATTTGCCCGGCGTGACCTTCGCGCTCGGCGTCGTGCGCAGCTACGCGAAGATGCTCGGCGTCGATCCGGAACCGTTCGCGCAGGCGCTGCGCCGCGAGCGCGGGGTGCCGGAAGTCGACCTGTCGATGCCGGCGTCGTCGGGCACGGATCTGCCGCGCGGCCGTGTGTCGATTCCGCTGGGCGGCTCGTCGCGCCACCATCCCTGGCTGTGGGGAACGGGGATCGTCATCGTCGCGGTGGTCGCCGCACTGATGTGGCACACTGGCGGCGATTCGTCGAGCCTGCTCGCGCGCTTCAAGGGCGGCGACGCCGAACATGCGTCGGCCGCGAGCGCGGCGGCAGCGTCCTCCGCTGAAGAAGCGGCCCCGAACGGTGCGTCGGCGGCGGTGGCGAATGAGGTTCCGGCCCCGGCTGCCGCGTCGGCGGCCCCGGCGCAGGCGATTGCATCGGCTGTCCCGGCGCCCGCCGCCCCGGTCGCGACGGCTGCGGCATCGCAGCCCGTGGCGGCAACGGCGGCGGCAAGCACGGCCGCGCCGGCCCAGCCGGCGAGCGTCGTGGTCGCGGCGGGCCAGTCGATGGTCGAACTGAAGGTCAAGCAGGATTGCTGGTTCAGCGTGCGCGACAAGAATGGCAAGGAGCTGTTCTCGGCGCTGGTGCGCGCCGGCGAAACGAAGCAGGTCGCCGGTGACGGACCGTTCAAGGTCACGATCGGCAACAAGGCCGGCCTCGACGCGGTTGCGTTCGACGGAAAACCGGTCGATCCGGCAAAATATTCGGCAGCGCGGGGTAACGTGGCGCGGTTCACGCTGCCCTGACGTCAAGCGCCGTGGCGAAGGCCTGCCGTCGATATCGGCGGGCCGTGAGGGCACGGCGCTTTTTCAATTCATGCGCCGCGTCGCGGCGCATTCCGCGTAAATGGATCTATCGATGCAATCCGAAGCTCAATCCCCACGCAGCAGTCAGATTTGTTCAACCGAGCCGGTGTTCGGCGGGCATCAGCCGCGCCGCGTATCGCATGCGGTGGATGTCCGCTGGGGCGGGCAACTCGTGACGATCGGCGGCGACGCGCCGGTGCGCGTACAGTCGATGACGAATACCGACACGGCCGACGCGATCGGCACGGCGATCCAGATCAAGGAACTCGCGAATGCGGGCTCCGAGCTGGTGCGCATCACGGTCAACACGCCCGAAGCCGCGGCCGCCGTGCCGGCGATTCGCGAGCAGCTCGACCGGATGGGCGTGACGGTGCCGCTCGTCGGCGATTTCCACTACAACGGCCACCTGCTGCTGCGCGACTACCCGGGCTGCGCGGAGTCGCTGTCGAAGTACCGGATCAACCCCGGTAACGTCGGTCAGGGCGCGAAGCGCGACACGCAGTTCGCGCAGATGATCGAGGCTGCGGCGAAGTACGACAAGCCGGTGCGGATCGGCGTGAACTGGGGCAGCCTCGACCAGGATCTGCTGGCGCGCATGATGGACGAGAACGCCGCGCGCGCGCAGCCGTGGGACGCGCAGAGCGTGATGTACGAGGCGCTGATCCAGTCGGCGATCGGCTCGGCCGAGCGTGCGGTGGAGCTTGGCCTGGGGCGCGACCGCATCGTGCTGTCGTGCAAGGTCAGCGGCGTGCAGGACCTGATCGCGGTGTACCGCGAACTCGGCCGCCGCTGCGGCTTCGCGCTGCACCTCGGGCTGACCGAGGCCGGCATGGGCTCGAAGGGGATCGTCGCGTCGACGGCGGCGCTCGGCGTGCTGCTGCAGGAAGGGATCGGCGACACGATCCGCATTTCGCTGACACCGGAGCCGGGCGCGTCGCGCACGGGCGAAGTGATCGTCGGCCAGGAAATCCTCCAGACGATGGGCCTGCGCTCGTTCGCGCCGATGGTGATCGCGTGCCCGGGCTGCGGCCGCACGACGAGCACGCTGTTCCAGGAACTCGCGATGCAGATCCAGACGTATCTGCGCGAGCAGATGCCGGTCTGGCGCAAGGAGTATCCGGGCGTCGAGAAGATGAACGTCGCGGTGATGGGCTGCATCGTCAACGGCCCGGGTGAATCGAAGCACGCGAACATCGGCATCAGCCTGCCGGGCTCGGGCGAGAACCCGGCCGCGCCGGTCTTCATCGACGGCGAAAAGGTCAAGACGCTGCGCGGCGAGCGGATCGCCGAGGAATTCCAGCAGATCGTCAGCGACTACGTCGCACGCAATTACGGCCGCACCGAGGCCCTGAACTAATTCGTCCACACACACGAACGATGACTGAACAGAAACGCAAGATCGAGAAGCTCACCGGCGTCAAAGGCATGAACGACATCCTTCCGCAGGATGCCGGCCTGTGGGAATTCTTCGAAGCTACCGTGAAATCGCTGCTGCGCGCGTACGGCTACCAGAACATCCGCACGCCGATCGTCGAACATACGCAGCTCTTCACGCGCGGCATCGGCGAAGTCACCGACATCGTCGAGAAGGAGATGTACAGCTTCACCGACGCGCTGAACGGCGAGAACCTGACGATGCGCCCGGAAAACACCGCGGCCGTCGTGCGTGCGGCGATCGAGCACAACATGCTGTACGACGGCCCGAAGCGCCTGTGGTACATCGGCCCGATGTTCCGTCACGAGCGTCCGCAGCGCGGCCGTTATCGCCAGTTTCACCAGGTCGGCGTCGAGGCGCTCGGCTTCGCGGGTCCCGATGCGGATGCCGAGATCATCATGATGTGCCAGCGCCTGTGGGACGACCTCGGCCTGACCGGCATCAAGCTCGAGATCAACTCGCTCGGCCTCGCCGAAGAGCGCGCCGCGCACCGCGTCGAACTGATCAAGTACCTCGAGCAGTTCGCCGACGTGCTCGACGAGGATGCGAAGCGCCGCCTGTACACGAACCCGCTGCGCGTACTCGACACGAAGAATCCCGCGCTGCAGGAGATCGCGCAGAACGCGCCGAAGCTGATCGATTTCCTCGGCGACGAATCGCGCGCGCATTTCGAAGGGCTGCAGCGCATGCTGCTCGCGAACAACATTCCGTTCAAGATCAATCCGCGTCTCGTGCGCGGCCTCGATTACTACAACCTGACCGTGTTCGAGTGGGTGACCGACAAGCTCGGCGCGCAGGGCACGGTCGCGGCCGGCGGCCGCTACGATCCGCTGATCGAGCAGCTCGGCGGCAAGCCGACCGCCGCGTGCGGCTGGGCGATGGGCATCGAGCGCATCCTCGAGCTGCTGAAGGAAGAGGATCTCGCGCCCGAGCAGGAAGGCGTCGACGTATACGTCGTGCACCAGGGCGAAACCGCGCGCGAACAGGCGTTCATCGCGGCCGAGCGCCTGCGCGACACGGGCCTCGACGTGATCTTCCACTGCAGCGCCGACGGCGCGCCGGCGAGCTTCAAGTCGCAGATGAAGCGGGCCGATGCAAGCGGCGCCGCGTTCGCGGTGATCTTCGGCGAAGAAGAGGTCGCGAACGGCACGGTGGGCGTGAAAGCGCTGCGCGGCGCGGGCGCGGAAGGGGAAAAGAACGTTCAGCAGACCGTACCGGTCGAAAGCTTGACCGAATTCCTAATCAATGCGATGGTTGCATCCGCCGAAGACGGCGACGACTGATCGCGCTGGCATCCGCTCGACAAGAAAAGCTGAACAGGAAGGAATCGCTCGCCGATGAGTTATCACGACGAACAAGAATCGATTGAAAGTCTCAAGGCGTGGTGGGCCCGCTGGGGCAACCTCACCACGTGGATCGTGCTCGCGGCGCTCGTCGTCGCGGCCGGATTCAACGGCTGGAACTACTGGCAGCGCCGTCAGGCCGCCGAGGCATCCGGGCTGTACGAACAGGTTCAGAAGGCGGCCGCCGCGAACGACAAGGCGACGATGGCCCGCGCGGCTGCCGACATGGAAGACAAGTTCGGCAGCACGCCGTATGCGCAGATGACGGCGCTCGCGGCCGCGAAGACGCTGTACGCGGCCGGCGATGCGGCAGGCGCGAAGGCGCAGCTGCAATGGGCCGCCGATCACGCCAAGGACGAAGAGTACAAGCAGATCGCGAAGCTGCGGCTCGCGTCGCTGCTGCTCGACGAGAAGGCGTACGATGCGGGCCTCGCGCTGCTGTCGGGTACGCCGGTCGATGCGTTCAAGGGCCTCGTGGCCGATCGCCGCGGCGATCTGCTGGCCGCGCAAGGCAAGACCGACGATGCGCGCGCGGCTTACAAGCTTGCGCTCGACGGCCTGTCGAAGGACGACCAGTCGGCACGCCAGCTCGTGCAGTTCAAGCTGGACGCGCTCGGCGGCTGAATCCCGGCCCCCTCAACCTCTTAACTCTGCTTCGCTAACCGATGAATTTGCTGAAACGTTACGCTGTGCCCGTTGCCTGCGCGGCGGCTGTCCTCGCTTTGGCGGCTTGCTCGTCGTCGAAGGACGCGCGCCGCGTGCCGACGCCGCTCACCGAGTTCAAGCCCGTGATGGACGTGCAACAGGTCTGGAAGGCGAGCGTCGGCAAGGGCGGACGCTACCTGTTCTCGCCGGTGGCCGTGGGCGACGCCGTCTATGCGGCGGGCGAAAACGGTTCGGTCGAGAAGATCGACGCGAAGACGGGCCAGACGCTGTGGCGCTCGAAGGTGGGTTCGGACCTGTCGGCCGGTGTCGGCAGCGACGGCAACCTGACCGCGGTCGGTGCGTTGAAGGGCGGCGTGTTCGTGCTGGGCCCGGACGGCAAGCAACTGTGGAAGACCACCGTGCAGGGCGAGATCTTCTCGCCGCCGCTCGTCGGCAATGGTCTCGTGATCGTGCGCACGATCGACGGCCAGGTGATCGCGTTCAACGCGCAGACGGGCGAGCAGAAGTGGAACTACCGCAACCGTGCGGTGCCGCTGAATCTGCGCGTGTCGGCCGGCATGACGTTCGCGGGCGACGCGGCCGTGCTCGCGGGCTTCCCGGGCGGCGGTCTCGTCGCGATCAACCTGCAGACGGGCGAGCCGTTCTGGCAGACCCCCGTGTCGTTCCCGAAGGGCGTGACCGAGGTCGAGCGCATCAACGACGTCAGCGGCCCGCCGACGCTCGTGGGCGCGGAAACCTGCGCGGTGACGTTCCAGGGTCAGCTCGGCTGCTTCGATGCGAACTCGGGCCGTCCGCTGTGGGAAAAACCGTTCTCGAGCCGCAGCGGCCTCGCGCAGGACGATTCGGTGGTCGCCGGCGGCGACGACTGGTCGGTCGTCACCGCGTACGACGCGGCCACGGGCAACCAGCTGTGGCGCAACGACAAGCTGAAGAGCCGTGACGTCGGCGTGCCGTACCTGCTCGGGCACGCGGTCGTGATGGGCGATTACAAGGGCTTCGTGCATTTCCTGTCGCGCGAAGACGGCAGCTTCATCGCGCGAATGAAGACCGACGGCAGCGCGATTACGGCGGCGCCGGTTCTCGCGGGCAATACGCTCGTCGTGCAGACGAAGGACGGCGGCCTGTACGGGTTCCGTCCGCGCTGACACGCGGGAAACAGGCGGGGCCGCGGCGCGGCGGGCCGGTCCCGCGCGCCGCGGCCCCGCGACTTGAAGGCGGCCGGCGTTCCCGGCCGCTCGGTATTTGAAAGGCAGTTCGAGACGAAAGACGACGGCGCGCGACGCGCGCCCGGCGCGCGCATCCGGCGCGGCGCGAATTCGTGATATTTTCATTCAGCGCAGCCGCCCGCAGCAGCGGGCCTCCCGCTGCTGCGCTTCACCGTAGAAAACACAGATGAAACCGGTCATTGCCCTCGTTGGGCGCCCCAATGTGGGGAAATCCACGCTGTTCAACCGGCTCACGCGCTCGCGCGATGCGCTGGTCGCCGACTTGCCGGGCTTGACGCGCGATCGCCATTACGGCGAAGGGCGCGTCGGCGAACGGCCCTACCTGGTCGTCGATACGGGCGGCTTCGAACCCGTCGCGAAGGACGGCATCCTGCACGAAATGGCGCGCCAGACGCGGCAGGCCGTCGAGGAAGCCGATGTCGTCGTGTTCATCGTCGACGGCCGCAACGGGCTCGCGCCGCAGGACAAGTCGATCGCCGACTACCTGCGCAAGACCGGCCGGCCGATCTTCCTCGTCGTCAACAAGGCCGAGGGGATGAAGTACACGGCGGTCGCCTCCGAGTTCTACGAGCTGGGGCTCGGCGATCCGCGCGCGATCTCGGCCGCGCACGGCGACGGCGTGACCGACATGATCAACGAGGCGCTCGAAGTCGCGTACGCGGGCCAGCCCGAGGAAGCGGACGAGGATGATCCGTCGCGCGGCATCAAGATCGCGATCGTCGGCCGTCCGAACGTCGGCAAGTCGACGCTCGTCAACGCGCTGATCGGCGAGGACCGCGTGATCGCGTTCGACATGCCGGGCACGACGCGCGATTCGATCTACGTCGACTTCGAGCGTAACGGCAAGAAATACACGCTGATCGACACGGCCGGCCTGCGCCGCCGCGGCAAGGTGTTCGAGGCGATCGAGAAGTTCTCGGTCGTGAAGACGCTGCAGTCGATCTCCGACGCGAACGTCGTCATTCTTCTGCTGGATGCGCAGCAGGACATTTCCGACCAGGACGCGCACATCGCCGGCTTCGTCGTCGAGCAGGGCCGCGCGCTCGTGATCGGCGTCAACAAGTGGGACGGCCTCGACGACCACGCGCGCGACCGCGCGAAAGCGGATTTGACCCGCAAGCTGAAATTCCTCGACTTCGCGAAATCGCACTTCATTTCGGCCGCGAAGAAGACGGGTATCGGCGCGCTGATGCGCTCGGTCGACGACGCCTACGCGGCGGCCATGGCGAAACTGCCGACGCCGAAGCTCACGCGCGCGCTGATCGAGGCCGTCGAATTCCAGCAGCCGCGCCGTCGCGGCCCGGTGCGTCCGAAGTTGCGCTACGCGCACCAGGGCGGCCAGAATCCACCGATCATCGTGATTCACGGCAACGCACTCGACGCGGTGACGGAAACCTACAAGCGCTACCTCGAAAACCGGTTCCGCGAAACTTTCTCGCTGACCGGGACTCCATTGCGCATAGAGTTCCGTTCGTCGAACAATCCGTACGCGGACAAGGGCTGACGCATGGCCCGCCACGGCTAGGCCGGAAGGCCTATGCACCGGGCGGGGCAGGCAAAATCAGCTATAGTGTAGCGATTGGCGCCGGATCTCTTTTTCTTCGCCGCCAATCCAGATCAACCTGCAAAAAAAGATGGAGTACGCCATGAGCAACAAAGGGCAATTGTTACAAGACCCGTTTTTGAACGCACTGCGCAAAGAGCACGTTCCCGTTTCGATCTACCTCGTCAACGGCATCAAGCTTCAAGGGAACATTGAATCGTTCGACCAGTACGTCGTGTTGCTCCGTAATACGGTGACCCAGATGGTTTACAAGCACGCCATCTCGACGGTCGTGCCGGCGCGCCCGGTGAATTTCCACCCGGACGCGGAAGCCTCGTCCTAACCTATCGCAGCGGCCGGCATCCGGTCGCCGCGAGCGACCGATGCCAGCCGCCTTATCTTGACACCCGATAATTTGATCAACGCAGCGCTCGTCGGCATCGATTTCGGCAAGACCGATTTCGAAGCCAGTCTCGAAGAACTCAGTCTTCTCGCCTCCAGTGCGGGAGCCCGTCCCGCCGTCACCCTCACGGGTCGTCGCGCCAGTCCCGATGCCAAGATGTTCATCGGCAGCGGCAAAGCCGAAGAGTTGCGGCTCGCCTGCGACGCGCACAACGTCGAAATCGTCATCTTCAACCACGCATTGGCGCCAGCCCAGCAACGCAATCTGGAGCAGGCGCTTAACAGGCGCGTGGTCGATCGCACGAGCCTCATCCTCGACATCTTCGCGCAGCGCGCCCGCAGCCACGAAGGCAAGCTGCAGGTCGAGCTCGCGCAGCTTCAATACCTGTCGACCCGGCTCATTCGCGCGTGGACCCACCTCGAACGGCAAAAGGGCGGTATCGGCCTGCGCGGCCCCGGCGAAACCCAGCTCGAAACCGACCGCCGGCTGATCGGCGAACGCATCAAGATGCTGAAGTCGCGGCTCGACCGGCTGCGCCGCCAGCACAGCACGCAGCGCCGGCAGCGCGCGCGCAGCGGCACGATGTCGGTGTCGCTCGTCGGCTATACGAACGCGGGCAAGTCGACGCTGTTCAATGCGCTGACGAAAGCGCAGGCCTACGCGGCCGACCAGCTTTTCGCGACGCTCGATACGACGTCGCGGCGCGTGTACCTCGGCGACGAGGTCGGGCAGATCGTCGTGTCCGATACGGTCGGGTTCATCCGCGAGCTGCCTCACCAGCTCGTCGCGGCGTTCCGGGCGACCCTCGAGGAAACGATCCATGCGGATTTGCTGCTGCACGTGGTCGATGCGTCGAGCGCGGTCCGGCTCGAGCAAATCGAGCAGGTCAACGGCGTGCTGCACGAGATCGGTGCGGACACGGTCCGGCAGGTCCTGGTGTTCAACAAGATCGACGCCGTGCCCGAGCTGGCGGCCCGCGGCGACGCGGTCGAGCGGGACGAATATGGTAATATTTCGCGCGTCTTTTTGAGCGCGCGCACCGGTCAGGGTCTTGATACGTTGCGTGCCGCCATCGCCGAAATCGCCTCCGCGGAACACCTTTCCAGCGCGACCTTGTCCGACGCGCTCGATGGCACGTCCGCTGAACCGCACGAAGACCACACGATTTCCGAACACGGGCGCTAACCGGCCCCGGCCGGTTCGCCGGCTTCCAATCTGGTGAACAAACTCTGGTGAACGAATACAACGAGCGGAGTACCTGGCGGCGGATGCGCGCCTTGTTGTCGATCAACGATCCCCGCTGGGGACGCGGCGAAGGCAATGGCAAGGACGGATCCCGCCCCCGCGCGAACGAATCGAAGCGTCCGCAAGGCGGCGACGGCGACGGTCCGCCCGATCTCGACGAGATGTGGCGCAACTTCAACCGACGCCTGAGCGGCCTGTTCGGCGGCAAGGGCGGTAACGGCTTGCGTCCCGACAACGGCCGGGCCGCACGGGTGGGCGTCGGCATCGTGATCGGCGTGCTGGTCGCGGTGTATGCGGGCAGCGGGCTGTTCGTCGTGCAGGAAGGCCAGACGGGCGTCGTGCTGCAGCTCGGCAAGCTGTCGGGCACGGTCGGCCAGGGCGTGCACTGGCGCGCGCCGTATCCGTTCGCGTCGCACGAGATCGTGGACACGTCGCAGGTCCGCTCGATCGAGATCGGCCGCAATAACGTCGTGCGCCTCGCGAACGTGAAGGAGGCCGCGATGCTGACGCGCGATGCCGACATCGTCGACGTGCGCTTCATCGTCCAGTACCGGATTCGTTCCGCCACCGATTACCTGTTCCGCAGCGTCGATCCCGAACGCAGCGTGTCGCAGGCCGCGCAGGCCGCGGTGCGCGCGATCGTCGGCACGCGCAGTGCGGCCGACATGCTGAATCAGGATCGCGATGCGCTGCGCGAGCAGCTTTCCACCGCGATCCAGCGTGATCTCGACCGCTACCAGTCGGGGCTCGAGGTGACGGCCGTCACGATGCAGAGCGTCGCGGCGCCCGACCAGACCCAGGCCGCGTACGCCGAAGTGGCGAAGGCGCGCGACGAGCGCGAGGCCGCGAAGCGCGCCGCGCAGGCCTACGCGAGCGACCTGCTGCCGAAGGCGCAGGGCGATGCGGCGAAGCTCGTCGACGAAGCGAAGGCGTATGCCGATCGCGTGGTCACGCAAGCCGAAGGCGATGCGGACCGCTTCAAGCAGGTCTACGCGCAGTACTCGAAGGCGCCCGCGGTCATCCGCGAGCGGATGTATCTCGAGACGATGCAGGAAATCTATTCGAACGCGACGAAGGTGTTCGTCGGCAACAAGGGCGGCAACAGCGTCGTGTATCTGCCGCTCGACAAGCTCGTCGAGCAGGGGCGGCAAAACGCCGCGGCGTCGACCGGCGCGTCCGGGCCCGATGCGGCGTCGGCCCCGGCTGCCACGACGCCGGCGGCAGCCGCGCCGGCACCGGCGAGCGCCGCACCGGCCGCCACCGCGTCGGGCGTCGACGTGCTGCGATCGCGCGAAGCGTTTCGCAGCCGGTCGCGTGAAGACGATACGAAGTAACGGGGAGCGCAGAACATGAACCGAATCATTGCGCTCGTCGTCGCAATCGTGATCGTCGCCTTCGCGGCATCGTCGACGGTCCTCACCGTCGATCCGCGCCATGCGGCCGTGCTGTCGGGCCGCGACGGTACGCAACCGGAGCTCGCGGGCCCCGGCGTCCACTTCAAGCTGCCGCCGCCGCTGCAGACGGCCACGCTGATCGACACGCGCGTGCAGTCGCTCGAGTCGTCCGATCCGCTGCAACTGGCAACCGAAGACAAGCACGACCTGCTGGTCGCGTATGCGGCGAAGTACCGGATCAGCGATCCGATGAAGTATTTCACCGCGACGGGCGGCGACCCGGCGGCGGCCGCCGACCGGCTGGCCGGCGTGCTGAAGGGCGCGCTCGGCGACGCATTCGGCAAGCGCGCGCTCGACGATGCGCTCGGCGGCCAGCGCGCGATCGCCGAGGCCGCGCGCGATGCGGCGAAGGCGCAAGCGTCCGGTTTCGGCGTCGACGTGGTCGATGTTCAGCTCACGCGTGTCGACTTGCCGGCCGCGCAGGCGGACGCCGTCTATCAACGGATGATCGGCGCGTTGCGCGATCAGGCGGCCCAGGTGCGTGCGCAAGGCGCGGCCGACGTCGAGCAGATCAAGGCCGACGCCGAACGCGAGCAGCAGGCCGTGCTCGCGAACGCGTACAAGTCCGCGCAGACGATCAAGGGCGAGGGCGACGCGAAGGCCGCGACGATCGCCGCCGACGCGTTCGGCCGCGATCCGCAGTTCTATCAGTTCTACGCGAGCCTGCAGGCCTACCGGAATACGTTCAAGCGCAACGACATCATCGTCGTCGATCCCGACAGCGAGTTCTTCCGCTTCATGCGCAGCCCGACGGGCGGCGCCGCACCGGCGGCGCCCGCTCCCCGCAAACATTGACCTTGGGGCGCCGCGTCGAGCGGCGCCGTCGCTCGCATGGACCTGGCTGGCTCGTTGTTGCTCGCGGTAGCGCTGATGCTGATCATCGAGGGGGCGTTCCCTTTCGTGTTTCCCGTCGCCTGGCGCGACACGTTTCGTAGAATAGCGGAGCGGCCGCCGCATCATATCCGGATCGGCGGGCTGATCGTGATGGTGCTCGGGCTCGTGCTGCTGTTGCTCGCGACCTGACTGGCGCCCCGATCCGGATGGCGCATCCGCCGTTCGTTCCGCCCGATTTCGAAGTTCCGATTCAACTCGCGGCGCGCGTGTCGCGCGCCGTTTCCCGTCGTAGGACCGTACCGATGTCGACCTGGTTACTTCCCGAGAATATCGCCGACGTGCTGCCGTCGGAAGCGCGCAAGATCGAGGAGCTGCGCCGCAGGCTGCTCGATCGCTTCCGTTCGTACGGCTACGAAATGGTGATGCCGCCGCTGCTCGAGTATCTCGAGTCGCTGCTGACGAGCGGCGGCGCCGATCTGCGCCTGCGCACCTTCAAGCTGGTCGACCAGTTGTCGGGCCGTACGCTCGGCCTGCGCGCGGACATCACGCCGCAGGTCGCGCGGATCGACGCGCACCTGTTGAACCGGCAGGGCGTGACGCGCCTCTGCTACGCGGGCCACGTGATGCATACGCGTCCGCGCGGCCTGCACGCGACGCGCGAGCAGATCCAGATCGGCGCCGAAATCTACGGGCACGCCGGGCTGGAAGCCGATCTCGAGATCCAGCAGCTGATGCTCGATGCGCTGCATCTCGCGGGCCTGTCGCGCATCCGTCTCGACCTCGGTCACGCGGGCGTGCTCGCGGCGCTGCTGGCGCGCGACGCGCAGGCCGCCGAGCGCGGCGAGTTGCTGTACGACGCGCTGTCGGGCAAGGACGTGCCGCTGCTGAACGAACTCACCGACGATCTCGGCGCCGATACGCGTGCCGCGCTGCGCGCGCTGCCGAACCTCTACGGCGACGCGAGCGTGCTCGCCGAGGCGCGTACGCGCCTGCCGGTGCTGCCCGAAATCACGCGGGCGCTCGACGATCTCGCGCAGCTTGCGTCGCAGGCGAAGGGCGTCGAAGTCGCGATCGATCTCGCCGACCTGCGCGGCTACGCGTACCACAGTGGCGCGATGTTCAGCGCCTACATCGACGGCGTGCCGAACGCGATTGCGCGCGGCGGCCGTTACGACCACGTGGGGCAGGCCTATGGCCGGGCGCGTCCGGCAACCGGCTTCTCGCTCGACCTGCGCGAGCTCGCGCGGATTTCGCCGGTCGAGGCTCGCGGCACCGCGATCCTTGCGCCATGGGCGCAGGACGACGCGCTGGGCGCGGCTGTCGCAGCGCTGCGCGATGCGGGCGAGGTCGTGATCCAGGCGCTCCCGGGCCACGACCACGTGCTCGACGAATTCGCGTGCGATCGCTCGCTCGTGGAGCGCAACGGCGCATGGGTGGTCGAACCCCGATAAACAGGCGTTCGCGGGTCGCGCTTCGGCGTGCATATCGTTGAAGCGAAACGGAAAAATTCGGAATCGCCCGCGAACATAGGTAGAATACGTTTTTAACCAGCTAACGAATCAACATGTCTGCCAGCGCAGTGAACGTGACTCCCGGGCGCAATGTCGTCGTCGTGGGAACGCAATGGGGTGATGAAGGCAAGGGCAAGATCGTCGACTGGCTGACGGACCACGCTCAGGGCGTCGTGCGTTTCCAGGGCGGTCACAACGCCGGCCACACCCTCATCATCGGCGGCAAGAAAACGATCTTGCGCCTCATTCCGTCGGGCATCATGCGTGAAGGCGTCGCCTGCTACATCGGCAACGGCGTCGTCCTGTCCCCCGAAGCACTGTTCAAGGAAATCGGCGAGCTCGAAGAAGCCGGCGTGAACGTGCGCGACCGTCTGTTCATCTCCGAAGCCACGACGCTGATCCTGCCGTATCACATCGCGATCGACCAGGCGCGCGAAGCGCGCAAGGGCGCGGGCAAGATCGGCACGACGGGCCGCGGCATCGGGCCCGCGTACGAAGACAAGGTCGGCCGTCGCGCGCTGCGCGTGCAGGACCTGTTCGACGCGAAGACCTTCGCCGATCGCCTGCGCGAAAACCTCGATTTCCACAATTTCGTGCTGACCCAATATTTGGGCGGTGCGGCCGTCGACTTCCAGGCCACGCTCGACACGATGCTCGGCTATGCCGACCGCCTGAAGCCGATGGTGGCCGACGTGTCGCGCCGCCTGTACGACGCGAACAACGCGGGCCAGAACCTGCTGTTCGAAGGCGCGCAAGGCACGCTGCTCGACATCGACCACGGCACCTATCCGTTCGTCACGTCGAGCAACTGCGTCGCGGGCGCGGCATCGGCCGGCGCCGGCGTCGGTCCGCAGAAGCTGAACTACATCCTCGGCATCACGAAGGCGTACTGCACGCGCGTCGGCTCGGGCCCGTTCCCGAGCGAACTGTACGATGCGGACAACCCGCAGCGTCAGGACCAGGTCGGCGTCACGCTCGCGAACGTCGGCAAGGAATTCGGCTCGGTTACCGGCCGTCCGCGCCGCACCGGCTGGCTCGATGCAGCGGCGCTGCGCCGCTCGATCCAGATCAACGGCGTGTCGGGCCTGTGCATGACGAAGCTCGACGTGCTCGACGGTCTCGATGAAGTCAAGCTGTGCGTCGGCTACCAGGTCGACGGCAAGGACGTGGACATTCTGCCGCGTGGCGCGGTCGACGTCGCGCGCTGCGAACCGGTGTACGAAACGTTCGCCGGCTGGAAGGAAAGCACCGTCGGCATCAAGACGTGGGACGCGCTGCCGGCCAACGCGCAGGCTTACCTGAGCCGCGTCCAGGAAGTGGCTGGCGTGCCGGTCGACATGGTGTCGACGGGCCCGGACCGCGACGAAACGATCCTGCTCCGCCATCCGTTCAAGGTGTAATTCCCAAGATGACGCAGCAAATCACGATGACGGCGGCAGACTTGATGACCGATCCGCGCAACGACGACAAGAACCTGTGGGTAGGCTGGGACGAGTATCACCGTCTGATCGAGCTGCTCGCGCTCCAGGTGCATGCGTCGGGCTGGAAGTTCGACCAGATCCTGTGCCTCGCGCGCGGCGGCCTGCGCGTCGGCGACCAGCTGTCGCGCATCTATGACGTGCCGCTCGCGATCCTCGCGACGAGCTCGTACCGGGAAGCGGCCGGCACCCAGCAGGGCGAGCTCGACATCGCGCAGTACATCACGATGACGCGCGGCCATCTCGCGGGCAACGTGCTCCTGGTCGACGATCTCGTCGATTCGGGCGTCACGCTCGCGCGCGTGCAGGAGCACCTGAAGGAGCGCTATCCGGCGGTCACGGCGGTGCGTTCGGCCGTGCTCTGGTACAAGGGTTGCTCGAAGGTCAAGCCCGACTATCACACGCAGTTCCTGCCGACGAATCCGTGGATTCATCAGCCGTTCGAGGAGTGGGACACGGTTCGTCCGCACAACCTCGAGGCGTGGATCAAGCGCGGTCGCGCGCAGCGCGACGGTTCGGGCGCGTAAGCGGCCGGCCGATCGAAGGAAAGCCTGGTACGGCGCCGCTTGCGGCGCCGTTTTCGTTGGTGCGCGCGTTGCGCCGCGCGGCGCGCCTTGCGCACCCCGATAGGCAGGCGGCGCGGTCCCGGCTATGATGGCAGCCCTGCCACAGGTGGCGCCGGATTGCATGCGCGGCGTGGATCACGTGGTTCCACGGCAACACGGCAGGGCGGCGTTTCACGGGGGCGCGAGTAGAATAGCGCTCGTTTTGTCCGACCCGGACCCGATTATTACGCTTCATATGAACGACACGACTCACGCGACCGACGCCGCACACGCGCCGCATTCGACGCAACAACATTCGATGCGGGCGCTAGCGATAGCAGCCATCGGCGTCGTGTTCGGCGACATCGGCACCAGCCCGCTGTATTCGCTCAAGGAGGCGTTCAGCCCCGCGCACGGGATTCCGCTGACCGAAGGGTCGATTCTCGGCGTGATCTCGCTGCTGTTCTGGGCCATCGTGCTGGTGGTCGGCGTCAAATACCTGCTGTTCGTGATGCGCGCCGACAACAACGGCGAAGGCGGCGTGCTCGCGCTGATGGCGCTGTCGCTGCGGCCGCTCGACTCCAAAACCCGTGTCGCGGGCGCGCTGATGGCACTCGGGATATTCGGCGCGTGCATGTTCTACGGGGACGCGGTGATCACGCCGGCGATCTCCGTGATGTCGGCCGTCGAAGGTCTCGAGATCGCGACGCCGCACCTGTCCCATCTCGTGCTGCCGATCACGATCGTGATCCTGATCGCGCTGTTCTGGATCCAGCGGCACGGTACCGCGCTGGTCGGCAAGCTGTTCGGCCCGATCATGGTGCTGTGGTTCGTCGTGATCGCGGCGCTCGGCGTGTACCACATCGTTCGCGTGCCGGGCATCATCGCGGCAATCAATCCGTATTACGCGGCGTCGTTCATGGCCGACCACCTGCTGCAGGCCTACGTCGTGCTCGGCTCGGTCGTGCTGGTGCTGACCGGCGCGGAAGCGCTCTATGCGGACATGGGCCACTTCGGTGCGAAGCCGATCCGCTACGCCGCGTACGGGCTCGTGATGCCGTCGCTCGTGCTGAACTATTTCGGCCAGGGCGCGCTGCTGATCCAGAATCCGAAAGCGATCGAGAATCCGTTCTTCCTGCTGGCGCCCGAATGGGGGCTGCTGCCGCTCGTCGTGCTGTCGACGGTCGCGACCGTGATCGCGTCGCAGGCCGTGATCTCGGGCGCGTATTCGCTGACGTCGCAGGCGATCCAGCTCGGTTACGTGCCGCGCATGAAGGTGCTGCATACGTCCGAGCTCGCGATCGGTCAGATCTACGTGCCGGTCGTGAACTGGCTGCTGCTGTTCGTGATCCTCTGTATCGTCGTCGGTTTCAAGAGTTCGGACAATCTCGCGGCTGCGTACGGTATCGCGGTGACGGCGACGATGGTGATCACGACCGTGCTCGCGTGCGTCGTGATGGTGAAGGTGTGGAACTGGAACCGGCTGCTGGTGGGCGCGATCATCGCCGTGTTCCTCGCGATCGACCTCGGCTTTTTCGGCGCGAACCTGCTGAAGGTCGCGCAGGGCGGCTGGCTGCCGCTCGGCATCGGCGCGCTGCTGTTCTTCCTGCTGATGACCTGGTACAAGGGGCGCCACATCGTCAAGGAGCGCACGGCGGCCGACGGTATTCCGCTGGAGCCGTTCCTGCAGGGGCTGCTCGCGCATCCGCCGCATCGCGTGTCGGGCACCGCGATCTACCTGACCGGCAACGACAAGCTCGTCCCCGTCAGCCTGCTGCACAACCTGAAGCACAACAAGGTGCTGCACGAGCGAACCATTTTCCTGACGTTCGTCACGCGCGATTTTCCTTACGTGCGCGACGACAAGCGCCTGAGCTCACGCGATGCCGGCGGCGGGCTGTACATCGTCAAGGCCGAGTACGGCTTCAACGAGACGCCGGACGTGAAGGCGGTGCTCGAGGAATTCGGCCGCTCGCACGACATGACGTTCGAGTTGATGGATACGTCGTTCTTCCTCGCGCGCGAAACGGTCGTGCCGACGCATCTGCCGGGGATGTCGATCTGGCGCGAGCGCGTGTTCGCGTGGATGCATCAGAACGCCGCGAAGCCGACCGATTTCTTTTCGATTCCGGCGAACCGCGTCGTCGAGCTCGGCACGAAGATCGAGATCTGACCGGTGCGGTGGGGCCGTGCATGCGGCCCATGCCGGCCAGGCTGCGCGTTTCGCCGAAGCAATAAAAAACCCGCCGGAAGGCGGGTTTTTTATTGCTTCGGGCGCCTTCGCGCTCAGCGCTTGAGCTTCGCGAATGCCGCGGCCATCGCGCCTGCCGGTTCCGGCTCGCGGGAACGCTGCGGGCGAGCGGCACCGCGCCCCGCGTTGCCGCGATCCTGGCCGCCGCGCGACGACATGCCGGGCGCTGCCGCGTCGTCGTCGAGGCGCATCGTCAGCGCAATGCGCTGGCGTTTCACGTCGACGTCGAGCACCTTCACCTTGACGACCTGGCCGGCTTTCACGACTTCGTGCGGGTCCTTGATGAACTTCGTCGACATCGCCGACACGTGCACGAGGCCGTCCTGGTGCACGCCGATATCCACGAACGCGCCGAACGCGGCGACGTTCGTCACGACGCCTTCGAGCGTCATGCCCGGCACGAGATCCGATACCTTCTCGACGCCTTCGCGGAACGTGGCCGTCTTGAATTCCGGACGCGGATCGCGACCCGGCTTTTCCAGTTCGGCCAGGATGTCGCGCACGGTCGGCAGGCCGAAACGTTCGTCAACAAATTCCATCGGAGACAGGCCCGACAGCGCTTCGCGGTTGCCGAGCACGTCGTCGATGCGCTTGTTGATCTTCGCGAGCATCCGTTCGACGACCGGATATGCTTCCGGGTGCACCGACGAGCGGTCGAGCGGATTCTCGCCGCCGTTGATGCGCAGGAAGCCGGCGGCTTGCTCGAAGGTCTTGTCGCCCAGGCGCGGCACCTTGCGCAGGTGCTCGCGCGACGGGAACGGGCCGTTCGCATCGCGGTAGTCGACGATGTTGCGCGCGAGCGTCGCGTTCAGGCCCGACACGCGGGCGAGCAGCGGGACGGACGCCGTGTTCGCGTCGACGCCGACCGCGTTCACGCAATCCTCGACGACCGCGTCGAGCGAGCGGGCGAGTTCGCGCTGGTTCACGTCGTGCTGGTACTGGCCGACGCCGATCGCCTTCGGCTCGATCTTCACGAGCTCGGCGAGCGGGTCCTGCAGGCGGCGGGCGATCGACACGGCGCCGCGCAGCGACACGTCGAGCTCCGGGAATTCCTTCGCGGCGAGCTCGGACGCCGAGTAGACCGACGCGCCGGCTTCCGACACGACGATCTTCTGCAACCGCAGTTCGGGGTGCTTCGCGATCAATTCGCTCGCGAGCTTGTCGGTTTCACGGGACGCGGTGCCGTTGCCGATGCTGATCAGCTCGGCCTGCGTCTGCGCGGCGATGCGCGCGAGTTTCGCGATCGAGCCGTCCCAGTCGCGGCGCGGTTCGTGCGGGTAGATCGTGTCGGTCGCGAGCAGCTTGCCGGTGCGGTCGACCACGGCGACCTTCACGCCCGTGCGCAGGCCGGGGTCGAGACCGATCACCGCCTTCGGACCGGCCGGCGCGGCCAGCAGCAGGTCGTTGAGGTTGCGCGCGAACACGCGGATCGCCTCGGTTTCGGCCGTTTCGCGCAACTGCGTGAGCAGTTCGTTTTCGATGTGCGGCTGCACCTTCACGCGCCAGCACCAGCGGCAGACGTCGGACAGCCATTTGTCGGCCGGGCGATTCTGGTTCGCGATCCCGAAATGGCGCGCGATCATCGCCTCGCCCGGGTGCGGCACCTGCGCGTCGAGCTCCTCGCCGAGGCCGAGCTTGATCGTCAGCACGCCGGCGTTGCGGCCGCGGAACAGCGCGAGCGCGCGGTGCGACGGCACGGTCTTGATCGTTTCCGCGTAGTCGTAATAGTCGCGGAATTTCTCGCCTTCCTCGTTTTCCTTGCCCTCGACGACGGCCGACGACACCACGCCCTGGTTGTGCAGGTAGTCGCGCAGCTTGCCGAGCAGCTCCGCCGTCTCGCCGAACTGTTCGGACAGGATGTCGCGCGCGCCGTCGAGCGCGGCCTTCACGTCGGCGACGCCCTTGTCGGCGTCGACGTACGCGGCCGCCTCCGCCTGCGGGTCGAGCAGCGGGTTCGCGAGCAGCGCGTGCGCGAGCGGCTCGAGGCCGGCTTCGCGGGCGATCTGCGCGCGCGTGCGGCGCTTCGGCTTGTACGGCAGATAAAGGTCTTCGAGCACCTGCTTGCTGTCGGCCGCGTCGATCGCGGCGCGCAGTTCGTCGGTCAGCTTGCCCTGTTCGTCGATGCTCGACAGGATCGCGGCGCGGCGATCCTCGAGCTCGCGCAGGTACAGGAGGCGTTCCTCGAGCTGGCGCAGCTGCGTGTCGTCCAGGTTGCCGGTCACTTCCTTGCGGTACCGGGCAATGAACGGAACGGTCGAGCCTTCGTCGAGGAGTTGCACGGCCGCCGCGACCTGGCGCGGCTGGACGGACAGTTCGGTGGCGATGCGCTGTACGATCTTGAGTGCTACGGTTTCCGTCATGTCGTGGATGGTCTGTCTGCCTGCTGAAATCGCGGCGCGGGCCGGCAGGCCCGCAGCGGCGGACTGCACGGTGGGCCCGCCGGGGCAAGGCCGCGGGTGAATGGAGCGGGGCATTTTGCCATAAATGGCGGAGCGTCCAGCCGGGGGTGATAGAATTTGACACATGTCCCGCAGCTTTCCTACGACGTTGCCAACTTCCCGTATTTCTCTCGTCGCGCTCGGCGCAGCGCTCGCCGCGGCTTTGTCTGCCGGGGCTTCCGGCGCATTCGCGCAGGCCTCGGACGCCGCCGCGTCCGCGCCCGTTGCCGCCTCCGCCGCCCCGGATTTCGACGCCCGTCAAAAAGTGCTCAATCAGCGCTCCGCGGAAAACGATTATCGTTATGCGGTGGCGGAGCACGATTGCTACAGCAAATTCTTCGTCAATCACTGTCTCGGCAAGGCGCGCGACCGGATGCGCGAGGAGCGGGCGAGCATCCGCCAGGAGCAGCTCGCGCTCAACGACGAGCAGCGCGCTGTGCGGGCGCAGCAGCGCGACCAGCAGCAGGCGCTGAAGCAGGCGCAGAACGCGGCGGAAGCGCCGCAGCGGGCGGCGAACGACGCGGCGAACGCGGCTGCATTCCGCGACAAGCAGGAGCAGAATGCACTGAAGCAGGCGCAGCGCGGCGCGGAAGGGCCGCAACGCGCGGCGAGCAAGCAGGCATACGACCAGAAGCAGGCGGATTTCCAGCGCAAGCTCGACCAGGCGCACCAGCAGGCGGCGCAGAAGGCGCAGGAGCGGGCGGACAACGCCGCGCGCTACGAGCAGAAGCAGAAGGAAGCCGCGCAGCACAAGGCCGATGTCGAGCGGCGTCAGCAGGAAGCGGCCGAGAAGGCCAGGCAGCAGCAACAGCAGGGGCAGTAACGTGTTGAATTGATCGGGATCAGTCTCGGGCGCGTCGGCACGCCAGCCGTCGCGCTGCTTCGATGAGGAGGCAACTATGCAAAACCGTCACACGGAACAGCAGCAGGAATTGCACAACCGTTTGGCTGCATTGCAGGAGCAGCACCAGCAGCTCGCTCGGGAGATCGAGCTGAAGGAAGGACACTCCGACATCGACGACATCACGCTGCACCGCCTGAAGAAGGAAAAGCTGGCGGCCAAGGACAAAATCATTTTGCTGCAATCGCAGCTCGAACCGGATAAGCGCGCCTGAGCGCGGCCTGGCAAGCGCCGGCGCCGCCCGGGCGCTGGACACAGGAACGCTTGCCTTGAATTCACCGCTTGAAGCCACCCCCGATGCCCGGCGTGACACGACGTCCGCCGCGCGCGCTCGTGCGCCCGAAGGCACTTTCGAGCTGAGCCGCAAGCGCGTCGACGAACTCGACACGATCTTTGGCGAAGGCGGATTGCTGGCGCGCGCACTCGACGGTTACCGGCCGCGTACGTCGCAGATCGAGATGGCGCGGGCGGTCGCGTCCGCGATGGAGGCATCCGCACGCCGGATGCCCGAGCCCGAGATCTTCGAAACCCGCAAGCGGCCGGCGCGCCGCCTGGGCGACGCCGACAAGACGGCCGCGCCGGCCGCGGACGACGCCGCGGCCGCCGAATCCGACCACGACGCGGGCGACAACACGCTGATCGTCGAGGCCGGCACGGGTACCGGCAAGACCTACGCGTATCTGGTGCCTGCGATGCTGTGGGGCGGCAAGGTGATCGTGTCGACCGGCACGAAGCATCTGCAGGACCAATTGTTCCTGCGCGACATCCCGACCGTGCGCAACGCGCTCGCGGTGCCGGTGTCGGTCGCGATGCTCAAGGGCCGCGCCAACTACCTGTGCCACTACTACCTGCAACGCACGGCCGACAACGGCCGGCTGCCGTCGCGGCAGGACACGGCCTATCTGCAGGAAATCGTCCGCTTCGCGAAAATCACGAAGAGCGGCGACAAGGCCGAACTCGCGAGCGTGCCCGAAAACGCGCCCGTGTGGTCGATGGTCACGTCGACGCGGGACAACTGCCTCGGCCAGGAATGCCCGCACTACAAGGAATGCTTCGTGATGCAGGCGCGGCGCGAGGCCCAGCAGGCCGACATCGTCGTCGTCAACCATCACCTGTTCTTCGCGGACATCATGTTGCGCGACACGGGGATGGCCGAACTGCTGCCGAACGCGAACACGATCATCTTCGACGAAGCGCACCAGTTGCCGGAGACGGCGACGCTGTTCTTCGGCGAAACGCTGTCGACGACGCAGATTCTCGAGCTCGCGCGCGACACCGTGGCCGAAGGCCTGAGCCATGCGCGCGACGCGGTCGAGTGGGTGAAGCTCGGCGGCGATCTCGAGCGTGCGGCGCGCGACTTGCGCCTCGCGTTCGCGAACGACCAGATCGTGCGCATGTCGCTCGCGCAACTGGGCGACGATCACCCGATGTTCGGTGCGCTCGACGCGCTCGACGTCGCGCTCGATGCGCTCGCATCGGCGCTCGCGAGCCAGGCCGAGCGCGCGGAATCGCTCGGTGCGTGCCTGCGCCGCGCCCGCGAGCTGCAGGACCTGCTGGCCGGCTGGGTCGCGCCCGGCGCGTCGGAAGCGGCCGCGCAGGCCGATGCGGCAGCCGCCGGCGACAACGCGGCATCCGAAGGCGATCCGAACGAGAAGGTGCGCTGGGTCGAGGTGTTCGCGCATACCGTGCAACTGCACGAAACGCCGCTGTCGGTCGCGCCGATTTTCGCGAAGCAGCGTGCGGGCGTGCCGCGCGCATGGGTGTTCACGTCGGCCACGCTGTCGGTGCGCGGCGATTTCACGCACTACGCGGCGCAGATGGGCCTGAGCTCGCGCCGTTCGATGACGCTCGCCAGCCCGTTCGATTACCAGTCGCAGGGGCTGCTGTACGTGCCGCGCAACCTGCCGCAGCCGTCTTCGCCCGCGTTCACCGATGCCGTGTTCGATGCCGCGCTGCCGGCGATCGAGGCGTCCGGCGGCGGCGTGTTCATGCTGTGCACGACGCTGCGCGCGGTCGACCGGATCGCGTCGAAGCTGCGCGACGTGATCGAATCGCGCGGCTGGAACATGCCGCTGCTCGTGCAGGGCGACGCAAGCCGCACGGAGCTGCTTGACCGCTTTCGCGCGTACGGCAATGCGATCCTGGTCGGCAGCCAGAGTTTCTGGGAAGGCGTGGACGTGCGCGGCGATGCGTTGTCGCTGGTCGTGATCGACAAGCTGCCGTTCGCGCCGCCGGACGATCCGGTGCTGGCCGCGCGGCTCGATGCGTTGACGAAGAAGGGGTTGAGCCCGTTTGCGGTGCATCAATTGCCGCAGGCCGTGATCACGCTGAAGCAGGGCGCGGGCCGGCTGATTCGTGCCGAGACGGATCGCGGCGTGCTGATGATCTGCGATACGCGGCTCGTCGACAAGCCGTACGGGCGCCGGATCTGGCAGAGCCTGCCGCCGTTCAAGCGCACGCGCGAGATCGCGGTCGTCCAGGATTTCTTCGACGAGCACCGCTCGGACAAGCGCGCGTGACCGCATGCGCGGCGCTGGCCGCGCGAACGCACCGGCGCTGCCTGCATGCGGCGCCAATAAAAAACCCGGCTCGTTGGCCGGGTTTTTTGTGTGCGCGCCGGGGTGTTACGTCGCGCCGTGCTTCAGAACTGCCACCACGACTTCTTCGTACCGGGGCGCGAATGGCCCGTCACGTACGGGCTGTCGGGGAACGTGCCCGCGAGCACGCGCTTGGTGTCTTCGGCGAGTTCCGGTTGGTTCAGCTTGCCGTACGACAGGATCATGATGTGCAGCGCATCCTCGATCGCCGGCGCACCCTTGTAGTCCTTGATCGCGAGCTGCGCGCGGTTGATGGCCGCGACATACGCGCCGCGGCGGTAGTAGTAGTCGGCCGCATGCACTTCGTGCGACGCGAGCGCGTTGACGATGTAGCGCATCCGCGCGGCCGCATCGGGCGCGTACTTGCTCTTCGGGAAGCGGTCGACGACCACCTTGAACGCATCGTACGATTCGCGCAGCGCCTGCGGATCGCGCTCGCTCATGTCCTGGCCGGAGAAGCGCCCGAACAGGCCGAGATCGTCGTTGAAGTGGATCATCCCCTTCAGGTAGTACGCGTACGGGATATCCGGGTGATCGGGGTGGAGCTGGATGAAGCGATCGACGGCCTGGTCGGCCGCTGCCGCTTCGTTGTCCTTCCAGTTGCAGTATGCAACGTTGATCTGCGCCTGCTGCGCGAAATGGCCGAACGGATCGCGGCCTTGCAGCGATTCGAAATATTTCGCGCACTTGCCCCAGTCGCCGCCGGACAGTGCGTCCTGGGCCTCTGAGTATAATTTGTTGTTCGACCAGGTAGCCGTCTCGTCCTGCTTCTGCGGCAAGCCGTGGCAGCCGGCGATGAGGGCCGCGGCCGCTACCGCCGCAGCCCGGGCGGCGACGGTTCTGGCCGTGCGTTTGGTCGAATTCATCATGCTCGCATGTCCTAGCTTCAAGTCTCGGTGACCCAGTCTAAATGACCCGTTCAAGTTCGCAGAATGCCCAGCCGGGCACACCAAATCGCGAAGATTATAGCCCAAGCGATCGGCCCGCCGACGCTGCGTCGGGGGATTCCCTCGATGACGATCTGGCCGGCGACGCCATGCAGCCGCCCGTGGTGCCGTCCGCGGCGGGCGACGACGCGCCGCGCATCGTCGAAGTGCCGCTGTCGCTTGCCGGCGAACGGCTCGACAAGGCGCTCGCCCAACTGTTCCCCGAATTCTCGCGCAGCCGCCTGCAGAACTGGATCGAGGCGCAGCGCGTGCTCGTCGACGGCGCGCCGGCGAAGATCCGCCAGCCGGTGCCGCTCGGCGCGAAGATCGCGCTCGTGCCCGACCTGCTGCCCGAGCAGCTCGCGTTCACGCCTGAGCCCGTGCCGCTCGACGTGATCTACGAGGATGACGCGCTCGTCGTCATCAACAAGCCGGCCGGCCTCGTCGTGCATCCGGCCGCCGGCAACTGGAGCGGCACGATCCTCAACGGCCTACTGCATCGCTACGGCGACGCGGCGGCCGGCCTGCCGCGGGCAGGGATCGTCCACCGGCTCGACAAGGAAACTTCCGGCCTGATGGTGGTCGCACGCACGCTGGCCGCGCAGACGGACCTCGTGCGCCAGTTGCAGGCCCGCACGGTGAAGCGCCGCTATTTCGCGCTCGTGTGGGGCACGATGCCGGAGGAGGGCACGATCGACGCGCCGATCGGCCGCGACCCGCGCGAGCGTACGCGCATGGCCGTCGTCACGGGGGCGTCGGGCAAGCCCGCGCGCACGCATTTCCGCACGGTTGACACATGCCTGTGGCAACGTCAGCCGGTGTCGGCGATTCAGTGCGATCTCGAGACCGGCCGCACGCACCAGATCCGCGTGCATTGCGCGCACGCCGGGCACCCGCTGCTCGGCGATCCGGTCTACGGGCATGCGCGCGGCAAGCGTTCGGTCACGCCGCTGCCGGACGGATTCGCACGGCAGGCGCTGCATGCGTGGCGGCTCGGCCTCGTGCATCCGGTCACGGGCAAGGCGATGCAGTGGCGCTGCCCGCTGCCGGACGACATGAATGCGCTCGTCGCGGCGCTCGGCTTCGGACAGGGCGACGAGGAATTCGACGACGACGACGGTGTCTACGACGATGACGATTTCGGCGGCGAGTATCACGACGACGAGCCGTATCTGGACGATGAGGAGGAGTGAGTGCCGATGACGAACCTGGCGCCGTTGACGTGGCGGGACTGCGTGCAGCCCGACTGGCAGGTGTCGCCGCGCGTGCGTGCGCTGATCACGACGCGCAACGGCGGTGTGAGCGAAGGTCCGTACGGGCGCTGGCAGGACGGCGCCGCGCTGCCGGGCGGGATGAATCTCGGCCTGCATACCGGCGACGATCCGGACCATGTCGCCGTCAATCGCGCGCGCGTGCTCGCGCTCGCGGGCCAGTCGAGCGCCGCATGGCTCGAACAGGTTCACGGCGCGCAGATCGTGCAGGCGGACGCGGTGATCGCCGCGGCGCCTGCCGCCACGGCGCCGGTGCAGGCCGACGCGAGCGTCACGGACCAGCCAGGCGCCGTCTGCGTCGTGATGGTGGCCGATTGCCTGCCCGTGCTGCTGTGCGACGCGCAGGGTCGCGCGGTCGGCGCCGCGCATGCGGGCTGGCGCGGGCTCGCGGCCGGCATCGTCGAGCAGACCGCGGCGCGCGTCGCGGCGCTCGCGGGCGGCGCGGCGGATACGCTGCATGCCTATCTCGGGCCGGCGATCGGCCCGCGGGCGTTCGAGGTCGGCGCCGACGTGCGCGATGCGTTTCTCGACACGGCTCCGCAGTCGGAGCATGATGAAACCCGTCATGCGTTCGTCGCGATCGACGGCGCGCCCGGCAAGTTTCTCGCCGATCTCTACGCGCTCGCGCGCCTGCGACTCGCGCGTGCGGGAGTGGCGCACGTGAGCGGCGGGACGGCTTGCACGGTCGCCGAACGCACGCGCTTCTATTCGTATCGACGCGACCGCGTGACGGGCCGCATGGCCGCGGCAATCTGGCTCGCCGATTGATCGCACGCGCATGCGCGGGTTTTGTTGCGCCGCGAAATCGCTTTATCTCGATATTGAGGCGGCAATGCGGCGTTGCATGCGCGACTGAATGAAAAATTCCGACGTCAAGCCAGAAAAAATGTTTTATGTTTTGTCGGAACCCTTGTCCCGTCTGTTGTGCGAGGATTATCTCCGTGCGGAAATGTTCAGTGGTTTGATCGCGCATCACATGGGGAAAACGATAATGATAAAAATACCGCACTGCGGCAGAATCTGGAGACGCCTCTCCAGAGCATGACGGCCCGGCTCGCAGCCGGCACGCCGCGCGCGAGCAGGATTTCACGATTGACGCTCACGAATCACCGGTAAGGCAGGTAATGACAGCATCGAAAAATTCGTCGACGTCCGCGCATGCGGGCACTTCCGCGGGCAGTACCGGTTTCGATCCGGCTGCCCAGCCGATGCAGCAGATGTTCGAGTCGTGGTTGAACGCGTGGCGTGGTTTTGCGGATCCGGCGCGCGCCGCGACGGCGTCGGCCTCCGTCAATCCGTTCGCGACATTCCAGTTTCCGACGTCGTTTCCGTTCCAGATGCCGTCGATGCCCGACCTCGGCGCGATGGCGTCGCCGTTCGCGGGGCTGAAACTGCCGGTTGCCGCGATTCCGCCCGAACGGCTCCAGGCATTGCAGGCCGACTACGCGCGCGATTGCATGACGCTGATGCAGCAGGCGGCCGCCGCGAAGCTCGAGTCGCCGGAGTTGAAAGACCGCCGCTTCAGCGGCGACGCGTGGAAGGCGTCGCCCGCGCATGCGTTTGCGGCCGCCTGGTATCTGCTCAACGCGCGTTACCTGCAGGAGCTGGCCGACGCGTTGCAGACCGATCCGAAGACGCGCGAGCGCATCCGTTTCACGGTCCAGCAGTGGACGGCCGCCGCCGCGCCGAGCAACTTCCTCGCACTCAATCCCGAAGCACAGAAATCGATCCTCGAGACGCATGGCGAAAGCCTGCGGCAGGGGATGATGAACCTGCTCGGCGATCTGCAGCGCGGCAAGATTTCGCAAACCGACGAATCGCAGTTCGTGGTCGGCAAGAACCTCGGGTGTACCGAAGGCGCGGTCGTGTACGAGAACGACCTGATCCAGCTGATCCAGTACACGCCGAAGACGGACAAGGTGTTCGAGCGGCCGCTACTGATCGTCCCGCCGTGCATCAACAAGTTCTACATCCTCGACCTGCAGCCCGAGAATTCGCTCGTCGCGCACGCGCTGTCGAACGGCCATCAGGTGTTTCTCGTGTCGTGGCGCAACGCGGATGCGTCGGTCGCGCACAAGACCTGGGACGACTACATGAACGAAGGGCTGCTCGCCGCGATCGACGCGGTGCAGCAGATCAGCGGCCGCGAGCAGATCAACACGCTGGGCTTCTGCGTCGGCGGCACGATGCTCGCGACCGCGCTCGCGGTGCTCGCCGCGCGCGGCGAACATCCGGCCGCGTCGATGACGCTGCTCACCGCGATGCTCGACTTCACCGATACGGGCATCCTCGACGTGTTCGTCGACGAGGCGCACGTGCAGATGCGCGAGCAGACCATCGGCGGCAAGAACGGCGCGCAACCGGGGCTGATGCGCGGCGTCGAGTTCGCGAACACGTTCTCGTTCCTGCGGCCGAACGATCTCGTGTGGAACTACGTCGTCGACAACTACCTGAAGGGCCGCACGCCCGCGCCGTTCGACCTGCTGTACTGGAACAGCGATTCGACGAGCCTGCCGGGCCCGATGTACGCGTGGTACCTGCGCCATACCTATCTCGAGAACAAGCTGCGCGAGCCGGGGGCGCTGACCGTGTGCGGGGAATCGGTCGACCTGTCGCTGATCGACGTGCCGACCTTCATCTATGGTTCGCGCGAGGATCACATCGTGCCGTGGCAGACGGCCTACGCATCGACGTCGATCCTCTCGGGCCCGCTGAAGTTCGTGCTCGGCGCGTCGGGGCACATCGCGGGCGTGATCAACCCGCCGGCGAAGAAGAAGCGCAGCTACTGGGTCAACGAGGACCTGCCCGAATCCGCGGACGACTGGTTCGCCGCGGCGACCGAGCAGCCGGGAAGCTGGTGGCCGACGTGGGTCGAGTGGCTCGACGCGTACGGCGGCCGCAAGATCGCGCCGCCGGCCCAGCCCGGTTCCGCGCAATTCCCGGTGATCGAGCCGGCGCCCGGGCGCTACGTGTTGCAGCGCGATTGACGAAAACCGGACAGCGGCGCACGCTGTCCGGTGCACCGCAGTTTTTTTAACAGGGCCGGTAACGATGCGCCGTGTCGTGCGGGCCTGGAGGAAAGGGAAATGACGGACGTAGTGATCGTATCGGCCGCGCGGACCGCGGTCGGCAAATTCGGCGGCTCGCTGGCGAAGGTGGCGGCGCCTGAACTGGGCGCGACGGTGATCCGCGCGGTGCTGGAGCGTGCGGGCGTGAAGCCCGAGCAGGTCAGCGAAGTGATCATGGGCCAGGTGCTGACGGCCGGCTCCGGGCAGAACCCGGCGCGGCAGTCGCTGATCAAGGCGGGGCTGCCGAGCGCCGTGCCGGGCATGACGATCAACAAGGTGTGCGGCTCGGGCCTGAAGGCCGTGATGCTGGCGGCGAACGCGATCGTCGCGGGCGACGCGGACATCGTGATCGCGGGTGGCCAGGAGAACATGAGCGCGGCGCCGCACGTGCTGCCGGGCTCGCGCGACGGCTTCCGGATGGGCGACGCGAAGCTGGTCGACACGATGATCGTCGACGGCCTGTGGGACGTGTACAACCAGTACCACATGGGCATCACGGCGGAGAACGTCGCGAAGGAATACGGGATCACGCGCGAGGAGCAGGACGCATTCGCGGCGCTGTCGCAGAACAAGGCGGAAGCCGCGCAGAAGGCCGGGCGCTTCAACGACGAGATCGTGCCGGTGTCGATCCCGCAACGCAAGGGCGAGCCGCTGCAGTTCGCGACCGACGAATTCGTGCGTCACGGCGTGACGGCCGAATCGCTGGCCGGGCTGAAGCCGGCGTTCGCGAAGGACGGCTCGGTGACGGCGGCGAACGCGTCGGGGCTGAACGACGGCGCGGCGGCGGTGCTGGTGATGTCGGCGCAGAAGGCGGCGGCGCTGGGCCTGACGCCGCTGGCGCGGATCAAGGCGTACGCGAACGCGGGCGTGGATCCGAGCGTGATGGGCATGGGTCCGGTGCCGGCCTCGCGCCGGTGCCTGGAGCGCGCGGGTTGGACGCCGGGCGACCTGGACCTGATGGAGATCAACGAGGCGTTCGCGGCGCAGGCGCTGGCGGTGCACAAGCAGATGGGCTGGGACACGTCGAAGGTGAACGTGAACGGCGGGGCGATCGCGATCGGCCACCCGATCGGCGCGTCGGGCTGCCGGATCCTGGTGACGCTGCTGCACGAGATGGCCAAGCGCGATGCGAAGCGCGGGCTGGCGTCGCTGTGCATCGGCGGCGGGATGGGCGTCGCGCTCGCGGTCGAGCGTCCGTGACCGGCCGTCCGTGACCGGCCGTCCGTAACCGGCCGTCCGTAACCAGCCGTTCGCCATCGGCGAACCGAATCCGTGCGCCGGCCGATTGCGGCTTCGGCCGGCGTCACGTGAAGTCAGAGGGGGCTCCGGCAGCTCTCGAAACCAAAAAATGGAGTGAGATTTATGTCTCAGCGAATTGCGTACGTAACCGGCGGGATGGGCGGCATCGGCACCAGCATTTGCCAGCGTCTGTCGAAGGACGGCTTCAAGGTGGTGGCAGGTTGTGGCCCGAACTCGCCGCGCCGGGTGAAATGGCTCGAGGACCAGAAGGCGCTCGGGTACGACTTCATCGCGTCGGAAGGCAACGTCGGCGACTGGGACTCGACCAAGGCAGCATTCGACAAGGTGAAGGCCGAAGTCGGCGAGATCGACGTGCTGGTCAACAACGCGGGCATCACGCGCGACGTCGTGTTCCGCAAGATGACGCATGAAGACTGGACGGCGGTGATCGACACGAACCTGACGAGCCTGTTCAACGTGACGAAGCAGGTGATCGACGGGATGGTCGAACGTGGCTGGGGCCGCATCATCAACATTTCGTCGGTGAACGGCCAGAAGGGGCAATTCGGTCAGACGAACTACTCGACCGCGAAGGCCGGCATTCACGGCTTCACGATGTCGCTCGCACAGGAAGTCGCGACGAAGGGCGTGACGGTCAACACCGTGTCGCCGGGCTACATCGGTACCGACATGGTGAAGGCGATCCGTCCGGACGTGCTCGAGAAGATCGTTGCGACGATTCCGGTGCGGCGTCTCGGCGGGCCGGAAGAAATCGGCTCGATCGTCGCGTGGCTCGCGTCGAACGATTCCGGCTTCGCGACGGGCGCCGACTTCTCGCTGAACGGCGGCCTGCACATGGGCTGAGCGTCCGGGCCGCGCGGGCGGATGGCCGCGCGGCCGGGCGTTTTCCGAAGGCCCCCGCCTCCCGGATTCGGGCGGCGGGGATTCGTCACTTGCGCTACGCTGCACTCAAAGGCGTTACATGACTACTACAAAGAAGACGGCCGAACGGCTCATCAAGAAGTATCCGAACCGCCGGCTCTACGATACCGAGACAAGCACGTACATTACGCTGACCGACGTGAAGCAGCTCGTGCTGGAGCAGGAGGATTTCAAGGTCGTCGATGCGAAATCCAACGAAGACCTGACGCGCAGCATCCTCCTGCAGATCATCCTCGAAGAGGAAAGCGGCGGCGTGCCGATGTTCTCGTCGTCGATGCTGTCGCAGATCATCCGTTTCTACGGTCATGCGATGCAGGGCATGATGGGCACGTACCTGGAAAAGAACATCCAGGCGTTCATCGACATCCAGAACAAGCTCGCGGATCAATCGAAGAACCTGTACGAAGGGAACGCGATGAATCCGGAAGTCTGGTCGCAGTTCATGAACATGCAGGCGCCGATGATGCAAGGGATGATGACGAGCTACATCGAGCAGTCGAAGAACATGTTCGTGCAGATGCAGGAACAGATGCAGAACCAGGCGAAATCGATGTTCAGCACGTTCCCGTTCAAGCAGCCGGGAGCGTCGGAACCGGAGAAGAAGTAAGCGGCGATCCGGCGTGGGCGCGCAAAGTGTCGCGCCGGCATCGCGCGGGACGGCAACGGGCCGTTTCGCGGAACGATTGTCCGCACGGTGGCATTGCCCGCGAGTGCATGGGCGTTGTCGTACCGTGGCGCATCAGTGCAAATTAAAAAGGCCGACCGGCAAAGCCCGGTCGGCCGAATATCAGATAAAGCGCTGATTGTAAAAGATGCCGATGGCCGGATTTTCGGCCGGCTTATCGAACCGCGAAGCGGCCTGCCGCCGATCCGTTCGCGCAGTTGTTTCCGTAAATAAAGAGATTTCTATTTTCGGAAAATGCCGAATAGATAATCGGAAAAACTTCCTTTGCACTGAACGAATAAATGCCATCGTTGATGGATACGAGGAGATTGCCGCTCGTATCGGTTTCGATCTTGTCGATCTTGCCTGCCTTGCAAAGCGATTCCGCAGAGGCGTACGAGGATGCAGCAAGCATCATGGCCGAAACGAGGGTGGCCGCGAGTTTTCTCATGGTCTTTCCTTGATGAATGGATTGCTTGGTTGTGGTACGGGTAATGCGCGGTTCAGTGTTGCCGGGCTGAATGGGTGTCGAATATATTGGAGATTGATCGAGTGTTGGATGGGGGTGGCGGATTTGGAAATGATTTTTGTGGATTATTGACTATTTCAAAATATTTTTGTGAATTGTGTCTTGTGATGATTTGCAAAGGATGGGGTGATTCGGTGGTCGTAAAAAAATAAATTTATAGATTATTTCGAGTTGTGGTTTTGGGTTGTGGTGTGGTTTGGTGATTTTTGTGTGGTTTGTTTTTCTACTTTTATTTTGTCGGTCGGATTTTTTGAATACGATTCATCGACAAACCCGAGGCCAGCGACGAGCGAGCCGCCGTGCCGGCCGATCGGTCGGGCAAGCGCTAATCGCGCTGGCGCGGGCCGCGCATCGGTGCTCGCGAAATAGACGGGCGGCCCGTTGGCGGGCTTCGACGTGAACGGCGACTTCGTACCGGGCGATGCGCGGGGCGCGCACGTTTCGTATGCGCGTTTCGGAACGCTACAGGCGATGGCAGGAAGATTCGCCCGGCGGCGTGCTGCGACGCGCAGGCATGCGATAACGGTGGCGCACAGGCTGGGTGCGTGCGGGGACGGTCGATAGCGATAGTCGCGCGCCTGCGCCGACAACCGGCCGACCGCAACGCGACGTGGCGCTGTGGTCGATCGGCGATGGCGACGATGCGGTCTGGTTCAACCAGTGCTTGACGGCAGCAACGTATCCGGCGCGAGCATCGGAGCGAGTACGGGCCTGCTGCGGCGGATTTTTGGCGATTTCGTCACGGAACTGGAGGCGTCAAGATTCCGGATCGAATCCATGTTCGTCATCCGACGGCGGTAGATCGAGAACGAGCTTGACCGCACTGTAGTTCGCCTTGAGCGAGAACACGCGGCCGATCACGAGAAACGTCTGCCGGGAGTTTTCGAGCTCGACGAAGTCGCCCGGTTGCGGGACGTGCGCGCCCTGATCATACGAAAAGCTGGTGCTCGTTTGCTCGCCGATGGCTTCCGCCGCGTGCTCGGTGAATTCGATCGTGATGTGCGTGGTCATGCGAACCCCGTTGGGTCGATTGAAAAGGGTGGAGGGTTCGATTTTCGCATAGCGGCCGGCTGGGTTCGGGCCGATTTCGGTGTGGCATGTGGCGCCGATGGCGCGCCATGTCGCCTTTGCAGAAGGTGAAGCAGATCCTCAGGCGGTGGCACGCATGAGAGAACAGGGTCGCCAGGAAGCGATGTATCCATGGCGCGTTAGCCGTTGTGCCGGGCAGAATCGCTCAGCGTGCTCGTCGCGCCGCCGCCCGAATGAGGCGCGACGACACGCTGATGAATGGTTGCCGCCTGATCGGCGGTGTCGAGCGTGACGGTCCCTGACAGGCGTGCCCACTCGACCGAAGCGAGCACGTGTCACGCAACGCGCTTCGGCTCACAGCGCCAAGGTGGTGATCGTCGGATCCCATTCGTAGTAGCTATGGAACTTTTGCGTTTCCCCATCGGCGCGAGCGTATACAACGCAAACCGGATCCAGAAACCCTCCGTTCCGTTTCCAATGACGCGCGTGTCGAAGAGCGAGAACGAACTCGGGACATGGATCGCATCAAGGCCGTCCTTCGTCTCCGGATTGGGCTCCGCGGCCCGCGCCAACGTATAGCCGCGGTGGGTCAGCCCGATTCCCGGGCGCAAATCCAATACGTTATCGCCGCTCTGATGGACAAGATCGTAGACAATGACGGCGTAGCGTGAATTGGTGTGAATCGTGGTCCCAGTAAAATTGACGGAATCGAACTTTTTCGCATAGAACTTGATATTCCATGCCCCTTGGTTTTCGGATGGGCGATAGGGGTCGTCGCACAGCAGGTACTGGTGATTGTGCCCGACCTGGACGGGGCGGCTTTTGTCGGACGACACTTTCCCATTCGCTTCTTCTATTACTTTTTCTGCATTAATAACCGAGAGTAACGTGATTTCCTGAATGCTGGCTTCAACGCTGGGTCCCTTGTAGATTTCATTTCCTCGGGTAAGTGGATGGTTCGCATTCCTGGTACGCGTGTATAAGGCCGTGTTCCTGGATTTGCGGCGTGCTGTTCGATGCTCGCGCACGACCAACCGTACATGCTGGAAAACAGTCGATCCATTACAGCCAATTACGCGCGGACGGCATCGAAACGCAGCGCAATTACGAGAAGTCGACGCGTCCCGATATTTCGCCACATCGCCTTGTCGGCATAAACGGGAATGGCACCATCAGGAGCCGTGGTGTCGTGAAGATCTGGTCGAAGGTTTCGACCACGCGCCAGCGCGCCCGGGGCCGGATAGAGCCCGCAATTTCGGTTTTCTGTCCCCATTAACACGCTTTGCCCGCGCCGTGAGGGGCGGGGGATGCGGACCGTCCGTCCCCCGACGCGATCGTCAATGACCGGCACGGAGCCGACGAGCACCCGGCATGGGCGCGCGCCGGCTAGCGCTGCGGGATTTTGCCTCGCGGTCCCTAAACGGCTGTAAACTCACGCTTTTGCCGCCACGCCCCCACACCCCAGATGTCTCAGTCCCCCAAAGTAGGTTTTGTCAGCCTCGGCTGCCCGAAAGCGCTCGTCGATTCCGAACAGATCATCACGCAACTGCGCGCCGAAGGTTATGAAATCTCCGGCAGCTACGACGGTGCCGACCTCGTCGTCGTGAACACCTGCGGCTTCATCGACGAAGCCGTGCAGGAAAGCCTCGACGCGATCGGCGAAGCGCTGACCGAAAACGGCAAGGTGATCGTCACCGGCTGCCTCGGCGCGAAGTCGAGCGCAAGCGGCTCGAACCTGATCGAGGAAGTCCACCCGAAGGTGCTCGCCGTCACCGGCCCGCACGCGGTGGGCGAAGTGATGCAGGCCGTGCATTCGCACCTGCCGAAGCCGCACGACCCGTTCGTCGACCTCGTGCCCGCGGCCGGCATCAAGCTCACGCCGCGTCACTACGCATATCTGAAGATCTCCGAAGGCTGCAACCACCGCTGCACGTTCTGCATCATCCCGTCGATGCGCGGCGACCTCGTCTCGCGCCCGGTCGCCGAAGTGATGCTCGAAGCCGAGAACCTGTTCAAGTCGGGCGTGAAGGAACTGCTCGTGATCTCGCAGGACACGAGCGCATACGGCGTCGACGTGAAGTACCGCACGGGCTTCTGGAACGGCAAGCCGATCAAGACGCGCATGACCGACCTCGTCGCCGCGCTCGGCGAGCTCGCCGCGCAGTACGGCGCATGGGTGCGCCTGCACTACGTGTATCCGTATCCGAGCGTCGACGAAGTGATTCCGCTGATGGCCGAAGGCCCGTTCAAGGGCCACGTGCTGCCGTATCTCGACGTACCGTTCCAGCACGCGCACCCGGACGTGCTGAAGCGCATGAAGCGTCCGGCGAACGCGGAGAAGGTGCTCGAGCGCGTGCAGAAGTGGCGCGAGATCTGCCCGGACCTGACGATCCGCAGCACGTTCATCGCGGGCTTCCCCGGCGAGACGGAAGCGCAGTTCGAAACGCTGCTCGACTTCATCCGCGAAGCGGAACTCGATCGCGTCGGCTGTTTCGCGTATTCGCCGGTCGAAGGCGCGACCGCGAACGACCTCGATGGCGCGCTGCCGGACGAAGTCCGCGAGGAACGCCGCGCACGCTTCATGGAAGTCGCCGAGGAAGTATCGGCGAACCGCATGCAGCGCAAGGTCGGCAAGACGCTCAAGGTGCTGATCGATGAGGTGAGCGCAGAAGGCGGCATCGGCCGCACGGCAGCCGACGCGCCGGAAATCGACGGCGTCGTCTACGTCGAGCCGGCGGCGAAGGCATCGAAGCGCTACAAGGTCGGCGATTTCGTGTCCGTGAAGATCACGGGCGCCGACGGGCACGATCTGTGGGGCGAGGTGTAAGCGATGGCCGCCGCATTCCCGGAGATTCTCGCGCTCGGCGAGGCGATGATCGAATTCAACCAGTCGCGGCCGGGGCGTCCTGAATTCCTGCAGGGCTTCGGCGGCGATACGTCGAACTTCTGCATCGCGGCGGCGCGCCAGGGCGCGTCGACGGGCTTCGTGTCGGCGATCGGCGACGATCCGTTCGGCCGCCTGCTGGCCGACATGTGGGCGTCGGAGCGCGTCGACACGACGTACGTGCGGATCGACCGTTCGGCGCCGACCGGCGTGTATTTCGTCACGCATGGCGCCGACGGCCATCAGTTCGACTATCTGCGCGCGGGGTCGGCGGCGAGCCGCTACGCGACGGTCGACCTGCCGCTCGACGCGCTCGCGGCCGCGAAGGCCGTGCATTTGTCGGGTATCAGTCTTGCGATCAGCACGGCCGCGTGCGACGCGGCATTCGCGGCGATCGATCATGCGCGCAGCAACGGCGCGCAGGTCAGCTTCGACACGAACCTGCGGCTGAAGCTGTGGCCGCTGCCGCGTGCCCGCGCGGTGATGCGCGAGGCGCTGCGCCAGACGGACATCTGCCTGCCGAGCTGGGACGACGTCACGGCGCTCACGGGCGCGAACGATCGCGACGCGATCGTCGACGCGATGCTCGAACACGGGCCGCGGGTCGTCGCACTGAAGCTCGGCAAGGAAGGCGCGTATGTCGCGACGCCGAACGAGCGGCGCGTCGTGCCGGGCTTCGCGGTCGAGGCCGTCGACGCGACCGGCGCGGGCGACTGCTTCGGCGGCGCGTTCGTCGCGCGGATCGTCGCGGGCGACGATCCGTTCGCGGCCGCGCGCTATGCCAACGCGGCGGCGGCGCTGTCGACGACCGGTTACGGCGCGGTCGCGCCGATTCCGCACCGCGATGCGGTGGAACGCCTGATGCAGGGCTGACGCGAATCGCGCAAGCCGGCGCCTTTGCGGCGCCGGTTCGCGCGGCCACGCAGGAACCGGGTCTCGACCCGGCACGGTCCGCGGTTGTCGGGCCAATCTGAAGCAAGGAGCAACACAAGGTGGGTCGATATTCGGAATGGCAACGGGCGCTCGTCGTCGCGGGTGCGCTGGCAGCAGGCGTCGCGATGCCGACGGTGGTCGCGGCGCAGGCCGTCGTACCGGGCGTGCAGCAGGATGAACCGGCGCCGGCGCGGCCGCTGAAGCCGAATCCCGAGTTCGCCCGCCTGCCGCGCTACGAAGGCACGCTCGGCGATCGGCCGATCGTCGTGCATCTCGGCCCGAAGACGGACGAGGAAGGCGTGCACGGCGAATACCAGTTCGCCGACACGGGCGAGGTCGTGCTGCTCGCGGGCGACCGCGACGGCGATACGCTCGAGATCGAGGAGTCGAACGACGGCACGAACATCACCGGCGTGTGGATCGGCCGCTTCGACGCGACGGGCGACCTGAAGGCCGACCGCATGAATTCGGACGAATCGGATCCGCAGCCGGTCGTGCTGCGTCTGGCGCCGGGCAAGCGCGCGGCGCTGCAGGTGCGCGACGGCCGCGTGAACGAAATCGAGACGGTGGGCGGCATCGTCAACCTGCGTACCGACGACTGAGCGTGTGCTGGCTCGGTGTGCGCGGCGCGCATTGTACCGGGTCAAGCGCATCGATTTTGGCTAATCTAGCGGCATATTCCGCAACCGAACGGCCTCGTGCCCGGCTCCCCGTCATGACTGCATCCACTCCCAAGCGCGCACTGCAAACCCGTATCGTTCAACCCGACGACGTCATTCCGGAAGGCTTCCGTTCGTTCGTGCCGCCGGTCGCGCGCGCGTCGACGGTCGTGTTCCCCGATCTCGCGACGATGCGCGCGCTGGTCTGGCACGACGACAACCAGTGGCGCTACGGGCTGCATGCGACGCCGACGTCGCTCGCGCTCGCGCAGCGGCTCGCCGAGATCGAAGGCGGCACGCACGCGCTGCTGCAGCCGTCGGGCCTCGCGGCGATCATGAACGTCTACTTCGGGATCGTGAAAGCCGGCGACGACGTGCTGATTCCGCACAACGTGTACGGCCCGAACGCCGATTTCGGCAACTGGCTCGCGAAGGATTTCGGCCTGACCGTGCGCTTCTACGATCCGCTGATCGGCGCCGGCATTGCCGGGCTGATCCAGCCGAACACGCGACTGATCTGGCTCGAGGCGCCCGGCTCGGTGACGATGGAAGTGCCCGACGTGCAGGCGATCACGGCGGCCGCGAAAGCGCGCGGCGTGGTCACCGCGATCGACAACACCTTTTCGGCGGGGCTCGCGTTCAAGCCGTTCGAGCACGGCGTCGACATTTCGGTGCAGGCGCTGACCAAGTACCAGTCGGGCGGCAGCGACGTGCTGATGGGCGCGACGATCACCGCGAACGCGGAACTGCACGCGAAGCTGAAGCTCGCGCGGATGCGCTGCGGGATCGGCGTGTCGGTCGACGATTGCTCGCTCGTGCTGCGCAGCCTGCCGAGCATGCAGGTGCGCTTCGACGCGCACGGCAAGAGCGCGCTCGCGCTCGCGCAGTGGCTGAAGGCGCGGCCGGAGATCGCGGCGGTGCTGCATCCGCAGATCGCCGACTGTCCGGGGCATGCGTCGTTCATGCGTGATTTCACGGGCGCGGGCGGGCTGTTCTCGGTGGTGTTCGACGCGCGCTATAGCGCGGAGCAGGTCGACCGTTTCGTCGAGTCGCTCGAGCTGTTCGCGATCGGCTGGAGCTGGGGCGGCGCGTGCAGCCTCGCGATGCCTTACGACGTCGCGTCGATGCGTCCGGACTGGCCGCATCGCGGCACGCTGGTGCGTTTCTACGTGGGTCTGGAAGACGAAGCCGACCTGCGCGCCGACATCGAGCGGGCGATGCAGGCCACCCTCGGCTGATCGCACGCCGGCAACGTCCGGCACAAAAACAAAACGCCGGCGCGATGCGATATCGCGCCGGCGTTTTTCATTGACGGTGCGGCGGGATCAGAACAGTCGCAGCAGCCCGTCGAGGCCGACATGGTCGAATGCGACGGTGGCCGCATCGCGCACGACGGGCTTCGCGTGGAACGCGACCGACAGCCCGGCTTCGGCCATCATCTTCAGGTCGTTCGAGCCGTCGCCCATCGCGATCGCGCGGCTCGGCTCGAGGCCGAGCGACGCGCACGTCTCGCGCAGCAGGCGCGCCTTCACGTCCGCGTTGACGATTTCGCCGAGCACCTTGCCGGTGAGTTTGCCGTCGACGATCTCGAGCGTGTTCGCATGCGCGTAGTCGAGGCCGAGGCGGCCTTTCAGCCGCTCGGTGAAGAACGTGAAGCCGCCCGACACGAGCAGCGTCTTCAGGCCGGCGGCCTTCACGCCGGCCAGCATCGTCTCGGCGCCCGGCGACAGTTGCAGCCGTTCTTCGTACACGCGCTCGAGCGCGTGCGCGTCGAGCCCGGCCAGCAGCGCGACACGGCGCGTGAGGCTTTCGTTGAAGTCGCGGATCTCGCCGCGCATCGCCGCTTCGGTGATCTCCGCGACCTGCGTTTTCAGCCCGCAGAAATCGGCGATCTCGTCGATGCACTCGATCGTGATCAGCGTCGAATCCATGTCCATCACGGCGAGCCCGAAATCGCCGAGCGTGCGGCCGGCCTCGACGAAGCCGAAGTCGAGCGCATGCGTGCCGCAGTACGCGTCGATGTCGAGGCGTTGCGCGGGGTTCGCGTTTTCGATGCGCAGCGCGTGATCGTCGGTCTGCACGACGCGGGTGCCGCGCGACAGCGCGAGCAGCGGTTTGTGATGGGCGTCCGACAGCGGCGCAAGACTCTGGATGACGAGATTGTGGGTCATGACGAGTGGTTGGGAGGCGAATGAATGACGTGCGCGGCCCGCGGGCGGCCGCCTGCGAACGCGGGCCCCGTGCGGCTGCGGGCCGTTGCGTCGCGAACGCGCCATTGTAGCCGGTTGGCCGCGCAGGGCGGCCGGCGCCGGAGCGAAACCGTGCGCGCAGCGGTGGCGCTCACCCGTTTGCGCGATCCCAGTACGGCGGATCGCCGAAATGCTCGGCCAGGAACGCGATGAACGCGAGCGTTTTCAGCGGCACGTGCGCGCGGCTCGGATAGACGGCCCAGATCGCGACGTCTTCCGCGAACGGGTAATCGTCGAGCACGGTGACGAGCGCGCCGCTCGCGAGCAGCGGGCCGACGTCCCAGGTCGACTTGATCGCGATCCCGAAGCCGTCGACGAGCGCTTCGCGGATCGCCTCGCCGTTGCTCGCGACGAGCCGGCCGCCGACCCGCACCGTGAGCGGGCCCTGCGGCGTCGCGAACGACCAGTCGCGCTGGTCGCCGAGGATCACGCACTCGTGCTGGGTCAGGTCGGCCGGATGGCGCGGCGTGCCGCGTTGGGCGAGGTAGGCGGGCGAGCAGCACAGCACGCGGCGGTTAACGGCGAGCTTGCGGGCGACGAGCGTCGAATCCTTCAGCGCGCCGAGGCGGATCGCGACGTCGTAGCCGTCGTCGACCAGATCGACGATCTCGTCGGATAGCCGCAGATCGAGCGATACGGACGGGTAGCGGCGCAGAAACGCCGGAATTACGGGCGCGACGTGCTGGCGGCCGAACGACGACGACATCGACACCTTCAGCCGCCCGTACGGCTCGCTGCGGCCGCGGCCGACCGATGCGCGCGCGGCGTCGGCGGCCGCCAGCAGCGCGTCGGCGCGCGCCATGAAGATTTCGCCGTCCTGCGTAAGGCTGATGCGGCGCGTGGTGCGATGCAGCAGCCGCGCGCCGAGCTGGCGTTCGAGTTGCGCGATGCGCGCGCTGGCGACCGCGGCCGACACGCCGAATTCTCGCCCGGCCGCGCTGACGTTCGCGAGCAGCGCCGCGCGCACGAACAGCGCGACGTCGAGCAGATCGAGCGGCTTGTCGGGCGCAGGCATCGGATCGGACGTCATTATTCTGAAATTCCTGAAAATGTTTCAGGAAATATAGCGGTTTTCTCGAATGATCGGGGTGTCTACGATGGCACGCATGGAGGTTGCGCCGCAGCCTGTCCGAATTCCGTTGAAAGGAGTATCGAAATGAAAGCCGTTGGATTGACCCGTTATCTGCCGATCGACGACCCGCAAGCGTTGCTCGACGTCGAACTGCCGCAGCCCGTGCCGGGCCCGCGCGATCTGCTCGTGAAGGTGGAGGCGATTTCCGTGAACCCGGTCGACACCAAGGTGCGCGCGCCGAAGCCGCAAGTCGAGGAGACGCCGCGCGTGCTCGGCTGGGATGCGGCCGGCACGGTCGTCGCGGTCGGCGCCGACGTCACGCTGTTCCGGCCCGGCGACGAAGTGTTCTACGCGGGCAGCATCACGCGGCCCGGCGCGAACAGCGAATTCCACGCGGTCGACGAGCGGATCGCCGCGCTGAAGCCGCGCACGCTCGACTTCGCGGCGGCGGCCGCGCTGCCGCTCACCGCGCTGACCGCGTGGGAAGCGCTGTTCGACCGGTTGCGCGTGTCGCCGCAGGGCGCGGACACCGGCAAGTCGGTGCTGATCATCGGCGGCGCGGGCGGCGTGGGCTCGATCGCGATCCAGCTCGCGAAGACGCTCGGCAAGCTGCACGTGATCGCGACCGCGTCGCGGCCGGCGTCGGCGGAATGGGTGCGCGCGCTCGGCGCGGATGCGGTGGTCGACCATTTCGGCGACCTGCCGGCGCAGTTGCGCGAGCTCGGGCATCCGACGGTCGACTACGTGCTGATCTTCAACGATACCGACCATCATTTCCCGGCCGCGGCGGAAGTCATCCGGCCGCAGGGCGGCATTTGCACGATCGTCGAGAACGCGAAGCCGGTGCCGGTCGAATTGCTGAAGGCGAAGAGCGCCGCGTTTCATTGGGAATTCATGTTCACGCGCGCGATGTTCGAGACGCCGGACATGATCGAGCAGCACCGGATCCTCGGCGAAGTCGCGCGGCTCGTCGACGGCGGCACGCTGCGCACGACGCTCGGCGAACAGCTCGGCACGATCAACGCCGAGAACGTGCGGCGCGCGCATCGGATGCTCGAGGGCGGGCGCGCGATCGGCAAGCTCGTGCTGAGCGGGTTCTGAGCCGGGTACGCGCGATTAAGGTCGCGGCGCCGCGAACGCAAGCGGGGTAACACCCGATGCGTTTGCGGCGCATTGCGTCGCGCTTGGCGGTAGACTGGCAGCGCATCATGCATCTAAAACCGCGCGGCACGCGCGTGCCGCCGCATGACAAGGAGGTCAGCATGAGCCAACGCAGCTTGTCGGTCGCCGCATCGTGGTCGGTCGTGTTCGCGGCGGCGTGCGCCAGCGCGAGCGTATTCGCGGCGCCGCCGGTCAAGGGCAGCCTGAAGGGCGGCGGTACCGGACAGCTCGAATACACCGTCAAGGTCGACTCGAAGACCTTCGGCAACACGCAGGAGACCCGCAAGATTCGCTCGGGCGAGACGGACGATTTCAACTGGAAATCGGTGCCGCCGAGCGGCGCGGTCGCGATGCCGGATGGCTGCCCGAACGCCGACAACCTGCCGCGCGACGCGAACGGCGCGATGGTGCGGCAGACCCAGGTGCGGCTCGCGCCGTCGGTCGACGCGAAGGGCGTCGCCAACGTGCAGTTGAGTTTCCAGGCGGCCGCACCGAAAGGCACGCGCAGCGTGACGGCCGGCGGCAAGTCGCTGCAGTGTCCTGACGTCGTGTCGGTGAGCCAGGTGAAGTGGGTGTCGATTCCGACCAACGGCGGGTCGAAGTCCGTGACGATGAGCGACGGCACCAAGGTGACGGTGTCGATCAAGCATTGAGCGGTGCGCGCGAGCCGGGGCTTCTTCGGTGCGCGCGCAACCGGTTCGATTGGCGTGACGAGCAGGGCGGCGCGCGAGCAAGTCGCGCCGTGCCGCCGTTGCAATGCGCTCCGCTGCCCGCTTCGCGGTACGGCTCGCGCCGTCGCCGCCGCGCGTCACTGCGTGCGCTCTTCGAGCCGCGACGCGAGAAAGCGGTGATCGGCCGAGAACAGCCGGCGATAGGTCATCAGCACCGCGCCGACGGTGCCGAGCGCGGACGCCGCGGCGATCAGGAACATGATCACGATCTGGTAGCGCACGGCCTGCAGCGGCGACTGGCCGGCGAGCACCTGGCCCGTCATCATCCCCGGCAGGCTCACGACGCCGACCACCGCCATCTGATTCAGCGTCGGCAGCATGCCCGCGCGCACGGCCTGGCGTGCGGCGTCCTGCGCGGCTTCCCAGCGCGTCGCACCCAGCGCGAGCGCGGTTTCGACGCGATCGCGGCGCGCCGTGAGTTCTTCCATCATCCGCTCGACGCCGAGCGAGACGCCCGTCAGCGTATTGCCGAGAATCATCCCGAGGATCGGGATCGCATACTGCGGCGCGTACCACGGATGGATGCGGATCACGACGAACAGGCCGACCGCCGCGACGAACCAGCTGCTGAACCAGATCGACGCGATGCTGTCGACGCGCTGGCCGCGGTACGTGCGCTTGCCGCGCCCCGCGCCGGCGAAGCCGGCGATCAGCGTCATCAGCGCGGTGAGCGGCAGCACGACGTACCAGTGCGGATGACCGAACACCCAGCCGAGCACGTAGCCGATCGCCAGCAACTGCACCACGGTGCGCACCGCCGCGAGCGCGAGCTTGCGGCCGAGGCCGAGCGACAGCGCCGCCGAGATCGCGCCGTTGACGGCGACGAGCGCGGCGGCGATGCCGACGTCGACGAGGCTCAGATCCTGCAGTGCCGGACTCATTGCGCGGCCTCCGTCGGGTTGGCCGCGTGCAGGACGCCAGCCTGCATCACGAGTCGCATCGTGCCGATCCGCGCGGCCTGGGCCGGATCGTGCGAGATCCACATGTAGGCCCGTGCGTCGGGCGCCGCGTCGAACCACGCGCCGACGAGCGCCTCGATCGCGCGCGCCGATTCGGGATCGAGCGCGGAGGTCGGCTCGTCCAGCAGCAGGACGTCCGGGTCGAGCTGCAGCACGCGCAGCAGCGCGGTAATCTGCGCTTCGCCGCCGGACAGGTCGCTCGCGCGCTTGTCGAGAAAGTCGGCGCCGCGGCCGGCCTGCGCGGCGAGCGCTTCGGCGCGCGCGCGATCGAACGCGACGTCGCGATAGATCGCGAGCGAGTACGGGTAGCGCAATTGCGATTCGACGGTGCCGTCCATCTGCGCCGGGCGCTGGCGGACATAGGCGATGCTGCGCCGGTAACGCGGGATCGCACTGCGCCGGATCCGGCGGCCGCGCCACAGGAGGTGACCGCCGTCGAGCGGATCGAGCAGCGCGAGCGCGCGCAGCAGCACGCTCTTGCCCGACCCCGACGGTCCGGTGATAGCAATTCGCGATCCCGCGGCGAGGCTGAAATCGGTCGGGGCGAGCAGCGTCTTGCCGCTGCTGGCGTCGCGCCGCGCGATGTGCCGCGCGTCGATGAGGCCGGTGGGGGAGGTCATGTCAAAAATGAAAAAAAGCGTTAATGGCGCCGAAAGGCCGCCATCTCGTGCGCCATAATACCGATTGAAAAGCCGCAGTTGTCGTGCGCCGTTCGTCCACGCAAGCGGCCCGGCATGGTGCGGCAACACTTCAGAACAACAACGGAACCGCCATGACGCTAGCCCGAACCATCGGCAAATCGGCTGCATGGATCGTCGGTATCGTCGCGGTGCTCATCGCGGCGGCCGGCATCTTTCTCTTCACGTTCGACTGGAACCGCGCGAAACCGTGGGTCAACGAACAGGTGAGTACGGCACTTGGCCGTCCGTTCGCGATCAACGGCGATCTCAAGGTCGGCTGGCGTCGTCCCGATGGCGAGACCGGCTGGCGCGCATGGGTGCCGTGGCCGAGTTTCTCCGCCACGCAGCTCGAGATCGGCAATCCCGACTGGGCGCAGGCGCCCAAGTTCGTCACGCTCGACGCCGCGCACTTCGACCTCGCGATCCTGCCGCTGCTCGCGCATGAAATCGTGATCCCGTCGATCGACGTCGTGAATCCCGCCGTCGATCTCGAGCGGCGCGCGGACGGCAGCAATACGTGGACGTTCCAGTTCAAGCAATCGTCCCAGCCGTCGCGCTGGAAGGTGCGGCTCGACAGTTTCGGTTTCGCGAAGGGCACCGTCACGTATCGCGACGCGATCACGAAGGCCGATCTGACCGTCGCGATCGATACGCTCGGCCAGCCTATCCCGCTCGGCGACGTGCTGAAGGAGCAGGAGCAGACGTCGCGAGCGGCGTCGGCGCAGCGCGTCGGCAAGCACGGCGCCGCGCAACTGGGCGCGAAGGTCGATGCGCAAGCCGCGTCGGGCGCGTCGGCGGCAAGTGCGGCTGCGGCCTCGGGTGCGTCGGCGGCGAGTGTCGTTGCTCCGGCTGCTGGCGGTTCGTCGGGGGCATCCGCTTCGTCCGCGCCTTCCGCGTCAGCGGCTGCCGCGTCCGGCGCGAGCGGGGCCGCGGCGCCCGCGAAGCCCGCCGGCCCGACCTATGCATTCGGCCTGAAGTTCGACGGCCGCTACAAGAACGTGCCGATCAGCGGCACCGGCAAGGTGGGTGGCGTGCTGGCGATCGAGAACGCGACGCGGCCGTTCCCGCTGCAGGCCGACGTGAAGGCCGGCGACACGCGGCTCGCGATCGTCGGCACGCTGACCGACCCGAGGCATCTCGCGGCGCTCGACCTGCGGCTGTGGCTGCAGGGCACGTCGATGTCGCACCTTTACCAGCTCACCGGCATCACGCTGCCCGATACGCCGCCTTACGCGACCGAAGGGCGCTTGATCGGCAACTTCAAGCCGAACGCGAGCACGTTCCGCTACGAGAACTTCAACGGCCGCGTCGGCGGCAGCGATCTCGGCGGCACGCTCACCTGGGCGCAGCGCGAGCCGCGGCCGAAGCTGTCGGGCGAACTCGTGTCGAACCTGCTGCAGTTCTCTGACCTCGCGCCGGTGATCGGCGCCGACTCGGCCGCGAGCAAGAAGAAGCGCGGCGACACGACGCGCCAGCCGCCGGACCGCGTGCTGCCGGTGGCGACGTTCCGTACCGAACGCTGGAGCGCGATCGATGCAGACGTGAAGTTCACCGGCCGCAAGCTGATCAAGAGCCCGCAGTTGCCGATTACGAACCTGTACACGCACATCCTGCTGCAGGACGCCGTGCTGACGCTCGAGCCGCTGCAGTTCGGCGTCGCGGGCGGCACGCTCGCGACGAATGCGCATCTCGACGGTAGCCGCACGCCGCTCAAGGGGCACTTCACGCTGAGCGCACGCCACCTGAAGCTCAAGCAGCTGTTCCCGACTCAGAAGGTGATGCAGACCGCGCTCGGCGAGATCAACGGCGACGCGTCGCTGTCGGCGACCGGCAATTCGCCGGCCGCGCTCGCCGGGACGTCGACCGGCGAAGTGAAGGCGCTCATCACGAACGGCCGCATCAGCCTCCTGCTGATGGAGGCCGCGGGCCTGAACGTCGCGAACGTCGTCTACGAGAAGCTGTTCGGCACGCGCGACGTCAACATCAATTGCGCGGCGATCGATTTCGTCGCGAACGACGGCATGCTCGAGCCGAAGGTCTTCGCGCTCGATACCGACGATGCGCTGATCAACGTCGACGGCCCGATCAACCTGCGCGACGAATCGCTCGACCTGAAGATCCATCCGCACACGAAGGGCTTCCGGATCTTCTCGCTGCGCTCGCCGTTGTATGCGAAGGGCACGTTCAAGAACCCGAAGGTCGGCGTCGATGCGGGCGCGCTCGCGCTGCGCGCCGGCGCGATGGTCGGGCTCGGGCTGATCAATCCGTTCGCGGCGCTGATCCCGCTGATCGCGCCGAGCAACAACCGCGACGTGCCGTGCTCCGAGTTGTTCGGGCAGATGAAGGCGCAGGCCGCGCAGAAGGCGGCCAAGAAGGCCGGCAAGTAATGCTCAGCCGCCGGAGCGGCTTGCTCCGGTGCGCCCGGGGTGGTTGCGGCGCTCGAGCGCCCGCTGTGCGACGCCGCCGGGGGCGTTCAGCGGCGCGCGCGGGCCCAGACGAGCACCGGTTCGACCTCCCGGCCGCCGATCCGGATCGGGGCGGTGGTGCCGAGTTGCAACCGGTCGCCGTCCAGGCTGACGACACGCTGCTGGACGTTGCCGATCCAGTTCGGATACAGGCTGACGTCCATTTCATGAGTCAACGTGCCGTCGTCGTCGACGTTGAAGGGGCCTGAATACGCAATGTAGCCGTGCGCCGCGGCCGCGCGCTCCTCGACGCTGCCGCCCTGCAGGTCGCCGTCCGCGTAAGGCGGGCGGCCGGCCGCCATCAGCTGCGCGGACATGTAGCCGTCGGGCGTATAGAGGATCCAGCCCCGCGCGTCGCGGCCGAGCGGATAGGTGATGGTCCCGCCGTCACGCGGGCGGATTTCGTAGGACACGAGGCGCCATGCGCCGACGAGTCGTTCGCGAAGCTGGCTGGCGAGCATGCGGGATTCCGGTAGACGGCGGTGACGCGCGTGCCGTCGTGTTGACGGGCCGCCGGGCGGCGGGCCGGCGTGGCCGGAAAGCGCTGCCGGGGCGGGGCGATCGGCAGTTTCTCCGACACCTGCTAAAATACACGGTTTTCCGTCGATTTCTCTCTTACGGGACCTGCCGTGCTTTCTACTGCCAACATCACGATGCAATTCGGGCCGAAGCCCTTGTTCGAGAATATCTCGGTCAAATTCGGCGAGGGCAACCGCTACGGTCTGATCGGCGCGAACGGCTGTGGCAAGTCGACCTTCATGAAGATCCTCGGCGGCGACCTCGAGCCGAGCGCCGGCAACGTCGCGCTGGAGCCGAACGTGCGCCTCGGCAAGCTGCGCCAGGACCAGTTCGCGTACGAAGACGTGCGCGTGCTCGACGTCGTGATGATGGGCCACACCGAGATGTGGGCCGCGATGACCGAGCGTGACGCGATCTACGCGAACCCGGAAGCGACCGACGACGACTACATGCACGCGGCCGAGCTCGAAGGCAAGTTCGCCGAATACGGCGGCTACGACGCCGAAGCGCGCGCGGGCGCGCTGCTGCTGGGCATCGGCATCGAGGAGAAGTTCCACAACGGCACGATGGCCGACGTCGCGCCGGGCTGGAAGCTGCGCGTGCTGCTCGCGCAGGCGCTGTTCTCGAAGCCGGACGTGCTGCTGCTCGACGAACCGACCAACAACCTCGACATCAACTCGATCCGTTGGCTCGAGCACACGCTCAATGAGTACAACTCGACGATGATCATCATCTCCCACGATCGTCACTTCCTGAACTCGGTGTGCACGCACATGGCCGACATGGACTTCGGCACGCTGAAGGTCTGGCCGGGCAACTACGACGACTACATGCTCGCATCGGCGCAGGCGCGCGAGCGCCAGGCGGCGGCGAACGCCCGTGCGAAGGAGCGCGTGGCCGAACTGCAGGACTTCGTGCGCCGCTTCTCGGCGAACAAGTCGAAGGCGCGCCAGGCCACCAGCCGCGCGAAGCAGATCGACAAGATCAAGATCGAGGAATTCAAGCCGTCGTCGCGGCAGAACCCGTTCATCCGCTTCGAGTTCGAGAAGAAGCTGCACAACGTCGCGGTGGTCGCCGAAGAGATCACGAAGAAGTACGAGCGCACGATCTTCCAGAACTTCAACCTGTCGGTGCAGCCGGGCGAGCGCATCGCGATCATCGGCGAGAACGGCGCGGGCAAGACGACGCTGCTGCGCTCGCTGCTCGGCAACCTGCCGCTCGATCACGGCACGGTGAAGTGGGCCGAGAACGCGAATGTCGGCTACATGCCGCAGGACACGTACGAGGAATTCCCGGACGACATCACGCTGATGGACTGGATCGACCAGTACCGCAAGGACGGCGACGACGAAACGATGGTGCGCGGCACGCTGGGCCGCCTGCTGTTCTCGTCGGACGACATCAAGAAGTCGGTGAAGGTGCTGTCGGGCGGCGAGAAGGGCCGCATGATCTGGGGCAAGCTGATGCTCGGCCGCCACAACGTGCTGCTGATGGACGAGCCGACCAACCACATGGACATGGAGTCGATCGAGTCGCTGCAGATCGCGCTCGAGCAGTTCGAAGGCACGCTGATTTTCGTGTCGCACGACCGCGAGTTCGTGAGCGGGCTGGCGAACCGGATCATCGAAGTGCGCACGGACGGCACGCTGTTCGACTTCGGCGGGAATTATGAAGAGTTCCTGACGAGTCAGGGGCAGGAGTAAGTGCCCCGAGGTTTCCTCCGGGCGTGAGGCCAGGTCGGGCATCACCGCACGGAGCGAACCGCCGGAAGTGCTACGGGCCCGCATCGACAGCCATGTCGATGCGGGCTTTTTCATATCCGCCGCGCCCGAACCCCGCCGTGCCGCGCATGCCGGTTTCCTCTGCTTGATCGACTTCGGGTAAATTACCCACCCAACACCCCCATCATTCCCCATTTCACCCGGAGCCGCCCTCGATGCAGGACCATCTTCTCCCGCTCGACCTGTCCGGCCTTGCGCCCAGCCTGTACGCGCAGGGCACCGAGGAGGGCATCCTGTCGCGCCTGATGGAGCGGATCGCGCCGACCCACCGCTTCTGCGTCGATATCGGCGCGAGCGACGGCCTGCGCAACAGCAATACCGCGCGGCTGCTGCGCGAACAGGATTGGGCCGGCGTACTGGTGGAAGGCAGCGCATACCGGTTCGGCAAGCTTGCCGCGCACTACGCCGGTGCGGAGCGCGTCCGCCTGCATCATGATCGCGTCCAGCCCGACACGGTCGATCAGTTGCTCACCGAGGCGAACGTGCCGACCGACTTCGACCTGCTGTCGATCGACATCGACGGCAACGACTACTGGGTGTGGCGCGGCCTGCAAGCGTTCCAGCCGCGCATCGTCGTGATCGAATACAACCCGTACTACACGCCGCCCGAGCGCTGGGTCATGTGCTTCAATCCGGACCACGAATGGGACGGCTCGACCTATTACGGCGCGAGCCTCGAATCGCTCGTGCATCTTGGCAGGCAGAAGGGCTATGAGCTCGTGTGCTGCGACGACATGGGCAACAACGCGTTCTTCGTGCGGCGCGACCTGTACCCGCTGCTCGGCATCGCGAACAACGACCCGTCGGTGTTGTTCCGACCGGCGATGTACAAGCTGCGCTACGTCGGACACAACACGTTCCTGACCGGTCATCCGTATCGGCACGGGCCGGCCGAGCACATCTGAATGGATACGCTCGCCGCCACCTTCGACGAGATTCGCGAAGCCTACGGGCTCGGTCGCGGCGGGCCGCCCGCGCAGGTCAGCGAACGGGTGTGGCATCTGCCGACCGACAGCGGCGCAGGCGTGGCAGTCAAGCGCTATGCCGGCGAACACCATGCGCGTGCGGTGAAGGAAACCGCCGTCCTCGCGCATCTGGAAACGCACCGCGATACTCGCTTCCATGTGCAGACGCTGAAGCGTACAAGGTCCGGCGAATCGCTTTGGTCAGGACAAAATTCCCATGCGATGCTGACCCGCTGGGAAGTCGGGCAATTCAAAACCTACGATACGTTCTCGACAACCGAATGGGATGCGCTCGGCGCCAGTCTGGCCGCGTTGCACGTGAGTCTCGAACAACTGCATCTGCCGTCGCTCGACACGATCCATGCGCGGCTGACTTCCATCGACGCGGATGCGATACGCGGCAGCCTGCTGGATGCACTCGATCGAGCCGATGCGAACGCTGCCGCCGCCGCGAACCTGCGCCGCTACGTCGATCTCGCGCTGCGCATGCTCGACCGCTACTATCCGGGCAGCATCGAAGCGTTTCCGGCCGACGACCCGCAGCATCCCATTCACAACGACTACAACCAGTTCAACTATCTGTTCACGGGCACGCTGCCGCCGCTGATCCTCGACTGGGAAGCATCGATCGGTGCCCCGCGCGAATACGAACTGGTGCGATGCCTGAATCATTTGCCGCTGGAGGCGCCGGACCGCGCGCAAGCGTTCGTGCGTGCGTACCAGCGAGTGCGGCCGGTGAACCCGGCAAACATCGCATGGGCGGTCGATGCCGCCTGCTTGCAGCACGCGCTGAAGCTGTGGGTCGTGCAAGGCTGGCTCGACGATCCGTCGCGCTTCGCGTCGCACCTGAACGGCGCGGTGACGATGGCGTCCGCGATGGTGGACGCGCGTGACCATCTGATCGATTTCTTTTCCCGTTGCGTGGAAGCAGGAAGCTGATGTGAGTACGAGCCCGAACGAGATCCCGAATCGGCCGCGCGCCGGCGAGCGGCAGCACGTGTTTCCGCCGCCGCTCGATCGCGATTACCGCGTCGAGGACGGACGCGTCCAGACACGCTCGCTGGAAGCGCATATCGTCGATCACTGCAATCTCACTTGCGCGGAATGCTGCTCGCTGTCGCCGCTCCTGCCCGAGTGGCATGCGAGCCCCGCATCGATCGAAGCCGATTTGCGCAAGGCCGCGAAGGTGTTGCGCCCTCGCATGTTCAAGCTGGTTGGCGGTGAGCCGCTGCTGCATCCGGCGCTCGTCGAAATCGTCGAGCGCGCGCGCGGCACCGGCATCGCGCCCGTGATCTCGGTCACGACGAACGGCCTGAAACTCGGCGAGATGCCCGACGCGTTCTGGCAAGCGGTGGATGCGCTGACGATCTCGCGCTATCCGAAGCCGGCGCTTTCCGCCGATCTGGTCGCGCATGTCGAGCGCCAGGCCGCACGCTTCGACGTGCGTCTGAACTGGAAAGTGCAGGACGTGTTCACGACGATGAACCGCGCACAGCCGGGCACGGATCGCGACGAAGCCCGACGCATTTATCACGATTGCTGGATCCGGGAGCGCTGCCATATGATTCGCGACGGCATGTTCTACACGTGCACGCGCCCCGCGCATTTCCATACGTTGTACAAGGGCGAGAAGGACTTTCAGGCCGACGGCCTGCCGCTGCGCGACGACGCCGGCATGCTCGACGCGATGCTCGCGTATCTGCAACGCGAGACGCCGCTCGAAGCATGCCTGCATTGTCGGGGCGGCAGTGCGCCGGTCGCGCCGCATCGCATCCTGAAACGCATTGAAGTGGACACCTTGAAGGCTCGTTATCCATGATCGTCGGCACGCGCGACCCGTTCGGTTTCGATCGGCTGTACTACCATCCGCGCAGCGGCGTGTCGGCATCCGGCATCCGCGCCGTATTGCGGGCGTCGGGGCAACCGGCCGGCGCGCCGGACGCGGCCGCCATCGCGGGCTACCTGAGCGGCGAGCGTCTCGTCGGCCGTACCGTGCTGCGCGACGTGCGCGCGGTGCCGCCCGGTCATGCATTGACCCGGTCGCCGCAAGGGCTGACGGTGCAGCCGGCGCCCGAGCGGCCACGGCCAGCCGATCTCGACACCGTGCTGCGCGCGTCGCTGCAGCGCGCGCTCGACAGCGGCAAGCGGGTCGCGCTGGCGCTGAGCGGCGGGCTCGATTCGGCGCTGCTGCTCGCGTTGCTGCGCGAACTCGGCGCGTTGCGGCACGTGACGGCCTACATCCTTGCGACCGACATGCCCGATTACTGCGAACGCGACGCGGCGCTCGAACTGGCCGCGCAGATGCAGGCGAACGTGAAGATCGTGCGCGCGAACGAGGCCGATTTCGTCGCGGCGCTGCCGAGAACGACCCATGCGGTCGAGGAACCGATGTTCAACCTGCATCCGGTCGCGAAGCTGCTGCTGGCCGACGCGATGGCGGCGGACGGCGTCGAGGTGGCGATTACCGGCGACGGCGCGGATCAGGTCTTGCGCCGCGACCGCTCGGCCAACTATCTGCCGCTGTGCCATGCGCTGTTCGACGAGGCCTCGGTCGACCTGCATCCGCCGTTCGTCGATGCCGCCGTCGTCGCGCATCTGACGAGCATCGCGCCCGACCCGAACAAGCAGTGCTTGCGCGATCTCGGTGCGCGCCTGAACCTGCCGGACCGTCTCGTGCACGGCCCCAAGCGCGGGCGGCTCGCGCCGGCGATGAATCTCGCGACGCTGCTCGATCGCGACCGCACGCAGGCACTGGCCGATACGCTCGGCCTGGCCGTGCCCACGCTGCAGGCGGATACCGAACGCGTGCTGTGGACGACGCTGACACTGCTTCTCGATCATCTCGATCGCCTTCACCGCGATGCCGCGCATCGCCCAACCTGAGCCGCTCATGAAACGCATCCTGTTCTGCGTGGTGCCCGAGAAGGGCCACGTCAATCCGTGCATCGGCCCGGCCCAGCATCTGCGCGCCGCCGGCTGCGACGTCGCGTTCTATGCGCCGGCCGACATCAGCGCGCAGCTCGACGGCGCGGGCGACTTCGCGTTCGTCGGGCCGCGCGAGACGCCCGAGCGCCACGACCTGTCGCGCGGCGCGAGCTTCGCCGCGAACATTCGCGACGCCGACTGGCTGCGGCACTGGATCCGCACGCTGCTGATCGACCTTGCGCCCGCGCAGGTGGACGGCATTCGCGCGGTGCTGCGCGAATGGCAGCCCGACGTGGTCGTGATCGATCCGCTGCTCTATGCGGCGGCGATTGCCGCCGAGCTGGAAGGGCTGCCGTGGGTGTCGATGTCCAATTCGCTGAATCCGGTGCTGCCGGACGATCTCGATTCGGAACTGCTGCGCACGGTGCGATGGCTCGAGCCGGAACGCGCGCGCCTGTTCGCGCGCTACGGCCTCGACGCGCGCTTTCGCGGTTGCGACGTGCTGTCGCCGCACCTGACGCTCGCGTTCACGACCGACGCGCTCGTCGGCGCGCCGCCGCCCGGCGTCGAGCTGGTCGGCCCCGCGATGCCGTCTGGCCCGCGCGGCGACGAGACGGTGTTTCCGTGGGAACGCCTCGACGCGGATCGCCCGCTCGTCTATATGTCGCTCGGCAGCCAGCTTTACTACCACCCGGACCTGTTCGCGAAGGTGATCGACGCGACGCGTGCGACGGCCGCGCAACTGGTGCTGTCGGTGGGCGAACTGGTCGATTCGAATCTGCTGCCTGCCGGCGACGAACGCGTGATCGCGGTGCGTTACGCGCCGCAACTGGCGTTGCTGCGGCGCACGCACGCGTTCGTCAGCCACGGCGGCGCGAATTCGGTGATGGAGTCGCTCGCGTGCGGCGTGCCGATGCTGCTGTCGCCGTTCTGCAACGACCAGTTCCATTCGGCGCATTTCGTCGAGCGGGCCGGCGCGGGATGCGTGCTCGATCTGCGGCAGGCCGGCGTCGCGGCCATTACCGACGCGCTCGAACGCCTGTTGCGTGCCGGATCGTTGCGCGAGCAGGCGGCGCGGATCCGCGACAGCTATGCCGCGTGCGACGGCTCCGCGCAAGCGGCCCGCCTGATCAGCGCACTCGCTTCAGGAAGCCGCCTGGCGACAGCGTCATGAGCACGCGGTCCTCGATGTCGTGGTCGACTTCGAACCGGTCGTCGCGGCCAAGAAACGCGCGTGTAGCCGTGGCCGGGTTGTTGCCTCGGCCGTACGGCTTGCCGTCGAACATCGACTCGGGCAGGTACTCCATGATCGTGTCCATCACGATCGCGTAGCTGCCGGGCGTCACGAACGGCGCATAGCATTCGAGTTCGCGCAGCACGTGCGCGTGCGTATGCGTGAGATCGAGAATCGCCATCACGCGCGCGCCGTCGCCGATCTGCGCGCGCACCGACGCGAGCGTGTCGGCCGCGCACGATTCGCCCTCGATCAGCACCATGCGGTGGGCGAGCCGGTGCGCGTGCAGGCGCTGGCGGACCTCGTCGCGCAGGCGCGGCTCGATCGCGACGACGCGGCCATCGGTGCCCGCCAGCTCCAGCATCGACGCGGTGAACACCACGCCGCCGCCCGCCGCGATGCCGGTCTGCACGATGCAGTCGGGACGCTCGCGCCAGATGAGTTCCTGCAGCGCGAGCATGTCGCCGGGCAGATGGAAGAAGCGCTCGCCGAGCCAGCGGGTCTGGAACAGATGGCCGAATTCGGCGGCGCGCGTCAGCCATTCGATGTTGATGTCCCGCATGCGGGCCGAAGGACGCTCTGACATGGTCGATGCAACGAGTAGGAGTGACGTGAAAACGCTGGAATCGTGGCTTCACCGGTACTGGAACACCGGGCCGGCGCGCCTGCGGGCGCTGGCGTCGGGCCATACTAACAAAACGTATCTCGTCGAGGGCGATGCGGGGCGCACGGTGCTGCGCGTGTCGTGGTCCGGCAAGCCGGTCGCGCAGATGCGGCGCGAGGCGTCGATACTCGCGCGTCTCGGCGAGGCGCGCACGGTGTCGACGCTGCCCGCGCTGCCGCGGCTGCGGCCGACCGTCGACGCGCAACCCGGCGTGCAGACGCCCGACGGGAACTGGTTGCATCTGTTCGAGCATATCGACGGCCGTCCCGGCCTGCCGGACGACCCGCATGCGGGCGCGATCGATGCGATGCGCACGCTCGCGCAGCTGCATGCGGCGCTGGCCGCGATACCCGCCGGCGAAGCGGCGCCGCTGGCGTGGCTGTCGGCCCGTCATGCGCGCGTCGCGGCGCGCGCGATGCCGTCGCTGCCGGCCGGCTTGAGCGACGACTACGGCACGGTGATCCGGCGGATCGGCATGCATCTCGACGCGGCGGCATCGTGGTTGACGGGGCCGGTGCATTGGCTGCACGGCGACTATCACGCGGGCAACCTGCTGTATGTCGGCAACGCGGTGAACGGCGTGCTGGATTTCGACGACGTGGGGCAGGGCGCGCAATGGCTCGAGGCGGCCTTTGCGTCGTTCGCGCTGTCGCGCGATGCGGGCCGGGACGATGGCTTCGTGTTCGACCGCGGGCGATGGGCGGCCGGCCTGGAGGCTTATGCGGCGACGCGGCCGGATGCGACGCCGGCGTGGCTGCGCGACAACCACGACGCGCTGATGACGCTGTTCTGCGCGGATCAGACGCTGATCCATCTCGAGGCCGCGCAGCGCGGGCTGTGGATGCCGGGGCCCGGGATCGGTTTCCTTGGCGGCTGGCGCCAGTTGCTGGACGGGACGGTGCCCGCGGGTTAGCGGGGCGTCGCGTCGGCGCGCCGCCGGTTCAGGAACAGGCGCACGGCTTCGACCGTGTCGGGCCGCGCTTCGCCATGCCGCGACCCGTCGTGCAGGCAGAACAGCACGTCGCGCTGCCGCGCCGTGCAGGCGTCGACATGCGCGCACATCGCGTCGAACAGCGCCTGGGGTGACGGGGGCGGCCGCTGCCAGTCGTCCAGTATCGCGGTCCAGCCGGTGTGTTCGCGCCGCAGGCGCGCGAGCACGGCCGCGCGATCGTCGGGCGGCATCAACCCGTACGGAAGGCGCAGCGGGATCGTGTCGGGCGCGGCAAGGCCGGCGCGGCGGTAGACGTCGCGGATCAGCGCATCGGTTGCATCGATCTCGTCGATCAGTGCGGCGTCCGCGAGCGCGCCCGGCCTCGCATGCGAATAGGTGTGATTGCCGAGCCGGTGGCCTTCGCGCGCGATTCTCGTCGCGACGTCGAGCGCGCGTGGCAAGTGCTGGCCGAGCACGAAGAACGTCGCCGCGCACGCGGCGTCGCGCAGCACGTCGAGCAGCGCGGGCGTCGACGGGCCGGGGCCGTCGTCGAAACTGAGGTGAATGGACGTCATGGATTGCCAGGCTCGCTCACTGAACCGGCTCGATGGCCAGCGGGCAGGTGCCGACCGGACGCAGCCGGGAGCCGGTCCATTCGTGGAAGAAGCGGGCCGCTTTCGCGTGGCCGTCGCCGCAATCGTCGTTGAAGCAGCCGGCGACGATCAGCAGCCTGCTGCCGGCACGGAAGTCGACGCGCTCGTCGTCGTTGCCCATCACGCCCGAGATGGCCGTCACGCCGGGCATCGTGTACGTCGCGCCCGTGTTCTTGTCGAGGATCGCGAAGTTTCGGCAATCCGTTCCGCAACCCCAGATCGCGACGCGGTAGTGGCCGGCAAAATTGGCCGGTCGGGCGAATGCGTCACGAATGACGGTGCGGTACAGGCGCGCTTCACTGCTGGCGAGCCGAGGCGCGCCAGCCGGTTTGCACGGCGCGCGGGTGGCGGCCGGCGCCGGATAACGGTCGAACGCAGGCGAGGCGCAGGCCGCGGCCGGCGAGGCCGCGGGTGCCGCACCGGCGGTACCGGCGGTACCCGCGCCGGCCATCGGCGCGATCGAGGCGCCGGCGATCAGCAGAAGTCGATGGGCGAGCGTCACGCGCGTGTTCTTCATGTTCGAGAGGGATGTCGGGCCGCAGCGGCCGAGCTGCCGGCGACGACGATTCTATGACGCTTCGCGCGGGGCGGCGACACGGAATGGCGGTCGTGCGCCCGCCGCCCCCGCGACGCCGCGCGGAATCGCCCAGTCGAGCGTCGTCAAACCGCCGCGATATCACGCTGCCTGACGTCTCATGCCGCCTTTGCGCGGCTCAATCGGCCAGCCGCTTGTCGGCGAGCGCCTTGCAGCAGTCCTCGTACACCCACTGCACGAGTTTGGCCCGATAGTCGAGATCGTCGGTATCGACGATTTCCTCGACCGCGTCGCGCGCCCACGACGCGTCGACGAAGCCTGCATGCCGCTTCGCGATGTCCTGCGCGAGCGCCGCGAGCCTGGCGACCGCGAGCCAGTCGGCCTGGCGGTGATGGCGGTCGAGCCAGCGGTGCGCGGCCTGGACCTGGAACGCGGCGTCCGGCCAGGATTCGTTGAGGTAAAACGCGCCGAGGTTGCCGCAGGTGAGCCAGCAAAGCAGCTCCAGGCGGTCTTGCGAGCCGAGGGTATGGGATGCGTCGGACATGGCAGCGCTCACGAAGTGCGTCGATTCCGGGCGGCGCCGGCCGCAACGGGCCGATGCCGATAGTAAAAACATAGCACGATGCGGGCCCGGCCGCGCACCCGGGTGGACGCTGACGCGGCGTTGGCCGGACGAAGGCGCCGCCGGCCATGCGCGCGGGCGGCGGAGCACCGGCGCGGGGCCTGGCCGCTCCTTTCGGATGGCTGTCATTCGTCACACCAGCCACCGAAACGCTCGCTAGAATGGCGGCTTCCCTGGAGGCGGAACACGATGAAAATCTACGACCAGTTCTACATCGACGGCGCATGGCGCAAACCGGCCGGCACGGGCACGATCGACGTGATCGATTCGGGCACCGAAGCCGTGATCGGCCGGATTCCCGAGGGCGTCGCGTCCGACGCGCAGGCCGCGATCCGCGCGGCGCGCGCGGCCTTCGACGCGTGGGCGGCCACGCCGGCCGCGACGCGCGCGGGTTACCTGCGCAAGATCGTCGAGCATCTGCAGGCGCGCAGCGAAGAACTCGCGCAGTCGATCACCGGCGAAGTCGGCATGCCGATCAAGCTGTCGCGCGCGATCCAGGTCGGCGGCCCGATCTACAACTGGAAGGCGTACGCGAAGCTCGCCGAATCGTTCGAATTCGACGCGCGGGTCGGCAATTCGCTGGTGGTGCGCGAGCCGGTCGGCGTCGTCGCGGCGATCACGCCGTGGAACTACCCGCTCAACCAGGTCACGCTGAAGGTCGCGCCGGCGCTCGCGGCCGGCTGCACGGTGGTGCTGAAGCCGTCGGAAGTCGCGCCGCTGAACGCGTTCATGCTCGCCGAAGCGATCCACGAGGCCGGGCTGCCGGCCGGCGTGTTCAACCTGGTGTGTGGGTATGGCCCGGTCGTCGGCGAGGTGCTGGCCAGCGATCCGGACGTCGACATGGTGTCGTTTACCGGCTCGACGCGCGCGGGCAAGCGCGTGGCCGAGCTGGCGGCCGCGAGCGTCAAGCGCGTCGCGCTGGAGCTGGGCGGCAAGTCGGCGTCGGTGATCCTCGACGATGCCGATTTCGCGACGGCCGTGAAGGGCACGGTCAACGCGTGCTACCTGAACGCGGGCCAGACCTGCTCCGCGCATACGCGGATGCTGGTGCCGCAAGCGCGCTACGAAGAGGCGCGCGAGCTCGCGAAGGCGGCGGCCGAGTCGTACGTCGCGGGCGACCCGCGGCACGAGGCGACGCGCCTCGGCGCGCTGGCGTCGGCCGCGCAGCAGCAGCGCGTGCAGGCGTACATCCAGCGCGGCATCGACGAAGGCGCGGAACTCGTGACGGGCGGCACCGGGTTGCCGGCAGGGCTCGAAAAGGGTTTCTTCGTGAAGCCGACCGTGTTCGGCCGCGTCGATCCGAAATCGACGATCGCGCAGGAAGAGATCTTCGGGCCGGTGCTGTCGATCATCACGTATCGCGATGAAGAAGAGGCCGTGCGGATCGCGAACGATTCGCCGTACGGGCTCGGCGGTGCGGTGTGGGCAGGCAGCGACGAGCGCGCGATGCGCGTCGCGCGCCGCCTCCGCACGGGGCAGGTCGACATCAACGGCGGCACGTGGAACGCCGCCGCGCCGTTCGGCGGCTTCAAGCAGTCGGGGTACGGCCGCGAGAACGGCGTGTACGGGCTCGAAGAGTATCTCGAGTACAAGTCGATACAGTTGAAGCCGGCGAAGCCGGCCTGAACGCCGCTCGCGGCCCGAATCGGAAACGGCACGCTCGCGTGCCGTTTTTTTCTTGACGGCCGTCAAGGTGCGCGGCGGTGGATCGTCGATCATCGCGGTTCCGATGTTCCGACGAGGTTTCAGATGACCGTACGCACTTCCTTTCCGCCGCTGACGATCCGCGGCCGCACCTTGCTGCCCGTCGTGCAGGGCGGCATGGGCGTCGGCATCTCCGCGCACCGGCTGGCGGGCAGCGTCGCGCGCGAAGGCGCGGTCGGCACGATCGCGAGCATCGACCTGCGCCACCATCATGCGGATCTGCTCGCGCGTTGCCGCGCGCAACCCGATCGCGCGACGCTCGAGGCGGCGAACCTCGACGCGCTCGCGCGCGAGATCCGTCTCGCGAAAACGTACAGCGAAGGCCGCGGGATGATCGCGGTCAACGTGATGAAGGCGGTGAGCGCGCATGCGGACTACGTGCGGGTCGCGTGCGACGAGGGCGCGGACGCAATCGTGATGGGCGCGGGCCTGCCGCTCGATCTGCCCGACCTCACGCAAGGGCGCGACATCGCGCTGATCCCGATCCTGTCGGACAGTCGCGGGATCGCGCTGGTGCTGAAGAAGTGGATGAAGAAGGGCCGCTTGCCCGATGCGATCGTGATCGAGCATCCGGCGCACGCGGGCGGCCACCTCGGCGTCACGCAGCTCGACGACATGCACGACGGCCGCTTCGATTTCGCGCGCGTGCTCGACGAGACCGCGCAGGTGATGGCGTCGCTCGGTGTCGCCCGCGACACGATCCCGCTGATCGTGGCCGGCGGGATCAACAGCCACGACACGGTGCGCGCGGCGTTCGCGGCCGGCGCGAACGGCGTGCAGGTCGGGACGCCGTTCGCGGTGACCGAAGAGGGCGATGCGCATCCGCGTTTCAAGCGCGTGCTTGCCGATGCGACGCCCGACGACATCGTCGAATTCGTCAGCGTGACGGGGCTGCCGGCACGCGCGGTGAAGACGCCGTGGCTCGATCGTTACCTGCGCAACGAGACGCGCATTCGCAACAAGCTCGGCGCGTTCAGGCAGCGTTGCCCGACCGCGCTCGAATGCCTGAGCGTATGCGGGCTGCGCGACGGCATCGAGAAATTCGGCCACTTCTGCATCGACACGCGGCTCGCGGCCGCGCTGCGCGGCGACGTCGCGAACGGGCTGTTCTTCCGCGGCCGCGAAGCGTTGCCGTTCGGCCGCGCGATCCGCAGCGTGCGCGATCTGCTCGACCTGCTGCTGACGGGCAGTGCGACCGAGCCTGCGGCAAACCGTCCCACGTTTACGCTGGCTTGACCAATATCAAGATGACGAAAAGACCCTACAGCGAGAATGGAAACCATTCTTTGGGGGTCCGTACCATGCATAAAACGATTCGAACTTGTGTCACCGCCGCCGCCGTCGCGGCGAGCGTCCTCGCGATGCCGTCGCTGTCGTACGCGGCATCGCCGGGGGACGGCATCAACCAGGGTGACGTACTGGTTCGGCTTCGCGCGATCAGCATCCAGCCGAACGAGCGCGCGAGCGACACGCTCGGCGCGATCAACACGGGCGTGAACAACGCGATCGTGCCCGAGCTCGACTTCACGTACATGATCCGCGACTACCTGGGCGTGGAACTGATTCTTGGCACGTCGCGGCACCAGATGACGTCGAGCCTCGGCAATCTCGGCGGCGTGGGCGTGCTGCCGCCGACGCTCTTGCTGCAGTATCACTTCAACCATGCGGGCAAGGTGCGTCCGTACGTCGGCGCCGGGTTGAACTACACGTACTTCTACAACAACGGGCTCAACGTCGGCGGGGAGGGCGTGTCGATCAACAAGAGCAGCTTCGGCCCCGCGCTGCAGTTCGGCGTGGACGTGCAGTTGACGAAGAAGGTGTTCATGAACGTCGACGTGAAGAAGATCTGGATGAGCACCGATGCGACGTTGGGCGACAAGGGCATCGGCACGCTGCACATCGATCCGCTGATCGTCGGCGTGGGCGTCGGGATGAAGTTCTAGACGCGACAGTAAAAGAACAGAGTTGGGGTTGGCGGCATGGCGGTCGGCATGCCGCTCTTTTTTTGTGCGCGCGGATTTACAGCTTGTCGTACTGGAAGCGCATCGCGGTGCCTTCGCGCGTGATGCGTTCCCACACCGCCCGCTTTTCGTCGTCGCTCAGGAACACCCAGTTCGAGACTTCGGCGGCCGTGCGGCCGCACCCCTTGCAGACTTCGTCGAAAAGCGTCGAGCACACGCCGATGCAGGGGCTGTCGGGGAGGTCGTGAAGATTGGAGGCCATCGGCAGGGTTCGCGCAGTTGAATCGTCAGCCGCCATTTTAATGCATCGCGGCGGCCCGGCCGGACGTTGCCGCCCGCATGCCGTCCCGGCGCGGGAGCGCGACAGTACTGCCCGGCGTTGCGCGCGGCCGTCGAACGGGCCGTGCGTCATGCAAACGCGGATTCTCCGTCGTCCGTTTTTGCCGGTGGACAACCGCCGATTACCCGATAGAATTCCCCCGGAACGCCCCGCCGCACGGGCGGCTCGACCGACCGGCGGCGGGAATCTGTTCCGTTTGCGCGACACCGGCATGATTTTTTTGTGACGGGGCGCGAATGATGGTAGTTTTCGGGGTTTTCGAGGGGCGGCGCGCCGGAATGCGCCGCCATGACGAGGCAGACGGCAGCCGGGCAACGCGTCCGGCCGAAGGGAGAACGGGATGAAAGCAAAGGTAGTGGGCCGGTTCGCGGCGCTCGCGCTGTGCGTGGGCGCATCGGCGGCAGCGGCGAAGGATACGCAGCTCAATGTCTATAACTGGTCGGACTACATTGCGAAGGACACGATCCCGAACTTCGAGAAGCAGACGGGCGTCAAGGTCCGCTACGACAACTACGACAGCGACGACACGCTGCAGGCGAAGCTGCTGACGGGCAGCTCGGGCTACGACATCGTCGTGCCGACCAGCAACTACGCGGGCAAGCAGATCGCCGCCGGCATCTTCGCGCCGCTCGACAAGTCGAAGCTGCCGAACCTCAAGTACCTCGATCCGCAACTGATGGCGCTCGTCGCCGGCGCGGATCCGGGCAACAAGTACTCGGTGCCCTGGGCGTACGGCACGACCGGTCTCGCGTACAACCTGACGAAGGCGCAGCAGGCGCTCGGCAAGGTGCCGCTCGACAACTGGGACATCCTGTTCAAGCCGGAAAACATCGCGAAGCTGAAGACCTGCGGCGTGTCGGTGCTCGACGCGCCCGACCAGATGTTCGCGGCGACGCTGCACTACATCGGCAAGGATCCGATGAGCACGAACCCGGCCGACTACAAGGCCGCGATGGACGTGCTGAAGAAGATCCGCCCGTACATCACGCAATTCAACTCGTCGGGCTACATCAACGACCTGGTCGGCGGCGACATCTGCTTCGCGTTCGGCTGGTCGGGCGACGTCGTGATCGCGAAGCATCGCGCGATCGAGGCGAAGAAGCCGTACAAGGTCGAGTACTACATTCCGAAGGGCGGCGCGCCGGTGTGGTTCGACGTGATGGCGATCCCGAAGGACGCGAAGAACAAGGAAGCCGCGCTGCAGTGGATCAACTACATCGAGGATCCGAAGGTGCACGCGGCGATCACCAACGCGGTGTACTACCCGAGCGCCAACACCGAGGCACGCAAGTACGTGCGGCCCGACGTCGCGAACGACCCGGCCGTCTACCCGCCGGCCGACGTCGTGAAGACGCTGTTCCTGCTCAAGCCGCTGCCGCCTGAAATCCAGCGTCTGCAGACGCGTCTGTGGACCGAGTTGAAGTCGGGCCGCTGACGCGAGCCGAAGTGAACCCGCGGTCATGAAGCCCCTGGTGCCCCCGGGGGCTTTGTTCGTCTAACGCAGGAGAGAAGCAGCACATCATGAATAGCCAGTCGGGCGCGCCGGTTGCGGGCGCGCCGTTCTCCGTTTCCTCCTCCGGCGCCGATGCGCGCGCCGAGAACTTCATCCAGATCGTCGACGTCGTCAAGAAATTCGGCGACACCGAAGCCGTGCGCAGCGTCAACCTGACCGTGCGCCAGGGCGAGCTGTTCGCGCTGCTCGGCAGCTCGGGCTGCGGCAAGTCGACGTTGCTGCGGATGCTCGCGGGCCTCGAGACGGTCACGTCGGGCAAGATCCTGATCGACGGCGAGGACCTCGCGCAGATGCCGCCGTACAAGCGGCCCGTGAACATGATGTTCCAGTCGTATGCGCTGTTCCCGCACATGTCGGTCGAGTCGAACGTCGCGTTCGGGCTCAAGCAGGAAGGCACGCCGAAGGCCGAGCTGAAGGCGCGTGTCGCGTCCGCGCTCGAACTCGTGCAGATGGGCAAGTACGCGAAGCGCAAGCCGCACCAGTTGTCCGGCGGCCAGCAGCAGCGTGTCGCGTTGGCCCGCTCGCTGGTCAAGCGCCCGAAGCTGCTGCTGCTCGACGAGCCGATGTCGGCGCTCGACAAGCAGATCCGTCAGCGCACGCAGATCGAGCTCGTCAACATCCTGAACAAGGTCGGCGTCACGTGCATCATGGTCACGCACGACCAGGAAGAGGCGATGACGATGGCGAACCGGCTCGCGGTGATGAGCGAAGGCCAGATCGTGCAGATCGGCTCGCCGAACGAAGTGTACGAATACCCGAACAGCCGCTTCTCGGCCGAATTCATCGGCTCGACGAACCTGTTCGACGGCGTGACGGTCGAGGACGAGCCCGATCACGTGTACATCGAATCGCCGGAGCTGCCGAGCCGGCTGTACGTGAGTCACGGGATCTCGGGCCCGCTCGGGATGCCGGTCACGGTGTCGGTGCGCCCCGAGCGGATCGCGCTCACGCGCAAGCCGCCCGAAGGCGCGTTCAACTGGGCGCGCGGCCGGATCAGCAACGTCGCGTACATGGGCGGCTATTCGCTGTATCACGTGAAGCTCGACGGGGGCAAGACGGTGATCGCGAACGTGTCGAGCCTCGCGATTTCCGAACTCGACACGCCGGCGCTCGCCGACGAGATCTACGTGCGCTGGAGCGCGACCGCCGGCGTGGTGCTGACGTCATGAACGCGTTCAAGTCCCTGCTCGAGTGGCCGGTGCGGCGCTTCAACCTGACGGGCGCCACGGCGGTCGTGGCCGGCCCGTTCACGTGGCTCGTGCTGTTCTTCCTCGTGCCGTTCGTGCTGGTCGTGAAGATCAGCTTCGCGGAGCTGCAGCTCGGCATCCCGCCGTATACGGAACTCACGTCGTACGCGGACGGCGTCGTGCACATCGCGCTGAACCTGTCGCACTACGCGTTCCTGTTGACCGACAGCCTGTATTTCGCGACCTACGTGAATTCGGTGGTGGTGGCCGCGATCACGACGCTGCTGTGCCTGCTGCTCGGCTATCCGATGGCGTATTACATCGCGCGCTCGAACCCGGCCACCCGCAACCTGCTGATGATGGGCGTGATGCTGCCGTTCTGGACGTCGTTCCTGATCCGCGTGTACGCGTGGATCGGCATCCTGAAGAACAACGGGCTGCTGAACAACTTCCTGATGTGGATCGGGCTCACCCATGCGCCGATCGAGCTGTACCGCACGAACTACGCGGTGTACATCGGGATGGTGTATTCGTATCTGCCGTTTCTCGTGATGCCGCTCTACGCGCACCTCGTGAAGATGGACCTGCGCCTGCTCGAAGCCGCGTACGACCTCGGCGCGAAGCCGTGGAAGGCGTTCGTGCAGATCACGCTGCCGCTGTCGAAGAACGGGATCATCGCGGGCTGTCTGCTGGTGTTCATTCCGGCGGTCGGCGAATACGTGATTCCGGAGCTGCTCGGCGGCGCGAATACGTTGATGATCGGCCGCGTGATGTGGAACGAGTTCTTCAACAACGCGGACTGGCCGATGGCGTCGGCCGTGACCTGCGCGATGGTGCTGCTGCTGCTCGTGCCGATGGCGATGTTCCAGCACTTCCAGGCGAAGGAACAGGGAGGCCGCCGATGAAGCCGAATCGCTACCTGCAGTTCGCGGCGCTGTTCGTCGGCTTCGCGTTCCTGTACATCCCGATCCTCAGCCTGATCGTCTATTCGTTCAACGAGTCGAAGCTCGTCACCGTGTGGTCGGGTTTTTCGTTCCGCTGGTACGCGGCGCTCGTCGAGGACGACGAGTTGCTGACGGCTGCGTGGCTGTCGCTGAAGATCGGCGTGCTGACCGCGTTCGCGTCGGTGTTCATCGGCACGTGGGCCGGCTTCGTGCTCGCGCGGATGGGGCGCTTTCGCGGCTTCGCGCTGTTCAGCGGGATGATCAACGCGCCGCTCGTGATCCCCGAGGTGATCCAGGGGATCTCGCTGCTGCTGCTGTTCATCGAGCTCGCGAAGTGGATCGGCTGGCCGGCCGAGCGCGGCGTGTTCACGATCTGGCTCGGCCACGTGATGCTGTGCATTTCCTACGTCGCGATCATCGTGCAGTCGCGCGTGCGCGAGCTGAATCCGTCGCTGGAAGAAGCCGCGCTCGATCTCGGCGCGACGCCGCTGAAGGTGTTCTTCACGATCACGCTGCCGCTGATCTCGCAGGCGTTGATCGCAGGCTGGCTGCTGTCGTTCACGCTGTCGATCGACGACCTCGTGCTGTCGGCGTTCCTGTCGGGCCCCGGCTCGACGACGCTGCCGCTCGTCGTGTTCTCGCGCGTGCGCCTCGGCCTGAACCCGGAGATGAACGCGCTCGCGACGCTGTTCATCATCGCGGTGACGGCCGGCGTCGTGATCGCGAACTTCGTGATGCTGCGTCAGGAACGCAAGCGGATGGCGGGGTTCGCCGCCTGACGGGCCGATTGCAGCCGTCATGAAAAACGCCCGGTGCCGACGACGAGTCGGGCCGGGCGTTTTGTTTGGCGGCGCGTCACGATCGCCGGCCCGTCGCCGGCGTTCATGCGCCGAACGCCGCCTTCGCCAGCAACCCCAACGCGACGCACACGAGCACGGCCGCGAACCCGGCCTGCACGTGCCGCGCGGCGAGGTGGCGCGACGCGCCGCGGCCGATCGCCATCCCGATCGCGGTCGCGACGGTGAACCACAGCGTCACGTCGAGCGGCGCGCGCGTGCCCGACACGAGCGTGGCCAACACGCCGCCGGTGCCGACCAGCGCGATCACCATCAGCGACGTCGCGACCACCCCATGCATCGACACGTTCGTGAACTTGCGCAGCATCGGCACGATCACGAAGCCGCCGCCGACACCGAGCAATCCCGTCATCAAGCCCGTGACCGCGCCGGTCGACGCCAGCGCGATGCCCACGGGCCACGACCACACGAGCCGGCCCGTATCGGGATTCACGCGGCCGACGCACAGCGGCGACGCGTCCGCATCGGCCGCCTGCCGCCGCAGCGCCTGTCGCAGCAGGCGCCCGGCGACGACCAGCATCGTCAGCGCGAACAGCGTGAGCAGCAGGCGCTGCGGCAGCACGTGCGCGAGCCGCACGCCGAGCGTGGTCAGCGGCACGCCGGCCACGGCCATCAGCAGCGCGGCGCGATAGCGCACGAGCCCACGGCGAAAGCCTTCGAGCGCGCCGAGCGCGGCGCTGCCGGCCACCGCGACGAGCGCGACGGGCGTGGCCTGCTGCATCGGCCAGCTCATTCCGACGACGAGCGCGGGCACCGCGAGAATGCCGCCGCCGGCGCCGGTCAGGCCGAGCACGGCGCCGACGAAACCGCCGAGCACGAGGGAAATCAGCATGACGTCATCGCGCTCCGGTCAGCGTGCGATCGCGGGCTTCGCGAGCCATTCGCGGCCCTTGAGCATCGCCTTCCAGTAGAGCGGCGGCAGCACGCGCTCCTTGAGCAGCCATGCGAGCCGCGATGGCCGCTTGCCGTCGATCAGCCATGCGGGGAAGGTCGGCGCGACCTTGCCGCCGTACAGGAACTCGGCGAGCACGATCTTGCCGCGCTCGACGGTGAGCGGGCACGAGCCGTAGCCGTCGTACACCGCGTCGCCGTGCGCGCGGCCGAGCGACGCGAGCAGGTTGTGCGCGACGACGGGCGCCTGCTTGCGGGCGGCCGCGGCCGTTTTCGCATTGGTCGTGTTGGTGACGTCGCCGAGCGCGTAGATGTCGGCAAACTGCTTGTGCCGCAGCGTCGCCGGATCGACGTCGATCCAGCCGGCCGCGTCGGCGAGCGGGCTCGCGCGCACGAAGTCCGGCGCCTTCTGCGGCGGCACGACGTGGATCATGTCGAACGCGCGCTCGACGGTTTCCTTGCCGCCTTCCGGCAGCGCGCGCGAGAACGTCGCACGGCGCGCGGGCCCGTCGATCGCGACGAGGTTGTGGCCGAACGACAGCGCGATGTCGTAGCTTTTCACGTACTCCATCAGCGCGGGCACGTAATCGGCGACGCCGAACAGCGCGCCGCCCGCATTGAGGAATTCGACGTTCGCGGCCGCGAGTCGGCCCGCGCGCCGCCAGTGGTCGCATGACAGGTACATCGCCTTTTGCGGCGCGCCCGCGCACTTGATCGGCATCGGCGGTTGCGTGAAGAGCGCATTGCCGCCGCGGAACGCCCGCACGAGTTCCCACGTGTACGGCGCGAGATCGTAGCGGTAGTTCGACGTGACGCCGTTGCGGCCGAGCGTGTCGGCGAGGCCGTCGATCGCGTGCCAGTCGAGCTTGAGCCCCGGGCACACGACGAGCTTGCGATAGCCGATGCGCCGGCAGCCGTCGAGCACGACCGCATGCGCGTCGGGCTCGAAGCCCGCGACGGCGGCCTGGATCCGCTGCACGCCGCGCGGCAGCACGTCGGTCATCGGCCGCGCGGTGGTGCCGGGCTGGAACACGCCCGCGCCGACCATCGTCCACCCGGGCTGGTAATAGTGGACGTCGGCCGGATCGATCACCGCGATGTCGAGCGACGCGTCGCGCGCGAGCAGGCTCGACGCGACCGCGATGCCCGCCGCACCGGCGCCGACGATCACGATGTCGTGCCGTGCGTCCACGGTCGGCGCCGTCCGGCGGCCGCCTGGCGCGATACGGGAGGCGAGTGCGCTCAGATCGTAGCCAGCCGCGCCGGCGGCTGCCACGAGGTCGTCCAGCGGCCGCAGCCCGGCTTGCGACAGCGCCCACAGCGTGGCCGAACGCGTGCCGCTGCGGCAGTACGCGAGCACGGGCCCGTCGAGCGACGCAAGCAGCGCACCGAACTGCGCGGCCTGGTCGTCGGTTACCTTGCCGGTATCGACCGGCAGGTAATGCACGTCGATGCCGAGCGGCGCGGCGGCCGCGCGGATCTCGGTGACGGTCGGCTGGTCGGCGCCTTCGCCGTCGGGCCGGTTGCAGATGATCGCGCGGATGCCGGCCGCGTGAAGCGCGGGCAGGTCGGCCGCCGCGATCTGCGGCGAGACCGACAGCGTGTCGGTCAGCTTGCGGATGGTCATGTCGGGGTTCTCCGGATGGGCGGGGCGCGCGGCTCAGATCGCGTCGAGCGGAATCTTCAGGTAGCGCACGCCGTTGTTCTCGGGTTCGGGCAGGTGGCCGGCGCGCATGTTGACCTGCACGGACGGCAGCATCAGCACGGGCATGTCGAGCGTCGCGTCGCGCGCGGTGCGCATCGCGACGAAATCGTCCTCGGTCACGCCGTCCTTCACGTGCACGTTCGCGCGGCGCTGCTCGGCGACGGTCGTCACGAACTGCACGTCGCGGCCGCCCGGCTGGTAGTCGTGGCACAGATACAGGCGCGTGTCGGGCGGCAGCGCGAGCACGCGCGCGATCGAGCGGTACAGCGTGCGCGCGTCGCCGCCGGGGAAGTCGCAGCGGGCCGTGCCGTAGTCGGGCATGAACAGCGTGTCGCCGACGAACGCCGCGCGCTGTGTCGCATCGTCCACGCAGTAGGTCATGCACGCGGGCGTGTGGCCCGGCGTGTGCAGCGCGCGGATCGTCAGCGCGCCGAGCGCGAGCGTGTCGCCGTCGTCGACGAGCCGGTCGAACTGGCGGCCGTCTTCCGCGAAGCCGGGGCCGGCGTTGAACAGCGTGCCGAACACGTGCTGCACGCGACGCACGTGCGAGCCGATCGCGATCCGGCCGCCGAGCCGTGCTTTCAGATACGGCGCGGCCGACAAGTGGTCGGCGTGCACGTGCGTTTCCAGCAGCCAGTGCACGGTCGCGCCGAGTTCGGCGACGCGCGCGATCAGCCGGTCGGCGCTGGCGGTGCGCGTGCGGCCGGATTTCGGGTCGTAGTCGAGCACGCTGTCGATCAGCGCGCACGCGCGGCTCGCCGTATCGAGCAGGAGATAGCTGACGGTGTGGGTCGCCGGGTCGAAAAAACCTTCGACCGACAGGGCGGGGGCGTGGCTCACGGGGTGTCCTCGATTGGGTTCTGCATCTGCAATCGCGGTCTTTGCTTCAAGAAGCGTGCCAACCTGCGGTGCAGCGTCCACCGATGTGGCAAGGACTTGATTCGGCTCGGTTTTTCGGTGCATCGGCGGCCCGCCGAAGGCGGCGGCGACATCCGGTTGACGACGATGACTGCCACAACTGGCAGTGTCGTGGCAGAATTGGCAGCCTGCCTGGCAGTCCGTCCGGGCGCCCCTTCGCCGAGCGAGCCGCCGCATGAATCCGCACGACACCATTCCGATCGTCCCCGCCCCGCGCCACGACGCGATGCCCGACGTACGCGCACTCGTCGCGTATCTCGAGCAGGACCCGCAGCCGATGATCGTCGTCGATCCCGACTACCGGATCCTCGCGGCGAACGACGCGTACCGGCGCCAGTTCGGTGTGGCCGGCGTCGAGCACGTGGGCCGGCACTGTTTCCAGGTGTCGCATCACTACGACGTGCCGTGCGATCAGGCCGGCGAGCATTGCCCGATGAAGCAGGCGCTCGAATCGCGCGGGCTGAACCGCGTGCTGCACATCCATCACACGCCGCGCGGCCCCGAGCATGTCGACGTCGAACTGCGGCCGATCTTCGATGCGCACGGCAACGTAATCGCGTATGTCGAGCGGCTGACGACGGTGCGCAGCGCGTCCGCGCAGCCGAGCGCGGAAGGGCTCGTCGGCGGCTCGGACGCGTTCAACGCGGCGCTCGGCGCGCTGCAGCGCGTGGCACCCTCGACGCTGCCGGTGCTGCTGCTCGGCGAATCGGGCACGGGCAAGGAGCTGTTCGCCCGCGCGCTGCACGAGGCGAGCGGCCGCGCGATGGGGCCGTTCGTCGTCGTCGATTGCTCGGGGATCGCCGAGACGCTGTTCGAGAGCGAGCTGTTCGGCTACGAGAAGGGCGCGTTCACGGGCGCGAACCAGCGCAAGCCGGGCCTCGTCGAAACCGCGCAGGGCGGCACGCTGTTTCTCGACGAGATCGGCGACGTGCCGCTGCCGATGCAGGTGAAGCTGCTGCGGCTGATCGAATCGGGGACGTTCCGGCGTGTCGGCGGCGTCGAGGCGCTGCGCGCCGATTTCCGGCTCGTCGCGGCCACCCACAAGCCGCTGCGCGAGATGATCGACGACGGCCGGTTCCGGCAGGATCTCTACTACCGGATCAACGCGTTTCCGATTCCGCTGCCGGCGCTGCGCGAACGGCGGGGCGACGTCGCGCTGCTGGCCGAATCGATCCTGCGGCGCATCGCGAACGCGCGCGGCAAGGCGGGCGACGCGAATGCCCGGCCGTTCACGCTGACCGAACGCGCGCGCGCATGCCTCGACGCGTATGCGTGGCCCGGCAACATCCGCGAGCTGCGCAACGTGCTCGAACGCGCGTGCCTGTTCGCGGACGACGGGACGATTCGCGTCGAACACCTGCCGGCCGAGCTGGTCGCGGCCGCGGCCGCGCCGCACGTGCAGGCGGCGGACACGCGCGGCGTGTCGGACGCGGAGCTCGTGCGCATCGCGCGCGCGTTCGACGGCACGCGCAAGGCGCTCGCCGAACGGCTCGGATTGAGCGAACGGACGCTGTACCGGCGGATGAAGGCGCTCGGTCTCGGTACGCGGGAGCGCTGAACGGCGGGTGTCGCGCGAGGCTGTCGGCGGCGCGCGGCTTCGTCGATAATGGCGCGTTCGATTCTGACCTCGTCGCCGATGAAAATACGCTTCCTTTTGCCTGGCCTGTTTCTCACGGCGGCAGCGCTGTCCAGTCCAGTACAGGCGGCCGATTACACGTGGACCGACGCGGCCGGCGCGCATGCCGTGACGCTCGCCAGAACCGTATCCGGCGACGACGTCGAGCTCAAGGTGTCCGCGACGCTCGACGGCCGCCCCGACTGGACGGTGCGCGACTACGTGAAGGATTGCCCGGTCGACGTGATTCTCGACGTCGTGCCGAAATCGATCGAGATGCGCGACCTGCTCGGCACCGGCCGCAAGCAGTTCCTGTTCGCGTACAAGATCGGTTGCCGCGGCGACGTGAGTGCCGATCAGGTCAAGTATTTCCTGATCGACGCGGGGACGAAGTACGTGCTGCGCGGCGAGGAAACCGTGACGGTCAACGGCAAGTTGGTCGACGGCGGCGCGGCGCCCGTGCCGAACGCGGACCTGAAGGCGCAGCCCGCGTTTCTGCGCTACATGACGAAGCGCTGGCGCGGGATCAGCATGCGCAGCGACTAGGGCGTGTTATTGGCGTGAACGGGCGCTGGCCGGACGCCCGGCCGTTGGGCGCGCGATACCGGCCGCCAGCGGTGAAACGGGCGGCACACGGGAAATCCGCTCGCCGCCCGCCCGTCATGCGATCAACGCACCGGCGCCAACTGCGCCATCGCTGCGCGCATGAAACCCAGCAGCGTGTCGTCGGTCCACGAGTCCTTCGACAGCGCCGGCTCGTTCATCAACGCCTGACGGAATTTCGCGTGCGTGGCCGGATCGTCGCCCGCGTAGCTGCGGAACAGCTCGAGCCAGCGCTGCGCGAGCGCGCGGCCTTGCGGCGAATCGGGCGGCGTGCCCGCATCGATCGCATCGCGCACGTCGGCCATCAGTTGCGGCCATTCCATCGCGCGTTCGGCGTAGTGCGCCCGCATGAAGCGGATCTCGTCCGGCGTGAGGTACTTCTCGAAGAGCCGCATCTTCGTTTCCGACGATGCGCGCAGCACATAGTCGCGCAACGCGGTCGAGATGCCGAACTTCGACTGCATCGACGGCTCCTGCTCGTGCATCAGGTTCAGCTTCGCGAGCAGCCGCGGATCGTTGTTCGTGTCGCGCACCAGCAGCGCCATCCAGCGCGCGGCGAGCGCACGCACGCGCTCGTCCTCGGCGGGCACGCCCGCCTCGTGCAGCGCACGAACTTGCGCGACGAGCGCGATCCATTCCGCGTCGCCGGCCTGGCTCTTCTGGTACATCGGCAGGCGCGCGAGTTCTTCCTCGGAGAAATATTTGTCGTACACGGTCATCAACTCCAGTGTGGTGAGCCAATCGGCCAGTTCCGGCTCGGTGCCTGCCGCGAGCTGCGCATGCAGGCTCGCGAGCCGCTCGCGCAGCTGCGCGGTTTGCGCGAGCTGGCGGTCGAGCGACGCGATCTGCTTCGCGACGAGATCGACGAGCGGGGTGCCGGGCTGGTTCAGGTAGTCGCCGATTTCGGCGAGCGACAGTCCGAAGCGACGCAGGGCCTGGATCTGGTGGAGCCGGGCGATGTCGTCGCGGTCGTACAGCCGGTAGCCGTTGTCGGCGCGCGCCGAAGGCGTCAGCAGGCCGATGGCGTGATAGTGATGAAGCGTGCGGACGGTCAGCCCGCTGCGTTTCGCCAGTTCTCCCACTTTCAGCCGCATTCGTTCCTCCGTTCGGTGCGCACACTGGAGTCTCGAACGTTACGCTACGTGAGGGTCAAGCGGAAGATCGGCGATCGGGCGCGCGTGGCGGGTAGCCGCACGCGCGTCCGATCCGAGGGGGCCGGTTATTGCGCCGAAGGCGCGGCGGCGCGTGCTTCCTTGCCGGTCGCAGTGTCGCCGGCGGCGTTGCCGGCCTTGTCGGACGGCGCGTCCTTGCCGGCCGGCGGCGTGCCCATCGCCTGGTAAAGCCGCGCGGTATCCGCGAGCCGCGCACCGGTCGCGCGAATCTCGTCGAGCCGCGCATTGCGGTACTGCAACTCGCTCGCGCGCGCGGCCGACGGCGGCAGCGCGCCGAGCCGCACGCGGGCGGCCGCGTCGTCGTATGCGCCCCGTGCGGACAGCGCGGCGCGCGACGACGCATCGAGCGCTTGCGCGTCGTGCTCGAGCGCCGCGAGCGAATCGGCGACGTTCTGGAACGCGCCGAGCACCGCCTGCTTGTACTGGTCGACCGCGGCCTCGTAAGTCGCCTTCGCCGCGCGGCGCTGCGCGAGCAGCGCGCCGCCGTGAAAGATCGGCTGGCTCAGCGACGCGCCGACGTTCCAGATCGCGCCGGCGCCCGACAGCATCGCCGGCCAGCTGAAGCCGCCTTTGCCCATCGCCGCCGACAGTGACAGTTGCGGGAACATCTGCGCGGTCGCGAGGCCCACTTCGGCGGCGGCGGCCTTCAGCCCCGCGTCGGCGGCCTGGATGTCCGGGCGGCTTTGCAGCAGGTCCGACGGCACGACGACGGGCACCTGTTCGGGCAGGTGCAGGTCGGCGAGCGCGAGATCGGCCGGCGGCCGGTCGGGCGTGCGGCCGACCAGCACCGCGAGCGCATGGCGCGCCGAGTCGCGCTGCTGGCGCAGCGCGGGCAGGCTCGCCGCGAACGTGTCGGCGCTTTGCCGGGCATTGAGCGCGTCGCTGCGCGATGCCGAACCGAGCGCGTAACGGCGCTCGGCGTCGTGCGCCTGGTCGTTCGCGAGCGCGACGAGCCGCTCGGTGGTCTCGATCTGCGCATTGAGCACCGACACGGTGATCGACGCGGTGACGATGTTCGCGGCCAGCGCACGCCGCGCGGATTCGAGCTGGAACGCGCTGACGTCGACGCGTTTCGCGAGCGCGCGGTTCCCGAAGCGCGACACGCCGAACAGGTCGACCGTGTAGCTCGCCTGCAGTTGCCCGACGAACGTGTCGTACAGCAGCGTCGGCGCGCCGAGCGCGGGAATCGGCACGCCGAGCGCGCGCTGGCGCGCGGCCTGGCCGACCGCGTCGATCGACGGCAGCATCGAGCTGCCGATCTGCCCGCGCAACTGTTCGCGCGCGGCATCGAGCGAATGCGACGCCGCGCTCAGCGTCGGGCTGTTGCGCAGCCCTTCGTCGACGAGCGCGTTCAGCGCATCGGAACGGTACTGTTTCCACCAGTCCGGCACCGGCTGTGCGCCGACCTCGAACTGCTGCGCGACGCCTTGCGCGGACACGGTCTGCTCGACCTGCGGCGCGGCGCCGTAGTGCGCGGGCGACGGCATCGCGGGCGGCTCGCCGCTCGGCGCGAACCATGCGCAGCCCGCGAGCGGGCCGGCGAGGCTCGCCGCCGCGAGCGCCCGAACGGTTTTCGTTTTCAGGGTCATCGATCGATTCATGGTCAGGTTCCCGACGGCGCGGCAGACGTGGCGCCTGGCGGCGGGCCGTCCCGAGGGTCGCGTTCGTCGCGCTTCACGCGGAACCACGTCGCGTACAGCGCAGGCAGATAGAACAGCGTCAGCACGGTGGCGCTCGTGATGCCGCCCATCAGCGCGGTCGCCATCGGCCCGAAGAAATTCGAGCGCAACAGCGGGATCAGCGCGAGCACGGCGGCCGCGGCCGTCAGCGTGATCGGGCGGAAGCGCCGCACGGTCGCGCCGATGATCGCGTCGACGCGGCCGTGGCCGACCGCGATGTCCTGCTCGATCTGGTCGACCAGGATCACCGAGTTGCGCATGATGATCCCGAACATCGCGATCACGCCGAGCATCGCGACGAAGCCGAACGGCTGGCCGAACAGCAGCAGCGTCGCGACCACGCCGATCAGCCCGAGCGGCGCGGTCAGCACGACCATCAGCACGCGCGAGAAGCTTTGCAGCTGGATCATCAACAGCGTGAACACGGCGATCGCCATCAGCGGCATCTGCGCGTTGATCGATGCCTGCGCCTTCGCGCTTTCCTCGACCGAGCCGCCGATGTTGATCTGATAGCCGACCGGCAACTGCGCGCGCAGCGCGTTCAGCTTCGCGTCGACCGCGTGCGTGACGTCGATGCCCTGTGCGCCGGCGCGCACGTCGGATTGCACGGTGATGGTCGGCTGGCGGTCGCGCTCCCACACGACGCCGTATTCGAGCGTCGGCGTGAAGCGGCCGAGCGAGCCGAGCGGCACGGGGCCGTTCGGCGTCGGCAGCGCGAGGCCCGCGAGCTTCGCCGGATCGACGCGGTCGGCGCGCGGCGCGCGCAGGTCGACGGCGATCAGCTTGTCGCGCTCGCGATACTGCGTGACGGTCGTGCCGGACAGCGTCATCGCGAGGAAGCTCGACACGTCCTGCGACGTGACGTTCAGCTCGCGCGCCTTCTTCTGGTCGAGCTCGAAGCGGACCGAGCGCTCGGCCGGCTCGTCCCAGTCGAACTGCACGTTGACCGTGCGCGCGTCTCCGCGCATCGTCGCCGCGACCTTCTCGGCGATCGAGCGCACCGTCGCGATGCTGTCGCCGCTCACGCGGAACTGCACCGGATAGCCGACCGGCGGGCCGTTCTCGAGCCGCGACAGCCGCCAGCGCACGGCCGGGAACTTGTCGCGCAGCGTGGTTTCGAGCCAGGCCGCGAGCTTCTCGCGATCCTCGACCGATTTCGCGGTGATCACGAACTGCGCGAAGTTCGGCAGTTGCAACTGCTGATCGAGCGGCAGGTAGAAGCGCGGCGCGCCGCTGCCGACGAAGTTCACCGCATGGTCGATCTCGGGACGCTTGTCGATCACCTTCTCGAGGCGCTCGGTCTCGCGCAGCGTCGCCGCGAACGACGCACCTTCGGGCAGCCGCAGGTCGACCAGCAGCTCGGGCCGGTCGGAGCTCGGGAAGAACTGCTGCGGCACGAGCGTGAAGCCCATCAGCGCGACGACGAACAGCGCGCCCGTGATCAGCAGCACGACGAAGCGCCGCTCGATGCACCAGTCGATCCAGCCGCGCAGCCGCCGGTAGAAGCGGGTGTCGTAGATGTCGTGCTCGTGATCGTCGGGCAGGTGCGCCTCGTGCGCGTGCCGCTTGCGCTCGGGCAGCATGTGATAGCCCAGCAGCGGGATCAGCACGACGGCCGCGAACCACGACGCGATCAGCGCGATCGCCGACACCTCGAAGATCGAGCGCGTGTATTCGCCGGTGCTCGATTTCGCGAGCGCGATCGGCAGGAAGCCCGATACCGTGACGAGCGTGCCCGTCAGCATCGGGAACGCGGTGCTGGTGTACGCGAAGGCGGCGGCGCGCGCGCGGCTGTAGCCCTGTTCGAGCTTCACGGCCATCATCTCGACCGCGATGATCGCGTCGTCGACGAGCAGCCCGAGCGCGAGCACGAGCGTGCCGAGCGACACCTTGTGCAGCCCGATGTCGAACAGGTACATGAAGAGGGCGGTGACCGCGAGCACGACCGGAATCGAGATCACGACGACCATCCCGGTGCGCAGCCCGAGCGACACGAGGCTCACGACCAGCACGATCGCGACCGCTTCGGCGACGGCTTCGAGGAAGTCGTCGACCGAGTGCGAGACCGCGTGCGGCATGCTCGATACTTCGGTCAGCTTCAGGCCGGCCGGCAGTTGCGCCTGCAGATCCTTCGATTCGGCGTCGAGCGCCTTGCCGAGCCGGATCACGTCGCCGCCCGGCTGCATCGTCACGCCGATGCCGAGCACCGCATGGCCGTTCGCGCGCATCTGCGTAACCTGGGGATCGTCGTAGCCGCGCCTGACCGTCGCGAGATCGCCGAGCCGGAACGTGCGGCCGTTGATGCGGATCAGCGTGTCGGCGATCGCGGCGACGTTGTCGAACTGGCCGCTCGGCCGCACGAACACGCGATCGTCGGCGGTCGTCAGCACGCCGGCCGACGAGATGTCGTTCTGCGCGTTGATCGCCTGCCCGAGCTGCTGCGGCGAGATGCCGAGCCGCGTGAGCTGCGCGTTGTTGACCTCGATGAAGATCCGCTGGTCGGGGTCGCCGAAATAGTCGACCTTGCCGACGCCCGGCACGCGCAGCAGCACGGTGCGCAACTGGTCCGCGTAGTCGTGCAGTTGCGCGGGCGTGAAGCCGTCGCCCTCGAGCGTCCAGATGTTGGTGTAGACGTCGCCGAATTCGTCGTTGAAGAACGGACCCTGCACGCCGGGCGGCAGCGTATAGCCGATGTCGCCCACCTTCTTGCGGATCTGGTACCAGGTCTCGGGCACGTCCTTCACGGGCGCCGAATCCTTCATCGTGAAGAAGATCAACGATTCGCCGGGGCGCGAATAGCTGCGCAGGAAATCGATGGCCGGCGTTTCCTGCAGCTTGCGGCCGATCCGGTCGGTCACCTGTTCCTGCACCTGCCGCGCGCTCGCGCCGGGCCAGAAGGTACGGATCACCATCACGCGGAACGTGAACGGCGGGTCTTCGGATTGCGCGAGCCGCGTGTACGCGAGGATGCCCGCGAGCGTCGCGAGCGCGATCAGGTAGACGACCAGCGCCTGATGGCGCAGCGCCCAGGCGGACAGGTTGAAGCGGCCTTCTTCGTGGGAGACGCTCACGATGCGAAGTCCTCCGGATGCAGCGGCGCGATCGCGCGCACCTTCTCGCCCGCGCTGACCGTATGCACGCCCTGCAGCACGACGCGCTCGCCCGGCTGCAGCCCGCGCGACACGGTGACGGTGCGCTCGTTGAAGCGCGCGACGTCGACGCGGCGCAACTCGAGCGTGTCGTCCTTGGTGCGCACGACCCACACGGCCGGCTGCGCGCCGTCGTGGAACAGCGCGGTGGCGGGCAGCGTGATCGGCTGCGCGTCGCCGGCAACCGGCGCGCCGGCGAACGCGACGTCCGCGGTCATCCCGAGCCGGATCGCGGGGTCGGGCGTGCCGAGCGTGAGCTTCACGCGCCAGGTGCGGCTTTGCGGATCGGCGGCCGGCGCGATTTCGCGCACCTTCGCGGCGAACTGACGCCCCGGCAGCGACGGCAGCGTGACGGTGGCCGCATGACCGGGCGCGAGCGACGCGAGCGCGGCCTCGGGCACGTCGCTCACCACGTCGACGTCGCCCGACCACGCGAGCTGGTAGACCGGCTGGCCGGCCGACACGTTCTGGCCGGTATCGGCCTGTTCGGCGGTGATGGTGCCCGCGTGATCGGCGACGAGCGTCGCGTAGCGGAGCTGGTTCTTCGCGAGCGCGAGCTGCTGCTGCGCCTGGTCGCGCTGCGCGAGCGCCGACGTGTAGCTGTTCTGGGTCTGTTCGAGCTGCGCGGTCGCGATCAGGTTTTCGCGGGCCTGCGCGCGATCGCGGTCGAGCTGCTGCTTCGCGAACGCGAGGCTGTGCGTCGCGGCATCGAGTTGCGCCTGCGCACTCGCGGCGTTCTTCTCGACGTCGGACGGATCGAGCAGCGCGACGACCTGGCCGACCTTCACCGTATCGCCGAGCCGCACCCGGCGCTCGATGATCTTGCCGGCGATGCGGAACGACAGCGGGGTGGCATAGCGCGGCTGGATGTCGCCGGGCAGCGTGCGCGCGGCCGCGGCGGTGTCGGCCCGTGCGGGCAGCGCGACGACGGGGCGCGGGGCGGGCGGCGCGGATTCTTTCGGATGACAGGCGGCAAGGACGAGCGCGGCGCCGATCAGCAGCGCGGCGCGGGAACCGGAGCGATTCACGAAACCCCCAGGTGAGGTGGAGCGGAACGAAGCCGGCAAGCGCGGCGGGCGCTTGCCCCAAAACGGCGCCGGCATCGGCGCACGCGGACAGACGGACAACATTGTCAGAAACTGTGGCGGATTCTAATACACACCTGTATCCGAATGCAAAGATGAATCTGAAAGGGAAAGGATGCTAGACTGCGCGCCATGAAACCACAGCGCTTAACTCGCGAGCAGAGCCGGGACCAGACGCGCGAACGTCTGCTGAAAGCGGCGCATCGCATTTTTCTGAAGAAAGGCTATGTGGCCGCGAGCGTCGAGGACATCGCGGCGGCGGCCGGCTATACGCGCGGTGCGTTCTATTCGAATTTCCGCAGCAAGTCCGACTTGCTGCTGGAGTTGCTGGAGCGCGATCACGAGGAGGTGCGGGCCGACTTCGAGGCGATTTTCGAAGGCGGCGGCACGCGCGAGCAGATGGAATCGATGGCGCTCGCGTATTACCGGACGCTGTTTCGCGACGACGAATATTCGCTGCTGTGGGGCGAGGCGAAGCTGCAGGCCGCGCGCGACGCGAAGTTCCGCGTGCGCTTCAACCAGTTCCTGCACGGCAAGCGCGTGCAGATGGCCGAATTCATCGAGCGCTTCGCCGAGCGTTCGGGCACGCCGCTGCTGCTGCCGGCCGACACGCTCGCGTTCGGGCTGATGTGCCTGTGCGACGGCGTGCAGTCGTACTACACGGCCGATCCGCAGCACGTGTCGGCCGACGTGGCCGAAGCGGCGCTCGCGGGGTTCTTCGCGCGGGTCGTGCTGGGGCGCGCGCCCGACTGACCGGCGCGCGCGGTGCGGCGGCGCGCGTCAGCGCTCGCCGGTCATCCGCCGGTACGCATCGAGCAGCGACGTCTTGTAGACGACGCCCGCGAGCGTCGGCTCGGCTTCGCTCTCGATCACCGGCAGGCGCTCTCCCTGGAACGCCATGAAGCGTTCGAGCGCGGTCGCGAGCGGCATGTCGGGCGTGAGCAGCGGAAACGGCGTATGCGCGTAGTGCGCGGCCGTCTTGTCGGCCGTGTCGCGCTTGTCGAGCAGGTCCGACGTGATGTCCTTCAGCGCGACCGCGCCGCGAAAGCGCCCGGCGTCGTCGGTCACGTACAGGTACTTCACCGGATATTCGAGAAACACGCGTGTCATGTCGGCGACGCTCGCGGTGAGCGGCACGACCGTCTGCGCGGGCTGGATCAGCGCGCGCATCTGCGTGGTGCGCAGCCGCTGCCGCTCCTGCGCGTCCTGGTAGTGATGCTGCGTGATGTCGTACATCGACGTCGTGCCCGTCGCGCGCGCGACGAAATACGCGAACACGCACGACACCAGCAGCGGCAGCACGACCTGATAGCTCAGCGTCATCTCGAAGATCATCAGGATCGCCATCAGCGGCGCCTGCGTGGCGCCCGCCATGAATGCGCCCATCCCCACGATCGCGTACGCGAAATAGGCCGACGTATGGCCGGGCCACAGCGCGTCCATCGCGAGCCCGAACAGCGAGCCGAACACGGCGCCGACGAACAGCGTCGGCGTGAACACGCCGCCGATCGCGCCCGAGCCGGCCGTCGCGGCGGTCGCGATCACCTTGAACACGAGTACCGCGACGAGCGCCTGCCAGGTCCACGGTGAATGGAGGATGTGGTTCACGACGCTGTAGCCGTTGCCCCACACGTCGGGAATCCATACCGAGATCACGCCGACGACGAGGCCGCCGAGCGCGAGCCGCACGGGCAGCGGCACCGGCAGCCGCTTGAACTGCGTCTTCGACGCGTCGAGCAGATGCAGGAACTGCGGCGCGAGCACGCCGCACAGCGCGCCGAGCACGACGAACGGCAGCACCTCGGCGCCCGTCACGGCCGGAAACACCGGCATCTCGTACGGCGGCCGGTAGCCGGCGAATTCGCGCATCACGATGTTCGCGACGACCGATGCGACGACCATCGGCCCGAAGCTCTCCATCGCGATCGTGCCGAGCACGATCTCCGACACGAAAAAGGCGCCGGCGATCGGCGCGTTGTACGCGGACGTGATGCCGGCCGCCGCCCCGCACGCGACCAGCAGGCGCAGGCGCGGCGGGTCGAAGTGCGCGAAGCGGCCGACGAGCGACGCGGCGAGCGCCGCAAGCTGCACCATCGGGCCTTCGCGGCCGATCGAGCCGCCGCTGCCGATCGTCAGCAGCGACGACACGCTGCGCCACAGGCTCTGGCGCACGGGCACGACGCCGTTGCCGAGCGCGACCGATTCCATGTAGTCGGTCTTGGCCGCCTCCTTGTCGCCGCGCGTCGCGAAGAGCAGCACGCAGCCGGCGAGGAAGCCGCCCGCGGCCGGCATCCAGAATCGCACGTACCACGGCAGGCTCCTGGCCATCTGCACGAAGCTGCCGCTGTGCCCCGAGATCAGGCGCTGCATCAGATCGATGCCTTCGCGGAACGCGATCGTCGCGAAGGCGCCGCCGACGCCGACGATGGCCGACCAGATCAGCATCGTATGGGCGTCCGACAGGCGGAGCAGCGTTCGGGCGCGAGTGCGCAGCTTCAGCAGGAACGAGAGCACGGCTGAAAGGGGGCGATGGAAAACGACGCGAAGCATAGCACCGCGCCGCGCCCGCGGGACTCTCCCGTCGGGCGCGGCGCGCGAACCGTCGCGGACGTGCGGCTCAGCCAAGCCAGTGCTGCACGGCCCAGGTGACGCCGTAGCCGCCGACGATCAGCCACACGTACAGGATCAGGCCGGTCATCAGCGCTCGCGGGCCGGCCGCGCGGATCTGCGCGACGCGCGTCTCGATGCCGAGTGCGGTCATGGCCATCGTCAGCGCGAAGGTATCGAGCACGTTCAGCGTATGCGTGACGTCCGCCGGCAGCACGTTCAGCGAATTGACGATCACGAAGCCGAGGAAGCCGAGCGCGAACCAGGGCACCGCCACCTTGCGCCTGCCTTGCGCGCCGCCGGCCGCGTCATGCGCCGAGCGCGCGGACCGGGCGAGCCACCAGCCGAGCGCGAGCAGCACCGGCACGAGCAGCATCACGCGCGTCATCTTGACGATCGTCGCGACGCGCACGACCTCCGGGCTGATGTCGCTCGCCGCGCCGACCACCTGCGCGACTTCGTGGATCGTGCCGCCGAAGAACAGGCCGAGGCCCGCCGGATCGAGGTTCAGCAGACCGGCGTGATAGGCGAGCGGATACAGGAACATCGACAGCGTCCCGAACAGCACGACGCTGCCCACGGCCATCGCGCTCTGGTGCGGCTTCGACTGCAGCGTCGACTCGAACGCGAGCACGGCGGCCGCGCCGCAGATCGCGCTGCCGGCGGCGGTCAGCAGCGCGGCGTCGCGGTCGAGCTTCATCAGCTTCATGCCGACCCAGGTGCCGATCGCGAGCGTGCTGACGACGACCAGCACCGATACCGTGAGGCCCGGCAGCCCGACCTGCGCGATTTCCTGCAGGCTCACGCGCAGGCCGAAGAACGCGACCGCGATGCGCAGCAGCTTGCGCGCGGAGAAATTGACGCCGGCCGCCCAACTGGCCGGCATGCCGTCGCGCAGGCCGTTGCCGTACAGCGCGCCGGCGACGATGCCGACGATCAGCGGCGACAGGCCGAGCCCCGCGATCGCGGGGAGCTCGGACAGGCTCGTGACGGCGGCGGCGAACAGCGCGACGAACAGCACGCCGTTCAACTGGCCGCGCATCGACGGCGCGGCATGGCTGAGATGGGGAGTCGGAGCAGTGGACATGGGGGCACCGTGATGGAGCGTGTGGCGATGGTGTAATCCTAATTTCGTTATATCGATATGAAAAATTGTGATTTGTGACGTAAACTATCCGGAAAGCCGATAATTCATCGCCATGACCCCGGATCAACTGATAACGTTCGCCGCCGTCGCCGAGCATCTGAACATCAGCCGCGCCGCCGTGGCGCTGCATCTGTCGCAGCCGGCCGTGTCGGGCCAGTTGCGGCTGCTGCAGGACGAGTTCGGCGAGCCGCTGTACCAGCGCGACGGCCGCGGCATCCGCCTGACGCCGGTAGGCGAACAGCTCGCGCAGTACGCGAAGGCGCAGCGCGACACGTTCGCGCAGGCGCGTGCGTTTCGCGACGCGGTGCGCGGGCTGGAAACCGGCACGCTGCGCATCGGCGCGAGCACGACGCCCGCGAGCTACCTGCTGCCGTACCTGATCGCGGCGTTCCAGCCGCGCGCGCCGCGCGTGTCGATCCAGACGATGAGCGGCAATACGGCCGACGTGGTCGCGGCGCTGCCGTCGCTCGACATCGCGCTGATCGAAGGGCCGCCCGGCGAGGCGCTGCCGCCGGGTACGGCCGTGCACGCGTGGCACGAGGACGAGATCGTCGCGATCGTGCCGGCCGGCCATCCGCTCGCGGCGCCTGGCCACGACGCGGGCGTGACGCTCGATGCGCTCGCCGCGCATCCGCTCGTGCTGCGCGAGGCGGGCTCCGCGGTGCGGCAACTCGTCGAGCGCGCGTTCGCGCACGGCGGCGCGCCGATGCGCGTCGCGTTCGAGATCGCCGGGGTCGAGGCCGTGAAGGAAGCCGTGCGCGCGGGAATGGGCGTCGGGTTCGTGTCCGCGATGTCGCTGCGTCACGAGGATGCGGCGCTCGTGCCGCGCTCGCTGGCGCCCGCGCCGCTCACGCGGCATTTCTCCATTCTCGTGCCGCACGGCGGCGCGCCGTCGCGAATCGCCGCGCAATTCCTCGAAATGAGCCTCGCGCAGGGCCTCGCATAGACGCTCGACGCTGCGCCGGGAACAGGTGTTGCATGCGTTCGGGCGCGTATTCGTGTGACCAGCGGGCCTTAGGGATTTCCTCTATGGCGTGGGTCTGAAGCGAAGCGCACCATCCGTCTCAAGCAAATGGAACCGGTTCCATTCCGGTTGAAAAAGGGCAACATGGCAGACATCGTGATCGTGGCGAGCGCATTCGGGATGGACCGGGTGCGCCAGGAGGGCCACAGTGCATTCATCGCGACCGTGGCGGCATCCGGTGCGACCGGGTTCGAGGTGCGGCGCGAACTGTTCGCGTCGGACGGCGATACGGCGCCCGGCGCGCTGGCCGCGCTCGGCGCGCAAATCGCCGGCCACGGACTGTGGTCGGTCTATTCGACCCCGGACTCGCTGTATACGGAAACGGGCGCGCTCGATGCCGACGCTTTGCGCGACGCGCTCGCGCAAGCCGATGCGCTCGGCGCGCGCTTCGTGAAATTGCAGCTCGGCGGCTTCGCGGGCGACGCGCACGCGGCCGAGATCGTCGCGCTGTCGGCCGGCGCGCGGGCTCGCGTGGTGGTGGAAAACGGCCAGCTCGAGGTCGGCGGCGCGTTCGCGCAGTTCCGCGGGCTGTTCGATGCGCTGGCCGATGCCGGCATGCGCGAGGCGCTCGGCATGACGTTCGACATCGGCAACTGGCTGTGGCGCGGCGAAGCGCCGCTCGACTGCGCACAGGTGCTCGCGCCGCACGTGGAATACATTCATTGCAAGACCATCGACGGCGAGGGCGCGCGTCGTTTCGCCGTCGCGCCGGCGCCGGACGACCCGCTCGTGACCGGCGTGCTCGCGGCGCTGCCGCGGCATGCGCCGCGCGGCATCGAGTTCCCGTTCGACGCGGCCGACCTGGCCGGCGATGCCTGCCGGCGTGTCGCGTGGCTCGCGACCGCGTGACGGCAGCAGGATCCTGAGGAGTTCAGTCATGAAAGCAGCACTCGATGTCGTGACCTACGGCGAAGCGATGGCGATGTTCGTCGCGACGGAGCCCGGCCACCTCGCGCACGCCGGACAATTCGCGAAGCGGATCGCCGGCGCCGACCTGAATGTCGCGATCGGCCTGTCGCGGCTCGGCTTCCGGGTCGGCTGGATGAGCCGGGTCGGTAGCGATTCGTTTGGCCGCTACGTGCTCGACACGCTGGCGCGCGAGGGCATCGACGCGTCGTGCGTGACCGTCGACCCGCGTTACCCGACCGGTTTCCAGCTGAAGTCGCGCAACGACGACGGCAGCGACCCGACCGTCGAATATTTCCGCAAGGGTTCGGCCGCGAGCCACCTGTCGTGCGACGACTACGTTGCCGACTACGTGCTCGGCGCGCGCCACCTGCACCTGACGGGCGTCGCGCCGGCGATCTCGGCGACGTCGTGTGAACTGGCGTTCCGGCTCGCGCGCGAGATGCGGGCGGCCGGCAAGACGATCTCGTTCGATCCGAACCTGCGCCCGACGCTGTGGCCGTCCGCCGACGTGATGGCGAAGACGCTGAATGCGCTCGCGACGCTCGCCGACTGGGTGCTGCCGGGCCTTGCCGAAGGGCGGCAGCTCACCGGGCACGACACGCCGGCCGACATCGCGGGCTTCTATCTCGCGCAGGGCGCGCGCGGCGTCGTGATCAAGCTCGGCGAGCAGGGCGCGTATTTCCGCACGGCCGACGGCCGCGAAGGCATCGTTGCCGGCGAGCGCGTTGAAAAGGTCGTCGATACGGTGGGCGCCGGCGACGGCTTCGCGGTCGGCGTGGTCAGCGCGCTGCTCGAAGGCCGCAGCGTCGAGCAGGCGGTCGCGCGCGGCAACCGGATCGGTGCGCTCGCGATCCAGGTGATCGGCGATTCGGAAGGGTTGCCGACCCGCGACGCGCTCGACCGGCTCGAAAATGTCAGCAATGACGCCGATCGCTTAGAGGAAACCATCACCGCGCAATGAGAGGCCGGACACGGCACAATCCGCGGGTCCATTTCGTGCGCGACGCACAGCAGTTTTGTTCGAGGCCGGGCAGGCGCCAGCGCGTCCACTCCGGTCCATATACGGAGACACTCACATGGCAGCCAATCTCGCAGCCCGTCGGTGGTGGACGATCATGCCGATCGTCTTCATCACGTACAGCCTCGCCTACCTCGATCGCGCGAACTACGGGTTCGCGGCGGCGGCCGGCATCAACCAGGATCTCGGGATCAGCAAGGGCCTGTCGTCGCTGATCGGTGCGCTGTTCTTCCTCGGCTACTTCTTTTTCCAGATCCCCGGCGCAATCTATGCGGAACGCCGCAGCGTGAAGAAGCTCGTGTTCGCGAGCCTCGTGCTGTGGGGCGGCTGCGCGGCCCTGACCGGCGTGGTCAGCAACATCCCGTCGCTGATGGCGATCCGCTTCGTGCTCGGCGTCGTCGAGGCGGCCGTGATGCCGGCGATGCTGATCTACATCAGCAACTGGTTCACGAAGAACGAGCGCTCGCGCGCGAACACGTTCCTGATCCTCGGCAACCCGGTCACGGTGCTGTGGATGTCGATCGTGTCGGGTTATCTCGTGCATGAATTCGGCTGGCGCCACATGTTCATCGCCGAAGGCATCCCGGCCGTCATCTGGGCCGTGTGCTGGTGGTGCCTCGTGCAGGACAAGCCGGCCGATTCGCCGTGGCTCAACGCACAGGAAAAGCGCGACCTCGACGCCGCGCTCGCGGCCGAGCAGGCGGCGATCAAGCCGGTGCGCAACTATGGCGAGGCGTTCCGCTCGCCGGCCGTGATCAAGCTGTGCGCGCAGTATTTCTGCTGGAGCATCGGCGTGTACGGCTTCGTGCTGTGGCTGCCGTCGATCGTGAAGAACGGTTCCGATCTCGGGATGGTCGCGACCGGCTGGCTGTCCGCGCTGCCGTACCTCGCGGCGACGATCGCGATGCTCGCCGCGTCGTGGGCGTCCGACAAGGTCGGCTCGCGTCGCGGCTTCGTGTGGCCGTTCCTGCTGGTCGGCGCGGCCGCGTTCGCCGCGTCGTACGCGCTCGGCTCGTCGCATTTCTGGATCTCGTATGCGCTGCTGGTCGTCGCGGGCGCCGCGATGTATGCGCCGTACGGCCCGTTCTTCGCGATCGTGCCGGAACTGCTGCCGAAGAACGTCGCGGGCGGCGCGATGGCGCTGATCAACAGCATGGGCGCGCTCGGCTCGTTCGTCGGCTCGTACTTCGTCGGCTACCTGAACGGCGCGACCGGGTCGCCCGTCGCGTCGTACGCGTTCATGAGCGCCGCGCTCGTCGCCGCGGTGATCCTCACGCTGTCCGTCAAACCCCAGGCGCGCGATGCGCATCCGCTCGCCGCGCCGCTGCAAGGAAAATGAAACGATGAAGCCCCGTATCGTCGCGTACAAGCCGCTGCCCGATGACGTTCTCGCGTACCTGCGCGAGCATGCGGACGTCGTGCAGGCCGACGGCGCCGACGCGCTCGCCGCCGCGCTCGGCGACGCCGACGGCGCGATCGGCGCGAGCCTGAAGGTCACGCCGCAGATGCTCCACCGTGCGCCGCGGCTGAAGGCGTGGTCGACGATCTCGGTCGGCTACGACAACTTCGACGTCGCCGATTTCACGCGGCGCGGCATCGTGCTCGCGCATACGCCCGACGTGCTGACCGAGTCGACGGCCGATACGGTGTTTTCGCTGATTCTGGCCTCCGCACGGCGCGTGGTCGAGCTCGCCGAGTGGGTGAAAGCCGGCCATTGGCATCGCAGCATCGGCCCCGACCTGTACGGCACCGACGTGCAGGGCAAGACGCTCGGCATCGTCGGGCTCGGGCGCATCGGCGGCGCGGTCGCGCGCCGCGCGGCGCTCGGCTTCCGGATGCAGGTGCTGTACGCGAACCGGTCCGCGCATGCCGAGGCCGAGACGCAGTACGGCGCCCGGCGCGTGACGCTCGACGAGTTGCTCGCGCAGTCGGATTTCGTGTGTCTGCAAGTGCCGCTGTCGCCCGACACGCGCCATCTGATCGGCGCGCCCGAGTTCGCGAAGATGAAGCGCGGCGCGATCCTGATCAACGCGTCGCGTGGGCCGGTGGTCGACGAGGCCGCGCTGATCGACGCGCTGCGTGCGGGAACCATCCGCGGCGCGGGGCTCGACGTGTTCGAGAAGGAGCCGCTGCCGGCCGATTCGCCGCTGCTGCGGATGAAGAACGTCGTCGCGCTCCCGCATATCGGCTCGGCGACGCACGAGACGCGCCATGCGATGGCGCGCTGCGCGGCGGAAAACCTGGTCGGCGCGCTGGCCGGCACGCTGCGCGCGAATCTCGTCAACCCGGATGCGCTGGCGCACGCCTGAGCCGCCTGCGATAACCGCCCTGCGCGGTTAGAGTCGATGGTCTTGGTGCCCGAGGGCTGGCTGCGTTATGATCGCCCGCGCTCGTCGCATCGACGGCCGGCCATGCGGCCGGCGGCGTCGCGCGACGGGCATCCGCGCCAGGTCCGGTGCGGCCGACTGCTGGAACGCCATTGGCGGGCGCTGCTCGAGCGTGAAGCACCGGGCCGGCGCAGGCGCCGACGCGCCAGGACAGGGGAGGCCGCCGGTTGGCTTACGTTTCCAACAACAATGGTCCGTCTGCTCACGAAGCGGCGCGGATCGTACGTCGCGAGGCACGACAGTGACCGATTCGCAATCTTCCACGACGCGTCCGGCGACGATCAGCGACGTCGCGCGCGAGGCCGGCACGGGCAAGACCAGCGTTTCGCGCTACCTGAACGGCGAGACGCATGTGCTGTCGGTCGATCTGCGCCAGCGGATCGAGGCGGCGATCGCGCGGCTCAACTACCGGCCGAACCAGATGGCGCGCGGGCTCAAGCGCGGCCGCAACCGGCTGCTCGGCATGCTCGCGGCCGACCTGACCAATCCCTACACCGTCGAAGTGCTGCAGGGCGTCGAGGCCGCGTGCCATGCGCTCGGCTACATGCCGCTCATCTGTCACGCGGCGAACGAAGTCGAGATGGAGCGCCGCTTCCTGCAACTGCTCACGACCTACCGCGTCGAAGGGCTGATCGTCAACGCGCTCGGCGCCGAGGAAGACGTGCTGCGCCCGCTGCGCGGCGCGGGCATTCCGGCCGTGCTCGTCGACCGCACGGTCGAGGGCTTCGAGGCCGACCTGATCGGCCTCGACAATACCGACGCGATCGAGACGGCGCTCGCGCATCTGGTCGCACAGGGCTTCGACGCGATCCATTTCGTCGTGCAGCCGTTCGAGCACGTGAGCTCGCGGCGCGTGCGCGAGGCCGCGTTCCGCGCGGCGCTGGCGGCGCGCGGGCTGGCGGTGCCGTCGACGGTCGTGCTCGACCTGAACGAGCCTGGCGCGGCCGCGGCGGCGCTCGCCGACGTCGATGCGCGCATCGACGATGCGGCTCGGCGCGGCGTGCGCGCGGCGCTGTTCGCCGCGAATGCGCCCGTCGCGCTGGCGATCGCGCGCCACCTGCGCGCGCGCTTCGGCGCCGCATGGCAGCAGCAGGCGGCGCTGCTGTCGATCGACGATCCGGAATGGGCCGAGCTGATCGGCATCACGACGATCCGTCAGCCGACCTACGAAATCGGCTACAAGGCCGTCGAATTCGTGCACGAGCGGATCGACGGCGCGGCGGGCGACGTGCGCGTCGCGATGCTGCCCGGCGAGCTGATCGCGCGCGCGTCGACCGCAAGCTGAGTATCATTCGGGGCACGCAGCGCGCCAGGTGCGCTGCCCCGAACAAGGAACTCCATGACTGTCGCTCCCGTCACGCTGGCGGCGCTGATCGCCGCCACGCTGATCATCGCGCTGCTGCCGCTCGTCCTCTACCGCTTCCTGCGCAAGCCGCTTGCGCTCAACCGCCGCGACACGATCGTCGGCGTCGCCGTCTTCACGCTGTTTGCCATGATCGTCGAGCGCGCGTTCCACGGGCTCGTGCTGAGCCGCACGCCCGAGGACGGCTGGCTGACGCAGCCGCTCGCGTTCGTCGCGTACAGCGCGCTCGCGACCGCCGTATTCGAGGAAATCGGCCGCTATCTCGGCATGCGCGTGCTGAACCGCCGCTATGGCGCATCGGCCGGCGACGGCCGCGGAATCGGCTACGGGATCGGTCACGGCGGCGCCGAGGCGTGGTTCGTCGGCGTGCTCGTGTGGGGTCAGTGGTCGTATCTCGCGTGGCTCGCGAGCCGCGGCCAGCTCGAGACGCAGTTGTCGGACCTGCCGGTCGACACCGTGGTGCGGCTGCACATGATGCTCGCGACACTGTCGGCCCAGTCGATCCTGCTGTTGCTGCTCGAACGCTGCGCGGCGTTCGCGGTGCAACTGGTGCTGTCGGTGCTGATGTGGCGCGGCGTGCGTGCCGGCCGCATCGCCGTGTTGCCGCTGGCGATCGTGCTGCATGCGCTCGCGGCGACGCCCACGCTGCTGTACCAGGTGCGCGTGCTGCCGGCCGCGTGGGTCGAGGCCGCGTATTTCGTGCTGGCCGCGATCCTGGTGGCTGTGCTGGTGAAGACGTGCCGGCCGTCGCGTGTGACGGCCTGACCGGAGAGACGCAATGGACGACTATCTGATCGAATGCCCGAGCACGGAATTCGATGCGCTTGCGCGCGTGATCTGCGATCTCTTTCCGGAGCAGACGCGCTTTGTCGAAAACAGCGACGAACGCGGGCGATTCCTGTCCGTGCAGTGGCTCGCGATGCGTTTCGGCGCGACGCCGAAGCGGATGACGCTGGACATCCGGATCGTGCCGGCCGCGCTCGCGCGCTACCTGGCGCTCAAGCCGATGCAGCGCGCGCGCAGCCATGCGGTGCTGCATGCGTATACGGAAGCGATGCTCGGCTCGCTCGAAGAGCGGCACGCGGCCGGCGAGGCCGTCGAGCGCGACGCGGAACTCGAACTCGACGAAGACTTTGCGTGAGCGGCGGCGCCGGCCTTGTGCCGGCGCGGTGCGTGACGCGTCACGCGTCGCGGTAGACCTGAGCGAAGCGCTGCGCCTGCACGACGCCGTAGTCGCCCGGCGCGTATTGCATCACCCAGTCGCCGGCGACGCCGCGCAGCGTGTCGCCGTTTTCCGAGCGGGCGATCGTGAACGGCTCGTCCATCCGGCGCGCGAGCACGACGGCCGGCCGGTTGCGGTAGGCGCCCGGCGTGCCGTGCGCGAGCGCCGGATCGGCGGGCAGGTATTTGGCGTCGAAACGCGCGCGCGACACGACCCAGCGGTCGCCGGTCGAGCCGGTGATCAATGCGTCGCCCGTCACATAACGGTTCGGGCCTTCGAGGCTCATCAGTTCGCCGTCGGCGTCCGCGAAGGACACGGCGACGGTTTCGTCCTTGACGACGCGACGGGCCTGCGGATCGGTACGCAGATCGAGTTGCTTGAGTTCGAGCATGGCGGGGAGGGGCGGGAAAGCGGGAAAAGCCGGGAGCTTATCCCGAATTCGGCGCGCCGTGTGACGCGCCGGTCGCCGATCGACGCGCGGCGCCGTTCGGCCCGGGTGGGCCGGCACGGCGCCGGCGGGGAAGACGTCAGGGCTGCGCGGGCGCGCTCGCGGCGGGCGCGGCGGCCGCGTTGCCTTCCTTGCCCTTCGTCTTGCCCTTGCCGCGGTGCTCGCCGCCGTGGTGCAGCCAACTGCGGAACGTCGTGTCGGCCAGCGCCTTCTGCTCGGCCGGGAAGCTCTCGTAGAGCGGCGCGAATGCGTCGGCGAGCTTCTTCGCGCCGTCGGCGTTCGCCTGCGACAGTTCCGCGTACTGCTTCATGTCGTCGATCGCGGACACGTCGTGTTTGGCCATCCGTTCACTGTAGAGGCGGCCCATCGTTGCGCCGTTGTCGCGCATCGTGTCGGCGAACGTCTTCCATTGCGGCTCCTGCGCCGACGTGATCTTCAACTGGTCGTGCAGGTACTTGATGCGCTGCTCGATGCGCGCTTCGTGGCGCGCCGCGCGCTGCTCGGCGCTCGGCGCCGACGCCGCGGCCGTCGTTGCCGGCGCTTGCGGCTGTGCCGGGGTTTGCGCGAACGCGCTGGCTGCAACGGCGAGCGTAGCGAGGGTGAGCGAGATTTTCTTCATGGTTGGCTCTCCGGGGTGGTGTCTGGCGAGCGGGCGCGGCGGCCATCGCCGCCAGCGCGCCTCTCGCGTCGCCCGTTATTAGTAGCACGTTGCCTGCCGCGCGGCAGTGAATGCGACACTTGCTTACATCCGATACGAATCGAAATCGAAGTGCGAATCCGGGCGATGCCGGTTGGGCGCGCCGGCGTTCGGCGCTATCATCGCGTCACTTTCCACTCCGCCGGCACATCGCGCGCCGGCTCAGCGTCATGCGTCCACCCCGTCTCGACCAACTCGACGATCTCGACCGGCAACTCGTCGCGCTGCTGCAAGCCGATGCGCGCGCCAGCGTCGCCGATCTCGCGCGCCAGCTCGACGTGGCGCGCACGACGGTCGTCGCGCGCATCGCGCGGCTCGAACGCACCAACGTGATCGCCGGGTACAGCGTGCGACTCGGGCAGGACGTGCTCGACGCGAGTATCTATGCGTACGTCGGCATCATCCTCACGCCGAAGTTCGGCAAGGACGTATTGCGCAAGCTCGACCGGATGCCGGAAGTGCAACTGCTGTGCGCGGTGAGCGGCGAGTACGACTACGTCGCGTGGCTGCGTGCCGATTCGCCGGAGCGGCTCAACGACCTGCTCGACCAGATCGGCACGCTCGAAGGCGTCGAGCGCACGACGACGTCGATCATCCTGTCGCGCAAGATCGATCGCGGAACGATCGGCGGCTGACCTGTTGGATGGGGCGCCGCGCGGGCGTCGGTGCGTCACGGCTGCCCGGATTGAAGCCGAGGTACCTGCCCGCACGCATTCGTATCGGCCTTCGCTGTCCTTCGTGATCGGCACGGGCGCCCGCCGTTGTCCTTTCGCGCATCGCGCGCTTCTTTCCCGAATCTCCTTTCGTATTTCGCTTCGACCGGCGTGTCGTACCTGATGCATGTGCGGTTCGTGCGTCCGGTGCGACGCCGTGCGTCGTCTTCATCCTCGCAATGCGCGGCCGCCAACGGCCGGCGTGCGACATCTGCTATACGCGATTTTTATGTGAATCGGTCGTTTCGACGAAATCTATCGTCATAACGTCGAAATTATCGGTCGTTTCGCATCATTCTTCGTCTTGGAACTGATTTTGCGCGTCCCTACACTGTGCTCATTGGCTCAACGCTGTTCACAACACCAAACCCATCATCAGGAGATAAGCGCATGAAAATCGCCATCGTCGGCGCAGGTCTGATCGGCCACACCATTGCTCACATGCTGCGCGAAACCGGCGACTACGAAGTCGTCGCGTTCGACCGCGACGCGGATGCGCTCGCGAAGCTGTCGCGCGAAGGCATCGCGACGCAACGGGTCGATTCGGCCGACGCGAACGCGATTCGCGAAGCGGTGAAGGGCTTCGATGCGCTCGTCAACGCGCTGCCTTACTACCTCGCGGTCAACGTGGCCGCGGCCGCGAAGGCGGCCGGCGTTCATTACTTCGACCTGACCGAAGACGTGCGCGCCACGCATGCGATCCGCGAACTGGCCGACGGCTCCGACCGCGCGTTCATGCCGCAATGCGGCCTCGCGCCGGGCTTCATCGGCATCGCCGCGCACGAACTCGTGAACGGCTTCAGCGAAGTGCGCGACGTGAAGATGCGCGTCGGCGCGCTGCCCGAATATCCGACCAACGCGCTGAAGTACAACCTGACGTGGAGCGTCGACGGCCTGATCAACGAATACTGCCAGCCGTGCGAAGCGATCCGCGACGGCCGCAAGCAGTGGGTGCAGCCGCTCGAAGGCCTCGAACACTTCTCGCTCGACGGCACCGAATACGAAGCGTTCAACACGTCGGGCGGCCTCGGCACGCTGTGCGAGACGCTGTCGGGCAAGGTCGAGACGCTCGACTACAAGTCGGTGCGCTACCCGGGCCATCGCGAGCTCGTCCAGTTCCTGCTGGAAGACCTGCGCCTGTCGACCGACCGCGACACGCTGAAGTCGATCATGCGCCGCGCGGTGCCGTCGACGAAGCAGGACGTCGTGCTCGTGTTCGTCACGGTGACGGGCGTGAAGGACGGCCAACTGGTTCAGGACGTGTTCACGCGCAAGATCTTCGCGAAGGACGTGTGCGGGATGCACATGAGCGCGATCCAGATCACGACGGCCGGCGCGATGTGCGCGGTGCTGGATCTGTTCCGCGAAAAGAAGCTGCCGCAGAGCGGTTTCATCCCGCAGGAGAAGGTGTCGCTGAAGGCGTTCCTGTCGAATCGTTTCGGCAAGCTGTACGACGGCGGCACGATGGAGCGCATGCACGCGGTTGCCTGACCGCGGTTGCCAGACGGTAGTTACCAGACCATTCGCCAGCCACTGGCACGAGGGCCGTACGACGCCGGGAGCGCAGCAGCGCTTCCGGCGTTGTTTTTTGGGGGAGAAGCGGAAGACCCGGGGGCGCGGGATCAGGCCGGCAGCGGCGGGACCATCGTCGCCGGTTGCGGCGGCGGCACGATGCGGTACAGCAGCGCGTCGATGTCCGCGTCGGACGGCGCGGTGTTGTCGAACATCACGATGCCGTCGCATTCGCGGCCGGTGGGCACGAAGCGGCGCTGCCGGTATTCGTCCCAGTGCGCGAGCTTGTACGCATCGTTCGGGTTCGCACGCGCGACGATCCGCTGGTGCGCGACGTCTTCCGACGTATGGACCCACACGACCGTCAGCGTGACGTCCGGCGCGATGCCGAGCCACGCGCGATCGAGGATGCGCCGGTCGCGCACTTCGCGCGATAGCGGGCCAACGACGAGCGCGCCGATGCCGAGCGCGAGATTTTCACGGGCCGTGTCGAGCAGGCCCTGGTATTCGGCATCGCGAAGGTGCTTCAGGTAGAGCGGGCTGTCGCGGTCGTTCGGATCGTCCGTGAGCGCCCCCATCGCGGCCGCGCTGTAGCGGCCGTACAGCGTGTCCTTGTCGAGCAGGCAGAACGCCTGGCCGGTCGCGCGCATCAGCGGCCCGATGAGCCGCTTCGCAAGCGTGGTCTTGCCGGTGCCGGCGTGACCGCAGAAGAACACCAGGTGCGTCACGAATGCCGGCTCCCCGACCGCTGGCCCGACGTGTCGCCGCGCGAGAATACTTCCGCTTCCAGCCACATCGCGTTGATGATGCCGAAGCCGAGCGCCACGCCGATGCCGAGTATCCACGAGAAATACCACATAGGTCTGTCTCCTTGACGATTGGGCCGCGCGGCCGTTGTGCAGTGCGCAATGCAGGCCCGACGAGCCTGTCGAAGCGCACGGAGCGCGTGCTGCGATGCACGCAGCCCGATCATGACCAATATCGGCGTGCCGTGCAAGCCGGCCCGTCCGTGCAGCAAACCGGTAAACTGATGCGCAAACCGCAATATCGTGAACAACATGCTGATCAACTGTGCTGCTTACCAGGACGGCCGCAAGCTGGCCGATATCGACATCGATGCCATCAGCGATTACGTGTCGAAGCCCGAATGCTTCGTCTGGGTCGCGCTGAAGGATCCGACACCCGAGGAAATCGACCTGATGGGCGAGGAATTCGGGTTGCACGAGCTGGCGCTCGAGGATGCGCGCAAGGGCCATCAGCGGCCGAAGATCGAGGAATACGGCGATTCGCTGTTCGCGGTGCTGCATACGGTCGAACTCGACGAGGACGGCGAATTCAAGGTCGGCGAATTGAACGTGTTCGTCGGCCCGAATTACGTGCTGTCGATCCGCAACCATACCGAGCACGATTTCCGCGACGTGCGCAAGCGTTGCGAGCGGGAGCCGCATCTGCTGCGAGAGGGGTCGGCGTTCGTGTTCTACGCGTTGATGGACCAGGTCGTCGACCGGTATTTCCCGATCCTCGAAACGCTCGGCACCGAACTCGAGGAACTCGAGGACCGCATCTTCGCGAAGGCCACGCCGGCGTCGTCGCGCGCGATCATCGAGGATCTCTATTCGCTGAAACGCCGGCTCGTGCTGCTGTACCAGCACACGGCGCCGCTGATGGAGCCGCTCGCGAAGCTCACCGGCGGGCGTGTTCCGCAAGTCTGCAGCGGGATGGCGGCCTACTTCCGCGATGTGTACGACCATTTGCAGCGGATCGTGAAAACGATCGAAGGGCGGCGCGAGATGGTCGTCACGGCGATCCAGGTCAACCTCGGAATGATTTCGCTCGCGGAGAACGAGGTGACCAAGCGGCTCGGCTCGTTCGCCGCGCTGTTCGCGATACCGACGATGATCGCCGGCATCTACGGGATGAACTTCGCGAACATGCCCGAACTGCACCTGAAATACGGGTTCTACGGCTGCATCGCGGTGATGGCCGCCGCCGACCTCGCGCTGTGGTGGCGTTTCAAGCGGGCAGGTTGGCTGTAGGGCGGCGTCACGCCGGACGCGGCGCGTGCTTGCCGACCACGACGCGCCACGGCCGCACGCGCCACGATTTCACGAGGCCGTTCTGCACGTACGGATCGGCGCGCGCGAACGATTCGGCCGCTTCCGGCGAATCGCCTTCGAACACGAGCACGGCCTGGTCGGCCGGGTCGGCCAGCGCACCGGCGAGCACGAGTTCGCCGCGCTCGGTCGCCGCCTGCGCGAGCGCGAGATGCTCCGCACGAAGCGGTTCGCGGCGCGACAGGTAATCGTCGACGAGTTCGTAGATCAACTGGTAATGCATGATCGCTCCAGGAATCGGTTTCCGCCTCGGATAGTGGGCGGCCAGGTCAGTATAGGGCAGCGGGAAAGCCCTTGGCGGCGTGGTTTGCCGGCGGGCTGGCGGGCATTGGCCGGGCGCGCTTAATGACCCGCGCATCCCGGCCGATATCCCGCTGGTTCCTTAAAAACGCAACTAACGGTCGAGCTTCCGAACATCGGCAAATTGCCGGGCGCTTCGCGTCCACGGCCGATCCGCGTGGAATTCGTCTAAAGGAAACGAGGAGGCGCCGGCCTATGCCGGGTCCGGATTTCGCATGCCGGCGGGGCAGGGGAGCGGGTGAAAACGATAGGCGCCGGCCCCGGGCGGGGGGGCGTGCGAGGGGTGTTTCCATTGGGCCGGAATGCGACCTATGCTGAACGAATCCGGAGCGAACGCCGTTCGCCCGATTCGCCCAGACGAGGTGTGCCATGCCGGTCTCAGCCACCCTGCAGGATTGCCTGCGCCAGAAGTCATCGCGGTACGAAGTCGTGTACCACCCCTATAGCCATACGAGCATGGAGACGGCCGCCGCCGCGCACATTCCCGGCGATCGTCTCGCGAAAACGGTGCTCCTCGAGGACGCCGAGGGCTACGTCGCCGCCGTGTTGCCGACGACGCACGCCGTGCGTCTGTCGGATCTCTGGGTGAAGACGGGACGCCATCTCGTGCTCGCCCGGGAGGTCGAATTGCGCGACCTGTTCAAGGATTGCGACATGGGCGCGCTGCCGCCCGTGTGCATGGCGTACGGGATGAAGACGTTCCTCGAGGAACACCTCGCGCAGCAGCCGGAAGTCTATTTCGAGGCCGGCGACCACGAAGCGCTGATCCACATGATGCAGGACGAATTCCTGGCGCTGATGGAGACGGCCGAGCGCGCGCATTTCTCGCATCGTATGCAGGGGATGATGCTGTCCTGAGCGATGCCGGCCGTGCATCGATGACGCATGCGCGGGCATTTTTCCCACCGGGCCCGGTGAAGTGGAGATGCCCGTGCGCGCAGAGGGGCGGGCAACGAATTCACGCTGGCGCAGCGGTACCCGGTTTCGGAAAATAGGTTCGTTGTGCAGACGATTATTTCAACCAGGCCAGTAGGAGGGTTTGCTTATTTTAATTTGGAATCCTTTGCAAAAATGCGGCGGGCAAATCCTCGGAATATCGCGTCAACGGGCCCTGGCTCCGCGTGACAACGGTCAATCGGCTTCCATCCTTGCATGAGACAACCAGACGCATCCGGCGGCGCTCATTCCAGACGCGCCAATGCAGTGCGCCGCACTAAATCGGTGATTATTTATGAGAGGCACTGAATTAGTGCGACAGCCTACAAAATAATTACCGAATTAATGGAAAATGTTTGTTGAAGCTTACTAACTTGTTATTCGAGTAAGGCCTCCAAACTTTGTATTTGGGTATCAAATAAAGTTTGACGCCCAAATTTTTTCCTTGCTATCTTCTGCACCCAAGACGAACGGCCTGGCTGACGTCGGCGTGTAACGAAGATTCAATCGTCATACGAGAACGTGCCTGCGCCGACGAAGCTGACAATTGCCTGAACGCGCTGGTGCAGGGCGGACGCCGAATAGGGCGGCTACCCCGTGGTGGTTGAAACGATTCCTTGAAATTGAATGAATTCGGATCCGCGATCGATGCTTTCGATTCGGATTACTAATTGCATCGAAAATGAAATTTCACGTTGAGGCGGAGGCGGAACCGACCCGGTTCCGGCGCCGGCCATCATCGCGAAACTGGGCGATTCGCTTGGGGGGATGGATAGTGGGCATGAAAGTCGAAGAGCATCTGGTTGCTTCGAACAGCGGACTGGCCACGCTCGGCCGTCCGCGGGAATTCGGCAAGAAGCAGCAGAATCCGGTGCGCCGTTTCGGCGGCATCGCAGTCGTCCTCCTGTTGCATGCAGTGCTGATCTACGCATTGCTCAACGGCCTCGCGACGAAAGTCGTGCAGGTGATCCAGCATCCGATCGAAACCCGCATCATCGAGCCGGTGAAGCCGCCGCCGCCCCCGCCGATGCCGGTCGTCAAGCTTCCGCCGCCGAAGTTCGCGCCCCCGCCGCCGCCGTTCGTGCCGCCGCCGGAAGTACCGGTGCAGGCGCCGCCGCAGGCGACGATCACGCACCAGTCGGCACCGGTGCCATCCGCACCGGCCGTGCAGGCGCCGGTCATCGCACCGCCCGCGCCGGCGGCCAAACCGGTCAGTCACGAAGTAGGTGTCGTCTGCCCGAATTCGGACACGATTCGCGCGTCGATGCAGTACCCGAAGGAAGCGCAGGAAAACAACATCACGGGTGACGTGACGATCGAGTTCGTCGTGGATGCGGAAGGGAACATCACGAACGAACGCGTGGCCCAGTCGGCCGACCCCGTGCTCGATCGTGCGGCCTACAACACCGTGAAGCGGTTCAAATGCGTGGCGCAAGGCCAGGCGGTACGGGTGCAGGTGCCGTTCTCGTTCAACCTGAATTGATGCAGTGGGCGGTCCGGCGGGAGCCGGACCGGTGAAAACCGGCTCGAACCTTAATCGTAAGTTCAACGAAAGAATTGGAGTGGGGTATGACGAAGCGTTCTCTGGCCGCGCTGGCGGCAAGCCTGTTGATGTCCGTCGCTGCAATCGACGGGCTCGTTGCACCGCAGCCCGCCTATGCGCAGGCGAGCGGATCCGCGGCGGCATCCGACGCGTCGCAACAGGCCGCGGCGCCCACGCAGGCGCCTTCCGCGGCCGAGCCGGCCCCGCCGCCGGCGCCTGCTACGACCGAAGCGGTCGAGAATCCGTACGGGCTCGGCGCGCTCTGGAAGAACGGCGACTTCGTCGCGCGCTTCGTGCTGATCCTGCTCGTGATCATGTCGATGGGCAGCTGGTACATCATGATCACGAAGTTCGTCGAGCAATTGCGGGCAAACCGCCGCGCGAAAATCGCGGACGCGCAGCTCTGGAGCGCGCCGTCGCTGGCCGAGGGCGCAAAGCTGCTCGACGAGGCGTCGCCGTTCCGCTTCATCGCCGAAACGGCGATCGAGGCGGGCGAGCATCACGACGAGGCGCTGCTCGAAGCCGTGGACCGCAACACGTGGATCGACGTGTCCGTCGAGCGCTCGATCACGAACGTGTCGAACCGCCTGCAGGACGGGCTCGCGTTCCTGGCGACGGTCGGTTCGACCGCGCCGTTCGTCGGGCTGTTCGGCACGGTCTGGGGGATCTATCACGCGCTGACGGCGATCGGGATCGCGGGCCAGGCGTCGATCGACAAGGTCGCGGGCCCGGTGGGCGAGGCGCTGATCATGACGGCGATCGGCCTGGCGGTCGCGGTGCCTGCCGTACTTGGCTACAACTTCCTCGTCCGGCGCAACAAGTCGGTGATGGAACGCGTCCGCAACTTCGGCGCCCAGCTGCATACAGTGCTGCTGGCCGGCAGCAAGCGTGCCGTGCGCGCGCCGTCGCCTGCCGCGTCGCTCGTGAACTGACCGGCTGACGGAGGCGCGCGATGGGCATGAACGTCGGGCAGGACGAAAGCGACGAGGTGATCGCGAACATCAACACGACGCCGCTCGTCGACGTGATGCTGGTGTTGCTGATCATCTTCCTGATCACGATTCCGGTCGTCACGCACACGATCCAGCTGCAGTTGCCGAAGGAGGTCGTGCAGCCGCTGCAGACCACGCCGAAGAGCGTCGAGATCGCGGTGAATCGCGACGGCGATTTTTTCTGGGGCGAACAACGGGTGGATGCGTCGGCGTTGCTCGCGAAGCTGAAGGGTGTGTCGCAGCAGCAGCCGCAGCCGAGCGTGCACGTACGGGGCGACCAGAACACGCGCTACGAGTTCATCGGCCGGGTCGTCACGATGTGCGAGCGAGCGGGTATCGCGAAGGTGTCGTTCATTACGGAACCGCCGGCGCGGGGTGGTTAGCCTTGCATGGGAACGGCATACGCGCCGATTCCGATTGACGACGCATGGGATCAGATCAGGCATCGACAGGAGCAGACGATGGGAATGAACGTGCCTTCGGGCGGGAGCGGCGGCGAGCCGGACGTGATGGTCGACATCAACACCACGCCGCTGATCGACGTGATGCTGGTGCTGCTGATCATGCTGATCATCACGATCCCGATCCAGATGCATTCGGTGAAGATGGACCTGCCGGTGGGCAACCCGCCGCCGCCCGCCACGCCGCCGGAAGTGGTGCAGATCGACATCGACTTCGACGGTACGACGACGTGGAACGGCGCGCCGGTGCCGGACCGCGCGGCACTCGAGACGAAGCTGACGGCGGTCGCGCACGAGCCCGTGCAGGCGGAGATCCATCTGCGGGCGAACAAGCTGGCGCCGTACAAGGACGTGGCGGCCGTACTGGCGTCCGCGCAGCGCGTGGGCGCGACGAAGATCGGCCTGATCGGAAACGAGCAGTTCATGCAATGACGGGACAGGCGGACCGATGAACCAGCGACGATGGAAACGGATGATGGCGCTGACGGCGCTCGGTGCGGCCTGCGTGCTCGGCCGGCCGGCGTGGGCGGCCGACGCGTTGCGGCCCGACGTGGCGAAGCCGCTGGCCGCGGCGCAGGACCTGTATCGCGCGCACAGGTATCGCGATGCGCTCGGCAAGATCGCGCAGGCGGCCGCCGTGCCCAACCGCACGCCGTACGAAACCTACATGGTGGAAGCGACGCGCGGCGCGGCGGCGATGGCGGCCGGCGATACCGGCGTGGCCGCGCAGGCCTACGAAACCGTGCTGAACTCGGGGCGCCTGTCGGGCGCGGACGAGCAGCGGACGACGGCGGCGCTCGCGGGAATCTACTTCCAGCAGAAGAACTATCCGCAGGCGATCCGCGTCGCGCAGCGCTACCTGAAGGCGGGCGGCACGGATCCGGACATGCGCACGCTGCTCACGCAGTCGTATTACCTGTCGAACGATTGCGGCCAGGTCGTGAGCCAGTTGAAGGCGAGCACGGAGGCACAGGCGAAGGCCGGCCACGCGCCGGACGAGGGCCAGCTGCAAATGCTGGCGACCTGTGCGCAAAAGAGCAAGGACGCCGTTGCCTATCGCAACGCGCTGGGCATGCTGGTGGCTTTTCATCCGAGCCCCGCGTACTGGGAGGACATGATCTCGGCCATTCGCGGCAGCCCCGGTTACCTGTCGTCGCTCGACCTCGACATCTACCGGTTGCGCAGGGCGACGGGCTCGCTGACGACGGCCGACGCCTACATGGAGATGACGCAGCTCGCGCTGGTGGCGGGAACGCCGGCCGAGGGCAGGCAGGTGATCGACCAGGGATTCGCGTCCGGCGTGCTGGGCAAGGATGCACAGGCGGAGCGCGAGAAACGGCTGCAGGCGCTGGCTGCCAAGCGTGCGCAGTCGGGTGCGGACGCCGCCAACCCGGTGGCGCCGATCGATGCCGGCATGAATCTGGTGTTCGCGGGCCATGCGGCGCAGGGGCTGTCGATGATGGAGCAGGTGATCGCGAAAGGCGGACTCGAGCATCCCGATGCCGCGCGGCTGCGGCTCGGCGAGGCGTACTACGTGGCCGGCCAGAAGGCGCATGCGGTCCAGGTGCTGCGCACGGTGAAGGGTAACGACGGGTCGGCGGATCTGGCGAAGCTGTGGACGGCGGTGGCGTCCCGGTAGCGCAGCGCAAGGCCGCGACGGCATGCGACGCGTACGCAATCGACGAGCAGCGTGGCGCGATGGAAGTACAAGTCCTTGACGGTCGGACATGAAGAGAGACAGGGGAAATGTTGTTGATTAGTAACGCGAATGAAATAGGCGAAACACTCGCGGGTGCGCGGCGACGGTGCCGCGCCGCGACGGCCGCGTCATCGCATCGGGCAAGGACGGCCGACATCAAACCGGTTTCGACTGCGAGGCTCCGCACTTCCATGACTGTGCCCCCTGATGAGTCGGTTCTGGTCGCCGTATCGCTGGGCAGCAAGATCCGGGCGCTGCGCCAGCGCCTGAAGCTCACGCTTGACGAGACGGCCGGGATCGCGGGTATTTCGAAGCCGTTCCTGTCCCAGGTCGAGCGTGGTCGCGCGACGCCGTCGATCACGTCGCTGGTCCGGATCGCGCACGCGCTGGGCGTCACGATGCAGTACTTCATCGACACGCCGACGGAAGCGCGTTCGGTGTGCCGCGGGAACGCGCTGCAGTACTTCCAGTTCGCGAACTCGGCCAGCCTGTTCGCCAGGCTGACGAACCTGGTGGATGGCCGCAAGCTCGACGCGATTCTCGTCCGGATGCCGGCGGGGCAGTCGCCGTCCGAGATAACGACGCATGCGGGCGAGGAATTCGTCTACGTGATGCGCGGGCAGGTCGCGCTGACGCTCGAGGATTGCACGTTCACGCTGAATGCGGGCGATACCGCGCACTACGAATCGACGATGCCGCATGCATGGCGCAACACGGCCGACGAAGAAGCGGTGATCGTCTGGGTCGGCACGCCGAGGCTGTTCTAGCGGAGGCGGCAGGCACCGCATGTCGAACCGGAAGCGGCAGGAAGTGCGCTCATGACATGTAGTAAGTATGACGAAGTAAATATAAAGAAACGGTGATGCCGGGCGGAACGGGTGCCAGGCCGATCCGTTCGAGTCGTGGCGGTCGGAAGGGTGGCTATTGCGGGTTCCGTTACACGGGCGCCCAGGACGCGCAAGGAATTCACAAGGTTCCGGCGTACAGCAGGTGGGGTCTTACTACGAGCGAGAGGGAACGAGATGAAGCAGAGAGTATTGGCGTTGGCCATCAAGAGGATAGTCTGGGCGGAACTGGCGCTGACGGCCGCGCTGGTGCCGCCGGCGTTCGCCCAGAGCCAGCCGGCGCCGGGCGCCGCATCGATCGCGGATGCGGTCGCGAATGGCGCACCCGTGACCGTTGCGCAGGCGAACGGTACGGCGGGCGCTGTCGCCGCCACGGGCGCCGCGGCATCCGGTGCGGCAGCCGAGGCGACGCCGGCCGCTCCCAGCGCGAACGGACAGGGCAAGGTCGCGCAGATCAAGCGGTTCGAAGTGACGGGTTCGCTGATCCGGCAGGCCGACAAGGTCGGCTTCAACCAGGTTCAGACCATCACGAGCAAGGACATCGAGAACAGCGGCCACACCAGCGTCGCCGACTACCTGCGCAGCACCTCGGCGAATTCGGCAAGCAGCTGGAGCGAAGGGACGACGAACAGCTTCGCGCCGGGCGGCGCAGGCATCGCATTGCGCGGCCTCAGCGAGAAGTACACGCTGGTGCTGATCGACGGCATGCGGGTGTCACCGTATGCGTTCGCGGTGAACGGCAGCGATCAGTTCTTCGACCTGAACACGCTGCCGCTGAACATCATCGACCGAATCGAAATCGTCAAGACAGGCGCGGTGTCTCAGTATGGTTCCGACGCAATCGCGGGCGTGGTGAACATCATCACGAAGAAAAACTTCCAGGGTCTCGAGCTGGGAGGCAGCTACGGCGGTGCGACGAACGGTGAAGGCGGCCAGGGCACGACGAAGTTCAGCATCCTCGGCGGCTTCGGCGACCTGAACGCCGACCGCTTCAACGTGACGGCGGCGCTCAGCTACTACAAGTCGAACGGCATCTCGATCGCCGATCGCGACATGACGCAGAACCAGGATTTCTCCAATTTCCCGGGCGGCCTGTCGAACCAGAGCGTGTCGTACTGGCGCAATCCGGCCACCGGCGCGAAGGTGCCGCTGAGCCCGTGTCCGAACGGCGGTCAGGCCGTGCCGGGCACCTCCGTCGCGCAGGTCAACGGTCCCGGCACGGTCTGCGCAAACAACACCGCGTACGCATCGTCGCTGTCACCGTGGACTGAACGCCTGAGCGCGAAGGTGCACGCCGACTTCAAGATCAGCGACGCGATGCAGGCGTTCGCCGATCTCTGGGAAAGCAACAATACGACGGTCACGAACAACTTCGTCGGCCGCCTCGGCAACAGCACGCAGACCTATGATCCGGCGACGGGCGGTCTCAACCCGATTTCGAACCTCGTGCCGGGCAGCAATCCGTATAACCCGTTTGGCGTGCCGGCCAAGCTGGTCTATACATTCCCGGCCACGCAGGCCGTGCATACGAGCTCCAACTTCTGGCGTGCCGCGACGGGTGTGAAAGGATCGTTCAGCACGCCGCGCGTGGGTGACTGGGACTGGACGGCGTCCTACACGCATTCGCAGAACACGGTGTCGAACAACTATTCGAACCTGATCAACGCGGCCGCGCTCGAAAATATCGTCCAGAACGGCGTATTCAACTTCGCGAATCCATCGTCGACACCGAACGGGTTGAACGGGCTGTACGGAAGCACGTCGACGCAGGCCATCACGAAGCTCGACGCCGTCGATGCGACGCTGTCGACGCCGAACCTGTTCACGTTGCCCACGGGTAACGTCGGTCTGGGTCTCGGTACGCAATTCACGCACCAGAGCCAATACATCGGGACGGGCGCGGACTACGCGAACGGCACGCTCATCCAGCCGTCGCTGCAATCGGTCAACGGCGAGCGCAACGTCGCGGCGGTCTACTACCAGATCGACATTCCCATCCTGCAGAACCTGACGTTCAGCCAGTCGGGGCGCTACGATCACTACAGCGACTTCGGTGGCGCGTTCTCGCCGCGCTTCGCGTTGCGCTTCCAGCCGATCCGCGAGCTGACGATGTACGGTTCGTACAACCGTGGCTTCCGCGCGCCGACGCTGATCGAAAACACCTCGTCGAGGACCTACGCCGCGCAGGGCGCGGTCGATTCGAACGATCCTAACAATCCGAACGCATACAACCTCGTCGAGGAAGTGCAGGCAGGTAACAGCAAGCTGCAGCCGGAGCGGACCAAGAACTACAACATCGGCTTCCAGCTGTCGCCCACCCGCAATACCGATTTCGGCTTCGACTGGTACAAGATCCACATCGACAACGTGATCGGCACGGAAGATATCCAGACGGTGGTGGACCAGAACGATCCGACGAAGGTGATCCGTAATCCGAATGGTTCGATCGCGTATGTCGTGCTGCCGTACATGAACCTGTCGTCGCTCGATACGGACGGCTTCGAGACCACCTTCCGCCAATCGGTGTCGACCAAGATCGGTACTTTCACGCTGTCGGGCGACTGGGCCTACGTGTGGCACTTCAAGATGCCGGTGGGCGGCGAGACGACCGACTTCGCGGGCAACAACGGTTCGCTGAACGAGCCGTTCGGCGGCAGCTTCCCGCGCTGGAAGGGCAACACGAGTCTGAACTGGAACTACCACAACCAATGGAACGCGACGTTGACGTGGATGTTCACGGGACCGTACAGCCAGGCCATCCTGTCGCCTGGCCAATATCCGAACATGCAGGACAGCGTGGCGTCGTACAGCCAGTTCAACCTGATGGTCAGCTACACCGGCTTCAAGCATTGGACGATCTACGCGGGCATCGACAACATCTTCAATCGTGCGCCGCCGTTCGACCCGGTTTTCATGAACGCGAGCTACCAGACGGGCTACGACACGTCGCTGTACACGTATGTCGGTCGATTCGCGCAGGTTGGCGCGACCTACAAGTTCTGACGCCGATTGCGATGCACGGATGGGCTTTAGACCGGCCGCTCCACGTCCACCTCCCCATTTTTTGGAGCGGCCCTTTTTCGCCTGGCGCCACGACGGCCTGCAACCGGGACGTGCGGCGATGCAGTTCGCAGGCGCGTTTTCAGCACGAACAACCAGTGGGATGCAGGTGGCACGCGGCATCCTGCACCGGCATCTACCGCGCGCAGGCATCACGCCCGCACGCTTTCGGACAGACCGACCATGAAACTGTTGAAATGGCGATGGACAGGCGTGCCGCGCGCGGCGCTGTTCGCATGCGTCGTGCTGCTCGTGTCGGGTAGCGCCATGCCACGTGCGGCGCTCGCGGTGTCGGCGATCGCGCAATACGATCAGCCGAAGTACCCGACCAATTTCGCGCATTTCGATTATGCCGATCCCGACGCGCCGGACACCGGCACGCTCAACTTCGAAAACTACGACCAAGCGCAGAGCTACGACTCGCTGAACCCGTTCCTCGTGCGCGGCTCGCCCGCGCCGGACATCAAGAACCTGATGTTCGACACGCTGATGCAGCGCAGCTGGGACGAGCTCGCGTCCGAATACGCGCTGATCGCCGACGACGTCGAGGTGGCGCCCGACGGGCTGTCGGCCACGTTCCACATCAATCCGGCCGCGCGCTTTTCGAACGGCGACGCGATCACCGCGGCGGACGTCAAGTATTCGTTCGACACGCTGACGAGCCCGCAGGCGTCGCCGATCTACAACGCGCAGTTCTCCATCATCAAGCGCGCGGTGGTGGTCGACAGGCACGCGATCCGCTTCGAATTCCAGCACGCGGAGCGCGACGCGGCGCTGATCGCGGGCGACCTGCCGGTGTTCTCGCCGAAGTGGGGGCAGCGCGCGGACGGTACGCGGCCGCCGTTCGACCAGATCGCGAACGTGCCGCCGATCGCGAGCGGCGCGTACCTGATCGAGCAGCGCAGGAACGACAAGCAGATCACGTACGTGCGCAACCCGCACTACTGGGCCGCGAACCTGCCGTCGCGGCGCGGGATGTTCCGCTTCGCACGCGTGTCGTTCAAGCTGTACCTCGACCAGTACACGGCGCTCGAGGCGTTCAAGGCCGGCGACGTGGACGCGCGGGTGGAGTACAGCTCGACGCAGTGGGCGCGCAAGTACGTCGGCAAGAATTTCCGCAACGGGCTGCTGAAGAAGGGTGAATTCCCGGATGGCCCCGCGCAGATGCAGGGTTTCCTGATGAACCTGCGCAAGCCGATGTTCCAGGACGTACGCGTGCGGCATGCGCTCGCGCTGGCATTCGACTTCGACTGGATGAGCCGGATGATGTTCTACGGGCAGTATCGCCGCACCAACAGCTTCTGGGACGCGAGCCCGTTCGCGGCATCCGGCATGCCGAGCGCGAAGGAACTCGCATTGCTGGAGCCGTTCCGCTCGACGTTGCCGCCGGAGGTGTTCGGCCCGATGGTCAAACAGCCGTCGACGCTGCCGCCCGGCTCGCTGCGCGCGAACCTCAGGCAAGCGCGCGACCTGCTCGCGCAGGCCGGCTGGCACTATCGCGACGGCGCGCTGCGCGACGCGAACGGCACGCCGATGACGATCGAGATCATCGACGACGAGCCCGGCATGGATCGTCTGATCCTGCCGTACACGCAGGCGCTGGCGACGCTCGGCATCCACGCGTACCTGCACGAGATCGACAGCGCGCTCCACCAGAAGCGGCTCGACAATTTCGAGTACGACATGACGACGTATATCTACTCGCCCGTGACGATCCCCGGCGCGGAGCTGACGCGCCGCTTCGGCAGCGCGGCCGCCTCGCAGCCTGGCTCGGAGAACTATCCGGGCGTGAAGTCGAAGGCCGTCGACGCGCTGATCCGCGCGGCGCTCGCGGCAGATACGCTCGACGATCTCGAGACGGCCACGCACGCCCTCGACCGCGTGCTGATCAACCTGTACGTGCTGGTCCCGCAGTACTACCTGCCGAACGCGCGGATCGCATACAAGACGACGCTCGGCCATCCGGCGGTCGTGCCGGCTTCCTATCAGTACGAGGACTGGATCGTCGACTACTGGTACGTGAAGAAGCCGGCCGCACGACCACAACCCGCTCCGGCGGCCTGACGGGGGAGCAACGATGCTGGCATACATAGTGAGGCGGCTGCTGCTGATGATTCCGACGCTGATCGGGGTGGTGACGATCACGTTCGCGGTCACGCAGTTCGTGCCGGGCGGCCCGGTCGAGCAGGTGCTCGCGCAGTTGCGCCACGGCAGCGCGCGTGGAGGCGACGCGGGCGGAGGCGGGGGCGGCTACCACGGCAGCCAGGGCGTCGATCCGCAGCAGATCGAGCAGATCCGCAAGCAGTTCGGTTTCGACAAGCCGCCGCTCGAACGCTACGCGCTGATGCTGAAAAGCTACGCGACGTTCGACCTCGGGCAATCCTATTTCGCGCACCGCAGCGTATGGGCGGTGATCCGCTCGAAGTTGCCGGTGTCGATCACGCTCGGGCTGTGGACGGTGATTCTCACGTATCTCGTGTCGGTGCCGCTCGGCATCGCGAAGGCGGTGCGCAACGGCTCGCGGTTCGACACCGTGACGAGCGTGCTGGTGCTGACCGGCTACGCCGTGCCGGGCTTCGTGCTCGGCGTGCTGCTGCTGATGCTGTTCGGCGGCGGCACGTTCTGGCAGGTGTTCCCGATGCGCGGGCTCACGTCGGACAACTTCGACGACCTGACGCTGATCGGCCAGATCCTCGACTATCTGTGGCACATCGCGATGCCGGTCACCGCGTCGGTCGTCGGCAATTTCGCGATCGTCACAATTCTCACGAAGAACACGTTCCTCGAGGAAATCGGCCGGCAATACGTGCTGACCGCGCGCGCGAAGGGCGCGCCGGAGCGCGACGTGTTGTGGAAGCACGTGCTGCGCAATGCGGCGATTCCGCTGCTCACCGGGCTGCCGGCGGCATTCGTCGGCGCGTTCCTGAACGGCAACCTGCTGATCGAGACGCTGTTCTCGCTCGACGGGATGGGGCAACTGTCGTACGACTCGGTGATCCGCCGCGACTATCCGGTCGTGCTCGGCTCGCTGTTCCTGTTCACCCTGATCGGTCTGCTGACCAAGCTTATCGCGGATATCTGCTATGTCCTCGTCGACCCCCGTATCCAGTTCAGCCGCCTGGACCACTGATCCGGCCGCCGTCGCATGCGCGGCGTCGCCGTCGCCGTGGCGACGCACGTGGCTGCGGTTTCGCGCGCAGCGGCTCGGCTACTGGAGCCTCGTGATCTTTGCCACGCTGTTCGCACTCAGCCTGCTGGCCGACGGATTGTCGAACGACCGGCCGCTCGTGGTGCGCTATGACGGGCACCTCTATTTCCCGATCGTGAAGGACTATCCGGAGACGCAGTTCGGCGGCGATTTCCCGGCGAAGACCAACTATCTCGATCCGTACATCCGCGCGAAGATCGAGTCGCACGGCAACTTCGCGATCTACCCGCCGAACCGCTACCGCTACGACACGATCGATTATTTCGCGTCGCGGCCGTACCCGGCGCCGCCGTCCGCGAGCAACTGGCTCGGCACCGACCAGTTCGGCCGCGACGTGCTCGCGCGGCTACTGTACGGATTTCGGCTGTCGGTGCTGATGGCGTTCGCGCTGACGGTCTCGGGCGTCGCGATCGGCGTGCTGACGGGCGCGCTGCAGGGCTTCCACGGCGGACGTACCGATCTCGTCGGGCAACGCCTGATCGAGATCTGGAGCGCGCTGCCCGACCTGTACCTGCTGATCATCTTCGCGTCGATCTTCGAACCGTCGCTGTGGCTGCTGTTCATCCTGCTGTCGATGTTCGGCTGGCTCGTGCTGTCCGACTACGTGCGCGCGGAGTTCCTGCGCAACCGCGCGCTCGACTACGTGAAGGCCGCGCGCACGATGGGGCTGTCGAACTGGCAGATCATGTGGCGGCACGTGCTGCCGAACAGCCTGACGCCGGTGATCACGTTCCTGCCGTTCCGGATGAGCGCGGCGATCCTGTCGCTGACGAGCCTCGACTTCCTCGGCCTCGGCGTGCAGCCGCCGACGCCGAGCCTCGGCGAGCTGCTGCAGGAAGGCAAGAACTACCTCGACGCGTGGTGGATCTCGATCTCCGCGTTCTCGGCGCTGGTCGTCACGCTGCTGCTGCTCACGTTCATGGGCGACGCGCTGCGCAACGCGCTCGACATGCGCGCGCGCGGCTCGGCCTTCGGCGGGGAGCAACGATGACGACGCCATTGTTGGAGATCCGCCAGTTCTCCGCGCACTTCGGCGCGAAAGCCGCCGTGCAGGACCTTGACCTCGCGGTCGCGCGCGGCGAGCGCGTGGCGCTCGTCGGCGAGTCGGGCTCGGGCAAGAGCGTGACGGCGCTGTCGATTCTGCGGCTCGCGCAGCAGGCGACGCTGTCGGGCCAGATGCTGTTCGACGGCGAGGATCTGCTCGCGAAGACCGAGCAGCAGATGCGCGGCATCCGCGGCGCCGATATCGCGATGGTGTTCCAGGAGCCGATGACGGCACTCAACCCGTTGTATACGATCGGCAAGCAGATCGCCGAGAGCCTGCGGCTGCACGAGGGGCTGCGAGCGGGCGACGCGCGCGAGCGCGGCATCGCGCTGCTGCGGCGCACCGGAATTCCGGAGCCGGAACGGCGCATCGACAGTTTTCCGCACCAGTTGTCGGGCGGCCAGCGGCAGCGCGCGATGATCGCGATGGCACTCGCGTGCCGGCCGCGGCTGTTGCTCGCGGACGAGCCGACGACGGCGCTCGACGTGACGGTGCGCCAGCAGATCGTCGACCTGCTGATCGAGCTGCAGGAGCAGGAGGCCGCCGCGCGCGGGATGGCCGTGCTGCTGATCACGCACGACCTGAATCTCGTGCGGCGCTTCGCGCAGCGCGTGGCCGTGATGGAGCGGGGCGTGCTCGTCGAGACGAACACGACCGGCGCGCTGTTCGCCGCGCCGCGGCACGCGTACACGCGCCGGCTGCTCGACAGCGCGCCGCAACGCGCGGTCGAGCCGGTCGCGGCCGACGCGCGGACGATCCTCGATGTCCAGCAGCTTGCCGTCGATTACCGCATCGCGGCGAAGGGTTGGCGCGCGGCGTTCGGCAAGACGGCGTTCCGGGCCGTGCACGACGTGAAGCTGAGCCTCAGGCGCGGCGAGACGCTCGGGATCGTCGGCGAATCGGGGTCGGGGAAATCGACGCTGGCGGCGGCCGTGCTCGGCCTGCAGCGGCCGGCGTCGGGCGGCATCGAGATCGACGGCATGCCACTGGCGTCGCTGCGCACGACACGCGGCCGGCGCGCGCTGTACGGCCGCATGCAGGTCGTGTTCCAGGATCCGTTCGGCTCGCTGTCGCCGCGCATGACGGTCGAGCAGATCGTCGGCGAGGGGCTCGCCGTGCACCGGCCGACGGTGGCCGGCGCCGCGCGGCGCGCGCGCGTCGCGGCCTTGCTGCAGGAGGTCGGCCTGCCGGCCGAGGCGATGCTTCGCTATCCACACGAATTTTCCGGCGGCCAGCGCCAGCGCATCGCGATCGCGCGCGCGCTGGCGGTGGAGCCTGAGTTGCTGGTGCTGGACGAGCCGACGAGCGCACTCGACGTGTCGATCCAGAAGCAGGTGCTGAATCTGCTGACGAATCTGCAAAAGAAGTATGAACTGAGCTATCTGTTCATCACGCACGATCTCGCGGTGATGCGTGCGATGGCTCATCGGGTCATCGTGATGAAGGCGGGGCGCGTGGTCGAGGAGGGCGATACGCTCGACGTGTTGCACGCGCCGTCCCACCCGTATACGCAGGCGCTGCTCGCGTCGTCGATGCTCGCGCCGGAACCGGGGCCGCGGCAGCGGGAAGGGGACGCGGATGATTGACGTCAAGCGGGCGCGGCGCGCCCGCACCGTTCGCTGACGCACGCCGATGCCGTCGTTCTTCATCGACCGCCCGGTGTTTGCGTGGATCGTCGCGCTCGCGATCGTCGTCGCGGGCGTGCTCGCCATTCCGCAATTGCCGGTCGCGCAGTATCCGCGCCTTGCGCCGCCACGCGTCGTGATCACGGCGGCCTATCCGGGCGCGTCGACCGAGACGGTCGACGGCGCCGTCGGCAGCATCATCGAGGAAAGCCTCGACGGCGCCGACGGGCTGCAGTACTACGAAACGAGCAGCGACGGTCACGGCAATCTCGAGATCGACGTGACGTTCGCGCCCGGCACGGATCCGGACATCGCGCTCGTCGACGTCAACAACCGGCTGAAGCAGGTCGAGCCGCGGCTGCCGCAGCAGGTCGTGCAGCAGGGCATCGGCGTGTTCAAGGCCGCCAACACGTTCCTGATGCTCGTCACGCTGACGTCGACCGACGGCACGCGCGACTCCGCCCAGCTCGGCGACTATCTGAACCGTTACGTGCTGCGCGAACTGAAGCGCGCGCCGGGCGTCGGCGCGGCCCAGCTGTGGGACGCCGACGAGGCGCTGCGGGTCTGGCTCGATCCGAACAAGTTGCGCGAATACGACCTCGGCGCCGACGACGTGATCGCCGCGATCGGCGTGCAGAACGCGACGGTCACGGCCGGCGCGATCGGAGACGCGCCGTTCGAGCGTGGCCAGCAGCTCACCGCGACGATCGTCGTCAAGGGGCAACTGACGTCGCCGGAGGAGTTCGGCCGGATCGTGCTGAAGTCGAAGCAGGACGGTTCGGTGGTGCGTGTCGCCGACGTCGCCCGCGTCGAAATCGGCCGCGACGACTATTCGTTCTATTCCCGGCTGAACGGCCGCCCGGCGGCTACCGTCGGGATCCAGCTCGGCCCGCGCGGCAACGCGCTCCAGACGTCGAACGCGATTCGGGCGCGGCTTGCCGAGCTGTCGAAGACGCTGCCGCCGGGCGTCGCGGTCGAGATTCCATTCGACGGCGCGCATTTCGTGACGATCGCCCTTCGGGAAGTCGTGCTGACGCTCGTCGAGGCCGTCGTGCTGGTGTTCTGCGTGATGTGGCTGTTCCTGCGCGAGCTGCGCTACACGCTCGTGCCGACCGTCGTGATTCCGGTCACGCTGATGGGCGGGTTCGTCGCGATGTGGGCGTTCGGGCTGTCGATCAACGTGTTCACGATGTTCGGCCTCGTGCTGGCGATCGGCATTCTCGTCGACGATGCGATCGTCGTGGTCGAGAGCGTGCACCGCGTGATGGAGGAGGGCGTGTCGCCGCGCGAGGCGACGCGCCTCGCGATGAAGCGGATCGGCGGGGCGATCGTCGGCGTGACCGCGGTGCTGACGGCCGTGTTCGTGCCGATGGCGTTCTTCCCGGGCAGCGTCGGCGGCATTTACCGGCAGTTCGCGGTGTCGATGATCGCGTCGATGCTCGTGTCGTCGTTCATGGCGCTGTCGCTCACGCCGGCGCTGTGCGCGAATCTGCTGAAACCGGTCGGCCGTCGCGAAGGCGCCCACGTGCCGCGACGCGGCCTCGGCGCGCGCCTGGCCGACCGTTTCGGCGTCGCGTTCGCGCGGGCCGAGGCCGGCTATCGGCGCGTGACCGTGTCGGCGGTACGCCGCACGGGCACGGTCGCGGGCCTCTATGCCGCGCTCGTGGCCGTGTGCGGGCTGCTGTCCTGGATGATGCCGGGCGGCTTCCTGCCGACCGAAGACCAGGGGCAACTGCAGGTGATGATCCAGTTGCCGGCTGGCGCGACGCAAGCGCGCACGGTGGCGGTCGTCCAGCGCGTCGAGGCGATTCTGCGCGCGGAGCGGGCCGTCGCGAACGTGACGAGCGTGATCGGCTGGAGTTTCGCGGGCAGCGGACAGAACGTCGCGATGGCATTCGTCGAGTTGAAGGACTGGACGCAGCGCGACGTCGATGCGACGACGTTGCGTGATCGCCTCAACCGGCGCTTCGACGGGATTCTCGACGGCGACGTACAAGCGACGCTGCCGCCATCGGTGCCCGGCCTCGGTCACGCGGACGGCTTCACGTTCCGTCTCGAGGATCGTGGCGGGGTCGGGCTCGACACGCTGAAGGCCGCTCGCGAGCAGATGGCCGCGCGCGCGAAGGCGGACCCGGCGCTCGCGTCCGTGCATTTCGAGGACTTGCCCGATGCGCCGCGCATCGAGCTCGACGTCGATCGCGCGAAGGCGTATGCGCTTGGCGTGCCGTTCGAGCGCATCGCGGGGCTGCTCGGCGGTACGTTCGGCTCGAACTACATCAACGATTTTCCGGCGTCGGGCCGGATGCGCCGCGTGATCATCGAGGCAGACCCGGCCGCACGCGCGACCGACACGCAACTGATGGCGCTGACGGTGCCCAACCGCACGGGGGACATGGTGCCGCTGTCGGCCATCGCCGCGCCGCACTGGACGGTCGGGCCCGTGATGCTGAATCGCTACGACGGCTATCCGTCGCTCGACGTCAGCGGCCGGGCGGCGACCCACACCAGTTCGGGCGCGGCGATGGCGGAGATGGAGCGGCTTGCCGCGATGCTGCCGGCCGGGATCGGCTACGACTGGGTGGACGCGGCGCGCGAGGAGCGGATCGCCGCGCGGCAGACGCCGCTGCTGGTCGGGTTGTCGGTGCTCGCGGTGTTCATGGCGCTTGCCGCGCTGTACGAAAGCTGGACGATTCCGTTGTCGGTGCTGACGATCGTGCCGCTCGGCATCGTGGGTGCATTGGCGGCGGCGCTCGCGCGCGGGATGCCGAACGACGTGTACTTCAAGGTCGGGATGATTACCGTGATCGGGTTGTCGGCGAAGAATGCGATTCTGATCGTGCAGTTCGCGCGCGAGCTCGTCGGGCGCGGCGTGCCGCCGCGGCAGGCGGTGGTCGAGGCGGCGGCTGCGCGGTTTCGGCCGATCGTGATGACGTCGATGGCGTTTCTGCTCGGCGTCGTGCCGTTGGTGCTGGCGACCGGCGCGGGTGCGGAAAGCCGGCGTTCGATCGGAACCGGCGCGTTCGGGGGCGTGCTGGCGGCGACAGTGTTCGGGCTGGTGTTCGCGCCGGTGGCGTTTCGGGTAGTCGTGTCCATAGGCCGGCGCGGGCGGCATGCGGCGGTGACGAAGCGCGACGCGCAGCGCGTGGAAACGCCCGGGAATCTGGAGACCGATTGATGGTCGCGACGGGTGTTCCGCACGAAGGCTGTCAACTCGCCGGTGCGCGACGCCGCGCACGTGCGCGAAGGGCTGCTCCATCAAGAGTCCGATCTGTTCTCAGGATGAGTGCCCACTCTTTGCTAAACAAAAAAGTTTTGGCTGACGAGTACCGGCCGTGTGCTCCATTGCGGCGCATTCGCGAGGGGGTGAAAAACAGCCGAACAAGGAAGACAAGACAACGGTATTGGCTGGTGAACCATATCGCTTTCATTCGGCACCAACCGAGTGCGCTTAATGCACCTAAACAAAGTTATGCGGCATCAAATATTTTTTGACGCATAGTTTCTGTCCTGCTATGTTCGCGTCCAACGTAAAACTTTGGTAGTGAACGGTAATGAAGATTCCGTGCATTAAGGCTTTCAAAGTGAAGGCGTAAAGCAGTCATTCAACGAGCGGTTGCCTTTCCTGGCAACGCGTACGCGCTAATTGACGAGGCGCCATGGTGCGAATGTTCCAGGGTGCAGCTTGTTTGCAGCCGTTCGGTGCGCGGAAAGATCGATTCATGTAATTAGGCCTCCTAACTCTATGGGAATGCCGTTTCTTGTATTTCAAATTAATTCCGCTTGTCGGTAGAAGAAATAACGTTGAAAGAAATGAGCGGGCGAACGGAATGGTTGCGATCGCCAGATGATGAATCAGGAAAGCGGGGCAGCGCTATTTAAAGGCCGGCGAATCTCCGTGCATACAAAAAGGTCAGGCCTTGCGACGACAGAGGGGTGTTATGAAACCAACGGCTTTGGGATCGGCAATACGCAGCATCGTATGGGCTGAAGTCGCGTTGACGGCGGCTTTGGGTACCTCCGCTTACGCGCAGACAACGCCTGTCGACGGGAGCGTCGCCGCCGAGCAAACCGGCAGCGCTGCCGCCGCCGCGCCCGCGCCGGCATCTGGCGCCATCGCCGGCGGGCAGAGCGTGAAGAAGCTCGACAAGTTCGAGGTGACGGGCTCGCTGATCCGCACATCCGACAAGGTCGGTCACACCGAAGTGCAGGTCATCACCGCGAAGGAAATCCAGCAAAGCGGATACACGACGGTCGCCGATTTCCTGCGTTCGACCTCGGCCAACTCCGCAAGCAGCTGGGGCCAGACGACGATGAACAGCTCGGCCCCCGGCGGCGCCGGCATGGCGTTGCGCGGGCTCAGCGAGAAATACACGCTCGTGCTCGTCGACGGCCAGCGCGTCGCGAACTATGCGCAGTCGGTGAACTTCACCGACACGTTCTTCGATGTCAACGCGATCCCGCTGAACATGGTGGAGCGCGTCGAGATCGTCAAGACCGGTGCGGTATCCGTCTACGGCTCGGATGCGATCGCGGGCGTCGTCAACATCATTACGAAGAAGAACTTTCAGGGCCTGCAGATCGACGGTCAACTCGGCAAGGCGCAGCATCCGGGCGACGGGCAGGGTAACTTCAGCGTACTGGCCGGCTTCGGCGATCTGAATTCGGATCGCTTCAACGTCACCGCGGCCGCCAGCTATTACCGCGATTCGGGCTCGACGCTCGGCGATCGCGACATGACGTCGGCGCAAGACTTCACGCAATATCCCGGCGGGCTGGCAGCGCCGCTCGGGCCGAACCAGCAATCTTACTGGTCGCTGGCGGACGGCTCCAAGGTGCCGCTTTCGCCGTGCCCGCCGGGCAGCAAGACGAGCGCGACCAATTGCACGTACAACCCGGCCGCGTCGACATCGCTCGTTCCGTCCACGACGCGCCTGAACGCGAAGGTGCGCGCCACCTTCAAGATCGACGACAACACGCAGGCCTATGCGGGCTTCTGGGTGAGCCGCGATGAAACCGTCCAGCTGCAGGGACCGGCCTCGATCTCGAGCACGACGAACGTCTACAACCCGGCGACCGGGTCCGTTTCGCCGCTGCCGCGCACCGTACCGGTGAGCAACCCCTATAACCCGTTCGGTGTGCCGACGGCGATCAACCTGACCTTCCCGGGCAACGTCGTGGGGGCGGACACGGTATCGACGTTCTGGATGGCGAACACGGGCGTCAAAGGTTCGTTCGATGCGGGCAGATTCGGCGCATGGGACTGGTCGGCCGATTACGGCCATTCGCAGAGCACGGTCGATACGACGTATCGCAACCGGATCAACGTCGCGGGCCTCGAGAACATGCTCGCGAACGGCACCTACAACTTCTCGAACCCGGCCGCCACGCCAAACGGCCTGAACGGCGTTTTCACGGATGACGATCAGCAGGCCATCTCGAAGGTCGACAGCGTGACAGCCAAGGCCTCGACGTCGAATCTCTTCACGCTGCCCGGCGGCCCGGTCGGCCTGGGCCTGGGCACGGAGTTCCGCCACGAATCGTCGACGATCAACCCGCAGACGCTCGCGTCGCAGGGCGTATCCGCGCCCGCGAACGTGCAGACGGTGGAGGGGTCGCGCAACGTCGCCGCCGCGTTCTACCAGGTCGACATTCCGATCCTGCGCAACCTGACGTTCACGCAGGCGGGCCGCTACGATCACTACAGCGACTTCGGCGGGGCGTTTTCGCCGAGCTTTGCGCTGCGTTTCCAGCCGGTGCAGATGCTGACGACGTATGCATCGTACAGTCGCGGCTTCCGCGCGCCGACCCTCGTCGAAAACTCGCAGGCCGTCTATCTCTCTCACCAGAACCTCGTCGATCCGAACGATCCGAGCGGTGTGCCGACGAAGCACTTCACGACGGAGCAAGTCGCGGGCAATCCGAATCTTCAGCCCGAGCACACGAAGAACTACAACATCGGCTTCCAGCTTTCGCCCGATGCGATGACCGATATCGGCGCGGCGTTCTACAAGGTCCGCATCGACGGCGTCATCGGCACCGACGATCCGAACGCGGTGCTCGTCGCCAACGATCCCTCCCGCGTCGTGCGCAACGCCGACGGATCGGTGCGTTACCTCGTTCAGCATTTCGTGAACCTCGGTGCGCTCGACACCGATGGTTTCGATCTCAACTTCCGCAAGGCGGTGCGCACCAAGTACGGCACGTTCACGCTCGCAGGCGACTGGGCTTATGTGTGGCACTTCAAGCTGCACAGTCCCGGAACTGCACCGCAGGACTTCGCCGGCAACAACCTTGCGCTGCTGCAGCCGTTCGGCGCGAGCAACCCGCGCTGGAAGGGCAACACGAGCCTGAGCTGGGACTACCGGCAGCTGACGACCACGCTGACCTGGCAATACACGGGACCCTATACGAACGCCGTGGCCGCGGAATTCGGCGACGGCGGTACGGGATCGGTAGCGTCGTACAGCCAGTTCAACCTCATGTTCAACTATCGCGGCTTCAAGCATTGGACGATTTACGGCGGCATCACGAACCTCTTCGACAAGAAGCCGCCGTTCGACGTTGAGTGGCAAGCCGTGCCCGACATCACTGGCTATGACCAGTCGCTCTACACGGACCTTGGCCGCTTCTTCCAGATCGGGGCGACGTACCGGTTCTGACAGGGAGGAAACCGCCAGGTGGCAACCGGTCCCGGCGCGCGGCCCGCGCCGGGACGACGAGGAATGAGCTGGACTGGCAGGCGGCTTTACTCAAGGCAAGGGCGGAGGTGCAAGGTTCGAACGCGAGGATGCTTGGCTAGCAGCACGCCGTGCAGTCGACTTTATCGTATTTAACATAATCATAATTATCACCCAAGCAAGTTGTAGTAGCTTTTTAGAGATGTCGTGTTCTAGCCATTTAGAAATGTCGCGTTTGGACCTCGGTAAGCTTGCCGGCTCCCCGTCAGATCATGGAGCCGGCGATGCACCGAACCGCATTGGTGACATTGAACATGCGAGAACTCGACCGTCTGAAGGTAATCCAGGCCGTAGTGGATTTGGGCCTGAAGCCTGGCCGCGCGGCCGAACGGCTGGGCCTGACGGTCCGGCAGATCGAGCGGCTGGTGATTCGATACCGGGAGTCTGGCGCGGTGGGCCTGACCTCGCGCAAGCGTGGCGGTCCTGGCAACCGGCGGCTGGATGCGGAGTTGGCCCAGCGGGTCCTGACGATCATCCGGGATCGCTACGCCGATTTCGGGCCGACACTGGCGTGCGAGAAGCTCCGGGAATGCCACGGCATCCAGCTCGCCAAGGAAACGGTACGGCGGCTGATGACGGAAGCTGGTTTGTGGGTGCCACGCCGGCAACGACCGCCGAAGGTCTATCAGCCACGAGCACGGCGGGCGTGCTTGGGTGAACTAATCCAGATCGACGGCAGCGACCATCGGTGGTTCGAGGAACGGGCGCCGGCCTGCACGCTGCTCGTGTACGTCGACGATGCGACGAGCCGGTTGATGATGCTGCACTTCGCGCAGACCGAATCGACCTTCAGCTACTTCGAGGCGACGCGGGCGTATATCGAGTGTCATGGCAAACCGGGGGCGTTCTATAGCGACAAGTACAGCGTGTTCCGCAATACAACGCCGGGCAAGACTGGCAATCGGGTGACGCACTTCGGCCGCGCGATGTACGAGCTAAACATCGACACATTTTGCGCAAACAGTAGTCCGGCCAAGGGGCGAGTCGAGCGAGCACATCTGACGTTGCAGGATCGCTTGGTCAAGGAGATGCGGCTGCGCGGGATCAACACGGTGGCCGACGCCAACGCTTACGCGCCCTCCTTCATGGCTGCTTACAACGCACGTTTTGCGAAGCCGCCGAAGAGCGACTTCAATGCACACCGACCGCTGCGCGCCGACGAGAATCTCGACTTGGTGATGACGTGGCGCGAGCCGCGGAAAGTCACGAAATCGCTCACGGTGCAGTACGACCGAGTGATGTATTTGCTGGACGATACGCCGGAGAATCGGAAGCTGATCGATCGAACGATCGAGGTTTGGGAGTACCCGGACGGGCGCATCGAACTCCGAACAGAGGGTCACGTGTTGCCCTGCAGGCAATACGACCGGCTGGCCGAGATCGATCAAGCCGCCGTTATCGAACACAAGCGCCTGAGTCACGTGCTCCAGGTTGCGCAGGCGCTTCAGGCGCAACGCGATAACAGCCGGATCGGTAAAGCTCCATCCCGAACGCATCGGGGCGACTCGACCAAGACGAATCGCAACACACCGCAGCCAGACAAAAAGAAGCAGCGTGAATTCACGCAGACCGACGTCGAGCAGGTGATCGTGGAACTCGCTGAACGCAGACAGGCGCAACAGCCCGCGCGCAAACTTGGCCGTCGGTCTGCAAGGAACAGCGACGCAAGCGTAAGCACCCTGCCCGTTCAGGACCAGTTCTTCGACACTGCGTGATCTAGAAGCCCATGAGAGACAAATCCTGAATCCCTGAAAACACGACATTTCTATCTGGCTGGCGCCCCGACATCTTGAAATGGCTATGACACAAGTTGTAGCGGCTAGATAGAAATGTCCGCTTTTGGCTGCATAGAGATGTCCGCTTTCGGGCCGCGTAAGCTGACCGGCGGCCGGCTGGTCATCGGTTTCGTCGCGTCCCGTCAAATCGCCACTTCCGGCGGTGCCTGCCGAAACAGCCGCGTAATCCAGCACAGATACACGAGCCCGAGCGCGAACCACACGACGCCGAGCACGAGCGCCGTCTTCTCGAGGCTGACGAGCAGCCATATATCGGCCACCGCGCCGATCACCGGAAAGACGATGCCGCCGAGCACGCCGATCCTGCGCTCGCCGCCGTGATTGCCCGACAGGTACAGCCGAATCACGCACAGATTGACGGCCGTAAAGGCAAGGAACGCACCGAAGTTGATGAACGACGTCGACGTGGCGACATCCAGCTTCAACGCGATCAATCCGACGACGCCGGCCAGCGTGATGTTGATCGCGGGCGTCTTGAAGCGCGGGTGAATGAACCCGAAGATCCGCTTCGGCAGGATTTCATCGCGGCCCATCGCATACAGCAGCCGGCCGACGCTCGCCTGCGCGGAGATGCCCGATGCAAACTGCGCGAGGATCAGGCCTGCCAGGAACACCGTCACGAACAGGTCGCCGCCGATCATCCTCGCGACTTCGAATGCAGCCGAATCCGTGTCCTTGAACTCGACGCCGGGGTGTGCGAGCTGCATCGTGTACGCAGCGATCACGAAGATCGCGCCACCGATCAGCGCAATCAGCAGGATCGCGCGCGGCATGTTCTTTTTCGGATCGATCGTTTCCTCGGTCAGCGTCGATACGGCGTCGAAGCCGAGGTACGAGTACGCGGCGATCGCGGCACCGGCCATCGTCGCGCCGAACGGCACATGCGGCTTGAAGAACGGCTCCGCCATCGCGATACCGCCCGCGCCTGCCGCCGCCGACGCGTAGTGCCAGCACAGCACGACGAACATCGCGACGATCGCCAGTTGCACGATCATCAGCACGATGTTGAAGCGTGCCGCCAGTTCGATGCCGACGATGTTCAGGCCGCTCGTCAGCACGATGAACGCGACGATCCAGATCCACGTCGGCACATGCGGAAATGCCGCGTTCAGATAGGCCGCGCCGATCAGCCAGATCACCATCGGCAGGAAAAAATAGTCGAGCAGCGTCGCCCAGCCGATCATGAAGCCCAGATGCGGGTTGAACGTCTTGCGCGTGTATGTGTAAGCGGAACCTGCCGCCGGAAAGAGCCGCGCAAGCTTGCCGTAGCTGAGCGCGGTGAACGCAATGGCCACCAGAGCGAGCAGGTACGCGAGCGCGGCCGTGTCGTCGCTGGCCTTGGCGAGCACGCCGTACGTACCGTAGACAATCAGCGGCGCCATATAGGCGAGGCCGAACAGCAGCACGGAGGGCAAGCCGAGCGTGCGCTTCAGGCGCGCGGGTTCGTGGGATGACGACGCTTGCATGTTATCTCCTGGGCCTTCGAGGCCGATCGAGTGCCTGTGGCAGGCCTTTCAATGGAATGAGCCGGCACCGCCGGGCGTGACGCCCGCGCGATGTCGCAGAGGAACAGCGAGTGAGCCGGATTACCCGGTGCGGTGACGGCGCGCGTCGATCATCAGCGCGCGGCGTCCGTTCGGCTGCTCGATGGGCGCGAGACCGAGTGTCACGCGTGCGTCGTGCAGATAGCTGTAGTGTTCGCGGCTTGCTTCGAGACGCGTCAGATCGAGGCTCGTCTGCGCGACGGCTTCGTCCCGGCCGAGCTCGAGCCTGCTCTCGCCGAACGGATCGACCAGTGCGGACTGGCCGGCGAATGTCAGGTCGTCATCACCGGAGCCGCAGCGATTCACCATCAGCGCGAACATCTGGTTCTCCATCGCACGCGCCGCGATGGCACGGCGATGCACGGGGCCGAACGGATCCATGTTGCCGTTGGTGACGATCAACAGATCGGCATCGAGCGCACCGATCGCGCGCGCCGTCTCGGGGAATTCGATGTCGTAGCAGATCAGCAGGCCCACCGTCAGGCCATTCCACGGACAGGTTACGAAACGGTCGCCCGGCGTGAATACGCCGACATCCGACGCCCACAGATGGGTCTTGCGATAGCGCAGCACGAGCTCGCCCTGATCGTCGACGAGCACCGTGCTGTTGTAGAACCGTCCGCCGTCGCGTTCCGCGAGGCCGACCGCGACGGCGACGCCCTTCTGTCGTGCCGCATCGCGTACCGCGGACAACGCGGGACCGTCGAGCGTCTGCGCGACATCGGCGACGTTGTCCCGCGTCGGGAAGCCCGACAGTGTCGTTTCGGGGAACACGACCAGCTTCGTGCCACCTGCCACATCGACGCGCCCGATCGTGTCGATCACCTTGCGCGTGTTGTGTGCGACGTCGCCGTCGACCAGCGCGAGTTGTGCGAGTTCTACCTGCATGAAGCCCACTCCTTCCAATACCCTTTCATTCGCGTGTCGTATCCATTGCATCGCGCATAGGACGCTTCGTCGAGCAAAGCAGCCTCCACCGCCGCCTGCCGAAGTGAGGTCGATTATCGGGTTATTATTTTTGACCAGAAATTCCCCACCAGGGTTACCCTCACCGGAGCACACGATGGACCTCGAATGGCGAGATCTCGCTTTTCATCGAGAGATTGGTTCGGCCATCGACGCGCTCGATGGCCCGCATTTCTGGGCGCGCCTCACGCGCGTGCTCGAACGGCACCTGGATTTCGACAACTGGGTCGCGCTGCGTTTCGCACGCGATGGCGCGCCGCTCGTGCTTGCCGAACAGGCGATGCCGGACGGCAAGATCGACCTGATGTTCCAGGACTACCTTGCCGCGCTCTACCAGCTCGATCCGTTCTATCTCGCCGCATTCGAAACGCAGGCGTCGGGCTTCTACACGCTGGCCGACGTCGCGCCGGACAACTTCCGGATGACCGAGTACTACCAGCGCTATTTCAAGAAGAACATCGTCGGCGACGAAGTGCATTTCAACGTCGTGATCGATCGCGATCACACGCTGGGTTTTTCGCTCGGCAAGACGAGCAAGTACGACGAGCGCGAGATAGCCTTGCTCACGCTGTACACGCCGTGGGTGCTGTCGTTGATGCAGCAGCGCCTGCGCTTCGAGACGTTCGCCGTGAAGGAGGCGCCGCGTGCAACGGAAAGCGAGCTGCCCGATCCGCACGCGCGCTTCGGCACGCTGACCGGCAAGAGCGGACGCGGTGCGTTGACGACGCGCGAAATCGAAGTGGCGATGTTGTCGTTGAGCGGTTTCTCGTCGCGCGCGATCGGCGAGAAGCTGTCGATCTCGTTCGAGACCGTGCGTGCGCATAAAAAGCATATCTACGCAAAGCTCGGTGTCGGGTCGCAATCCGAGCTCTTTGCGTTGTTCTACGATCCGGCAAGAGCGGGTGAATCCCCGTGATTTGCCGCGTGTCCTGACGGCCCGGATGCCTGCAAGCGGCCTTCGTCAGGCTCCCCAACGGTATCCAGGTCGAGCCGCAGATCCGTCACGAATGCACTCCCCGGCTGGCGCGACAGCGTGAATCCGACGGAACGCGCAAGGCCTTTCATCGCATCGTTCTCGGTCAGCATCGTGCCGACCATCTGCCGCATGCCCGAGCGCCGCGCGAGATCGATCAGGCTCGACAGCAGCATACGGCCGAGCCCTTGCCGCTGCCATGCGTCGTCGATCACGATCGCGCATTCGACGATCTCGGTTGCTCCATCGTCAATCGCATAACGCGCAACGCCGATCAAACGCTCGCGACCGCCGGCGCGGATCGTCGCGATCACCGCGCCTTCCCGCCGGCGATCGATGCGGGTCCATCGGATCAATTCGTCTTCCGTCGGCTTACGTGCGGACATCAACCTCATGTAGCGGCTGCGGCTCGACAGCCGGTCGACCAGTTCGCGTTCGATGTCGAGATCGCCGGGCTCGATCGCACGCAGGAAGATCGGCGTTCCGTCCCGCGCGTCCCGGACGCGCCGGACGCCGAGCGCCGGCGCATCCTGCCCGGCCGTGACGCAGGCCGCCCATTCGGGCGCCATCGTATCCATCGTGCCCTCCGCCTTTTCCTGCCGGTCGGCGCGTCGCCACCGGATCGCCGCGTACCCTGCCCTGACCTTATGCATCGATTATCGGGACGGCCGCCCACCCGATAAATGCCTGGCGGAAGACTTCACAGTTGGTCGTGCGGAAACAATGGACCGCCAACGCGAAGCCGGCACGCCATGTGCCGGTGTCATCGCCGTCATTGGCGCGGCAACTACCACTACTGCCAGTACCTGCGCTGTCCGTGCCCCCTTAACCTTGTCGTCATCGCTGGCGCGCCGTCGAAGGCCGCGCCGCTTCGACCGGAGACACGACAGATGCCATTTGACTGGACGCAGGAGCAGCACGCGACGCGGGCGCGGTTTCGCGATATCGGCGCCGGAATCGCCGCCGCCGTGGAACGCGACGGCCGCGCGCCCGCCGGATTCGACGAAGCCGGCTGGATGAAGCTCGGGCAGGAAGGACTGTGGGACATGATCGTGCCGCAGACGTATGGCGGCGACGGTCACGGCTGGTGGCACTTTTCCGCGGCGCTCGAAGGGCTTGCGTCATCGATCCGCCGCCCGGCGCTGCTGCTGTCGGTGATCGCGCAGGCCGGCATGGTGCGCGCACTCGAACGGTATGGCACGGCCGCGCAGCAGGACCGCTATTTCGGCGCGATCCTGCGTGGCGAACTGAGCGCGACCGCGATTGCCGAGCCGGGCACCGGCACCGACGTGCGCAGCATCGCGACGACGCTCGCCGAGCACGGCGACGGCTACAGGCTGACCGGCAGCAAATTCAATATCGCGCATGCGCCGCTCGCGCGCTTCATCCTCGTCGTCACGCGCATCGAAACGCCGGGCCGGCGCAACACCGCGCTCGTGATCGTCGATCGCGACCAGCCGGGCATCACGGTGAGCCCGCCCGACCGCAAGCTCGGCCTCGACGACCTGCCCACCGGCGCGCTGCATTTCGACGACTGTCCGATCACGCGCGGGCAACTCCTCGGCGAACCGGGCGCCGGGCTCGGCAACCTGATCGACATCATCTCGCTCGGCCGGCTCTATTACGGCCTCGTCGCCGCCCAGGTGACGGCGCCCTATCTGCGCGACGCGATCGGCTATTGCCGCGAGCGACGCAGTTTCGACAGCACGATCGATGTCCACCAGTACGTGCAGCGCCGCCTCGTCGATTTGCAGATCGGCATCGAGCGCGGCACGTGGCTCGCGCGCGGCGCGCTCGCGCAGTTGCTGACGGATCACCCGCACGCGCTGATGACATGCTCGATCGCGAAGCTCGTCGGCGCTCAGGATCTCGTCGACAGCGCGCTCGGCCTCGTGCGGCTGTACGGCAGCCTCGGCTACCAGGCCGGGCCGGTGGCCGCGTTCGCGGCGGACGCACTGGGCTTCATGAGCGTCGGCGGCACCGAGGAAATGCACCGCAAGAACATCTTCAACCAGATGATGCGCGCCGGCTGATCGCCCGCGCCATCGCCACGCGCACCGCGCGCCTTACAGGAAACCACGCATGACACCGACGAACCGACGCCCTTCCCGCCTGCGCCGCTCCTGGCTGTTTCTCGCCGGCGCCGATCACGATGCGCTCGTTGCCGGCACCGCGAGCGGTGCCGATGTGCTGATCCAGGAACTCGAAACCTTTACGCCGCCCGACCGGCGCCCGGCCGCGCGCGAACTGAGCGAGCGGGTGCTCGCGGGCTGGCGCGATGCCGGCGTGCTGGCGTCCGTACGCGTGAATCCGCTCGACGCGGGCGGCATCGACGACCTGCGCGCCGCGATGCGCGGCCGCCCGGACATCGTGATGATGTCGTACGTCGCGACGCCCGAGCAGGTCGTCGCGCTCGACGAAGCCGTCACGCGCTTCGAGCGCGAATACGACATCGCGCCGGGCTCGACCGAACTGGTGCCGAACGTCGAGACGACGCTCGGCCTCGTGAACACGATGGCGATCGCGCGCTCGAGCCCGCGCGTGTCGGCCGTGCTCGTCGCGACCGAGGACATGGTGGCCGACATGGGCGCCGAGCGCACCCGTGCGGGCCGCGAGCTCGACTACGTGCGCTCGCGCTTTCGCGTCGAATGCGCGGCGGTCGGCGTGACCGCGATCGACTGCCCGTACAGCTATGCCGACAACGAAGGCGCGGAACTCGACATGCGCGTGTCGCGTGGCCTTGGCTACCAGGCGAAAGCGATCGTCAACGCGCAATTCGTGCCGGTCGTCAATCGCGTGCTGACGCCGACGGCCGACGAGGTCGCCCTCGCCCGCCGCGTGATCGACGCGTTCGATCACGCGCGGCGTACCTCCGGCGGCCGCCGCGTGGCCGCGGCCGTCGTCGACGGCTTCCTCGCGGAAGTCCCCGACTATCTCGCCGCGCATCGGCTGATCGCCCGTGCGACGCAATTCGGCATCGCATGAGTACCGCCATGGACACGATCGCCACGCGCCTGAAGGCGCTGAAAACCCTCGCGCATGCCGCGCCGCACGTGCCGGCCGACCACTGGGCCGACACGCCGCATGCGCAGTTCGAACGCTGGCTCGACGAGGCCGTGACCGCCGGCGCGCTCGAACCGCAGGTGACGACGCTGTCGACGGTCCGCCCGGACGGACGGCCCGATGCCCGTTCCGTCGTGCTGCTGAATGTCGACGCGCGCGGCTGGCATTTCGCGGCGAACGCACGCAGTCCGAAGGGCCGCCAGCTCGCGAACCGGCCGTTCGCGGCGCTGACGTTCTACTGGCCCGCGATCGCGAGCCAGATCCGGCTGAGCGGTCCGGTCGAGCGGTTGCCGGACGCCGAAGGCCATGCCGATTTCGCGAGCCGCCCCGAGCGGTCGCGCGCGAGCATCCTGGCCGGACGGCAAAGCGAACGGCTCGACGATCCGGCCGACCTGACGCGTGCGATCGACGCGCAGCTCGAACGGCTGGCCGCCGATCCGGCGCTCGTGTCGCCCGACTGGCACCTGTATGCGCTGGCCCCCGACGAAGTCGAGTTCTGGCGGGCCGACAGTTCGCGTCGTTTCGCGCGGCAGGCCTATCGTCGCGCCGGCGCGCGCTGGGAACGGTGTGCGCTATGGCCGTGAAGCGTGACGAACCGCCGCCGCCGCGCGACGGCGCGCATGACGGCCTGCACGACGACACGCGGCTCGCGCACGCGGGCCGCGACAGCGCCGCGTGGCACGGCTTCGTCAATCCGCCCGTCTACCATGCATCGACCGTGCTCAGCCCGACGGTGTCGGATCTGCTGAACCGCACGCAGCCGTATATCTACGGCCGTCGCGGCACGCCGACGACGGACGCGCTCGAGCGCGCGGTGACGAGCCTCGAAGGCGGCGCCGGCGCGGTGCTGTGCCCGTCGGGCCTGTCCGCGTGCACGCTCGCGCTGCTGTCGTGCCTGAAGCCCGGCGACCATCTGCTGATGACCGCATCGGTCTACGGCCCGGTGCGTCACGCATGCGAAGGCGTGCTTGCGCGGCTCGGCGTCGAGACGACGTGGTACGACGGCAGCACGCCCGTCGCAGCCGCGTTTCGTCCGAACACGCGTGCACTGTACGTCGAGGTGCCCGGCTCCTACACGTTCGACATGCACGACATCCCTGCCCTCGTGCGGCTCGCGCATACGCACGGTGCGCTGGTCCTCGCGGACAACAGCTGGGCCACGCCGCTGTTCTTTCAGCCGCATGCTTTCGGGATCGACCTGTCGATCCAGGCCGGCACCAAGTATCTGGTCGGGCACTCGGATGCGATGCTCGGCACCGTGTCGGCCAACGCGCGCGCATGGCCCGCGCTGAAGCAACTGCATGGCGATCTCGGACTGTGCGCCGGCCCCGACGACGTGTATCTCGCGCTGCGCGGGCTGCGCACGCTCGGCGTGCGGCTGCGGCAGCATCAGCGCAATGCGCTTGCGGTCGCGAGCTGGCTCGCGACGCGCGCCGAAGTGCAGCGCGTGCTGTATCCGGCGTTGCCGGGCGACGCGGGCCACGCACTGTGGCGCCGCGATTTCCGTGGCGCGTCGGGGCTGTTCTCGATCGTGCTGCAACCGGCTCCCGCACATGCGATCGACGCGTTTCTCGATCATCTGACGCTGTTCGGGCTCGGCTATTCGTGGGGCGGCTACGAGAGCCTCGCGCTGCCGTTCGAACTGGACGCGCACGGCCTCGCGGCGCGCTGGCCGGCCGGCAGCCGCGGCGTGCGCCTGCACATCGGGCTCGAGGATGCGGACGACCTGATCGCCGATCTGGCGGCGGGCCTCGACCGCTACGCGGCATGCGCGTCGACCGCCGCCTGCGAGGATGCGGCGCGATGCTGACCGTCTGGGGCCGCCGCACGTCGTTCAACGTGCAGAAGGTGCTGTGGCTCATCGGCGAGCTCGGCCTGCCTTACCGGCATATTCCGGCCGGCGGCGAGCACGGCTCGCTGCAGACGCCCGCGTTCGCGGCGCTGAATCCGACCTGCCGGATCCCGGTGATCGACTGGGACGGCGACGTCGTGTGGGAGTCGCACACGATCCTGCGCTATCTGGCCGCGCGCGTGCCGAACAATCCGTTCTGGTGCCGCGACACGTTCGCCCGTTCGCGCGCGGAGCGCTGGATGGACTGGTCGCAGACCGCGCTCGAACCCGACGTGATGACCGGGTTGTTCTGGGCACTCGTGCGAACGCCGCCGGAGCGGCGCGACGATGCGATCGTGCGCGACAAGGCCGCGCGCAGTGCGACGCATTACCGGCTGCTCGACCGGCTGCTGTCGACCCAGCCGTTTCTCGGCGGCGCGACGCCGGGCCTGGCCGACATCCCGGCCGGCGCGACGCTGTTCCGCTATTTCTCGCTCGACGTCGAGCGGCCGCCGTTGCCGCACGTCGAGGCCTGGTACGCCCGCCTGTGCCGACGGCCCGCCTACCGCGAACAGGTGATGGTGTCGTTCGACGCGTTGCGCGGCCAGCCGGGCTGACCTTCTACCGACCTCACGACATGACGCATTCCGCCCTTCGTCCGATCCTGATCGTGCTGCATCGCGAACAGTCGAGCCCCGGCCGGATCGGCCGGCTGCTCGCCGCCCGCGGCCATCCGCTCGACATCCGGCGCCCGCCGCTCGGCGATCCGTTGCCGGCGACGCTCGCCGACCATGCGGGCGCCGTGGTGTTCGGCGGCCCGATGAGCGCCAACGACGGCGATCGCTGGATCCGCGACGAGATCGACTGGATCGGCGTGCCGCTGCGCGAGGCGGCGCCATTTCTCGGCGTCTGCCTCGGCGCGCAGATGATGATCCGCCACCTGGGCGGTCGCGTGAACGCGCATCGCGACGGGCGCGCGGAAATCGGCTACTGGCCGATCGCCGCGACGCCGGCCGGCCGGCGGCTCGGTTCATGGCCGTCGCATGTGTATCAGTGGCATCGCGAGGGCTTCGAGCGCGTCGCGGGGCTCGAGATCCTCGCGACCGGCGAGCATTTCGAGAACCAGGCCGTCCGTTACGGGCCGCGCGCGTACGGTGTCCAGTTCCATCCGGAAGTGAGCTATCCGATGATGCGGCGCTGGAGCACGGCGGCCGCGCACAAGCTGGGGGTGCCCGGCGCGCAGGATCTCGCGACGCAGGCGAACGAAGGCTGCCGGCACGACCGCGCGACGGCCGCGTGGCTCAGCGCGTTTCTCGACCGCTGGCTCGACGGGACGCCGGCATCAGGTCTGCACGGTCACGTCGGAGATGCTGATCAGCCCCCACTCGACCGCGCGCAGCACGGCTTCGTGCCGACGTGACACGTTGAACTTGCGGCGGATGTTCATGAAGTGGAAGTTGATGCACGACTCGGTCACGTTCAGGATGTGGCCGATTTCCCATGAGGTCTTGCCGGCCGCATGCCAGCGCAGGCACTCGACCTCCCGCCGGCTCAGACGCGGCACGCTGTCGGGCGGTGCGTGGCAGCGCGTGCCGGCGATCGCTTCGCAGGCGATGTCGCGCAGCAGCGTGAGCGCCGCCAGATGCCGGTCGCAGCGCTCGCACGTGGTGGCGAGATCGTCCGCGCTCGCGCACGACAGCATGCCGACCTCCCCCTTCGGGCCGCGCACGGGCAACACGACGCCGCTGCGCATGCCGTACGCGGCCGCCGCCTCGTAGCATGGCCGTTGCCCGGGCAGCCCGAACAGCGCGCCGTCCCAGACGAGCGGCAGCGCCGAACGGAAGCAATGCTGCAGCATCGGGTCGATGCGGTCGAACTGCCGCTGCCGGTACAGCGCCGTCCAGCCCGGCACGCCGCTGCTCCACTTGCGCGCGAGATCGAACGATGCGCCGGCAAACGGCAGCACGATCAGCACGACCTTGTCGAACCCCATGCCGGCGGCCGCGTCGGTCATCCGCTGCCATGACGCGTCCGTGTCGCCGGGTACCAACCATTTCAGACAATCCAGTCCTTTCATACAAGCCACCCCGTTTATTAGTTGGAATCTGCAATCAGGCGGACTTGCGCAACCGGTTCGAGGCGTTGCGCGCGAACGGGCCGCGCTAGACCGCCTCGGTCAGACGTCGCCGACCCGCCTGCTTCGCGTCGTCGAGCGAAGCCGTCACGTCGAACGGGATCCCGAACGCCTTTTCGATGCCGGATGCGTTCGCGATGGCCGCTTCACGCTCGTTCGGGTCCGGTTCGACCGACACGAGCGCGCGGCAGACCGCGGCGAGCGCGGCGCGGTTCTGCTTGAGCCACATGCCGCGCTCCTTGCGGTCGTCGTGCGGCTCGTCGGGGCGGGCCGGCGGAAAGATCATGACAAACGGCTCGCCGTGCCGCATCAGCGCGTGCATGTCGTCGAGCCAGCGCTGCGCGTAGCCGCGGGCGGCAATGGCGTCGTTGCGCACGACGACGAGCGGGAATTCCGTGACGTCGAACACGGCGAGCGTCGCCAGTGCGGACGGCGTGTTTCCAGCGTGGTGGGTAGGCATCGGGTCAGTCTCCATCGAGTTGAACAGCATGGGTCGGAACGGGCCGCGCGGCACCCGCTTCATCGTTTCGCGGCAGCGCCGGGGCCGAACGGCGGGCGGGCGAGCCACACCACCGCGATCACGGCGAGATACACGCAGCCGAGCGCGAACGACACGTCGTTGAACGAGATCTGGTACGCCTGCGCGTCGACCAGATTGCCGAGCAGCGCTGCCGCGCGTTGCGGATCGCCGCCGCCCAACTGCGTGAGTTCGGCGCGAACGGCCGGATCGAACCTGCTCAGGTGTTCGCTGAGCTGCGCGTGATGCAGGATCGCGCGCCGGTCCCACAGGAACGACGTGATCGACACGGCGAAGCTCGCGCCGAGCGTGCGCAGGAACGTCGACAGGCCGGAGCCCGCGGCGATCTCGTCCGGCTTCAGGTCGGACAGCAGGATGCTGTTGATCGGCATGATGAACAGCGCGAGGCCGAGGCCTTGCAGCAGCTGGATCAGCGCGATGTGCGTGAAGTCGACGTCGGGTACGAAGCCCGCGCGCAGGAACGACGACGTGCCGAGGATCGCGAACGCGCAGCACACGAGCACGCGCATGTTGAAGCGCGGCGCGTACTTGCCCATGAACGGCGTCATCAGCACGGGGATCACGCCCATCGGCGCGACGGCCAGCCCGGCCCAGAACGCCGTATAGCCGAGCGTGCGCTGCAGCCACTGCGGCACGATCACGTTGACCGCGAAGAACGCCGAGTACGCGAGCACGAGCGTCAGCGTGCCGGCCGCGAAGTTGCGATGTGCGAACAGCCGCAGGTTCACGATCGGGTTCGGCTCGTTGAGTTCCCAGATCAGGAACAGCGCGATCCCGAACGCGGCGACCACCGACATCACGACGATGAACGTCGAATTGAACCAGTCGGCTTCGTTGCCCTTGTCGAGCACGATCTGCAGCGCGCCGACGCCGACGACGAGCGCGGCGAGCCCGACATAGTCGACGCGCGCGGCGACCGTCGTCTCGACGCGCGCGCGCATCTGCGCGAACACGCACATCGCGGCGAACACGCCGATCGGCAGATTGATCAGGAACGCCCAGCGCCACGAGTAATGTTCCGTCACCCAGCCGCCGAACACGGGGCCCGCGATCGGCGCGACGACGGTCACCATCGCGATCATCGACAGCGCGAAGCCGCGCCGCTGCGGCGGGTAGATCGACAGCATCAGCGCCTGGGTGGTCGGGATCATCGGCCCGGCCACGAGGCCCTGCAGCGCGCGGAACGCGACGAGCTGCGGTAGGTTCTGCGCGAGGCCGCACAGGAGCGACGCGAACGTGAACGCCAGCGTCGCCCACACGAACAGCCGGACCTGCCCGACACGCTTGACGAGAAACCCGGTCAGCGGCAACGCGATCGCATTGCTGACCGAGAACGTCGTGACGACCCATGCGCTCTGCGTCGTGCTGACGCCGAAGTTGCCGGCGATCGTCGGCAGCGAGACGTTCGCGACGGTGCCGTCGAGCACCTGCATGAACACCGCGAGCGCGAGGCCGAACGTCGTCAGCGCGACGCTCGACGGGCGAAAGCCGGCGTCCGCGGCCGGCATCGGGCCGCTCATCGCACACGCTCCGCGCGCACCGCCGCCGGCAGGTTCGCATGCACGACGTCGGCGATCAGGCTGTCGGCGCGCGCGAGCTCGTCGCGGTACACGTCGGTCCTGAACACCGGCGCGTCCTGCGCGCGGCGCGACAGCATCGCACCGCTGCGGTCGTGCTGGTCGACGCGCGCGTGCATCGACAGGCCGATGCGCAGCGGATGCGCGTCGAGTTGCGATGGATCCGTCAGCTCGATGCGCACTGGCAGGCGCTGCACGATCTTGATCCAGTTGCCGGTCGCGTTCTGCGCGGGCAGCAGCGAGAACGCGCTGCCGGTGCCGACACCGAGGCTCTGCACGCGGCCCTTATAACGCACGGCGTCGCCGTACAGGTCGGCCGTCAGCTCGACCGGTTGCCCGATCCGCATGTGCTCGAGCTGCTTTTCGGTGAAGTTCGCGTCGACCCACAGCTCGCGCAGCGGCACGACCGCGAGCAGCGGCACGCCGGGCGACACGCGTTGGCCGACCTGCACCGTGCGCTTGGCGACATAGCCGGTGACGGGCGCGACGATGTCGGTGCGCGCACGGGCAAGATAGGCCGCGCGCAGCCGCGACGCCGCGGCCTCGACGTCGGGATGCGACGCGACCGCGGTGTCGTCGACGAGCGCCTTGCTCGTCTGGTGCTGTTCGCTCAACGTCGCGAGCGCGCTTTGCGCGGCGGCGTACGCGCTTTGCGCGGACGTCAGCGTATCGAGCGCATGCGCGAGCTCCTCGCGCGAGATCGCGCCGGAGCGGCCGAGATCCTCGCGGCGCCGGTAGTCGGCCTTCGCCTTGTCGAGCGCGGTGCGCCGCGCGTCGAGATCGGCGCGCGCGCCGTCGATGCTGTTCGCGAGCCCGCGCTCGTTGCTGTACAGGCCGCGCACCTTGCGCACCGTGGCCGCGAGGTCGGCCTGTGCGGCCGCGAGCGCGATCTGCGCGTCGCTCGCGTCGAGACGGACGAGCGGCGTGCCGGCGCGGACGAGGTCGCCGTCGTCCGCGTCGATCGACACGACGGTGCCCGTCACCTGCGGCGTCAGCTCGACGACGTTGCCTTGTGCGTATGCGTTGTCGGTGGACTCGTACCAGCGGCCGACGAGCCCGTACCAGATGCCCCAGCCGACGATGCCGAGCGCGAACGCGGCGACGAGCGCACGCACGAGGTGCTTGCGTCTTGCGGGCGGCGGCGTGGCCGGTGCGGCGCCGCCCGGTGCCGGTTGCGTGCGGGCGTCCGACCCGCCTGGCGCGCGCGGCGCGCCGGTGTGGTCGGCCGACGGTTGCTGGCGGGCGCTGGCCGGATCGGCGGCTGCGGGCCGCGCGGGAGTCTGCAGGGTGTTGTCGCTGCTCATGGTTCGATGTCAAGGACGGTGGGAAGGAGTGGCGGCGAGCGCGACGTCGTCAGGCTCGGCACGGAAGCCGCCGCCGAGCGCGGCGACGAGCTGCAGCGACTGGTCCGCGCGCTGGGCGCGCAACGCGGCGACTTCGCGGCTCGCGATCAGGAGCTGCTGGCGCACGACGAGCGCGTCGAGGTAGCTGCCGACGCCCGCGCGGTAGCGCGCGTCCGCGAGCCGCCATGCATCGGTGGCGGAATCGAATGCGCGCTGCTGCGCATCGGCCTGCACGGCGAGCGAATGCAGCCGGTGGAGATCGTCGGCCACCTCGCCGATCGCGCCGATCAGCGTCTTGTTGTAGCTGGCGACCGCGACGTCGTATTGCGCGTCGCGCTTGCGCAGCACGCCGCGCCGTTCTCCGCCGTCGAAGATCGGCAGGCTCACGGCCGGGCTGACGTTGTAGGTGCGCGACGCTGCCTGGAACAGCGATGCGCCGCCGCGCGTCGCGAGACCGATCAGCGCGGTGAGGCTCACGTCGGGCAGGAAGTCCGCGCGGGCGGCCGCGACGTTGCGACTCGCGGCTTCCACCCGCCAGCGTGCGGCGACGAGATCGGCGCGCCGGCCGAGCAGCGCGGCCGGCAGGTCGGCCGGCACCGCGAGCGCGGCGGTGGGCAGCGGCGCGGGCCGCGCGAGCGCGAGGCCGCGATCGGGGCCCGCGCCGAGCAGGATCGCGAGCGCGATGCGCGCGCTGTCGATCGCCTGCGCCGCGCGTGCCTGCTCGCGCATCGCGGCCGCGACTTCGCTTTCCGCCTGGCGCTGCTGCGCCACGTTGTCGATGCCTTTCGTGACACGCTGACGCGTCAGCGACAGTGCTTCGTCGGCCCGTTCGTATTCGGCCCGCGCGACGTCCTGCTGATCGAACGCATAGGCGAGATTTACGTAGGCGCGCGCGACGTTGACGGACAGCAGCACGCGCGCGGCCCGTGCATCGATCTGCGCGGCCCGCGCTTCGCCGAGCGCGGCTTCCCACGCCGCGCGGCGGCCGCCCCACAAATCGAGATCCCAGCTCAGGCCGAGATTGATTTCGCGCGTGTGGCTGAAGAACCCGCCGCCCTCGGCCGTCGAGAACTGCGTGCCGGACGTGCGTTCCCCTTTTGCGCCCGCGCGGCCGACCAGATGCGGCAAGCGGGCAGCCTGTGCTTCGATCACGAGCGCCTGCGCCTCGCGCGCGCGCGCATCGGCGGTCGCGAGATCGGGATTGCCGGCAAGCGCTTCGTCGATCAGCGCATTCAGCTGCGCATCGTTCAGCGCAACCCACCAGTCGGCGGCCGGCCAGTCGGCGGCCGGCGCATGCGCGAGGCTGCGCGCTGCGGCGAGCGTATCGGCGCCGCGCAGCGTGCCGGCCGGCGCGAGCCCGTCGCGGCTCGCACATGCACCGAGCATGGCGAGCGCCACGATTGCGGCCATGTGCGACAGGACGCGCCGCGCGACGGCATCGCGTGGCGAGGGAGCAAGTGCTGCGTGCATCGCGTTCCTCTGCTTCGTTTGGGTTTGAACACGACACGCATTGTTGGACGCTCCCGAGTAAAGCTGATAATGTTGTTTAGACAAAAAATAATGAATTCTGGCCATGCCCATCCGAGAAGCCTCTCCCGCCCGCGCGGCGCAACGCGCCGACGCCGATCCGAGCGAACGCGCGGACGGCCCGTCGCTGATCGCCGTCTGGGGCGAGGACGACGGCAGCAATACCTACCAGCTCGGCACGCGCGAGGTCGACTGGCACAGCCATCTGCGCGGCCAGGTGTTCTGCGTCGAAAGCGGGTTCGCGCACGTGCGCACGCCGCACGGTTCGTGGCTGCTGCCGCCGCATCGCGCGGGCTGGATTCCGCCGGGCGAGCAGCACAAGGTCAGCATCAGCGGCGCGTTGAGCGGCTGGAGCGTCGTGATCGCGCCGGCCGCGAGCCGCCGCATGCCCGACCAGCCGTGCGTGATCGCGATCACCGATCTGATGCGCGCGCTCGTGCGGCGCGCGGTGTCGTGGGCCGACCAGGACCGGCTCGACATCGAACAGGCGCGCATGAGCGTCGTGCTGCTCGACGAGATGCGCCGCGCGCCGCACGAACCGCTGCACTTGCCGATGCCGCACGACCGGCGGTTGCTGCGGATCGCCAATGCGATCCTCGGGCAGCCGCACGACAGCCGCACGCTCGACGCGTGGGCCGAGTGGGCCGGGCTGTCCGCCCGCACGCTGAGCCGGCTGTTCGTCGCGGAAACCGGCACGAGCTTCGCGCAGTGGCGGCAACAGGCGCGGCTCACGCATGCGCTCGAACGTCTGGCGAACGGCGACAGCGTCGCCAACATCGCCGACGCGCTCGGCTATGCGACGCCGAGCAATTTCATCGCGATGTTCCGCCGCGCGTTCGGCGATTCGCCCGCGCATTACTTCGCGAAGCGCAAGCAGCCGTAATGTCGCGCGGCCTCGCACCGCCCCTATCACCCCTGCCAGTACTGCGCGCGCATCGACGTCGCTATAGTCGCCGTGCGACCGGCCGGTCGGTCGCCCAATGTGACCTGTGGAGGATGTCGATGTCGAACGCCGTCGGATCGGACAACACGCCGATCGTCTCCGAGCAGCAGCTCGCCGATCATCTGGCCGCCGGCTGCAAGCCGGCCGCGCAGTTCCGGATCGGTACCGAGCACGAGAAGTTCGTCGTTTCCCGCGCGACGCATGCGGCTGCGCGTTATGAAGGGCCGTCCGGCATCGCCGAGGTGCTGGCGCGGCTGCGCGGCGACGGGACGCCGATCGTCGATGCCGGGCAGACCGTCGGCGTGATCCAGCGCGACGGCGCCGCGATCTCGCTCGAGCCGGCCGGCCAGCTTGAACTGTCGGGCGCCCCGCTCGATACGCTGCACGACACGCACGCCGAGCTGCACGCGCACCTCGCCGCGGCCCGCGCGGCATGCGATCCGCTCGGCCTGCGCTGCGTGCCGCTCGGTTTTCACCCTCACCTGTCGCGCGACGCGCTGCCGTGGATGCCGAAGCAGCGCTACGCGATCATGCGGCGCTACATGCCGCGGGTCGGCACGCGCGGGCTCGACATGATGCAGCGCACCTGCACCGTGCAGGTCAACCTCGATTTCGCATCGGAAAGCGACATGGCGCGCAAGATGCGCGTGTCGCTCGCGTTGCAGCCGGTCGCCACCGCGCTGTTCGCGAATTCGCCGTTCCGCGACGGCCGCCCGTCGGGCCTGCTGTCGACGCGCGCGCACACGTGGCTCGATACCGACGAGGATCGCTGCGGCGCGCCGGCGCTGTTCCTGTCGCGCAGCTTCGGCTTCGAGCGCTACGTGAGCTGGCTGCTCGACAACGTGCCGATGTATTTCGTGCGGCGCGGCGATCGTTATGCGGACGCGACCGGGCACACGTTCCGCGATTTTCTGCGGCGGCGCATTCCGCACCTCGAAGGCGAGACGCCGACGCTGGGCGATTTCGCGGACCATCTGACGACGGTGTTCACCGAGGTCCGGCTCAAGCGCTATCTCGAGATGCGCGGCGCCGATGCCGGCTCGCCCGACATGATGGTCGCGCTGTCCGCGTTCTGGACCGGCCTGCTGTACGATCCGGCGGCGCTGTCGGATGCCGGGACGCTCGCTGCCGAGATCGACCGCGGTACGCTGCTCGCGCTGCGTCGCGACGTGCCGCGTACCGGGCTCGATACGCCGGCCGGCGGCCGGTCGTTACGCGCGATCGCGGCCGATGCGCTCGCGATCGCGCATCGCGGCCTGCGCGCGCGGGCGCGCACGGATGCGGCCGGCCGCGATGAATCGATGTATCTCGCGCCGCTCGACGAGATCGTCGCCGGTGCGCCCACGCAGGCCGAGCACTGGCTGGGCCGCTATCGCGACGCGTGGGCCGGCGACGCGACGCGCATCCATGACGAAGCCGCCATCTGAGCGTGTCGCGCCGGGCCGCTCACGCGCAACAGGCGAGCAGCGGCTCGTGCGCGAACTCGGCGCCGAGCGGCAGCGGGTGGCCGCGTCGCCGCGTACGCACCGCGTGCGCGAGCGTCTCGAACAACTGCGCGGTGTCGGCGAACGACAGGCACGCGTCCGTGATGCTCTGCCCGTAGCGCGGCGGCACGCCGGGCACGAGATCCTGCCGCCCTTCGATCAGGTTCGATTCGATCAGCACGCCGACGATGCGCGTATCGCCGGCCGCCACCTGCGCGGCGACTTCCGCGCCGACGGCGAGCTGGTTCCGGTACTGGCGGCGACTGTTGCCGTGGCTGACGTCGATCATCACGCGCGGTGCGAAGTGCGCGGCCATCATGCGTTCGCAGGCGGCGTTCACCGCGGCCGCGTCGAAATTCGGTTCGCGTCCGCCGCGCAGCACGACGTGCGTATGCGGATTGCCGGGCGACGCGCTTGCGCATAGCCGGCCGCCTGCATCGATCGACAGGAACCGGTGCGCGTGCGCCGCCGCGCGCATCGCGTCGACGGCGACCTGGACATTGCCGTCGGTGCCGTTCTTGAAGCCGATCGGAATCGGCAGCGACGACGCGAGCTCGCGATGCACCTGCGACTCGACGGTGCGCGCGCCGATCGCGCCCCAGGCGATCAGATCGGCCAGGTAGCGCGGCGACAGCGGATCGAGCAACTCGGTCGCGGCCGGCATCTCCGCGCCGTTGATGTCGCACAGCAGCGCGCGGGCCGTATGCAGTCCGACGTCGATCCGGTCGCTGCCGTCCAGCAGCGGATCGTTGATCAGCCCCTTCCAGCCGACCGTCGTACGCGGCTTCTCGAAATACACGCGCATCACGATTTCCAGCTCGTCCGCAAAGCGCGCGCGTTGCAGCGCGAGCCGTGCCGCGTAGTCGCGCGCGGCGTCGGGATCGTGTATCGAACACGGGCCGGCGATGACCACGAGCCGGTCGTCCGCGCCGTCGAGCACGTCGACGATCGCGCGGCGGGTCGTATGAACGGTGCGCGACGCGCGCCACGCCGGCGGCAGCGCGCCGGCCAGATCCGCAGGGGACGGCAAGCGCAGCACGGCGTCGCGGTTTGTCGTCCAGGCGTTTGCATGCATGGGGACTGCCCTCCTGTCGATAATGAACGTGACTTTTTACTACAGCGCGACTGTATTGAATGGTGCTTTCGGCGCGCAACTAACATAGTTATCAGTTTCTAATTCATAACCTTATGAATGAGGTAAATAAGCGTCGGATTCGATAATTGAGGATCCTGTCGTCATGCCTGTTCGCGGGAGTCGAATGGAACGTTCATTGGGTTTTCGTTCGGAAATCAGGCCGTGATCTTGCAGCGGCGAATGCGTCCGCATGCGGCTTTCCGCCACGCTTCGCTATTCGTTCTGATAGTGGCGGCCCGATAGTCGTTCGATTAATTTTCGGATGCCCGACAGGCCATTCGGGCTCGAAAATATAAATCAACCCAGTCATTGCGGAGAGTCACCATGTCGAAACGGCATTACGAAACCCCCATTCACGTCAAGTATCGCGATACGGATTCGATGGGGCATGTGAGCAGCCCCGTCTATTACGACTATCTGCAGCACTCGTACCTCTGCTACATGTTCGATCTGCTCGGCCTGCCGCGCACTGAGAAACTGCCGCACATCATGGTGAAGACGCAGTGCGAGTACCTCGCACCGGCCCAGTTCGGCGACAACCTGACCGTCCGCTCGAGCATCGTGCGCTTCGGCAGCAAGAGCTTCGATCTCGAACACCTGATGGAGCGCGACGACCAGACCATCGTCGCGCGCGGCGTGTCGACGCACGTGATGTTCGATTACGCGAACAACACGACGCTGGCCGTGCCCGACGAATTCAAGACGCGCGTGCTCGAATTCCAGGGGTCGCTGTGATGCGTGCGCGCGCGCTCGGGAGCGACACGTGAGCTGCGCGGTGGCGCGCGCCCGGCGCCGGATCGGTGCGATCGTCGAGCGGCGGGACGATCGCGCGATCGTGATCGTCCGGCATGCGGCGCAGGCGCTGCTCGAGCCGGCGGCGCTCGAGCGGCACCGTGCGCTCGCGTGCCGCCACGAGGACGAGCTGGAAGTGCTGCTGCAGCCGTGCGGCGGTGCGCACGACGGCGTGCGGACGCTGCTCGGCCGGCTGCGGGATGCCGGCGTGGCCGTGGCGCTCGACGCGGCGACGGTTGCCCACGATGCATCGCTGCTCGAATTCGCGAGCTGGGTCACACGGTGTACGACGGCCGACGGTCTGGCCGCGGCACCCGACGACACGGCCGTGCCGGGTGGTGCGCTGCTCTACGGGCTGGTCGTGCGATGGCGCGATCTGCACGGCAGGTGGCGGCGGCCCGAGCGCGACGCGGCGCCTGAACGCGCGCCGCGGACCATCGCGGCGGATGCGGCCGAGCACATCGCGGCCTGCGATCCGGACGAGCAGGTGCTCGGCGCGCTGCTCGACGCCGATGACGCGTCGACCGGCGCGGCGCTCGACACGCTGTCGGACGCGGTGCGCGCGCGACGGATCTGCCTGGCGACGCGGGCCGGCTGGCCGCTCGCGCGACGGTTATGAGCCCCGCCGTCGCGACGGCCGGCGGGCGCGCGTTTCTGGTCGGCATGATGGGCGCGGGCAAATCGACGCTTGGCCGCGCGCTCGCGGCTTCGCTCGGCTGGGCGTTCGCCGACAGCGACGACGAGATCGAGCGGCGCACCGGCCGCTCGGTCGCCGCGCTGTTCGACGTGGTCGGCGAAGGCGGCTTTCGGCTGCTCGAAGCGCATATCGTCGACGAGCTGACGCAGCGCGCGAACGTGGTCGTGGCGACCGGCGGCGGCTCGGTCCTGAATCCGCACACCCGCGCACGCCTGAGCGAGCGCGGCAGCGTGATCTATCTGCATGCGGATCCCGATGTGCTGTGGCGGCGTACGTGCGACGACACGCGGCGGCGGCCGCTGCTGCAGGCGGGCGAACCGCGGCAGACGCTCGCCGCGCTGTACCGGACGCGCGACCCGCTGTATCGCGAATGCGCGCATGCGCTGGTCGATACGACCGCACACGATGTCGCGCACGCGACGGCGGAGGTGTTGACGCTGCTGTTTGCGCGGAGGAACGCGCCGGCGTGACGGCGCGGTCGCTTCCCTGCCCTTCGATTCGACGACGCGCTCGACGTCATACGCGTTTTTGAAGTGGCGAGTTTGGATTTGCGATAGTGCTATCGTGATAAGAAAAGTTATCCGGATGGAGGTATTTTCTTATCCAACCTCGTGTTTTCGTGGCAAACGAATCGACGCTTCAAGCTCCCGGAAAATCGGTCCATCAGGCACGATCCCGCCCCGCGCCGACATTCTCCCGTAGCGCCCCGACTTGGCGAGCACCCGGCGCGGCGGTGTACCCGACTCCAGCGCGGCGATCGCCGCAGACCCTCGCCTTTCCCGTCATTTGTTCCCGCGACGCAAGACTGTTGCTCCATGGCGGGTGTTCGAAATCGTGACCGGCACGCCTACAGTCTGCCCATCGGATTCATCGATCCGGTCGGCATCGAGGCCGAACACCATTCACCTGTCGAGGTACATCATGAGCGCATCCAAAGTCATCATCGTCACTGGCGCATCGCAAGGCATCGGGGCGGAAACGGTCAACGCATTCCGGGCACGCGGCCATCGTGTCGTCGCGACGTCCCGTTCGATCGGCCCGTCGCACGGTCCCGATCTCGTCACCGTCGCGGGCGACATCGGAGATCCGGCCGTCGCGCACCGTGTGGTCGATGCGGCAATCGAACATTTCGGCCGTGTCGACACGCTCGTCAACAACGCGGGCATCTTCGTCGCGAAGCCGTTCACGCAATACACCGCGGACGACTATGCGCGGATCACGAGCGTCAACCTGAACGGCTTCTTCCACGTCACGCAGCGTGCGATCGCCGCGATGCAGAAGCACGGCAACGGCCATGTGGTCAGCATCACGACGAGCCTGGTCGATCACGCGAACAGCAACGTACCGTCGGTGCTGGCGTCGCTGACGAAAGGCGGATTGAATGCCGCGACGAAGTCGCTCGCGATCGAGTATGCGAAGGCCGGCATTCGCGTCAATGCGGTGTCGCCCGGCATCATCAAATCGCCGATGCATGCGGCCGACACGCACGCGACGCTCGCGTCGCTGCATCCGGTCGGCCGGATGGGCGAGATGAGCGATATCGTCGGTGCGATCCTGTATCTCGATTCGGCGCCGTTCGTCACCGGCGAAATCCTGCACGTGGACGGCGGTCAGAGCGCCGGGCATTGAGCGCCGGCGTCGAAGCCGCGAGCCGGTGCGTCTATCGCGATGCGCCGGCGCGTTTGCCGCGTGTGCCGGCTGTCCGGTTGGCAGGCGCCTGCGCCAACTGTTCGACGAGAAAGTCGACGAACACCCGCACGCGCGACGACAGAAAGCGTGCATGCGGGTACAGCAGCACGAAGGGCCGCGAGCGGCCGCCGAGGCCGGACAGCACTTCCACGAGCGTGCCGGCGCGCAGATCGTGCTCGACGATGAAGCGGTAGGTCTGGAACAGCCCTGCGCCGCTGCGCGCGAGCGTCACGCCGGCCAGGACGTCGCCCGACGTGCCGTAGCTGCCGGCCGTCGTGACGTCGATTTCATCCGCGCCGTCGTCGAACAGCCAGGCAATCGTCCGTCCGCTGCTCGGCAGTTCGAACTGGATGCATTCGTGCGCGTGCAAGTCGGCGATCGCGGTCGGCGTACCCGCGCGCTTCAGATAGTCGGGCGTCGCGACGACGACGAGTTCGGCGTCCTCCAGCTTGCGCGCGACCAGGCTCGAATCGGCCGGCGCGCGGCCGCGGATCGCGAGATCGTAGCCTTCCTCGGCGAAGTCGACGTTGCGGTTGCTCAGGTGAGTTTCGATGCGTACCGCCGGGTAGCGCTCGCGAAACGCCGGCAGCAGCGGCAGCACGCGATAGTGCCCGTACGGCGTCGGCATACTGATCCGTAGCAGGCCGGCGGGCGTGGCCTGCTGGCCCGTGGCTTCGCGCTCCGCGTCGACGAGCTGCGACAACGCATCGCGACATTGCTCGAAATAGCGCCGGCCGGAATCGGTCAGCCGGATCTGTCGCGTCGTGCGTACGAACAGGCGCACGCCGAGACGCTCCTCGAGCCGTGCGACCGACCGGCTGACCGCGGCCGGCGTGACGCCGGCCGCATTTGCCGCAAGCGTGAAGCTGCCGAGCTCGGCAGCCAGACAGAACAGCTCGATGCTGCCCAGCAGCAGATCGTCGAATTGTCGTTGCATGGGGCGATTCCTGCCGTCTCGGCCATGGGGGACGCGGTGAAGCAACGAGTGTGCATGAATCTCGTGCGGGAAACCAGCCGGTGCGGCGGGCGCGATTCGTTACATGACGTCCCGACTCAATTGCGCGGCCGGCATTTACCGGCTTCGGCCGCATGACTACAGTGATTCACGGGCCACGCCGGCCGCCCGATCCCTTTTACCGCAAGGAGCACGACATGAGCGTCGAACAGAATCTGGCCGAACTCGGCCTCGCATTACCGGAACCGCCGAGTCCGCTCGGCAGCTATACGGCCGTCGGCGAAGCCGGCAACCTGCTGTTCGTGTCGGGACAGTTGCCGCTCGCCGACGGCAAGCTTGCTTATACCGGCCGTGTCGGCGAGCAGTTGAGCGTCGACGACGGCAAGCATGCCGCGCGGCTGGCGGCACTGAACGTGCTTGCGCAAATCCGCAAGCATCTGGGCGGGTTCGATCGCCTGCGCAAGATCGTGCGCGTCGAGGGGCACGTGAGCTCTGCCGACGGCTTTTTCGGACAGCCGGCCGTGATCGATGGTGCGTCCGACCTGTTCGCCGCCGTGCTCGGCGCCAAGGCCGGACATGCGCGTTCGGCGTTCTCCCAGCACCAGTTGCCGGCCAACGCCGCCGTGATCCTGGTCGTGATCGCCGAGATCGAGGTGGCGTGATGACAGGCCGGACGTGTGGGGCGGCATCCGGTCCCGCAAGTGTTCTCGCGCGCCCTACCCGGCATCCGGCACGCACGTCGGCGCACCGTGCAATCGGGGGCTGGATCGTCTGAAAAGCTTGTCAGGAAAGGCGCTACACGATCCGGATACATTGAAATACAAAATATCGCATACGATTTAATCGAATCCGCTTGACGAGAGAGGTCGTCAGGCGGAAACTGCGTCGCATGCGATCGAATCGCATCTGAGACAAACCAACCGACGGAGCAAATGATGAGCAAGATCGACAAGGTGCTGTACACGGGCAAGACGCATACGACTTCCGGCGGCCGCGACGGCGCGGCGCGCAGTTCCGACGGCCGCCTCGACATCCAGTTGTCGTCGCCGGGCAGCGCCGGCACCGGCACCAACCCGGAACAACTGTTCGCAGCCGGCTGGTCGGCCTGCTTCATCGGCGCGATGCAGCTTGCGGCGCGTGCCGCGAAGGTGACGCTGCCGGCCGACCTCGCGGTCGATGCCGAAGTGGATCTCGGCACCGCGGGCAACGCGTACTTCCTGCAGGCCCGGCTGAACGTGAGCGTGCCGGGGCTCGAGCGCGACGTCGCGCAACGCATCGTCGACGCCGCTCACCAGACCTGCCCGTATTCGAAGGCGACGCGCGGCAACATCGACGTCGACATCCGGATCGTCTGAACGTTGCATCGGGCGGCCGAGCGCCGCCCTCCCGAATTCCCGATTCCTTTTCCATCGAGGTGAATGATGAAAACCCAACTGATCGCTACCCTGCTCGTCGCTGTTTCGGCCGCTGTTGCCGCACCGGCGTTCGCCAACGAAACCACCGTGACGCGTGCGCAGGTGCGCGCCGAGCTCGCGCAGCTTCAACACGCCGGCTATCCGCTGAACCGCGCGACCGACGCCACCTATCCGAACGATCTGCAGGCCGCGCTGACGCGGATCCACGCGGGCGACGCCGTCGCGGCCAACGCAGCGGGTGCCGGCTACGGCAGCGACGGCGGCGCCGCGACGCAATCCGGCCGCCGCGATGTCGCAAGCGTGGCCGAGCGTTCGGTGTACTTCGGTCACTGAGCACCGCGCCGGTACGTGAACCCTGAGTCCCTTTATTCCTGATTCCATTTTGTCGAGGTGAATGATGAAAACCCGCCTGATCGCTGCCCTTCTCGTCGCTGTTTCCGCTTCTGCCGCCGCGCCGGCGTTTGCCGACGCAGCCGTCGTGTCTCGCGCGCAAGTACGCGCCGAGCTCGTCCAGCTGGAACAAGCCGGTTATCGGCCGGGACGCGCGAACGATCCGCATTACCCGGACGACCTGCAGGCCGCGTTGACGCGCATTCATGCGAACGACGCGGTGGCGGCCGACGCATCGGCATCCAGTTACGGCAACGATGCCGCCGCCGCGACGCAGTCGGGCAGCCGGCCGGCGACGCGTATTGCCGAACGCTCGATCTACTTCGGTCATTGAACGAACGCGCGAACGGCGCCGATGGCCGGCGTGCGGTGCGCCCCCCTGAATTCCTGAATCCCTGTCGAGGTGAATGATGAAGCCCCAACTGATTGCCGCCCTGCTCGTTGCCGTGTCGGCCGCCGTCGCCGCGCCGGCTTTTGCCGGAGAAAGCACCGTCACGCGTGCGCAAGTGCGTGCCGAACTGGCCGCGTTGCAGCAAGCCGGCTACCAGCCGAATCGCCCCAACGATCCGCACTATCCGGACAATATCCAGGCGGCGCTGAAAAGGATTCGCGACGATGGCGCCGTCGCGGCCGATACGCAGACAGCCGGTTACGGCGGTGATGCCGGCGGCGCCACGCAGTCCGGCAGCCGCGGCGCGATCCGCATGGCCGAGCGCTCGATCTATTTCGGGCATTGAGCGTGGTACGGCGAATTCTGTCGCTGAAGTCCATCATATAAAGCGCATGCGATGTAATCGCATGCGCTTTTATTTGCATTGCCGCAGCCTGCATTCCCGGCCATCCCGGATTATTCTGTGCGGCACCCCCATCTTTCACGAAGGAGCCGCCGATGCCGGATGCCATGACCGGAAACGCGACAAGCGATGCGCACGTGCTCGATCGCGTTGTCTGGAACGCGCTGACGGGCAAGCAGCACCGCTTTGCGCTCGGCAATGACCGCGCATGGCGGTTTCCGGTGCCCGTGGCGCCGTTTGCCGCGCTCGCCGACACGAGCCCGGCGTCGTTCGACGCGCTGCGCGCGCTGGTCGCCGCACACGGGCCGGCCGCGCTCGTCACGCCGGACGAGATCGCGCCACCGGCGGGATGGTCGGTGATCCGGCGCGCGACGCTGCTCCAAATGATCTGGCAACGGACGTTCGACCCGGCACATGAATCGGAACATGTCCCGCTCGGCGAAGCCGACGTGCCGGACATGCTTGCGCTGACCGCCGCCGCGCAGCCGGGCCCGTTCGGCCCGCGTACGTTCGAACTCGGCCGCTACATCGGCGTGCGCAACGAAGGGCGGCTGGCCGCGATGGCCGGCGAGCGGATGCAGTTGGACGGCTATACGGAGATCAGCGCCGTGTGCGTGGACGCCGCGTTTCGGCGGCAAGGGTTGGCGGCGAGGTTGATCCGGTCGCTGATTGCGTCGATCGACGCACGATCGGACACGCCGTTCCTGCACGTGCTCACGACGAACCAGGTGGCGATCGAGCGCTATCTCGCGCTCGGTTTCGTCGTACGGCGCGACATGCACCTGCTGGTGCTGGGCGATGCGCACGCGTGACAATGCGGCCGGCGCGATTCACGCGCCGGCCGCTCGTCATGCCTGAGTGCCTGAGTGCCTTTATGCTTCGGTCGACCGGATCAGGTTGCCGCGCAGCGTGACGATCGCCTTCTGCACCTTCGCGAACTCGTCCGGCTTCAGCCCGGTGGCTTCGACCAGGTTCATGTCGAGCCCCTTCTCGCGCACGCGGCGGCCGCTTTTCGTCAGGCTGACGAGCACCTGGCGTTCGTCGGACGGATCGCGATGCCGCTCCAGGTAACCCATTGCCTCGAGCTTCTTCAGGATCGGCGTCAGCGTATTGGATTCGAGGAACAGCTTCTCGCCGAGCTGGCCGACGGTCTGGTTGTCCTGCTCCCACAGCGCGATGATCGTGATGTATTGCGTGTACGTGAGGCCGAGCTCGTCGAGGATCGGCTTGTACGCCTTGCCGAACGCGAGGTTCGCCGAGTAGATCGCAAAGCACAGGAACTCGGACAGCTTCGGCGCGGCGGGCGACGGGGTTTCGGTCGGTTTCATGGACTTCCTCCAGCGACGCGAACGGTCGCAGACAATCGCATTATATATCGCATGCGATCTTATCGGAAGCATGATAATCGGGGTCGATCGGCTGGCGCGCGCCGCGCTCAGCCCGGCTTGCGGCGCTTGCCGGTTTGCTGACGGCTGACCGACAACAACGTGCACTGTACCGGATGCGCGATTTCGGTCGCGAGCCCGCCCGCGGCAAACAGGAGGATCATCAGCCAGCGTTTCATGCGTCCTCCACGACCGAGAGGCTCGCACCATCGGCAACCGTCGCGTCGAGCGTGTACGGATCGACGCCGTCGAGGCAACCGAGGTTGACGCGCCAGCATGCCGGGTCTTTGCGGGTCTGGTGGAACGGATAGACGCCGCACCGGCTGCAGAAATAGTGACGTGCGGTGTGCGTGTTGAAGCGATAGCACGTCAGTGCGCCCTCGCCTTCGACGATCGTCAGGTTGGCGGCGGCGAACATCGGGCTCATCAGCGCGCCGCGCCGTCGGCACAGGCTGCAGTTGCAGCGAACGGCCGGCGCAATGGCCGTGCTGACTTCGAATTTGACGGCCCCGCAATGGCAGGATCCTTTGAACCGGGTAGTAGACATGACGGGCTCCGAAAGAGGTCACGCCTGCTTTATAGCGAAGCCGCGCGCGGGCGGTGTATCGCACTGTATCGGCCGTCGGGGCGGATACAGGACATTGCAAATCCGCGGCCCGCGCGACGAATTGCTGCGGGTGCGCGTGCGGCGGGAGGCCGACCGCCACGCGCCGGCAGCGGCGGATGCAACACTTTGCGCTGGCGCGCGGGAACCCCGTGCGCGTGTTTCATGGGACGGCGTTCGTGCCGGCCGATTGAGCACGACCGTGTGGCGTCGGCGGCGGTTGCGCCGGCGGCCACGCCACCGGCGTCATGGTTTTCCCGGCCTCGCCGGATGGCGCGGGTGCGCATCGTTTTCGATACGCACCCGCCCGCCACGCAGGCTGCAACGGCCTGCCGCGCGAATCGTGTCCACCGCGCGCTCCCTACCCTTTCTGCTCGGGAAAGGATGCTTGAAACATCCTCAATTATCACGTGCCGCCGATTTGCCCACCATGTGTCGGACGATCGGCGCAGCCCGCATGGCCGCCTCTTGCACCTGCCCGGCGATGCCTGGCGTCGCATCGTGCGGCCGACGCGTGACGCCGGCTAAGAACGGCCAGCCCCGCGCCACCGCATATCGATAATCAGGAGACACGATGAACAGCCAATCCCTCGACCTCGACGGCCACGCGGGCGCACGCGCGTCCGCCCGCACGTCGGCCGCCTCCGCAGGCGCCGGCGTCGACGCAACGACCCTTCCCGCCCGCCGCGTCACGCTCGGCGATTTCATGGACGATCTGCCGGTCGGTGCGTTGCATCGATTCGTCGTCTGGGTGATCGGCATCGGGCTGTTCTTCGACATGTACGAGATCTTTCTCGTCAGTACGATCGGCTCCGCGTTGCAGCACGAATACGGGCTGAGCCGGCAAAGCGCCGATTTCAAGCTGCTGCTGGCGTCCGCGTTCATCGGCATGTTCGTCGGCGCGATGTGCCTCGGCAGCCTGGCCGACCGCATCGGCCGGCGCAAGGCGTTCCTGCTCACACTCGGGTGGTACAGCGCGTTCTCGCTGGTCGGTGCGTTTTCGGTGAGTGCCGACATGCTCGTGGCCTGCCGGTTCCTGACCGGCATCGGCGTCGGCGCGATCTATCCGGTCGCCGACACCTTCCTGTCCGAAATCCTGCCGAAGGACAAGCGCGGGCGGCTCGCCGCGTGGGCCTACACGACTTCGTATGTCGCGGTGCCGCTCGTCGGCTTTCTCGCGCTGTGGCTGAACCCGCTGCATGTGGCGGGCGTCGCGGGCTGGCGCATCATCCTCGCGGTCGGCAGCCTCGGCGCCGTGTACGTGCTGCTCGTCCAGCACCGGCTGCCGGAAAGCCCGCGCTGGCTGCTCGCGCAAGGCCGCACGGCCGATGCGCACGCGGCGCTGCGGCGTTTCGCGCAAAGCGCCGGCGTGCCCGTGCCCGAGCATTTCGCGGAACCGGTCCAGCCGCAGCGGCCGCTCGGGCTCGGCGAGCGCATCGCGCTGCTGCGTCGCCGTCCGTACGGCGCGCGCTACGTGATGCTGGCGATCTTTCACCTGTTCCAGGGCTTCGGCTATTACGGGTTCGGCACGCTGGCCGGCACCGTCGTGAAAAGCCGCGGCTTCGACGTGACGGACAGCACGTTGTTCATCGCGCTGTCGTTCATCGGCTATCCGATCGGCTCGCTGCTGTCGATTCCGCTGCTCAACTGGATCGAGCGCCGCACGCTCGTGATCGTGTCGATCTTGTCGATCGCGGTGTTCGGGCTGTGCTTCGCGTATTCCGGCAATACCGTGGTGATCGTCGGCTTCGGGTTCCTGACGACGTGTGCGTCCAACGTGTTCAGCAACGCGTATCACGTGTACCAGGCCGAGATTTTTCCGGCCGGCGTGCGTTCGACGGCGATCGGCAGCACCTATGCGCTGTCGCGCATCGTCAGCGGCGCGCTGCCGTTCGTGTTGCTGCCGGTGCTCGTCGACTACGGCGCGGGCGCGATGTTCGGCGTGATTTCGGTCGCGCTCGGCATCGTCGCCGTCACGCTGCGCGTGCTCGGCCCGCTCACCACGCGGCGCAGCCAGGACGAGATCAATCCGGTTTGACGCGGCGAGCGGCACGGGGCGCACGCACGCGTGCCCCGTGCGTCGCCGTTTCATCGCCTCATCGCATTCAGCGCGCCGACATGAAATCGAACAGCTTCGCGACGTCGGTCGTCAGCACCGCGCCGGCCTTCACGCCGACCCATAGCGTGCGCGTCGCCCACGCGTCGTCGAGCTTCACGACACCGAGCCGCGCCGCGCGCTCGCCGGTCACCGCATCGCGCGGCAGCACGCCGATGCCGAGCCCGGCCTCGATCATCCGGCTCACGCCGTCGAAATTCGATACCTGGATCCGCAGCTTCAGCGAGCGCTCGGCCGCGAACGCGGCGTCGGTCATGCGCGCGAGCAGCGAGCTGCCGTCGCTCAGGCCCACGTAGTCCTCGTCGAGCGTATCCGCGAAGCGGATGCTGTCGCGCACGGCGAACCGGTGCGCGCGCGGCACGAGCAGCACGAGCTCGTCGCGCCGGTACAGCCGCCGGTCGATGCCGGGCGCCGGCACGTTGTCGGCGAATACACCGAGATCGGCCTTGCCCGACCCGATCGCGTCGACGATCTCGTGGCTCAGCCGCTCCTCGAGACTCACCTTGATGCCGGGGTTGCCGGTGAGGAACGCGGCGAGATCGGCGGGCAGGAACTGGACGATCGCCGACGTGTTGGTCCATACGTGGATATGGCCGCGCACGCCTGCGACGTAGTCGCTCATCTCGTGCGCCATCCGGTTCACCTGCTCGATCACCTTCGCCGCATGATCGAGCAGCGCGCGGCCCGCGGGCGTCAGCTCGACGCCGCGCGCGTGCCGGACGAACAACGCGCTGCCGGTCACGCTTTCGAGTTCGGCGATGCGCTTGCTGACCGCGGACAGCGTGAGCTGGCCGTGTTCGGCTGCCTTCGTCAGGCTGCCGTGCTCGGCGACGAGCGCGAACACGCGCAGCGACTGCAGATCGAAATGAAGCGGGTTCACCATGTCGGGGGTCCTGGGAAGGCCGTGCGGGGGACGTCGTCATCGCGCCGGCCTGACGCCGATCATACGCCGGGCCGTGCGCATGCGATACGCACGATACGGCGAGGCTAGCGCGGCGCGATGGCGTGCAATGCGGCGAGCATCGCGCCGTCCGGCGTCGCGAGATCGTCGAGCACCGCGAAGTGCTGCATGCCGGGCAGCCACGCGCGGGCGATCCGCTCGCCGGCGGCTTCGCACGCCGTCGCGTATTCGTCCGCCTGCCGAACGAGTTCGGGCAGTTCGGCGTCGCCGACCGCCACGACGGTCGCCGCGCCCGGTCCGACATGGCGCAACGGGCTGTACGCGTCGACCTCCCGCGCGGTGAGCTGCAGCTTGTCGTTCAGGCAGCACAGCGCGATCGGTTCGAGATCGACGAGCGGACTGATCGCGAGTGCCGACACGACGGCCGGATGCGCGCGATGCATGGCCGTCAGATGGCCGCCCGCCGAATGGCCGCTCAGATGGATCGGCCGCCCCGCGATGCCGAGGCCGTCGCGGTCGGCCGCGAGATGGTCGAGCAGCGCGCCGATCTCGCCGACGATATCGGTCATCGTCGCGACCGGCGCGAGCGTGTATTCGGCGAGCACGACGTCGTAGCCGCACGCGAGCGGCCCGCTCGCCGCATACGCGAAATCCTCTTTCGTGCAGTGTTGCCAGTAGCCGCCGTGGATGAACACGAACAGCGGTGCGTCGGGCTGCCCGCACGGCAGCCAGTCGAAGCGCTGCGCGGGTTGCGCGCCGTAACGCAGGTCGCGGCGGCCGGGCGTCGCCGCGTATAGCGCCGCGCTGCGCGCCTGGCATGACGCGAGCAGCGCGGGGAAATCGGGAACAGCCCTCGTGTTCAGGTACGCGGCGTCGAGCGCCGCACGGTCCATGCCGCGATAGAGGATCGTCATTCGGGAAGCGCCTGGATCGGGTTGCGGATGCGCGCGGCACGTTTGTCCGTGCGCGCGGCGAAGGCGGCGGTCGGGCCGACGCCGTTGCGCCATTATCCGCAGCGCGGCCGCGCACGGCTATCCGGAATCGGCGGGCGCGGCGCGTGCCTGTCCGCTTTCGGCGAAGGACTGTGACGCTGTGCGCGCGGCGGGCCGGCACTCGCGCGGGCGACCGAGCCCGGCAAGTCAGATCGGCTCGGAAATCTCGATCAGGTTCAGGTCGGGATCGCGCACGTAGATCGAGCGGATTTTCTGCGTCGCGCCGGTGCGTTCGACGGGCCCTTCGACGATCGGCCAGTCGACGCGCCGCAGGTGCGCGATCACGTCGTCGAGCGGGACCGACGCGATGAAGCACAGGTCGAGCGCGCCCGGCACCGGCACGTGCGCTTTCGGCTCGAATTCCGCGCCGCGCACGTGCAGGTTGATCTTCTGGTTGCCGAAACGGAACGCGAGTCGGCCCGCGCCGAAGGTTTCGAGCTGCATCTGCAGCACCTCGGTGTAGAAATGCTTCGTCCGTTCCGGATCGACGCAGGTCAGCACGAGATGATCGAGGTGGTCGATCAGCGCCATGGCATTCGCTCCTGTTTATGTTTCTGTTGCTGTTCACGAGAACGCGCGTTGCGCGGGCTTGCCGTCGGCATCGGCGCGCGGCGGCGGATGAAGGTCCGAGCGGCGCCCGGCCTTCAGGATCTGGCTCGGCACGTCGTGCCCGATGAGCGCGGGCAGCCGTGCGGCTGCGGCGAGCACGGCCGCGAGGTCGATGCCCGTATCGTAGCCGTCGAGTTCGAGCATGTGCACGAGTTCCTCGGTGCAGACGTTGCCGGTCGCGCCCGGCGCATACGGGCAGCCGCCGAGCCCGCCGAGCGACGCGTCGAAACGGTCGATGCCGGCGTCGAGCGCGGCGAGCGTATTCGCGAGCGCCATCCCGCGCGTGTTGTGGAAGTGCAGCGTGAGCTGCAACGCGGGGAAGCGCTCGCGCGCACGTCCGGACAAGTCGCGCACCTGCGACGGAAACGCCATGCCGGTCGTATCGCACAGCGTGAAGCCGTGCACGCCGAGATCCGCGAAGCGCTGCATCCACGCGAGCACCGTTTCGGCCGGTACGTCGCCTTCCATCGGGCAGCCCATCGCGGTCGACAGCGACACGTTGATCGCGACACCCGTGCCGCGCACCGCGTCGATCACGTCGCGCAACTGCGCGAACGATTGCTCGCGCGTCATCCGCAGGTTCGCGCGGTTGTGACTCTCGCTCATCGACATAACGAGGTTCACCTCGTCGACGCCGCACGACAGCGCGCGCTCGGCGCCGCGCACGTTCGGCACGAGCGCCGTATAGACGACGCCCGGCGCGCGTGCGATGCCGTGCATCACGGCTTCCGCGTCGCGCAGCGCGGGAATCGCCTTCGGCGACGTGAACGACGTGACCTCGATCTTCGCGTAGCCGCAGGCGCTCAGCGCGTCGACGAGCGCGATCTTGTCGTCGGTGTCGACGAACGCCGCTTCATTCTGGAAACCGTCGCGGGTCGCGACTTCGTGGATGTGGAGGCGTTGCGGATGCGCGTTCATGTCTTCGTCCCGGTGGCTGTTTCAGATCACGCCGCGCGTGCGCCAGTCGTCGCGCGTCACCGCATCGATGCCGAGCGATTCGAGCACCGCGTCGGTATCCGCGCCGAGCCCGGGGGCCGGCCGCTCGATGCGCCCGGGCGTGGCATCGAGTTTCGGCACGATGCCCGGCACGAGCACGGGCGTGCCGTCGGGCAGCGCGGCGTCGACGATCATGTCGCGCGCACGGTAGTGCGGATCGGCCGCGATGTCGGCCACGTCGTAGATGCGTCCCGACGGAATGCGCGCGTCGTTCAGCGCGGCGAGCACGTCGTCGAGGTCGTGGTGCGCGCTCCATTCGCCGATCGCCGCATCGATGCGCGCGACCTGCGCGACGCGCCCGTCGTTGTGCGCGAGCGCCGGATCGTTGCCGAGATCGGGCCGGCCGATCAGTTCCATCAGGCGCCGGAAGATGCTGTCGCCGTTGCCGGCGATCAGCGCGTACCGGCCGTCGCGGCAGCGGTACGCGTTGGTCGGCGCGATCCCCGGCAGGCTGCTGCCGGCCGGCCCGCGCACCGCGCCGAACGCCGCATATTCGGGCAGCAGGCTTTCCATCATGTTGAATACCGATTCGTACAGCGCGACGTCGACGACCTGCCCCTTGCCGCCCTGCTGCTCGCGATGCCGTAATGCGAGCAGCACGCCGATCACGCCGTGCAGCGCCGACAGCGAATCGCCGAGCGAGATGCCCACGCGCACCGGCGTGCGGCCCGGTTCGCCCGTGAGGTGGCGCAGGCCGCCCATCGCCTCGGCGATCACGCCGAAGCCGGGGCGGTCGCGATACGGGCCGGTCTGACCGAAGCCCGACACGCGCAGCATCACGAGCCCCGGGTTGAGCGCGGACAGCGCGTCCCAGCCGAGCCCCCAGCCTTCGAGCGTGCCGGGCCGGAAGTTTTCGATCAGCACGTCGGTCTCCGCGACGAGGCGGCGCACGACGTCCTGCCCTTCGGGCGTGCGCAGATCGAGCGTGAGCGAGGTCTTGTTGCGCGACTGCACGGCCCACCAGACCGACGTGCCGTCGTGCAGCAGCCGCCACTTGCGCAGCGGGTCGCCGACGCCGGGCGGCTCGACCTTGATGACGTCCGCGCCGAATTCGGCGAGCATCCGGCCCGCGAACGGCCCGGCGATCAGTTGGCCGAGTTCCAGCACGCGGATGCCGTCCAGGGGGCGTGTCATGACTGTCTCCGATGAAATCTCGTTGTCGATGACGGCGATCATGACGGCGTTCGCGCCCGGCGAAAATCGCTCGATGGTCAACCTGCCTTTCCGAAACGGAAAGGCGGGCGACGGCGCGAGCGCGGTATCGGCCAAGCGGGACGCGCCAGCCTTTCCACCCGGGAAAGCGCGCTCGCGCAACGGTCAAACGACGGCGCGCGCGCCGCCGGCAGAATCGGGGCCGTTCCGCGCCATCGGGCGCCTGCCAGCGAGACCGCCATGTTTTCCGTTTCCGCTCCCGCGAAGATCGTGTTCCTCGACCGCGCGACGCTGTCGCCGCAGACCGTGCTGAAACGATTTCCGTTTCCGCACGCCTTGCAGACATTCGACCGGACGGCCGCGCACGAGGTCGCGGCGCGCATCCGCGACGCGCACATCGTCGTGACGAACAAGGTGCGGCTCGACGCGACGGCCCTCGCCGATGCGCGGCAGATACGGATGATCGCGATCGCCGCGACCGGCACCGACATCGTCGATCTCGATGCGTGCGCGGCACGCGGGATCATCGTGAGCAATATTCGCGGCTATGCGGTGCGCACGGTGCCCGAGCACACGTTCGCGCTGATCTTCGCGCTGCGCCGCAGCCTCGTCGCTTATCGCGACGCGGTGCGCGCGGGGCGTTGGCTCGACAGCGGACAGTTCTGCTTTTTCGATCACCCGATTCGCGACCTGGCCGGTGCGACGCTCGGGATCGTGGGCGACGGCGTGCTCGGGCGCGCGGTGGCCGCCATCGCGCGGGCGCTCGACATGCGCGTGCTGTTCGCCGCACACGGCGACACCGCGCGCGACGGCCATGCACCGCTCGACACGCTGCTGCGCGACAGCGACGTGATCACGCTGCACTGCCCGCTCACGCCCGCGACGCGGCACCTGATCGACGCCCGCGCATTCGCGCGGATGGCGCGCCGGCCGCTGCTGATCAATACCGCGCGTGGCGGGCTCGTGGACGAAAGCGCGCTCGTCGAGGCGTTGCAGTCAGGGCAGATCTCGGGCGCGGGGTTCGACGTCGTCACGCAGGAGCCGCTGCCGGCCGCGCATCCGTTTCACGCGATCCTGTCGCATCCGGCGTTCATCCTGACGCCGCATGTCGCGTGGGCGAGCGACGAGGCGATGCAGACGCTGGCCGATCAGCTCGTGGACAACGTCGCCGCGTTCGTCGGCGGCGAGCCGCGGCATGTCGTGTGACACGCACGAACGGAACGGCCCCGCTCGATTGCTCGAAGCGGGGCCGACTGAATGCGGGGCTGCTTGCGCCAGCGACCCGGGGCACATGAAGGGTTCGTGCCTCGGCCCTGTCTGGCGGCGGGTTTCCGACTATCTGATGGGTGCTACTTCAACGCGTTCAGACCGGCAAGGATGTCGATATCAGGCCAGTCCGAAAAGCGGAAAGCCGGCTCAGTAGGCGGACATCTCGACGCAAGGGTCGACCTTCGACGGCGAACAGATGACCGAGTATTTGGCGCTCTCGCGCATCAGCGCCTCGCCTTCGTGCAGCGCGATCTTGATCTCGGGATGACGCTCGTACGCGAGGAAGGCCGAGCACACGACCGCGGACATCACGACGAGGGAAAACACAAATTTTTCAAGGGCTTGGAAACGTTCAGGCATGATCTTGACCTTTCTCTCAGCCCGGAATTATACCTTGAGATAAGGGTTTTCCCTATAACCCTGCCCGCATACCGAGGATGCGTTCAAATCGAGATAGGCGCGATGGTCGCGCCCCTTCATGCAGAACATGCCACCGCGGCCCGCGCGGATGGGGCCGCATAAACGAGGAAGGAGAAGAAGGCTCGCCGCCGGCGCGTCACTGCGGCGCCGAAGCGCCGCTCGCCGCATTGCCCGGCCAGGCCTTGCCGATATGGTCGATCAGCGACTTCGCGGTGCCCGTCACGAGCGCCGCGTCGACGCCCGACGTCTGCCATGAGCCGTCGGCCGCCTTCACGAAGGTCAGGTTCGCGCGCGACGGCGAGTAATCGGCGTTGCGCCACGTGACCACGACGTCGCACGAGTACGTGCGATCGCCGAGCTTCTTGCAGTCGCCGTCGGGTTTCGCCGATACGACGTCGGCCGATACGGGCAGCGGCTGGCCGAACAGCGCGTTCAGCCCGCCGTGGTTTTCCGCTTCGAGCGCGCGGCGCACGGCGGCGTCGACGTCGCTCGATCCGGGACCGTCGTGAAGCAGGTTGCAGGCGGCCAGCAGCGTCGACGCGCCGGCGAGGGTCAGCAGCAGTTGAAACTTCATGGATATCCGTCGATCGGGGGAACGCCGCGTAGTCTGCAACGTCCGCGTGTCGTGCGCGGTATCCATTTGTAACCAATTGCACGACGGCTGGGCGGCACGGCGGCCGCGCGCGATCGTGCGACGCCCCCGCCTACTGCCGTTGCTGCTTCACGCGGCTCACGAGTTGCGTCGGGCTGACGAACTGCAGCGCGATCACGACCCACACGAGCGTGATCGCCATGTAGATCATCGCCATCGCGTCGATCGACTGCGGCGCGCGCACGCCGGTCGAGAACACCGCGTAATACAGCGCGACGACAAGCGTCTGCGTGCTCGGGCCCGCGGTGAAGAACGTCAGCTCGAACATCCCGATCGTGCGCACGAGCACGAGCAACCCGGCCGCGAGCATGCCGGGCACCAGCAGCGGCAGCAGCACGTAGCGGAAATAGCGCCACGTGTTCGCGCCGAAGATGCGCGCGGCGGCTTCGAGGTTCGGATCGATCTGCTCGATGAACGGTGTCATCACGAGGATCACGAACGGCAGCGCCGGCACGAGATTCGCGAGGATCACGCCCGGCAGCGTGCCGGCGAGCCCGATCTTGTACATCACGGTCGCCATCGGGATCCCGTAGGTGACGGGCGGCACCATCAGCGGCAGCAGGAACACCAGCAGCGCGAAGCGCTTGCCGCGAAACTGCACGCGCGCGAGCGCATACGCGGCCGGCACGCCGAGCGCGATCGACAGCAGCACGACCGCGCCGACGACCTCGACGGTCACCCACAGCACGCTCGCGAGCTGGAAATCCTCCCATGCCTTCGCATACCAATGCAGCGTGAAGCCCTGCGGCAGCGGCGTGCCGAACCAGCGCGTCGCGACCGAGTTCACCGCGACGGTCGCGATCAGCAGCATCACGTTCAGCAGGAAGAACGCCATCAGCCCCCAGACGAGCGCCTTCCATGCGCGGCCGGCGAGATTGCTTTTCATCCGATGCGGTTTCCTTGCATCGACGGGCCGCGCATCGGGGGCGTCGTGCTTCGGCGGCCACGTGCGAGCGGCATGATTGTCGGTCGCCATCAGCCCTTGCCTCCCGTTACCGCACCCGTGTAGAAGAAGCGGCGCGCGCCGAGCATCGACGCGACCACCAGCAACTGCGCGAAGCCCATCACGATCGCGATCGCCGATGCGAGCGAATAGTCGTAGCTTTCGAACGCGGCTTCGGCCGCCGCGATCGAGATCACGCGCGTCGGCCCGGCCGGCGCGCCGAGCAACACGGCCGACGGGAACACCGAGAACGCCTGCACGAACGACAGGCACGCGGCCATCGTGAGCCCCGGCACGAGCAGCGGCAGGTAGATCTGCCGGAACTGCTGCCACGGGTTCGCGCCGAGCGTCGCGGCCGCGCGCGCGAGCGTCGGGTCGATGCCGCTGATGTACGACAGCATCAGCAGGAACGCGAACGGAAAGCCCGACACGATCAGCGACAGCAGCACGCCCCAGTAGTTGTGCGTGAGGCGCACTTCGTCGGTGTACAGGTGCAGCCCCTGCAGCGCCTGCGGAAACCAGCCGTTCGGCCCGAAGTAAGTGAGCATCCCGTCGGCGACGAGCACCGTGCCGAGCGTGACGGGAATCACGAGCAGCGTCGTGACGAACTTCTGGTACGGCGAATGGCGGCGCAGCGCGAACGCGACCGGCACCGCGATGCCGACGTTGAGCAGTGTGGCCGGCACCGCGAGCTTGAGCGTGACGAGCACGGTCGGCCACATCGCCGTGTCGGTGAAGAACTGTACGTAGTTCGCGAGCGCGCCGCCGTTCATCGGCTGGAACGACAGCACGAGGCCGTACGCGAACGGATAGATGAACAGCGCGGCGATGAACGCGAGCGCCGGCGTGACGAGCCAGGCTTTCGCGTCGCGCGCCGCGCCGCCGGTCGCGAGCGTGCTCATGCGGCCTCCGGGCGGGACGCCGCCGCGCGCGCCGCGTGGCGCAGCCCGTTCATTGCCCGTCTCCCGCATAGACGAGCGTGCGCGCCGGCGCCACGCGCAGCCTCAAGCGCTCGCCTTCCGTGAACTCGCCGGCCACGCGCGCCCAGATCGCGCCGAACGGCGTGATCGCGCGGATCAGCGAGTCGCGCCCGCCGTACTCGACCGTCTCGACGGTCGCGTCGAATGCATTGTCGGCGCCTTGTTCCGCGCGCTCGATGTCGTCGGGGCGCAGCGCGACGACGACCTCCTTCGCGTCGAAGCCGGCCATCGGCACGCCCGCGAGGCGCACGCCGCCCGACGCGACGTTCACGTAATCGCCGGCCATGCCTTCGAGCGTGAACGGCAGCACGTTGCGATAGCCCATGAAGCGCGCGACATGCAGATTGTGCGGGCGCGTGTAGACGTCCTTCGGCGACGCGACCTGCTGCACGACGCCCTCCTTCATCACGACGATACGGTCGGCCATCGACAGCGCCTCGTCCTGGTCGTGCGTCACGTAGATCGTCGCGCGTTCGAGCTGCGTGTGGATGCGGCGGATCTCCGCGCGCATCTCGATGCGCAGCTTCGTGTCCAGGTTCGACAGCGGCTCGTCCATCAGCACGAGCGGCGGCTCGATCACGATCGCACGCGCGATCGCGACGCGCTGCTGCTGCCCGCCCGACAACTGCCCGGGCAGCTTGCCTTCGTGACCGACGAGCTGCACGAGCTCGAGCGCCTGCTGCGCGCGCCGCCGCGTTTCCTGCTTCGGCACGCCGCGCATCTTGAGGCCGAAGCCGACGTTGTCGAGCACCGACATGTGCGGGAACAGCGCGTAGTTCTGGAACACCATGCCGAAGCCGCGACGCTCGGGCGGCAGCACGTCGATGCGCGTGTCGTCGAGCCAGATGCCGCCGCGCGTGAGCGGCTGCAGCCCCGCGATGCAGTTCAGCGCGGTCGATTTGCCGCAGCCCGACGGGCCGAGCAGCGCGATGAATTCGCCGCGCCGGATCTCGAGGTTGAGCCCGTCCAGCGCGGCGACCTGCGCGCCTTGCGCATTGGTGAAACTGCGGCACACGCCGTCGAGCCGCAACCGTTCGAAACTGTGCTTCATTCCACGAACTCCATCGACGCGGGCGCCGCGGCGCCCGCCGGTTCAGGCGTCACTTCGATTTCTGCGAACCGATCTCGCGATCCCATTTCTGGAACGCGGCGACCATCGCCTGCGCATTGAGCGGCTGCACGTGCGGACGATCGGCGAGCAGCTTCGCGTATTCGGGGCGGCCGAACTTGCGCACGACTTCCTGGCTGTGCGCGGGCGCCATCTCGAGCGTCACGCCCTTCACCGCCGGGCCCGGATAGAAATAGCCGTCGTCGTAGGTCATCGCCTGCTGCGCCGGTTCCAGCAGGAAGTTCATCAGCTTGAACAGCACGTCGAGCTTTTCCTTCGGCACGCCCTTCGGGATCACCATGTAGTGCGCGTCGTTGACCCACGTCATGTTGTCGAACGCCTGGATCTTGAATTCGGCCGGCACGATGCCGAGCGCGCGCGGGTTGAGATCCCAGCCGGTGACGGTCACGGTCATGTCGCGCGTGCCTTCGCCGAGCTCCTTCATCACCGCCGACGTGCCGCCCGGGTAGTACGGCACGCATTCGTTCAACTGTTTCAGGAACGCCCAGGTCTTGTCCCAGCCGTTGATCGGGTCCTGCGGATTCTTGTCGCCGAGCACGTACGGCAGCCCCATCAGGAACGTGCGGCCGGGGCCGGAGTTCGCCGGGCGCGCATAGATCAGCTTGTTCGGGTGCGCCTTGCACCACGCGAGCAGCTGGTCGGGCGTCTTCGGCGGGTCGCTGACCTTCGCCGGGTTGTATTCGAGCAGCGGGCCGGCCGGCATGTAGGTGACCTCGAGGCCGTAGCCTTGCGCGAGATCCTGCATCTTGCGCGGGCCGGGCGCGTATTTGTCGAGCACGCCGGGGAGCGCGGCCGCGTTGTCGGGCAGCAGCTTTTGCCACAGGTTCTGCTCGATGCCGGCGGCGAGCGCGTCGGTGCCCGTCAGCACGAGGTCGATGTCGGCGCGCCCCGCCGCCTGCATCGCCTTGATCTTGCCCGGCAACTGCGGCGCGGGCGCGTTCGTGAACGTGACGTTCGCGACGAGATTCGGGTTCTTCTCCTTGAACGCCTCGATGGCCTTCTGCGTGAGCTGCAGGTTGCCTGCGACGTCGACGATGTTCAGCGATACGGGGGCGGCAACGGCCGCGGCGGCCGACAGCGCGAAGCCCAGTGCGAGTGCGATCCGGCGGACACGGCGAGCGATCGGGGTGGTGTTCATGTCTCCTCACTTCGGTCGGTGGATGGGACCTTTCTTGTCAGGAAATCATGACGGCGTTATACGATGTCGGTCAACAAAAAACCACGGGATGCGGGGCGGGACTTTCCCTGACAAAAAGCTTCCGTAACAGCATGCCTAGGAAGCCCCGGTATGTCAGTCAGTGCTGTTAAGACGTCATATGTCAACGTATGAGCAGCGAGAGCGTGATGCTTTCGAGCGACAGTCTGCGGAATGACCGATGGGCAGTTACTGCGGCAGCACCGCAGAAGAATGAATCAGTGGGGCGCTTCAGCGAGAAAGCGAACTTTCCCAGACCGCACTGAAATACTCGGCCAGCTCTTCGCTTGTGACGCTGCCGTCCGCAACGTCAACCATGAGATCTTCGAGATCAGCCAAACGGGGCATCGAGATGCCTTGTCGCTCCATGTACGTCAATGCACACGTCAGCCCGGTGCGCTTGTTTGCATCATTGAATACATGGCCGCGCGCGATCGCGACGGCATAGGTCGCCGCAATGCCGAACACGTCGTCGAGACCGGCGTAATGGACGTGATTTTCAACCCGGTGCAAGGCGGCTTCGACACCGCCACGCCCGGCATGCGCAAACCCGCTCAGACCGCCGAGGTCTCGAATGATTTCGTCGTGGATCGTGATGACGTAATCGAGATCCAGCAAATCAGCGGTCCTTCAATGCGATCAGCACGTCCCGGTGTTCGGAAATGACTTTCCGGGCTGCTCGAAGGACATCGCTTTTCTCGGTTTCGGTCGAAGCCTTGACCTCGGTCGTGGGGCGAATAATCGTGCGGGGTTTCAGTTCAACCCCATACAGCACCTTTCTTTTTGGGGCCATGATGGCATTCCATTAAAAACGATAACAAATCAGTGGCTTAGTCCGCATTTTCACGCGGCACCGCACCGCTCGAAATCATAGCACCAGACGAGGCGGTCGATGCTGAAAACCGGTCGACGGCGGTCGTCCTCGCGGCCGACTACAGCACGTCGAAGCGGACGAAGGTCTACGCGCAGCTCGGCAACGTGAACAATCGCCGCATGATGGACCAGATGCTCATGTATGGGCAGCCGGTCGCGCCGGGCGTCGGTACGACGGCCGCGATGGTCGGGCCCCGGCACAACTTCTGACGGCTTCGGGCCACGCGGCGCAGGCACGTGCGCAGCCGGCGCCTGCATCGATTCCGGTGATCGGCTACAGTGGGCGCTTTCGGCGCGCGCCGCCCTGCCGCCGCGAACCGTGCGCGAGCGCGGCGGCACGGGCCGAGCGCGGATCATTCACTTCGACGAGCGAACCTTCATGCCCGATCTGTCCGCCTTCCCGATCACGCAAAAATGGCCGGCCCAGCATCCCGACCGTCTCCAGCTCTACTCGCTGCCGACGCCGAATGGCGTCAAGGTGTCGATCATGCTCGAGGAAACCGGCCTGCCGTACGAGCCGCACCTCGTGCGCTTCGACACGAACGACCAGTTCTCGCCCGAATTCCTGTCGCTGAACCCGAACAACAAGATCCCCGCGATCATCGATCCGAACGGCCCCGACGGCCGGCCGCTGCCGCTGTTCGAATCGGGCGCGATCCTGATCTATCTGGCGGACAAGACGGGCCAGTTGATCCCGAAGGATCTCGCGGGCCGCTACGAGACGATCCAGTGGGTGATGTTCCAGATGGGCGGCATCGGGCCGATATTCGGCCAGGTCGGCTTCTTCCACAAGTTCGCCGGCCGCGATTATGAGGACAAGCGTCCGCGCGATCGCTACGTCGCCGAATCGAAGCGCCTGCTCGGCGTGCTCGACGCGCATCTCGCGAACCGCCAGTGGGTGATGGGCGATACCTACACGATCGCCGACATCGCGATCTTCCCGTGGGTGCGCAATCTGGTTGGCTTCTATGAAGCGGGCGATCTGGTCGGCTTCAGCGAATTCCGCAACGTGAAGCGGGTGCTCGACGCGTTCGTTGCGCGGCCGGCTGTCGAGCGCGGGCTCAATATTCCGGCGCGGGGTTGATCCGCTGCGCGGGTACGCGCCGTGCGAGCCACGGCCCATGATTTGTGCCGCCCGCCGCATTGCGCGGCGGGTTTTTTTTGACCATTGCCGATCTCCGGGGAACGCCGGGAGACCGTCGGTATTCGGCCATGAAGCATCATCGGCTTGCGTCGACGGCGAGACGTCGAGACGTCCCGTTTGGTTCAGGGAACGGACACCCAAGTCATGCCATGAGACGTTTTCGATCGCCCCTGGCCGACTCTTGGTCGGATAGATCGCAAAATGCAGCGCCTGCGCCCCCAACGAAGATCCGCGTCGGGACAGATCCCAACGCGAACTGGCAGTTGAATTTCGCCGCTGTGTCTGCGCAAGCTTGCGGCCTAAACTCGTCTATCGACGCTGGTAGACAACGCCTTGAATCGAGACCTGATCTGGCTCCGGCTTCTCGTCAAAACGTTTATGCGCCTCGGCAATGGCGACTTGATTCTCGCTCGCCCAATTGACCAACGCCATGACAGGCTTCAACAGCGTTCTTCCCATGTCGGTGAGTTCGTAATCGACGCGAGGCGGAATCGTTGCATACATCGTTCGCGTTATCAGTCCGTCGCGTTCCAGTCCGCGCAAGGTCAGTGTCAGCATCCGCTGGGAAATGCCCTCGATGCGGCGCTTCAATTCGTTGAAGCGCCGCGGGCCGTCGGCCAGCATAGCGACAATGTAGAGGCTCCACTTGTCGCCGATGCGATCCAGGATTTCACGAGTTGCCAGGCAGCCGCCAGCGTCAGGGGCAGGCATATCGGCAGGCAGCTCGGCGGGACTAAGTGACATGCGTGTGCCTTCTTGTGGGGAAACGGCAGGAACCATACCATCCTTTGTATGAATTCGTAAGTCAGGTCACTTAATCGACTTGGTTCTTATTTTATACTTGGGAGCCGCTATGAGCCACACTCTGCTTGTCACGTCCAGCCCGCGCGGGGCCGACAGCCTTTCCACCCGCTTTGCCACCGAAATCGCAGAGGGCATCCAAGCCCGCGCGGGCGGCCCGCTGACCGTGCGCGACCTTGCCGCGAATCCTCCGCCCCATATCGCACCGGCCTACATCCAGGGTCGGGTCGCCTCGCCCGCGGATCGCACGCCGGAACAGGTCGAGGCGGTGAAGGTCGCGCAAGAGTTGGTCGATGAGTTGAAGGCCGCCGATGTGATCGTGCTCGGTTCGGGCATGATCAACTTCAGTCTGTCGTCGCAGCTAAAGGCTTGGTTCGATCACGTCACCTGGCCGGGCGTCACCTTCGGTTACGGCGATATTGGGCCGAAGGGGCTGCTGACCGGCAAGAAGGTCTATCTCGTTACCGCTGCCGGTGGCGTGTTTTCGGAAGGTGCATGGGCACCGTTCGACTTTCAGACCAGCTATTTGCTGCACCTGCTCGGTTTCATCGGCCTGACCGACGTTGAAGTGGTGCGTGTCGAAGGCACGGTTTTCGGCCCCGATGCGGCGAAGGCCGTAATCGCCAACACCGAAACGGCTATCAAAGCCTTGTTGGCGAAGGCTGCGTGACCTCATGGCCCGGAAAAAACCTCGCGCCGTTCGGTGCTTCGGTGCAACCGGGCTGGCCTGAAGGCACATCATCGAGGAAGCCTTGAAGCTGGGCTACAACGTGTCCCGGCGACGACGTGAAGAAACGCGCGTCGTTCGCGGGAAGGGTCGAATCGTTGTCGGCGATCCGGTTACGAGAACAGGGTTATGCAAATAGACCTCTATACTGAAATCACATGCCCGTGGTGCATCGTCGGGCATCACCGTCTCGACAAAGTGCTGACGGAGCGTTTTCCCAACCTGGTCGTTGACATTCGGCAGCATCCAGTCCTGCTGCTGCCAGATGCACCGTCAGGCGGTCTCTATATTCCCGATTTGCTGCGTTCGCGCTACGGCATAACCGATCCGAAGGTCGCCTTTGCTCGCCCCGAGGGAGAAGCTCGCGCATCGGGCTTCGACCTGGATCTTGGTCGCCAGCTCTGGGCCTATCCGACCCAGGCTGCTCATGCCGTGATTCTGGCAGCCGCTGGGCGTGACACGCAGCACAGGCTCGCCGTTGCAATCACCGATGCTTACTTCATCGCAGCGAAGAACATCGCCGATGCGGATGTGCTGGCTGACATTGCCGCCGACTACGGTTTTAACCGCGATCAGGCGCGTGCCATCGCTCTTGATCCTGAACAGCACCATCGCGTCGAAGCGGAGGCGTTCAAGTCAGCGAATGCCGGCGTTCGTTCGGTTCCTCATTTTGTCTTTGGGGAAAGCATTGCCATCAATGGGGGGCGCAGCGAAGACGAGATTGCTGCGGCAATACAAGCGGCTTCCGGCGCAATCCCTCTCTGACGCGGCTTCCTCAAATCCAATGACTCGGAAGTCGGCGTACGCCGAGTCGACAAGGTTCTGCGGAGCTGTTCACTGTGTTGGCCGATGCCCGACCAAAAAGACCGGCCGTCGGATGACCGAAGTACTTCAAGAAGCGACGAAGGGACCGTGATCTTACGACCGACCGCAATGGGCCGACACGCGACGTCCACGAGAATTCACGAAGAACTTTTTGCCCGCCGCGTACGTTTCCATCACGCATTGTTCAACGCGAGTTCCCTTCCTCCCCTTCCGGCGTTCCGGCTTCCAACCCCGCCAGCAGCTTCCCCAACAGCCGCGACAACTGCGCCTGTTCGGTCTCTGACAACGCAGCCAGCACCGCCCGCTGATTATCGATATGCGCGACGACCGCCTCGTCGATCAGCGCGCGCCCGGCATGCGTCAACGCGACGAGCGTCCCGCGCCCGTCGGCCGGATTCGGCCGCCGCTCGACCCAGCCGGCCTTCTGCAGCCGGTCGATGCGCGCGGTCATCCCGCCCGACGACATCATCAGCGCGTCGTACAGCGCGGTCGGCGTCAGCGCGAACGGCGCGCCGCTGCGCCGCAGCGTCGCGAGCACGTCGAATTCCCCCGGGTGCATGCCGTAGCGCGCGAACAGCGGATTGAGACGATCGCGCGCGATCACGAGCGCGGCTTCCTGCAGCCGCCCCATCACCACCATCGACGTCGCGTCGAGATCCGGGCGCTCGACCCGCCATTGCGCGAGCGCATGCTCGGCTCGATCCATTAACCCTCCTCGGCTCACCGGTTATCTTGACGTCAAGATAAATCGCCATATATCTTGATGTCGAGATACTTTACCTGAAAAACGTGCGGCGCCTGGCTGGCAGCCGCGCACCGATATCGAGGGCCTTGCAATGAATCGCTTCATCCCCCCCGGCTGGCGGCTCGCCGCGGTCGTGCTCGTCGGGCTGAACCTGCGGCCGGCGCTTGCCGCGATCGGCCCGCTGCTCGACATGATCCAGCGCGCGACGGGCATCGGCGACGGCGCGGCGAGCCTGCTGACGACGATCCCGATCCTGCTGATGGGGCTCGGCGCGCTGAGCGCGCGGCGCCTGCAGCGCCTCACCGGGATCGCGGGCGGCGTGTGGCTCGGCGTCGCGTTGATCGCGCTGGCCTGCGCGTCGCGCGTCGGGGCGCAGCACGCATGGCTGCTGCTCGCGAGCGCGTGCTGCGCGGGCGTCGGGATCGCGATGGTGCAGGCGCTGTTGCCCGGCTTCGTGAAGGCGCATTTCGCGACACGCATCGGCGGCGCGATGGGCGTCTATTCGACGTCGATCATGGGCGGCGCGGTGCTCGCGAGCGTCGTCGCGCCGTTCGCCGCGGTGCGCTGGGGCTGGCTCGCCGCGCTCGCGGGCTGGGCGTTGCCGGCGGCGCTGGCCGCACTGGCCTGGCCGCTGGCCAGCCGGGGCGACGACGCGCTTGCCTCCGGCCCGGTGTCGGTATCGGGTGCGCAGCCATCGCGTTCGCCGCGGGCGTGGCGGCTCGCACTGTTCTTCGGCATCGCGACGGGTGCTTACACGCTCGTGCTCGCGTGGCTGCCGCCATACTACACACGGCTCGGCTGGTCGCCGACCGCGGCGGGCAGCCTGCTCGGCGGCGTGACGTTCGCGGAAGTCGTCGCGGGGCTGACCGTTTCCGCGACGATCGACCGCCTGCCCGATCGCCGGCCTGCGCTGCATGCGGCGATCGCGTCGCTGCTCGTCGGGTTGCTGGTGATGCTGGCCGCGCCCGACGCGCTCGCATTGCCGGCCGCGCTGCTGCTCGGCGCGGGCATCGGCGCGCTGTTTCCACTGTCGCTGATCGTCACGGTCGACCACGCGGCCACGCCGGCCGATGCCGCGTCGCTGACGGGGTTCGTGCAGGGCATCGGCTATCTGATCGCCGCCCTGTTTCCGTTCGCGGCCGGCGTCGTGCGCCAGCATCTGGCGGATCTCACGCCCGCGTGGATCGCGATGGCGTGCCTGTGCATCGCGCTGTTCGCGCTGGCGGCCGGCTTTGCGCCGAAGCAGATGCGGCAGATCGCGCGGGCCTGACGGGCCTGACGGGCCTGCCGGCCGGGCGCGCCGATGCCAAGGCCGGCGCGCTCAGCCCGCGCTCGCGTACAGCGTCGAATCCACGAACCCTTCGGCGTCGAGCACGCGCCCGATCAGGATCAGCGCGGTGCGCTCGATATGCGTGCCCTGTACCTTGTCGACGATGTCGGCCAGCGTGCCCGTCACGCGCTCCTCGTCGGGCCAGCTCGCGCGATAGATCACCGCCACCGGGCAATCGGCGCCGTAATGCGGCAGCACTTCGTCGACGATGCGCGCGAGATGGCGCACGCCGAGATGGATCGCGAGCGTCGCGCGATGCGCGGCGAGCGCGCCGAGCGCTTCGCCCTCCGGCATCGTCGTCTTGCCCGCGAAGCGCGTGAGGATCACCGTCTGCGCGACGCCGGGCAGCGTCAGTTCGACGCCGAGCGTGGCCGCGCATGCGGCCGTGGCCGTCACGCCCGGCACGATTTCGTATGGAATCCCGAGCGCTTTCAGGCGGCGGATCTGCTCGCCGATCGCGCCGTACAGCGACGGGTCGCCCGAATGCACGCGCGCGACGTCCTGCCCCTTCGCGTGCGCGGCGGCAAGCAGCGCGACGATCGCGTCGAGATCGAGTTCGGCCGTGTTGACGACCTGCTCCGCGCGATGACCGTCGAGCACGGCGGCCGGCACGAGCGAGCCCGCATACAGGATCACCGGGCACGTGCGCACGAGGCGCTGGCCCTTTACCGTGATCAGCTCCGGGTCGCCGGGGCCCGCGCCGATGAAATACACCGTCATCGAAATTTCTCCGTCAATTCGTGGGATGAGCCGCTGCGTTGCGTCACGCGCGCGCGGCCGGATCGAGTGCGTCGACGAGCGCCGCGACCGAGTCGAACGCGCGGTCGGCATCGGGCAGCGGCGGCCGGCGCAGCATCACGACCGGCAGCCTGCGTTCGCGCGCGACGTCGAGCTTGGCCTCGGTGGCCGCGCCGCCGCTGTTCTTGCTGACGACGACGTCGATGCCTGCCAGCGCGAACAGCGCGCGCTCGCCTTCGGGCGTGAACGGCCCACGCGCGGCGACGACCTGCGCGCGGGCGTTGCCGGGGTGCGCATCGAGGCAGCGCACGAGCCAGAACTGGTGCGGCGGGATCGCGTCGAGATGCGCGAGCGGCTCGCGGCCGAGCGTGAACAGCGGGCGCCTGAACGGCGCGAGCGCGGCCTCGATGCCGGCCCAGTCGTCGACCATCCGCCAGTCGTCGCCCGGTTGCGGCGTCCACGGCGCGCGTCGCAGCGCCCAGAGCGGCACGCCCGCGGCGCGCGTCGCCGCCGCGGCGTTCGCGCTGATTTGCGCGGCATACGGATGCGTTGCGTCGATCACGAGACCGATGCCGGCGTCGCGAAGATACGCGGTGAGCCCGGCCGCGCCGCCGAAACCGCCGACGCGCACGTCGCAGCGCAGATCGTCTGGCGTCTTGCCGAGACCGGCGAGACTGTAGACATGATGCGGGCCGAGCGTGCGCGCGATCTTCAGCGCATCGCCGGTGCCGCCGAGCAGCAGGATGCGCGGGCTCATCGCGCCTCCCCGACGAAACGGCCCTGCCGGTCGATCGCGAACATCTCGACCGAGACCGACGGCGGCACGATGTCGCGCGCCACCCGCAACGCATGCGCGCAGACGAGATCGCCGAGCGGCACGCCGTCGGCCTGCGCGAGTTTCAACGCTTCCTGGCTCGTGTTCGCGGCGCGCATCGCGGCCTGCAGCGCATCGCTCGCGCCGGCCTCGGCCGCCCACTGCGCGAGCAGCGGCAGATCGATGCTCGAATGGCGGCTGTGCAGGTCGAGATGGCCGGCCGCGAGCTTGCTGAGCTTGCCGAAGCCGCCGCACATCGACAGGCGCGCGACCGGCGCGCGCCGCAGGTGCTTGAGCACCGCGCCCGCGAAATCGCCCATTTCGATGAGCGCCATGTCGGGCAGACGGTAGTGCGCGCGCATCGCGTCCTCGCTCGCGTTGCCCGTGCAGGCGGCGATGTGCGCGATGCCGTTCGCCCGCGCGACGTCGATGCCCTGATGAATCGACGCGATATAGGCCGAACACGAGAACGGCCGCACGATGCCGGTCGTGCCGAGGATCGACAGCCCGCCGACGATGCCCAGGCGCGGGTTCATCGTCTTCAGCGCGAGCGCCTCGCCACCTTCGACGCCGATCGTCACGTCGAAGCCGCCCGCGTAGCCGTGTTCGGCGGCGAGCGCTTCGAGGTGCGTGGTCATCATCTGGCGCGGCACCGGGTTGATCGCCGGTTCGCCGACCGGCAGCGTCAGCCCCGCACGCGTGACCGTGCCGACGCCCGGCCCGGCATGAAAGCGCACGCCGGGCGCGGCCGCGAGCGCGACACGCGCGAAGATCAGCGCGCCGTGCGTGACGTCCGGATCGTCGCCGGCATCCTTGATCGTGCCGGCTTCGGCGCCCTCGGCCGTGGCGCGGCAGAATTCGAGCCGCATCATCACGCGCTGCCCCTTCGGCAGCACGATCTCGACCGCGTCGTCCGCGTGACCCGCGAGCAACAGCCGCGCGGCCGCGAGCGACGTCGCGGTCGCGCAGCTGCCGGTCGTGTAGCCGAAGCGTAGCGGCGCGGGCTGTTCGGGGGTTTCGTCGCGCATCACGCGTCCATTGGGTTCGACGTGTTCGACATATGCGACGAGCCGGCCGTGTCTGTCGCGTCGGGCTTGCGCACGTCGTACAGCGTGACGGGCAGCGGCTGCCGCCACGTGTCGAAGCGGCCGAGCGGCTCGGCATGCGCGAGCGACACGCGCGTGAGCGTGCCGCCATGCGCATCGCGCCACGCGGCGAGCGCGATCTCGCCCTGCAGCGTGACCGCGTTCGCGACCAGCCGCCCGCCGGGTTTCAGCGACGCCCAGCACGCGTCGAGCACACCCGGCGCCGTTGCGCCGCCGCCGATGAAGATCGCGTCGGGCGCGGCGAGCCCCGCGAGCGCAGCGGGCGCGCGGCCCGCGACGAGTTGCAGGCCCGGCACGCCGAGCGTATCGCGGTTGTGTTCGATGAAGCGCTGCCGCTCCGCATGCGCTTCGATCGCGATCGCCTGGCAGGATGGATGCGCGCGCATCCATTCGATGCCGATCGACCCGCTGCCGGCGCCGACGTCCCACAACAGTTCGCCGGGGGCCGGCGCAAGACGACCTAGCGTCATCGCGCGCAGGTCGCGCTTGGTGAGCTGGCCGTCGTGGCGGTATGCGTCGTCGGGCAGGCCGGGCGTGAGCGCGCGGCGCGGCGCATCGGGCCCCGCCTGGCAGTCGAGCGCGACGAGATTGAGCGCGGCGGTTTCGTCGACGTTCCAGTCCTGCGCGAGGCCGTCGATACGGCGCTCGAGCGGCCCGCCCAGATGCTCGAACACGCTGACGCGCGTCGGCCCGAAGCCGCGTGCGGCGAGTTCGGCCGCGACGGCGGCCGGCGTGCGGCCGTCGGCGCTCAGCACGAACAGGCGCCGGCCCGGCAGCAGGTGGCGCGCCAGCGTCGCGAGCGGACGCCCGACGAGCGACACCGCGCCGACGTCCTGCAGCGCCCAACCGAGGCGCGCGGCGGCGAGCGACAGCGACGACGGCGCGGGCAGCACGCGCCATTCGTCGGGAGAAAGCTGGCGGGCGAGCGTCGTGCCGACGCCGAACAGCATCGGGTCGCCGCTCGCGAGCACGCATACGGGCGCGCCGCGGCGCGCGAGCAGCCCCGACAGGTCGAACGGCGACGGCCAAGCTTCGCGCGCGGCCCGCAGCCGGGCGGGCAGCATGTCGAGATGCCGTTTCGCGCCGACCACATGCGTCGCGTCGAGCAGCGCGCGCCGCGCGTGGCGTCCGAGCCCCGCGTAACCGTCGTCGCCGATGCCCACTACCGTCAGCCACGCCGTCATGCACCCTTCCCCATCGTTCGATTCCATCGTGTCGCCGCGCGGCCGTGAAAGCGCCGGTGCAGCCGTCCGCGTTGCGAAAAACGGCATGGTACCGTGTTCCACCCGGCGTTTCATCCGCCGGCCCGCCCGCGCCCGATCGTTGCCCGCTTCGCCCGCCGCGAACGGCCGGCCGGTCGCGAATCGCGGCCGAAATCGGGTATCCTACGGCCGTTCGTTCGCCGGTGCCCCTCGGGGCCGAAGAGGGAACACAGGGCGCCTCGCGCGCCGCTGTGGCTGCCCCCGCAACTGTAGACAGCGAGCCGATCTCCCCCTCATGCCACTGGTTTCACCGGGAAGGCCGGGAGCCGGCGCCGACCTGTCAGCCAGGAGACCTGCCGGCCAGAAAGTGCGTGCGTGCCAGTCGGCGTCGGGCGGGGTGTACCGATGCGTTGGCCGCGGCGCCACACTGTCCCGGTATCTCGTTGAATTCCGCTCCCGATTCGATCCCTGCGTCGCCCGCCGTGCGCCCGTCGGCCTGCCCGGGGCTCGTGCGCGTGGTCGCGGCCGTCGACGGCGGGCTGTGCCGGATCAAGCTGCCGGGCGGCCGGCTCGACGCGCGCCAGGCGCGCGCGATCGCCGCCGCCGCGCGCCTGTACGGCTCCGGTGCGATCGACGCGACCAATCGCGCGAATCTCCAGCTGCGCGGCATTCGCGACGGCGCGGCCGATGCGCTGGCGCACGCGCTGCTCGACGCGGGGCTCGGCCCCCGCGCAAGCGCCGACAACGCCACCTTCGATGCAGCCGCGCTCGCGGCGAGCGACGACGTCCGCAACGTGATGGTGAGCCCGCTCGCCGGGCACGACCCGGCCGCGCTCGTCGATAGCCGCGCGCTCGCCGAGTCGCTGCTCGACATGCTGGCGAGCGAGCCGCGTCGCGGCGAACTGTCGCCGAAATTCTCGATCCAGCTCGACGGCGGCGAAACGGTCGCGGCGCTCGATCATCCGCACGACATCTGGCTGGCGGCGTGGCGTCGCGGCGACGGCGCGATGCGTGTCGCGGCGGGGCTGGCCGGCTGTCCGCCGGTTGCGCGCGGCGACCGGCCGGCTTCGGTCGACGTATCGCCCGATCAGGCCGTCGCGCTGGTTCGCGCGCTGCTGCGCGCGTTCCTCGATCTCGCGCCGGCCGAGGTCACGCGGATGCGCGCGTTGCTGGAGACGTGCGACGAACGCACGCTGCTCGAACGCGCGCAGCACGACCTGCCCTTCCCGCTCGCGGCCGATCCGGCGCTTGCCGACTGGCGGCGCACGCGCACCGACCCCGCGTTGCGCTTCGGCGCGCGCCCGTCGCGCGACGCGGCGCGCTGCAGCATCGGCGCGCAATTCGCGCTCGGGCGGCTCGACGCGGCGCAACTGGAACGGCTCGCCGCACTGGCCGAAGCCGACGGCGACGGCACGCTGTCGATGACGCCGTGGCAAGGCGTGTTCATGCACGGCGTGCCGAACGCGCGTGCGGCTGCGATGCGCGAAGCACTCGCGTCGCTCGGCCTCGTGTGTGCGTCGTCCGAACCGTTGGCTGCGCTCGTCGCGTGCGCCGGCAGCGCCGGCTGCGCGAAAGCGCACGCCGACACGAAACACGACGCGCGCGCGCTCGCCGCGCGTCTCGGCCATCCGCTCGACGTGCATCTGACCGGTTGCGAACGCCACTGCGCGCTGCCGCACCCCGCCGCGCATACGCTCGTCGCGGTGGCGCCCGCGCACTACGACCTTTACCGGCGCGACGCGGCCGCGGGCCTCGGCGCCCCGCTCGCGCGCCATCTGACGATTGACCAGGCCGCGGTCCGACTCATGGACGCGCGGCACACCCAGGACACCACCGATGCTTGACTACATTCGCGACGGGCAGGAAATCTACCGCCAGTCGTTCGCGACGATCCGCGCCGAGGCCGACCTGTCGCAGATCCCGCCCGATCTCGAGAAACTCGCGGTGCGCGTGATCCATGCGTGCGGGATGGTCGACATCGTGTACGACCTGCGTTTTTCCGCTGGCGCCGGCACGGCCGGCCGTACCGCGCTCGCGGCCGGCGCGCCGATCCTGTGCGACGCGAGGATGGTCGCCGAAGGCATCACGCGCGCACGGCTGCCCGCGGCCAATCGCGTGATCTGCACGCTCGGCGAGCCGGAGGTGCCCGATCTCGCGCGGCAACTGGGCAACACGCGTTCGGCCGCGGCGCTCGAACTGTGGCGCCCGCATCTCGCGGGCAGCGTCGTCGTGATCGGCAATGCGCCGACCGCGCTGTTTCATCTGCTCGACATGATCGACGCCGGCGCGCCGCGCCCTGCGCTGATCCTCGGCTTCCCGGTCGGTTTCATCGGCGCGGCCGAATCGAAGGCGATGCTCGACGCCGACAGCCGCGGCGTGCCGTACGTCGCGCTGCTCGGCCGGCGCGGCGGCAGCGCGATGGCCGCCGCCGCGGTCAATGCGCTTGCAACGGAGGTCGAATGACGACGGCGCGCGGACGGCTGTTCGGGGTCGGCGTCGGCCCGGGCGACCCTGAACTGATGACGATCAAGGCGCTGCGCGTGCTGCAGGCAGCGCCGGTGGTCGCGTATTTCGTCGCGAAAGGCAAGAAAGGCAACGCGTACGGCATCGTCGAGGCGCACCTGCTCGACGGGCAGACGCAACTGCCGCTCGTCTACCCGGTGACGACCGAGGCGCTGCCGCCGCCACTGTGCTACGAGACGGTGATCGCCGATTTCTACGACACCGCGGCCGACATCGTCGCCGCGCACCTCGATGCGGGCCGCGACGTCGCGGTGATCTGCGAAGGCGATCCGTTCTTCTACGGCTCGTACATGTATCTGCACGACCGCCTCGCGCCGCGCTACGACACCGAGGTGATCCCCGGCGTGTGCGCGATGCTCGGCGGCACGGCCGTGCTCGGCCAGCCGCTCGTCTATCGCAACCAGAGCCTGTCGGTGCTGTCGGGCGTGCTGCCCGAGCACGAACTGCGCGAGCGGCTCGCGCGGGCCGACGCGGCCGTCGTGATGAAGCTCGGCCGCAATTTCGACAAGGTGCGGCGCGTGCTCGACGAACTCGGGCTCGCGAAGCGCGCGCTGTACGTCGAGCGCGCGACGATGGCGAACCAGCGCATCGTGCCGCTCGACGAGGTCGATCCGATGGCGTCGCCGTATTTCTCGCTGCTCGTCGTGCCGGGGGAAAAATGGCAAGGATGACGACGCCGCCCGCGATCGTGATTCTCGGCGCGGGCGCGCTCGATACCGCACGGCGGATCCAGGCGCGTTACCCGGGCGCCCGCGTGCACGGGCTCGCGTCGCGCGTCGACGCCGACGTGCCGTTCGACGAACTCGGCGCGCATCTGCGCGAACTCTATGCACGCGGCTTGCCGATCGTCGCGTTGTGCGCGGCCGGCATCGTGATCCGCTGCCTCGCGCCCGCGCTCGCCGACAAGGGCGTCGAGCCGCCGGTGCTCGCGGTCGCGGAGGACGGCTCGGCCGTCGTGCCGCTGCTCGGCGGGCTGACGGGCGTCAACGCGATCGCGCGTGAAATCGCCGCATGCGTCGGCGTCGCGCCGGCGATCACGACGAGCGGCGAACTGCGCTTCGGCGCATGCGTGCTCAATCCGCCGGAAGGCTATGCGCTCGCCGACCTCGCGCAAGGCAAGCGCTTCGTGTCCGACCTGCTCGCGGGCGCGTCGACGCGCGTCGACGGCGCCGCGCCGTGGCTCGACGAGGTCGCGTTGCCGCGCGATGCCGCGGCCGCGCATGCGATTCGCGTGACGCCCGATGCGTGGCGCGGCGCGCGCGACGAACTCGTGATTCATCCGCGCAGCGTGGTGGTCGGCGTGGCGGCGGATGCCGTGCATGCAGCGCAAGCGCTGGCCGTGCGTATCGAAGCCGCGCTCGACGCGCAGGGCCTCGCGCGGCTGGCGCTCGCGGCCATCGTCGCGCCGGCGTCCGCGATCGGCGACGCCGCGCTGGAAGAAGCGGCGAGCACGCTCGACGTGCCGCTGCGTTTCGTCGCTAGCGATGGCGATCGCGACCGCGACGCGCCCGCCGACGCCGCCACGCTGCTCGGCCGCGCATTACGTGTCACCCACACGCTGCGTGACGCATCGAACGGTCTCGCGTGCGCGGTCGCATCGCAGCCGGTCGATCCGGCCACGCTCGGCCGCGCACGCGGCCGCCTGACGGTGCTCGGCCTCGGCCCGGGCGGCGCCGCATGGCTCACGCCGGCCGCGCGCGCGGCGCTCGCGGACGCGACCGACATCCTCGGCTACACGACCTACGTGAACATGGCCGGCCCGTTTCGGGCGGACCAGCGCGTGCACGGCACCGACAATCGCGAGGAAATGCAGCGCGCGCGCCATGCGTTCGAACTCGCGGCCGAGGGCCGGCGCGTCGCGGTCGTGTCGTCGGGCGACCCTGGCGTGTTCGCGATGGCCGCGGCCGTGCTCGAAGCGCTCGACGAAGCACGCGACCCGCAATGGGCCGCGGTCGACCTGCGCGTGGAGCCCGGCATCTCCGCGTCGCTCGCGACGGCCGCGCAGGCCGGCGCGCCGCTCGGCCACGATTTCTGCGCGATCTCGCTGTCGGACAACCTGAAGCCGTGGGACGTGATCGAGACGCGCCTGCGGCACGCGGCGCAAGCCGATCTCGTGATGGCGTTCTACAACCCGATCTCGCGCGCGCGGCCGTGGCAGCTCGACCGTGCGCTCGATATCGTGCGCGCGCATCGCGCGGCCGATACGGTGGTCGTGCTCGGCCGCGACATCGGCCGGCCGGGCGCGACGCTCTCGACGACGACGCTCGGCGCGCTGCGCGGCGAGCAGGTCGACATGCGCACGATGGTGATCGTCGGCTCGTCGACGACACGGCGTTTCGCGATCGGCAACACGCGCGAATGGGTCTATACGCCGCGCTGGTATCGGTGAACGCGGCTGCGCGCGGCGTGGCGCGTACCGCATCCGGGGCGACGCTCGCGTGAATGCGCATGCATGCGCCCCGGCGATCGGCATGCCGGCGCGTCGCCGGTTCGCTGGAACCGGTCCATGCGCACTGCGTCGCGCGACCGGTCGGAAAAAGTGCCCGCCCCGCGTTTCGAAACGCGAACGAATCGGCAAGTTCGTTACGTATCGGAAATCGAATAGCAAAAAGAAGAACACCTAAATTCCCTATTCGACGCGAATCCTCCAAGATAGGCACGCCGTCAGCGGGACACGTGCCTTTCCCGCCGGCGGCGATACGCAGGCCAGCGTATCCCTCTTCCACTTGGAGAACACAGAATGAACAACAATGTGTTGCCGCGTTTCGTTCCGCGTGCGTTTGCCGCGGGTTGTCTGCTCGCGATGGCGAGCGTGTCGCACGGTGCCGGCGTCTATGCACCGTATGTCGACGTGACGCTTTATCCGACACCGCTGGTCGACCAGATCGGCGTACGCCAGGGCATCCAGCAGTTCACGCTCGCGTTCGTGGTCGCGGGCAACGGCTGCGTGCCGTCGTGGGGCGGCGTGCAGCCGATCGGCAACGGCGCGAGCGGCGGCCTGCTGACCGCGCTGTCCACGTCGATCGCGAGCTACCGCGCGAAAGGCGGCGAAGTCGCCGTGTCGTTCGGCGGCGCGAACGGCACGCCGCTGATGCAGGCGTGCTCGACGGTTCCCGCGCTGAAGACTGCATACCAGACGGTGATCGATACGTACGGCCTCACGCATGTCGATTTCGACATCGAGGGCGCGTCGCAGCAGGATACGGCGGCGGTGGCGCGCAACTTCCAGGCGGTCGCGCAACTGCAGGCCGACTACGCGGCGAAGGGCAAGCCGCTGCACGTGACGCTGACGCTGCCGACGATGCCGACCGGGCTCACGCAGGACGGCGTGAACGTCGTCAACGCGGCCATCGCGAACAAGACCGCGTTCGATGCGGTCAACGTGATGGCGATGGATTACGGCCCCGCGAACATCGACATGGGCGCCGCGGCGATCAGCGCCGCGCAGGCGCTGTATTCGCAGCTCGACACGGCGTTCAAGTCGGCCGGCCAGCCGAAGACCAACGCGCAGCTGTGGCAGATGGTCGGCGTCACGCCGATGATCGGCGTGAACGACGTGCAGGGCGAAACCTTCACGCTCGCGAATGCGCAGACCGTGCTGAACGCGGCGGTCGCGAACGGCTACGGTTTCTTCGGCAACTGGTCGGTCGGCCGCGATCAGGCGTGCCCGTCCGGCGGCACGTATGCGTCGCCGACCTGCTCGGGCGTCGCGCAGCAGCCGTACGCGTTCGCGGCGATCTTCAGGAAGCTCGACGGCAAGTGGGGCGCGGGCGTCACGCAGGACCCGAACTACGGCGGCGGCTCGGACGGCGGCACGCCTCAGCCGGGTGCACCGTGGGCGGCCGGCCAGGTCTATACGGCCGGCGCGACGGTCACCTACCAGGGCACGACGTATCAGGCGCAGTGGTGGACGCAGGGCGACGTGCCCGGCCAGGCCGCCGTGTGGAAGCCGGTCGGCGGCGGCACGCCTGCGTGGTCGGCGACGACCGCGTACCAGGGCGGCACGTGCGTGACGTACCAGGGCGCGAAGTATTGCGCGAAATGGTGGACGCAGGGCGACAACCCGAGCGCGGGCGGCGTGTGGGTGAAGTCGTGACGGTGCGGCGCGCTCGCGCGTGACGCGCGGCGGGCCGTTCCCGGCGTGGCAGGACCGCACGCCGGCGACGGCCCGCAGCCGGCGCCCTACCCGCGCGCGTGCTCGGCCAGCAGCCGCGCCTTCGCGTCGACGAGCAGCGCCGCATGCGTGTCGCGATGCTGGCGGATCCGCTCGGTCGGCCCGACGATCGACAGCCCGTACCAGTCGCCGTCGAGCGTCAGCGCGACCGCGATCGCCGACAGTTCGGGCGCGCTTTCGCCGAAGTTCTCCGCCCACCCGAGTTCGCGAAACCGCGCGGTCTGCGCGACGAGCGTCGGCAGGTTGGCCACCGTCGCGTCGGTGAAGCGTTCGAACGGCAGTTGCGCGCCGAGTGCCTGCTGCGCATCGGCGGCGAGTTCCGCGAAGATCGCCTTGCCGATCGAATTCGCATGCAGCGGCCGCAGTTCGCCCGGCTGGCGCGTATAGCGGATCGCCTGCTCCGATTCGACGACGTCGAGGTACGTGACCGACGCGCCCTGGATCTTGCCGAGCACGGCCGTTTCGCGGCTCGCGTCGCGCAGTGCGACGAGGTGCGGATGCACGATGTCGACGACCGGATCGGTCGCGTCGATCGCGGCGGCGACCGTCTGCAGGCGCCGCGTCGGATAGTAGCCGCCGCGCTTGCGCACTTCGTACAGATAGCCGCGGCTCACGAGCGTGCGCGCCATCGCGAGGCAGCTCGACGCCGGCACGTTGAGCAGGCGCGCGAGTTCGGTGAGCGGCAGCGGCCGCCGTTCGGCGGCGAACAGCTCGAACAGGTCGAGCGTGCGGGCAACGAGTTTGACGTCCATGACGAGCGCTTGATTCGGAACGGGAACCCGCGTGCCGGGCGGGCCGCCGGGTCGGTACGGTCAGTACGACTTCGGCAGCCCGAGCACCTTCTCCGCGATGTAGCACAGGATCAGTTGCGGACTCACGGGCGCGAGCCTCGGAATCATACACTCGCGCAGGTAGCGCTCGACATGGTATTCCTTCGCGTACCCCATCCCGCCGTGCGTCGCGATCGCCGTCTGGCACGCCTGGAACGCCGCTTCCGCGCCGAGGTATTTCGCCGCGTTCGCCTCCGCGCCGCACGACTGGCCTGCGTCGTAGCGTGTCGCGGCCTTCATCACCATCAGCCACGCGGCCTCGAGCTGCATCCATGCCTGCGCGAGCGGATGCTGGATCGACTGGTTCTGCCCGATCGGCCGGCCGAACACCACGCGCTCGCACGCATACTGCGTCGCGCGGCGCAGCGCGGCCTGCCCGAGCCCGATCGCCTCGGCGGCGATCAGGATCCGTTCGGGGTTCAGCCCGTGCAGCAGATAGCGGAAGCCGTCACCTTCGTTGCCGATCAGGTCGTCGCGCGGCACGCGCAGATTGTCGATGAACAGCATGTTCGAATCGACCGCCTTGCGGCCCATCTTCTCGATTTCGCGCACCTCGACGCGCGAGCGGTCGAGGTCGGTATAGAACAGGCTCAGCCCGTCGGTCGGTTTCGCGACCTGATCGAGCGGTGTCGTGCGCGCGATGATCAGCATCTTGTTCGCGACCTGCGCGGTCGAGATCCAGATCTTGCGCCCGCTCAGCACGTAGTGATCGCCGTCGCGGCGCGCCTGCGTGCTCAGGTGCGTGGTGTCGAGCCCGGCGTCGGGTTCGGTCACCGCGAAGCATGCCTTGTCGCGCCCGGCGATCAGCGGCGGCAGGAAGCGCGCCTTCTGCGCATCGTTGCCGAACACCTGCACCGGATTCAGACCGAAGATGTTCATGTGGACGGCCGACGCGCCGGACAGCCCGGCGCCCGACGCGCTGATCGTGCGCATCATCAGCGCCGCCTCGGTCATCCCGAGGCCGGCGCCGCCGTAGGCCGGATCCATCGCGATGCCGAGCCAGCCGGCCTCGGCGAGCGCCGCGTGGAAATCGGCCGGAAACCCGCCCGCGCGATCGCGTTCGAGCCAGTAGTCGTCGCCGAAGCGCTCGCAGATTTTCTCGATCGCGCTTTCGATCGCGCGCTGGTCGTCGGTCAGGTCGAACTGCATGGACTGCTCTCCCGGCAAGCGTGAACGGCCGCGCCGCTCACAATGGAAACACGCCCGTCGCGACCGCGGCGAAGACCATCAGCACGGTGGCGGCGAACAGGAACGGAATCGTGAATTTCTGGTGCTCGGCGAGCTCGACGCCGGTCAGGCCGACGATCAGGAACGTCGCGGGCGTGAGCGGGCTCACCGGGAAACCCGTCGTCATCTGGCCGAGCAGCGCGGCCTGCGCCATCTGGATCGGTGGCACGCCGAGCAGCTTGCCGCTCTCCGCGAGCACCGGCAGCACGCCGAAGTAGAACGAATCGGGATCGAACAGCAGGCTGAGCGGCATCGACAGCAGCCCGAGCACGAACGGCATGTGGCGCGCGTGCTCGACCGGCACGTGCGCGACGACGACCTCGGCCATCGCCTTCAGCATCCCGGTGCCGGACATGATGCCGGTGAACGCGCCGGCCGCGAGCAGCACGCTCGCCATCATCAGCGCGGCCTTCGCATGCGCATCGATCCGCTCGCGCTGCGCGTGCACGTCCGGATAATTGATCACGAGCGCGGCGACCGTGCCGAGCATGAACATCACCATCGGGTCGACGATGCCCGACACCAGCGTGACGAGCACGACCAGCGTCAGCGCGACGTTGATTCCGAAGCGGCCCGGCCGGCGCAACGCGCGCTCGGCGTCGGTCAGCTCGCGCGGTGCGATCGCGAGCGCGGCCGCGCCGGCGCGGTCGAGCCCGAGCCGCTTCGCCTCGCGCACGCCGAGCACGTACGCGGTGCCGAATACGAACACGAGCCCGACGATCTGCACCGGGATCATCGGCGTGAAGATCGCCGAGCCGGGAATGTGCAGCGCGGCCGACGCGCGCAGCATCGGCCCGACCCACGGCAGGAAATTGACGCCGGCCGCCATCGACGCGACGCACGCGAGGATGCGACGATCCATCCCGAGCCGCGTATAGAGCGGCATCATCGCGGGCAGCGTGACGAGAAACGTGACGGCGCCCGAGCCGTCGAGATGGATCAGCAGCGCGAGCAGCGCCGAGCCCATCACGATGCGCGGCGGATGGCAGCCGATCACGCGCAGCACGCCGGCGATGATCGGATCGAGCATCCCCGCATCGGTGAGGATACCGAAAAATAGAATCGCAAAAACGAACATCCCGGCGATCGGGCCGATGTTCTGTACGCCGTGCACGACGAACTTGCCGGTCTGCAATCCGAAGCCGGCCGCGAGCGACGCGGCCACCGGCACGACGATCAGCGCGACGAGCGGCGACAGCCGCTTCGTGATGATCAGGCCGAACAGCGCGACGATGGCGATCGCGCCGATCCATGCGAGCATGATGCGTCTCCTCTTCAGCCGGTGCGCGTGTCGGTGCGTGTCGATGCGCGGGCCGGCGTGATGTCCGAATTGTTGGTGTGCCGGCGCGCGCGGCCGTGCGCCGCAAGGCGGCACGGCCGACGGCGGCCAGGCCGGTCAGGTCCGGCGGTTGTCGTCGTTGCCGTTGTCATCCGCAAACACCTGTGCCGCATGTTCGTTCAGCGCGGGCGGCGGCCGCCGGTACGTGGCCGGCGTGCGGCCGAGCTTGATCGGCGACGCGATGCCGCGATGCCGGCCCAGCTCGACCTTCATCTGCCGATGCGCGACATGCGGGTGGTCGAGCGCCGCGTCGAGCCCGAGCACGGGCGCGCACGGCACGCCGCGGCGCATCAGGTGCTCGGCGAGCGTCGCACCGTCGTGCGCGGCCAGCGCCGTTTCGAGCAGCGTACGCAGCGCGGCGCGGTTACGGCTGCGCGCGCGGTTGTCCGCGAAGCGCGGATCGTCGAGCCAGTCGCGCGTGCCGAGCACGTCGCACAGCGCGGCGAACTGCCCGTTGTTGCCGACCGCCAGGAAGATGTCGGCGCCCGCCGTCGGAAAGCTGTCATACGGCGTGATGTTCGGATGCGCGTTGCCGGTGCGCACGGGCGCCTGGCCCGAATGGAAGAAGTTCGCCGTATGCGGATGGAGGATCGACAGCGCGCAGTCGAACAGCGTCGATTCGACGAACTGGCCGCGCCCGCTCGCATCGCGCTCGCGCAGCGCCATCAGCACGCCGAGCGCCGCGTTCAGCCCCGTGACGAGATCGACGATCGGCACGCCGACGCGCAACGGTGCGCCGCCGGCTTCGCCGTTGACGCTCATCAGCCCCGCGAGCGCCTGCACCGCCGCGTCATAGCCCGGCAGCCCGCCGAGCGGACCATCCGCGCCGAAACCCGACACGCGGCAATAAACGAGGCGCGGAAACCGCGCGTGCAGCGCATCGAAACCGAGCCCCCAGCGCTCCATCGTGCCGATCTTGAAGTTCTCGACCAGCGCGTCCGCGTGTTCGAGCAGCCCGAGCAGCCGCTCGCGATCGGCCGGCTGCGTCAGGTCGAGCGCGATGCCGAGCTTGTTGCGGTTCACGCCGAGGAAGTACGACGCTGTGTCGCCGTCGAACGGCGGGCCCCACGTACGCGTCTCGTCGCCGGAAGGCGGTTCGACCTTGATCACCTCCGCGCCGTGGTCGGCGAGGATCTGGGTCGCGTACGGGCCGCCCAACACCCGCGACAGATCGATGATGCGCAATCCTGCCAGCGCGCCCTGCTGCTCGTGTTCCGCCATGCGTCTCGCTCCTGGTTCCGGTCGATCGGACTGCCGGTTCCGGTGGGCCGGCGCTTGCGCGCGGCCAGTCCGGATTCGATGAATAATTCTTGTGTGTGAATTTATATTCACACTCACGAATTATGTTGTCAAGCCCGGATGGACCCGCTTGCCGTCCGGATCACGCCGTCGCGTGCAAGTGGGGATGACACCGAACGCGCGCCGGTTGCGGTGGCGCCCTGCGCTTCGCTAAGCTGGCGGGCAACCTTCATCCCTATCCATACAAGGCAGAACATTCATGAAACGGTTGTGGCTGGCGGCCCTCGTGCTGGTGTCGTCGCTGGGCGTCGCGCACGCGCAGAACCAGACTTTCCACTTCGGCGAAGGACAAACCGGGATGCCGGGCGCGGCGCCGCATGCTGCGCGGCCGGCCGCCCGGCCCGCGCCCGCGCGCCGGCACGTCACCGCGCCGTCGCGTCATCACCGGCGTGCCGTTGACAAGCGCCGCCATTCGCGCCGGGCGAAACCCGCGCGCAGCGGGATTTACACGCACGCGTGAACTGTCGTCCGTGGGCGCGACGGCGGCGCATGGAACGGTCACGAACGGCCGGTCACGTCGGCGCTGCGGGCTGCATGCCGTCGCCGCCGGGCGGCGCACGACACGCCGCTCGAAGCCGCGCAGCGGGAGCTTGCGGAGGAAACGAGGCTGGAGGGGCTCGCACTCGACTACGTGGTGCGGTTCGGCGGCCTGACGAAGCTGCGTCACGTGTTGGTGGCCTGGCCGACGTGCCGGCGAACCTGACGCTGTGCGCGAGCAACGAGATCGCGCGCTGCATGTGATTCACCGTCGACCGGCTCGACACGCTCGGGCGAGCGTACCGACGCGCAAGATCATCGAACTGCCGCGGCTCGACTGTTTTTCAGAGTGCACGAGCGAGCCGCTTCGCCGAGCTCGACGCCGGCCCGGGCTCGGGTACCGACCGCGGCGATTACGCGCGCAGGAACGGGCCGGCCTTGCGTTCGAGCAGCGCAACGAGTTCGGGCTGCATGAACGCGTAGCGGTCGGGGATGTCGAGGCAGACGATCTTCCGGTGCTTCAGATGCGCGCCGAATTGCGCGGACAGTCGCGCCTTGTGTGCGCGCTCCATCACGAACACGATGTCCGCCCAGTCGAGCTGCTCGGCGGTGAGCCGCGCGTCCGCATCGGGCGCGAGGCCCGCGGAATCGGTCTCGATGCCCGGCCACGCGGCGAATACCGCTTCGGCCGTCGGGCTGCGCAGCCGGTTGCGGCTGCAGATGAACAGTGCGCGCGTCATGTCGCTTCGCGCCGCCCCGGGATGGCCCGCTCAGCCTTGCGGAATCGTGCCCGGTCGCACGTACGCGAGCATGTGCGGCACGTAATCGGCCTTGCCGAGCTCGACGCCGTGATGGCGCAGGATCGCGTACGCGGCGATCGCGTGAAAGTAGAACTGCGGCAGCGCCCAGTCGCGCGCGTACTGTTCGCCCGTCATGTCGAACGCGGTCCCGTTCGGCAGCTCGAGCGAGATCGGCAGCGCCGCGCCGCCGTCGAGCGCATCGGGCGCGAGTTCCCCGAGAAAGGCGAGCGTGCCGGCGATGATCGCCTGCGCGTCGGCCGGCGAGCCGGGTTGCGCATCGGCGTTCCAGCCGGCCTCGCGCAGCGCCAGCAAGGCAGCCGGCAGCGGCTCGCCACGCAGCCGGTGGACCGGCTCCATCGCCTGGAAACACGAGAAACGCACCTGGGCGGCGAGCGGATACATGTCGGGCGCCAGCCTCAGCGTCATCGCCGCGTCGGCTTCCTCGCCCGCGGCTTGCCGGTGCGCGACGGCCTTGTCGAGCCACGCGGACTGCGCGCGCAGCATCTGGGTGTACGTCGGAACGAGAAGTTGGGTCGGTGACACGCGTGCGCTCCTGTGCTGGGGGTTCGCGCCACACGATAGCAGCGTCGGCGCAAACCTGCATCCCGGCGGGGGCGCCGACGTGTCGTTACGGCTTGCCGTGCCGCGCCAGAAAACGGTCGAGCTGCGATGCAAATGCCTTGCCGTCGCGTGCGCTGAATGGCGCCGGGCCGCCCGTGTCGATGCCCGCGCTGCGCAACTGGTCCATCATCGCGCGCGTCGACAGGCGTTCCTCGATGTTTTCGCGACTGAACCAGTTGCCGCGCGGGTCGAGCGCATGCGCGCCCTTGTCGAGCACCGCGGCGGCCAGCGGGATGTCGGCGGTGATCACGAGGTCGCCGGCTTCCACCAGCTCGACGATGCGCGCATCGGCCACGTCGAACCCGGCCGGCACCTGCACGGCCTTGATGAACGGCGACGGCGGCGTGCGCAGAAACTGGTTCGCGACCAGCGTCACGCAGATTTCGGCACGACGCGCGGCGCGAAACAGCATGTCCTTGATGACGGCGGGACACGCGTCGGCATCGACCAATACTTGCATGGCGGGCGTTTCCAGGGAGCAGAAGCGGAAACGGTGATCATAGCGCACCGCCGGGCGGCCATCAGCCCGCGAGATCCGTGCGAAGCGCGTCGGCCGTCACCCACTGCGCGCCCCACGCCGCGGCAAGCCGCGGGCCTTGCCCGATCCGCACGGCCGCATCGTCGAAGTCGACGAACACGACGTGATCGGCTGCCGCGGGTCTCGCCGGCATCTCGCGCGCGCGCCCGTCGGACAGCACCCACAGCCAGCGCTGCCTGGCCGGCTCGCGGCGCGCCGCGCGGGCGAGCAACTGCGCGGCGGCCGCGATGCCGTCCGCCAGCGGCGTGCCGCCGCCGCCGTCGACCGGCTCGAGCCAGCGCGCATTCCACCAACGCGGCACGGCCGGGCCGAAGCGCCGCGCGGCGCCGTTGCCGCCGAAGCAGACCAGCGCGGTTTCGGCACGCTCACGCGCGGCCTGATCGAAATACGCGACGATCAGCCCCTTCGCGAGCGCGAGCCGCTCGTGCGACAGCATCGACGCCGAACAATCCAGCACGAAGCAATGCAGCGCGTGCGGCGTGCCCGCGCGTTTCGCGAAGCGCAGATGGTCGCGGCGCAGCGGGCTCCCGCGTTTCGCGGCGAGCGTCGCCGGCCACGCGACGGCCGCGCCGGCACGCAGCGTACCCGGCACGCGCGCCGCTGCGCCTGATTGCCATCGAGGACCGCGAATCGCGTTCGCGGCGGCGCCGGCTCGATGGCTCAGCGTTTTTTTAGCGGCAGCGGCACCACGCCTTTCACGTCGCGCAGCCCGGCCGGTTCGGGCGGCAGGTAGCCCCAGTCACCCTGCGATGCCGACGCGCCGGCCTGTGTTTCGCCCGATCGGTCGCCGGGCTGCTGGCGCGTATCCGGCGGCGAACGATCGTCGCGTTCGCCGCCGTGTTGCGACGACTGGCGCGACGACTGATGCGGCGGCTCCGCATGGCGCCGGTGCCGCAGGACGGCTTCGGCCACGCGCTCCACGTGCGACACCGTCACCGCGTCGGCCTGCTCCAGCGCGGCCAGCGCGCGCGCGGCGCGCAGCATCACGAGATCGGCGCGCAACCCGTCGACGGCCGCATCGATGCACAGCGCGCTGACGCGTGCATGGACCGCATCGTCGAAATCCAGCGCCGGCAGCCGCGCGCGCGCCGCGTGAATCCGGTCCGCGAGTGCGCGCTGGGCAGCCGCATGACGCGCGCGAAACGCGTCCGGATCGAGATCGAATGCAAGACGCGCCTTCACGATCCGCTCGCGCTGCCCAGCGTCGAAGCAGTTCTCGAGTTCGACCATCAGCCCGAAGCGGTCGAGCAACTGCGGGCGTAGCTCGCCCTCCTCGGGATTCATCGTGCCGACCAGCACGAATCGCGCGTCGTGCGCGTGCGACACGCCATCGCGCTCGACGATGTTCACGCCGCTCGCGGCGACGTCGAGCAGCGTATCGACGAGCCCGTCGGCAAGCAGGTTCACTTCGTCGACGTACAGCACGCCGAGATGCGCGCGAGCCAGCAGGCCCGGCCGGAAGCGCACGCCGTTTTCGGCGAGCGCATGCGCGAGATCGAGCGTGCCCGTCACCTGCTCGTCGCTCGCCGACAGCGGCAGCGTGACGAACTGCCCTTCCGGCAACAGCTCCGCGAGGCCGCGCGCGGCCGTCGATTTCGCGGTGCCGCGCGGGCCGCTGACGAGCACGCCGCCGAGCGACGGGTCGATCGCGGCGAGCAACAGCGCCTGCTGCAATGCGTCCTGCGCGACGAGCGCCGCAAACGGAAAAACCGCGCGGGCGCGGTGCGTCGTCGGATCGGTCATCGCGGTCCTCCTTCCTGGCGTTGTTCGCTGGCGAGCCAGACCGCTTCGATCCGCTCGCGATAAGGGCCCGGCTGCTGCCACAGCCCGCGCTGCATCGCTTCGACGAAGCGTTCGCAGATGCCGTGCAGCGCCTTCGGGTTGTGCCGTTCGAGGAACGCGCGGGTGGCGTCGTCGAACAGGTACGCGTCGGCGACGAGCGCGTACTGGTGATCGGACAGCACGCGCGCGGTCGCGTCATAGCCGTACAGGTAGTCGACGGTCGCGGCCAGCTCGGCCGCGCCCTTGTAGCCGTGACGCTTCACGCCGTCGAGCCATTTCGGGTTGACGACGCGCGAGCGGATCACGCGCGCGATTTCCTCGCGCAGCGTGCGCATCTTCGGCGCGACGGGGTTCGCATGGTCGCCGTGATAGATGCTCGGCTGCTGCCCCGACAGATGGCGCACGGCCGCCGTCATCCCGCCCTGGAACTGGTAGTAGTCGTTCGAATCGAGGATGTCGTGCTCGCGGCTGTCCTGGTTCTGCACGACGACGTCGATCGTCGCGAGCCGCTCGCCGAACACGTCGGCCGCCGCGTCGCCCGCGCTGTTCTGCGCGTACGCGTGGCCGCCCCATTGACGGTAGGCATCGGCGAGATCGGCGTCGGTCTGCCAGCGGCGCTGGTCGATCAGATCCTGCAGGCCCGCGCCGTAACTGCCCGGCCGCGCGCCGAACACGCGCCAGCCGGCGCGGCGCCGCGCGTCGTCGGGCGCCATGCCCTGCGCGACCCACTTCTCGCGTTCGCGCTCGATGCGCGCGCGGATCGGGTTCAGCTCCTCCGGCTCGTCGAGCGCGGCAACCGCCTGCACGGCCGCGTCGAACAGATGCATCAGGTTCGGAAACGCGTCGCGGAAGAAGCCCGACACGCGCAGCGTCACGTCGATGCGCGGCCGGTCGAAGATCTCGATCGGCAGGATCTCGAAGTCGGTCACGCGGTGGCTGCCGTGCGCCCATTTCGGCCGCACGCCGATCAGCGCGAACGCCTGCGCGATGTCGTCGCCGCCGGTGCGCATCGTGGCCGTCCCCCACACCGACAGCCCGATCGCGCGCGGATAGTCGCCGTGATCCTGCAGATGGCGTTCGATCAGTTGCTGCGCGGATTTCAGCCCGAGCGACCACGCGGCTTGCGTCGGCACCGCGCGCGTATCGACCGAGTAGAAGTTGCGGCCCGTGGGCAGCACGTCGGGGCGGCCGCGCGACGGCGAGCCGCTCGGCCCCGGCGGCACGAAATGCCCGTCGAGCCCGCGCAGCAGTTGACGCATTTCCTCGCGGCCGCACGCGTCGAGTGCGGGCAACAGCGTCGACCGCACGCGCTCGATCACCGCGAGCGTATGCGGCCATTCGCCGGGCGGCGGCACGTCGATACCGGAATTCTCCGAAGCGGTTCCGCACACAGTGGCCAGCCAGTGCTGCGCGAGCCGTTCGAGCCGCTCGCGCGTATCGCCCGCATGCCGCCACGGCGACGCGTCGAGCGTCTGCAGGATGGCCGGCCGCGGCCCCGTCCACGGCGCGGCCCAGTCGGCCGCGAGCGGATCGAACGCGTCGCCGAGCGCAAGATCGCGCGCGAGCGCGCCGATCAGCCCCGCCCGTTCGCCCTTGCCGTCGCCAACCGGAAAACGTGCGAGCGCGAGCAGCGTGTCGCGCCGCTGGCGCTCGACCGGCGACGCGCCGAACACGTGCAGCCCGTCGCGAATCTGCGCTTCCTTCAATTCGCACAGCCACGCGTCGACCCGCGTGAGCAGCGCATCCTCGTCGCCCGCATCGCGCGGCGGCGACACGCTCAGCTCGTCGTGCAGACGATGCTCGGCGATCGTCGCGAGGATCGTCTTGCGCAGCAGCTTCGCGCGCCGCGCATCGACCATCAGCGCTTCGTAGTATTCGTCGACCTGCCGTTCGAGATCCTGCAGCGGCCCGTAGTTTTCCGCGCGCGTGAGCGGCGGCATCAGGTGATCGACGATCACGGCCTGCGCGCGGCGCTTCGCCTGGCTGCCCTCGCCCGGATCGTTGACGATGAACGGATACAGGTGCGGCAGCGGCCCGAGCGTCAGGTCGGGCCAGCACGCGTCGGACAGCGCGACGCTCTTGCCCGGCAGCCATTCGAGATTGCCGTGCTTGCCGAGATGGATGACGGCGTCGACGCGATACGCATCGCGCAGCCAGAAATAGAACGCGAGATACGCGTGCGGCGGCACGAGGTCGGCATCGTGGTAGCTCGCGTAGTCGTTCTCGTCGCGCGAGCGCGACGGCTGGATGCCGACGAACACGTTGCCCGCGCGCCAGCCGGCGATCGTGAAACGCTGTTGCCGCAGCGTCGGATCGGCTTCGGGCGGCCCCCACCGTTCGTTCAGCGCATCGCGCACGGCGGCCGGCAGCCGCGCGAACCGCGCGACGTAGTCGGCCAGCGCGTAACTCTGAAAGGCGGGACGCAGCGTACGCACGGCGGGATCGTTGGTGACGCCCTCGGTGAGCCGCGCGATCAGCGCGTCGCCGTCGGGCGGCAGGTCGGCCACGGTATAGCCCGCGTCGCGCAGCGCCGCGAGCACGCGCAGCGCGGAGGCAGGCGTATCGAGCCCGACGCCGTTGCCGATCCGCCCTTCGCTTTGCGGATAGTTCGCGAGAATCAGCGCGATGCGCTTGTCGGCGTTATCCAGCGTGCGCAGCCGGCACCAGCCGCGCGCGAGCGCCGCGACGAACGCGATCCGCTCGGCATCCGGCTGGTAGCGCACGACATCGACCTCGGTATGCGGGCAACGATACGCGAGCCCCTTGAAGCTCACCGCGCGCGTGACGATGCGCCCGTCGACCTCGGGCAGCGCGATGTGCATCGCGATGTCGCGGGCGTGCAGGCCCTGGCTGTCGGCGAGCCACGCGTCGCGATTGCCGCCGGACAGGATCACCTGCAGCACCGGCGCGTCGCCCGCGAGCACGTCGTGCTCGGGGCTGTCGATCGCGCCGGCCGCGAACGCGGTGGTATTCAGCACGAGCGCGACGCCATGCGTGTCGCACAGCTGCGTGATGACCTCGCGGCTCACCGCGTCCTTCAACGACGTGACCGCGATCGGCAGCGGATTCAGTCCTTCGTCGATCAGCGCGTCGGCCAGCGCGTCGAACACGGCCGTGTTCGCGGCCTGCCAGTGCGCGCGATAGAACAGGATCGCGACGACCGGTGCGCCGGGCGTCCAGCGCGGCCGCCAGTCGTCGACGCTCGCGCGGTCGCGCGCCGGGTGATACAGCGCGGCGGCCGGCAGCGGGCGCGGCGGTTCGGGCTCGTCGCCGAACCCGAGCGTGTGAAACGCGATGCTGCGCAGCAGCGCGTCGGCGTTGTGCACGCCGCCCTCGCGCAGATAGCGCCACCACAGCCGGCACAGGTCGGGCCGGACCGTGCTCTTCGCGACGAGGTTCGGATCCTCCTGCAGGTCGCCCGAGAACATCGCGAGCTGCTGCCCGCGCTTCGACGCGAGCGACACGGCCTGCTCGATCCCGTACGGCCAGTATGCTTCGCCGCCGAGATGATCGATCACGACCGTCTTCGCGTGACGCAGCACGTCGTCGACGTAGAAATCGACCGACGCCGGCTGCCGCAGGAACGTGACGTTCGCGAGCCGCACGCTCGGAAATCCTTCGGGCAAGTGCGGCACGACGCTCGCGAGCAGCGACAGCGTCGTGTCGGCCGAACTCAGGATCACGATGTCGGCCGGCTGCTGGTCGATCCGGACGACGCCCTGCGTATCGTCGACGAAGCCGCCCGGCGTGGTGCGCAGCAGATGCATCGTGCGTTACGCCTGTTGCGGCTCGGCCGCGCATGCGGCGTCGAACGCGCGTTGCAGCGCGGCCGCGTCGAGATCCTCGCCGATCAGCACGAAGCGGCTCGCACGCGTTTCGCCGTCCTGCCAGCGGCGGTCGAAATAGCTGTCGAAACGGCGCCCGACGCCCTGGATCACGAGCCGCATCGGCGCGCCGGGCAGCGCGGCGAAGCCTTTCGCGCGATAGATCGTGTGCGCTTCGACCACACGCTGCAGCGCGGCGATCGTCGCTTCGCGCGTGCCGGCGTCGCCCGACACCACGACCGAATCGAAATCGTCGTGATGATGATCGTGATCGCCGTCGTCGGCCGAGCCGTGATGGTCGTGACGCAGGTGGATCGTTTCCTCCGACGCCGATTCGAGGCCGAGCAGCATCGCGAGGTCGAGCTCGCCGCGCGTCGCACGCACGATCTTCACCTGCGGCGGAATTTCTTCGCGGATCGCGGTTTCGATCCGCGCGAATTCGGCGTCGTCGACGAGGTCGGCCTTGTTCACGATCACGAGATCGGCGGACGACAGTTGATCGGCAAAGAGTTCGTGCAGCGGCGATTCGTGGTCGAGGTTCGGATCGGCGCGGCGCTGCGCGTCGACGGCCTGCGGGTTTTCCGCGAACTGGCCGCTCGCGGCGGCCGGCCCGTCGACGACGGTCACGACCGCGTCGACCGTGAAGCTGTTGCGGATCGTCGGCCAGTTGAACGCCTGCACGAGCGGCTTCGGCAGCGCGAGGCCCGACGTCTCGATCAGCACGTGATCGATGTCCGCGCGGCGCTCGACGAGCGCTTCCATCACCGGATAGAACTCTTCCTGCACGGTGCAGCACAGGCAGCCGTTCGCGAGTTCGTACAGTTGGCCCGACGCTTCGCCCTGCGCGCCGTCGGCCTCGTCGCAGCCGATGCCGCAGCCCTTGAGGATTTCGCCGTCGATGCCGAGCTCGCCGAACTCGTTGACGATCACCGCGATGCGGCGGCCTTCGGCGTGCTGCAGGATGTGACGCATCAGCGTCGTCTTGCCGCTGCCGAGAAAGCCCGTGACGATCGTGACGGGCAGCTTGCGTAGGGTCATGGTAGGTCCGGTGTCGAAGAAGGAATCAGGACGGGATCGTCGCGTCGGTGGCGGCACGGCCATTCACGGGACGGTACGCGGGAAGGTCGCCGCGCAGTCCGGCCGGACAGCCGCGGGACGGACGGAACAACGAATCGGGCATGGTGCTTCCTTGCGAACGGTCGACATCGTGAATGCCAACACGGCTGCTGCCTGCCCCGCCCGCATCGCGCCGTTCGCCGTGCCGGCCGGGCGCGTTCGCGCGCCGGCGGATCGGAGGAGACAGCGGGAAACACCGGGCGTCGGGCCTGCCGCGGCCGTGGACGATGCGCCGCCTCCCCGCGGCGCTGAACCCCAACGTTTAGGCCGGTATCCGGGCTGACGAACACGCCGCTTCGCCTTCCCGGATGCGCGGCATCCAGTGGCGGTCGTCCGCATGCGCAGGGCATGCGGCGAAGCGGCGCTGCGTGGCGCTTGCGCGCGACGCGTTCGCTTACCGTTGCGGGGGCAGCACAGGTTGGCTCGACTGCGGCGCAGGCAGGCTCCCTGTTTCCCGTTTAACTGCGTGCGCCGGAGCGGCGCGCGCGAGCACCAAAACGCGTGCGAGTGTAGGCGGCGGGGCCGGGAGCGTCAAGGCGAGCGGTGCGCAGCGAACGCGAATGATTGTCGTTTTCAACTGGGCGAGATAAACTTCACCCGATAACAACGCAACCACAGCGCAACGGCAATGTGAGGCAATCACTCAGTTATCCTTAAATTTCCATGTCGAAACGACAGATATCCGGGCGGCGCTTTCCTGTGCTGGCCCTGTCGCTGTGCTCGATCGCCGGTGTTGCCTCCTTCCCTGCCCCGGCGGCCGAGTTCGACGACGAACTGCCCGCGCTCGAGGTGCGCAGCCGCCGTCATCCGAACGATCCGCGCGCCGAAAGCGTGAGTACGGCGACGCGCACCGCGACCGATCCGCGCGACGTCCCGCAAACGATCGACAGCGTGCCGGTCGAGGAAACGCTGTCGTATGGCGGCCGCACGCTGGCCGACGCGCTGGCCGGCGTGCCGGGTGTGTCCAATACGTCGGACACGCGCTTCGATTCGTTCCGCATTCGCGGCTTTTCCGCCGCGGGCGACCTGCTGCTCGACGGCATGCGCGACGACGCGCAATACGTGCGCAGTCTCGGCAACATCGAACGCGTCGAAGTGCTGAAGGGGCCGGCGGCGGCGCTGTACGGGCGCGGCAGCGGCGGCGGCGTCATCAACCGGATCACCAAGCAGCCGCTGCCGGAAAACTTCGGGCATGTGTCGGCGGCGACCGGCAGTTATGGACGACTCGGCGCGTCGGTCGATCTCAACCGGATGCTGTCGGGCGCATGGAGCGTGCGGCTCAATGCCGGACGCGAACACGCGGGCAGCTTCCGCGACCACGTCGACGGCACGCGCCAGTACGTCGCGCCGTCGATCAAATGGCAGGACGCGCGGCGAAGCTGGCTGCTGCAGTTCGAATACGACACGTACCGGCGCGTGCCCGATCGCGGCATGCCGGCGTCGGTCGCCGCGGTCGATGCAGCCGGCAAGCCGGTCGCGTACGCGCTACCGTCCGCGCCGCGCGCGACCTTCTTCGGCGCGGCGGGCCGCGACACCATCCGCGACGAAAACATGAACTGGCGCTCGGTCTTCACGCACGCGTTCGATGGCGGCTGGGAACTGCGCCATACGCTGGGCGTGCTGGATCTGCGCAGCACTTTCGACAACACCTACGTCACGCAAAGCTACGTCACGAAGCCGCGCGACTACCGGCGCGTGCAACGGGCGCGCTACCTGCAGGACATGACGCATCTGAACGTGCAGACCGGCGTCGAACTGGGCGGCAAGGTCGCGACCGGCCCGGGCGTGCATCACCTGCTGTTCGGCATCGAATACGGCTGGCAGAAACGCGCCCCGACGCTCTGGCAGGCCGACGCGGCGCGGGTCCCGATCACCGGACCGGATCGTCTCGCCCTGGCCGGCTCGACGCCGCGTCCGTATGCGATGAATCGCCACCGTGTCAGCGATTACGCGATCTTCGCGCAGGATCGCATCGACTTCGGGCGAGCATGGAAGCTCCTCGGTGGCGTGCGGGGAGAACGCTTCGACGTCGATTCGACCAACGCGCTGAACGATCTGCATGCACGGCGCACGACGACGGCGTGGAGCCCGCGGCTCGGCGTCGTGTGGTCGCCGGTGAGCGCGCACAGCCTGTATGCGTCGTACAGCAAGAACTTCGCGCCGGTCGGCGGCGACCTGATCGGCATCACGCCCGGCGCGCGCGGCAACGCCAACGATCTCGGCCCGCAATACACGCGTCAATACGAGATCGGCGTGAAAAGCGACTGGCGCGACGGCGCGCTGAGCACGACGCTCGCGCTGTTTCAGCTCGATCTGTACAACCGCCGCGTCGCCGACCCGGTTCGGCCGGGATTCTTCGATCTCACCGGCCTCGAGCGCAATCGCGGCATGGAACTGGGCGTCGCCGGCCGGCTCACGGGCGACTGGTTCGTCCGCGGCGGCATCGGCTGGCAACACGCGCGGGTGGTCGACGCCGAACCGAAGTACGCGGGCAAGCGGTCGGCGGGCGTGTCGGCGTCGAACGGCAGCCTGTTCGTCGGCCATGCGCCGCTGCGCGGGTTTTTCGCCGAACTCGGGCTCGTGTACGAAGGTGCGCGCTACGCCGATCGCGACAACCTGCTCGAACTGCCCGCCTACGTGCGCTGGGACGGCAAGGCCGGATATCGCACGCGCGACCTGGAGGTGACGCTGGCGGCCGTCAACCTGACTGATCGCGACTACTACGCGAATGCGACGAGCGTCGCGCAGATCATGCCCGGCGCGCCACGCACGTTCACGCTGACGGCGACGTACAAGTTCTGACCGCGTGCATGGTGCCGCCGCCCCGCGCAGCGGGCGCGCCGGGGCCGCTCGCGCGGCGCACGCGTGTGCTATCGTATGCGCCGCGTTCGGTGCTCGCATGCGCATTCCGTGCATGCAGTTAAACGGGAAACAGGAGGCGAAGATCCGCCCGGCCTGTGCTGTCCCCGCAACGGTACGCCGCCCGCGCAACGCGCTCTGCCGCGCGTGCGCCCAGGCCGCCCGCGATGCCACTGCCCTTCTGCCGGGCGGGAAGGCTGCGGCCTGGCAAGCGGCCAGCCCGGATACCGGCCGACGCAAGGGGCGAGCGCACTGCTCGCCGAACGCCCGATCCGCGGGGGACGGATCGGGTGCGCATTCCACCCGCGTCCGCGCGGGTTTCGCCCGATCCGTCATGCACTGCCTGCCCGCCGGCCGCCGATGCGCCGCCCGCCTGCCCTGTTCCACTGTTTCGACACGGTGCGCGCCGTGCCGCGCGCGATGAGCCGCGCCTGGCTCGTCGGCGCCGGCCCCGGTGACGCCGACCTGCTCACGCTCAAGGCCGTACGCGCGATCGGCGCGGCCGACGTGCTGCTCGTCGACGATCTCGTGAACCCCGACGTGTTGCGCCATGCGCGTGCCGATGCGTCGATCGAGCACGTCGGCAAGCGTGGCGGCCATGCGTCGACGCCGCAGGAGACGATCGTCGCCGCGATGCTCGCGCACCTGCGCGCGGGCCGCAGCGTCGCACGGCTCAAGGGCGGCGATCCGTTCGTGTTCGGCCGCGGCGGCGAGGAACTGATCGCGCTCGGCGCGGCGGGTTTTCCGGTGGAAGTCGTCAACGGCATCACGGCCGGCATCGCCGCGCCGGCCGCGCTCGGCATCCCGGTCACGCACCGCGGCGACGCGCAAGGCGTGATCTTCGTCACGGGCCACGGCGCGGGCGCCGACGAGCCCGACTGGCGCGCGCTCGCGGCCACCCGCATGACGATCGTGATCTACATGGGCATCCGCCGGCTCGACGCGATCGCCGCGGCGCTGCGCGACGGCGGCCTGCCCGGCGACACGCCGTGCGCGGCGATCGAGAACGCCACGCGCGCCGAACAGCGCCACGTACTCGCGACGCTCGATACGCTCGTCGCGCGCGTCGGCGAAACCGGCATCGGTTCGCCGGCGATCGTCGTGATCGGCCGTGTAGCCGCGCTCGCCGACGATCCGGCGGTGCGCGCGGCGCTCGGCGGCCGCGCATGATGCGCGTCGCGCTCGGCGTCGGCTTCCGCGCGGGTGTCACGCCCGCGCAACTCGATGCCGCGATCCGCGCCGCGCTCGCGCGCCATCCGGGCGCCGAACCAGCGCTCGTCGCGACGCTCGCCGACAAGGCGCGCGCCCGTGCGCTGCGCACGCTGTGCGCGCGCCGTGGCTGGCCGCTCGTCGCGTTCGATGCGGCGCAACTCGCGAGCCGTCCGGAACTGGCCGCGAGCGGTCCTTCCGACGCAGTGCTGGCGCGCTTCGGCGTCGCGGGCGTGGCCGAGCCGTGCGCGCGGCTCGCGGCGCCGCATGGCCGGCTGCTCGGCCCCAAATCCATCCGGGACGGCGTGACGGTCGCGCTCGCCGGCCCGCTTTGAACCCATTGTTTCGCTTTCGACAGGACGATTCCCGATGAAGACCGATTCCGAATCCCATCAGCGGATGGCCGAACGCCGCCGCGCCGGCCACGAGAAGAAGCAGGCCGCCGCCACGCAGGAGAAAGGCCTGCTGATCGTCCACACCGGCAACGGCAAGGGCAAGAGCACGGCCGCGTTCGGGATGGCCGTGCGCGTGCTCGGCCACGGCATGCGGCTCGGCGTCGTGCAGTTCATCAAGGGGGCGCTGCACACGTCCGAGCGCGACTTCCTCGGTGCGGTCGCGCAATGCGATTTCGTGACGATGGGCGACGGCTATACGTGGAACACGCAAAACCGCGACGCCGACATCGCGACCGCGCGCAAAGGCTGGGACGAGGCGCGCCGGATGATCGAAAGCGGCGACTACCGGATGGTGATCCTCGACGAGCTGAACACCGTGCTGAAGTACGAATACCTGCCGCTCGACGAAGTACTCGCGACGCTCACGGCTCGACCGGAGTCGGTGCACGTCGTCGTCACCGGGCGGCACGCGCCCGATGCGCTGATCGATGCGGCCGATCTCGTCACCGAAATGCGACTCGTCAAGCATCCGTACAAGGAGCAAGGCGTGAAGGCGCAGCGCGGCGTGGAGTTCTGAGCATGCCGGCCTGCCCCGCGCTGTTCGTCAGCGCGCCCGCGTCGGGCCAGGGCAAGACGTCGGTGACGGCCGCCCTCGCGCGGCTGCACCGCCGGCTCGGCCGCCGCGTGCGCGTGTTCAAGACCGGGCCCGATTTTCTCGATCCGATGCTGCTCGAACGCGCGAGCGGCGCACCCGTGCATGCGCTCGACCTCGGGATGGTCGGCGAGGCCGGCTGCCGCGCGCTGCTCGCCGAAGCCGCGCGCGACGCGGACCTGATCCTGATCGAAGGCGTGATGGGCTTGTTCGACGGCACGCCGAGCAGCGCCGATCTCGCGGCCGCGTTCGGCGTGCCGGTCGTCGCGGTGATTTCGGCGAAGGCGATGGCGCAGACGTTCGCGGCGATCGCCTTCGGGCTCGCGCGGTTCCGGCCGGGGTTGCCGTTTCACGGCGTGCTGGCCAACCGCGTCGGCTCGGCGCGGCATGCGGAGTTGCTGCAACAAGCGTTGCCCGGCGACCTGCGCTGGCTCGGGCACGTGCCGGTCGATGCGGGTATTGCGCTGCCGGAGCGGCATCTCGGCCTGCATCAGCCGGCCGATATCGACGATCTCGATGCGCGGCTCGACCGCGCGGCCGATGTGCTCGCGCAAACCGCGCTCGCCGAGTTGCCGCCTGCCGTCACATTCGCGGAACCGGACGTGGCCGCACCGCTGCCGCGTGCGCTGGCCGGCAAGCGGATCGCGGTGGCGCGCGATGCGGCGTTTTCGTTCATCTATCCGGCGAATCTCGCGTTGCTCGACGCACTCGGTGCCGAGCTGCGATTCTTCTCGCCGCTCGCCGACGAACCCGTGCCCGACGATTGCGACGCGCTGTTTTTGCCGGGCGGCTATCCGGAACTGCATGCGGCGACGCTTGCCGGGAATGCCGCGACCGCACGGACGATTCGCGCGCATGCGGCCGCCGGCCGGCCGATCGTCGCGGAATGTGGGGGGATGGTGTATCTGTGCGAATCGCTGACCGATGTGGATGGGTCGACGACGCCGATGCTCGGCGTGCTGCCGGGCCACGCGACGATGCAGCGCCGGTTCGCGGCGCTCGGCATGCAGCAGCTCGATACGCGCACGGGGCCGATGCGCGGTCATACGTTTCACTACTCGCGGCTCGCGACGCCGCTGGTGCCGATTGCGAACGCCACGCGCCCCGACGGCACGCCGGGCGGCAGCGAAGCCGTCTATCGCAGCGGCGCCATCGTCGCGACGTACATGCACATGTACTGGCCGTCGAATCCGGATGCGGTCGTGGCGTTGTTCAGCGGGGACGTGCTCTGAACGGATCAATGCCGCGCCTGCATCGAGACGGCATACTGTGGGGATTGAGCGTCGCTTTGTAGCGACTACTACGGCATTCAACGTGCGCTGCTACAGATGTCGCTCGATGTCCATTCGCTGATGCAGGACACGGATGATGTCGATGTTTTCATCCGTTTCACGGTAAAACACAACGTGAGAGCCAGCGGGGTAGCGAAAGATGTGGCCAACATATGCCAATGTTTGGTACATCTCGCATTCGGCCCCTACGAAGTCGAGACGATGGTCGGCCGGTGCTGCATCTCGCCTCGTCCGTCACACCAGAAACGCCTCGGCCAACTTCACCCAGTACGACGCACCGGTCGGCAACGCCGCGTCGTTGAAGTCATAGCCGGGGTTGTGCACCATGCAGCCGCCCTCCCCGTCGCCGTTGCCGATGATCAGGTAGCAGCCCGGCCGCTTCTCGAGCAGGAACGCGAAATCCTCGCTGCCGGTGAGCGGCACCATTCCGTCGATCAGATTGGCTTCGCCGACCCATTCACGCGCGACGCCGCGCGCGAACGCCGTCATCTCCATATCGTTGACGAGCACGGGGTAGCGGCGCTGGTAGTCGATCGTCGCGGTCGCGCCGAACACGGCTGCCTGCGCATGCACGACCTCCTTGATGCGCGTCTCCAGCAGGTCGCGCACGTCGGGCTTCAGCGCACGCACCGACAGGCGCATCTGCGCGCGATCGGGAATCACGTTCGGCGCGTCGCCCGCATGGATCGCGCCGACCGTGACGATCGCCATGTCGAGCGGCGACACGTTGCGCGACACGATCGTCTGCAGCGCCAGCACGATCTGCGCGCACACGACGACGGGATCGATCGCCCGGTGCGGCACCGCGCCGTGTCCGCCGCGGCCCTGCACGTCGATGACGACCGTATCCGACGACGCCATGAACGGCCCCGGCAGGAAACCGAACGTGCCGGTCGGGAAGCCCGGCATGTTGTGCATCGCGAAGATCGCGTCACAGGGAAATTGCTCGAACAGCCCGTCGTCGAGCATCTTCTTCGCGCCGCCGAGCCCTTCCTCGGCCGGCTGGAAAATCAGGTTCAGCGTGCCCGAGAAGCGGCGCTCGCGCGCGAGGTGCTTCGCGGCCGCGAGCAACATCGCCGTGTGGCCGTCGTGGCCGCACGCGTGCATCTTGCCCGCGATCGTGCTCTGGTACGGCAGGCCCGTCGTTTCGTGGATGGGCAGCGCGTCCATGTCGGCGCGCAGCCCGAGGCGCTGCTGGCCGTCGCCCACTTTCAACTGCGCGACGACGCCAGTGCCGCCGAGCCCGCGATGCACGGTGTAGCCCCATGATTGAAGTTGCTCCGCGACGAGATCGCTCGTCGCGAATTCCTCGAAACCCAGTTCGGGGTGGGCGTGGATGCGATGCCGGATCTCGATCATTTCGTCGGCAAGGCCTGCGGGGATCACGCTGTGCGTCACGGTGTCGTCTCCTGTTGTCCAGTGGGGAACGTGCAGGCAAGGATAGTTCGTTGAGCGACAACCGGACAGACGGAAAGTTGTCGCGGTGGCAACCGTTGATTGTCGGTCGAACGCAGGGCGCGGGGCAAAGCGCGGCCGCCCGTATGGGCTATCCCATACGAACGACTGCCGCTAGCGACAGGCATGCCCGACACGGGGTGTTCCGGCTCGATTTTCACACGGAGGTTATCGTTGGCAGTCGCCCAACATCCCGGAATAATCTCTTTACATCAACGGGTTGAAATGATTTGTTCATTTTTTGACGGTTGTACATTTTTTGTGTACGCTGACAAAACAGTGAACAAGCGATTCTCCGTGATGCCCGCGAACGTCCCCCTCCCCATCTCGGAACAGCACGTGCTCGACGAGGCTTGTGCCGCGTTCGGACGCGCGACCCGGCGCTTCGCCGCGCGGCCCGTGCGCGTGCCGCACGCGTACCAGGCGCGCGCCGACGCCATGATCCGCTTCGACATCGCCGGGCAGACCTTCGAGATGCCGGCAGCCGTGAGCGTCGGCGTCGAATCGCTGCAAGCAGCGCTCGCGGCGCTGCGTCGCCGCGGCGGCCCACCGGTGCCGGGCGAGCGGCCGCTGATGCTGGTCGCACCTTATTTTTCTGCCGAACTGGCCGCCCGCCTGACCGAGCACGACATCCCGTTTCTCGATACCGCCGGCAATGCGAGCCTGATCCAGCCGGAGGCCACCCTGATGATCGCCGGCCGACCGAAACCTGCGCGTACGCCGCGCCGTCAGGCGTCGCGCGCGACCACGCCGAAGGGGCTCGCCGTGATGTTCGCGCTCGCGACGCAGCCGGGCCTCGTCGCCCAGCCGTACCGGGCGATCGCCGCCGCGTCGGGCGTCGCGCTCGGCACGGTCAATCTCGCGATGGACGACTTGATCGCGCGCGGCCTCGTCGCGCAGCGGCGCAACGGCGAAAGGCTGATGCCGGACTGGCCGCGCTTCCTGCAGGAATGGGTCGCGCTGTACCCGAGCCGCCTGCGCGCGAAACTGCCGGCCCGGCGGTTTGCCGCGATCGCACCCGACTGGTGGCGCGGCTTCGATTTCGCCGCCTTCGATGCGCGGCTCGGCGGCGAAGCGGCGGCGGATCTGCTGACGCACGACCTGAAGCCGGCGGCGATCACCGTCTATACGCACGGCGCCGTGCCGAACCGCCTGCTGCTGCAGGCGCGCCTGCGCCCGGACGAGCACGGCGACGTCGAGCTGCTCGAAGCGTTCTGGCCGCGCTCGCCGGCGCTCGACTGGCACGAGCAGGATGTGCCGCTCGTGCCGCCGCTCCTGATCTATGCGGATCTCGTCTCGTCCGGGGACAGCCGCAACCTTGCTGCCGCCGAACGGATCCATGACCGATACCTCACCCACCCGCCCGCTTGAAGTCGAGGCGAGCCGGCCGCTCGAACCGGCGGCGGTCGCGCTGCTGCGAGCGGTCGGCACGACCTGCGCGCAGCTCGACGCGGCCTTCGTCGTGGCCGGCGCAACCGCGCGCGACATTCTGATGTGGCATGTCCACGGCATCCGGCCGGCGCGCGCGACGCGGGACGTCGACGTTGCCGTATGCGCGGTGAGCTGGCCGTTCCACGCGCAGCTCGTCGATACGCTCGTCGCGACCGGGCGATTCACGCGAGCACCGAAACAACAGCAGAAACTGCTGTTCGAAAGCGGCATGCCGGGCTTTCGCACCGAGCTCGATCTCGTGCCGTTCGGGCCGCTGGAAGCGCCGCCGGGCGAAATCGCGTGGCCGCCGGCCGGTGAATTCGTCCTGAACGTGCTCGGCTTCCAGGAAGCGGTCGACACGGCGCAGCCGGTATCGATCGACGCGCGGACCGTGGTGCCGGTCGCCCGTTTGCCCGCCCTCGCGCTGCTCAAGCTGCTCGCGTGGAAAGATCGGCGCGCGCGCCAGAACAGCGACGCGTACGACCTGCTGTTTCTGCTGCGCCACTATCATGACGCCGGGAATCGCGAGCGCATCTGGGATGCGGCGGCCGATCTGCTCGAGACACATGCGTTCCAGCCCGGTCTTGCCGCAGCCGGGTTGCTCGCGCGGGATGCGAAACGCATTGCCCTGCCGCAAACGCGCGACGCCATCCGCGCATTGCTGTCCGACGAAGCAACCTATGCGGCACTCCGCCAGGATCTGCTCGCTCGCGCGTTCGCGCTGCTGCCAGGCGAATTCAGCGACGATGCCGAACGGTATCTCGACGCGTTCCGCCGGGCGTTTCTCGTCGATTCGCCCCCGCCGCACGCATGATGCGCCAAGCAGCGGAGACGGCATCGCACTTTCAGCCCGACGTGTTCATGCCGCCCAATCCTCCAGCGACAACCCCGCGACACGGCCGAATTCGCGGCCGTTGTGCGTGACGAGCACCGCACCGGCCGCGATCGCATGCCCGGCGATCGACGCATCGTTTGCGCCGATCGGCGTGCCGCGTACGGCGAGCGCCGCGCGAATCGCGGCCGTGGCGTCTACTGCCGCGGCATCCCACGACAGCACGCCATCCAGCCGGGAAACGAAGGCCGTCACGAGTTCCGCATGCTTCGGGGACGCTCGTTTGCCAACCGCGCCGAAGCGCATCTCGGCGTAGGTAACGGCCGACACGACGATCCGGTGCTGCGCGTTGACGCACGACTGCAACCGCGACAGCACGACGGGTGGCCGCTCGCGCATGATGAACGAACAGATGTTCGTATCGAGCATGTAGAGCGTGGTCACCGGTTGGACTCCGTCGGGGCGTCGGCGTCGCCGGACAGATCGAAGCGACCGGACTCGATGACGGCCGGGCGTTCGGCAAGGAAATCGGCATCGGCCAGCGGTTCGTTCGCGAACGACAGCCACGTGGGACGTACCGGCCGCAACAGCAGCGTATCGCCCTCGCGGCGGATCTCGAGTTCCGTGACACCCTCGAACTCCATGTCCTTCGGGATGCGGATTGCCTGGTTACGGGCGTTCTTGAAAATGGAAACGGTGCGCATGAGCCACTCCGTGGAAGTACGATGCGCCCATTCTAGACATATGCCGGCATATGTCAATTTGGCGGGTGGCGAACTCGCGGTTGCGTCCCACGTTGTCGAGGATGTCTGATTCATGCTGGCGGCCTGTCGTCGATGAGAGAAGTGCCCCATTCTTCATGACGCAGGCCGCGCGGTCCATATACCGGACGGCCGATGCATGCGCATCGCAAGGCCGCGCGCACCGTCGCAGCGACGCCGCGTGCCCGGCCCCGTCAAGGCAACCGGAAAGTGTCAAAAAACGTATCGCGCTCGATCACGGTGAGCGCCGCGCGCTTGTGCGGGAAATCGAATTCCTTCAGCGTGTAGAACCCGAGCCGGTGCATGTACGCGATATGCCGCACGTGATCCACGCGCGGCTCGCCGACGAGCCGCTGCGTACGCGGCTCGTCGACGAACATGTAGTGCAGCACCCCGCTCCACCACGCATGCAGCTTGCCCGCGCTCTGGAAACGCGAATCGCCGATCAGCAGGTGCAGCCCGCGATCGTAGTCGTGCGCGTCGTAGAACGGCGCGAGGCGGTCCTCCTTCGCCCAGTAGAACTCGAAATAGCCGAACGGCGTGTCGTCGAAATAGCCGATCATCGGGTGCATGTGCGGGTCGGCCAGCCGTTCGGCGAGATACGCCGCATGCTCGTCGCGCGTGCCGCGCTGGTCCCAGAAATGCGCGACACGGTCGAGGTTCATCCAGCCGCTGAACAGGTCCGCGTGTGCATCGATGTCGACGGTGCGCAGGCTGAACGTCATCCCGACCTGCGGCATGTGGCGCGCGTAGATCTCACCGGCCGGCGACGGCGGCCGCACCGGATGCCGATGGCCGTTCGTGATCGCGTAGCGCAGCGGCATCCCGCCCGACGCGCTCGCCTTCAGCCACGGTCGCGGATTCTGCCAGAACGTCGTGCGCGACACGGTGAGCCGCAGCGTGTCGCCCGCGACTTGCGCGCCGTCGATCACGCCCTCGCGCACCGCACGCGCGACGTACGCCGCCACGGCCGCCGCATCGGCGCCGCCGCGCGGCACCGAGATCGTCGCCGCGTCGTACCGCGTGTCGGTGTTGAACAGCGCGACGAACGTCGCGAGCAGCGCGTCGGGTGTGTCGTCGGGCCGCCATGCGTCGAGCGCATGCTCGACGACGGCCTCCGCCTGCCCGTGCGCGGCGCCGTCGAGCGCGGCGGCCGCTTCACCTTCGACCGCGTCGGCGGCGCGTTTCGTCAGCGTGTCTTGCATCACAATGCTCCCGCGTCGTGGCGGTCGGCGAGGACGTGCAGCCCGCGCTCGAGCGCCGGAAACAGGCTGCGCTGGAAGTTGTTCCAGCGCAGTTCGAGAATCGTGTCGTCCGGCGCGATCGGCGTGTCGAGCACGTCGCAGATCACCTCGCCGGAATCGATACCGTTGTCGACGTAGTGGAACGACGCACCCGTCATCGTGACGGGTTCGACCGCCGACGTGGCGCCCGTGGCCCAGTCGACGCGTTCGCCGCGCGCGCCGTGCAGCGCGTCGAGCGTCGCCCACGCGCCACGCCGCTGGTACGGCGAATCGTCGGCCGTGATGCCCGGGTGGATGTTCGCGATGCGCCGGTGAAAGCGCGCACCCGGCCGCACGAGTTCGTCGAGGATCACGAGCAGCCCGTCGAGCACGACGATGTCCGCTTCGAGTTCGAGCAGGCGTTCGAGCAGACGGCGCTCGAACGCCTGTTTGCCGGCCACGCGCTCGCGCGCGTCGCGCGGCAGCCGCCGGTACGTCGACGCAATCGTGCAGAACAGTTCGTCGACCGGCCTGCCCTGCACCGTCAGGCCTTCCGGCAGGATCCACGGTCGGCCCGGGGTGCGCGCGAAACCGTAGTCGGCCACTTTCGCGCGGTCGGCCGGCGAGCCTTCGTCGTCGTCGACGATCACGCCCTGGAGCGTGTAGCGTTCGCCGAGCGGCGAATCGTTCAGGCGCTCGACGAGGAATTCGAGCGGCGCCTTCATGTAGCGCGTGCCGCCCCGATAAGCGACCGGCTGGCCGGCACGATCGGCCGCGCCGTTGCGCAGCGACTGGATGTAGACGAGATTTTTCTTCGGCATGGATGCGTCGTGGAAAAGCGGACGAAGGCGCCGCGGCCGCCCGCGCCGGCCACGAAGGCCGGCCGGCGAGCCGCGGCGCGCGACGTCACCAGTTGTATTTCGCGGTCGCGATTACCGTGCGGTCGGTCCCGAAAATGCAGACGTTGTTCGACTGGCAACCGCTGATGTAATGACGGTTGAACAGGTTCGTCCCGTTCACGGCGAAGCGCCAGTTACGCATGTCGTAATGCAGGCCCGCGTCGAACAGCGTGACGCTCGATACCGTCAACGAGTTGTCGGCCGCACCGGCCGACGCGCTCTGGTAGCGAATGCCGCCGCCGAGGCCGAAGCCCGCGAGCGGCCCCGTGTGCCACGTCCAGTCGGTCCACAGCGACGCCATCTGGCGCGGCCGCGGGATATCGACCGGCCAGTTGTTCAGCGAGACGTCGTTCGCCTGCACGTTCTTCACGTCCTGATAGACGTACGACGCGATCACCGACAGGTTGCGCGTGACCTTGCCGGTCGCGCTCAGCTCGATCCCGCGCGAGCGCACCTCGCCCGTCTGCACCGACTTCGTGCCGGTCGGATCCTGGCTCGGCAGCGCCGACGTGAGCACGTTGGTCTGGTTGATCTGGTAGATCGCCGCGTTCAGCATCAGGTTCTTGCCGGGCGGCTGCCAGCGCAGGCCGGCTTCGATCTGCTTGCCGCGCGTCGGCTGCGGCAGCCCGCCGCCGACCAGGTTCACGCCGATCAGCGGATTGAACGACGTCGCGTAGCTGACGTACGGCGACAACCCGTAATCGCCCTGGTACGTGAGGCCGACGCGGCCGGTGAATGCCGTCACATCGGCCTTCGTCGACGTGCCGGCCGCGCGGTCGTCCTGCCGCAGGTTGACCCAGTCCTCGCGGCCGCCGAGCGTCAGCGTCCAGCGGTTCCACTTGATCTGATCCTGCGCGTACAGGCCGAACGTGTTCAGCGTCGTGTACGTGTTGGTGCGGATCGTCGCGTCGGGCGTGAACACCGCCGTCGTGACGGGCTGGTACACCGGGTTGTAGATGTTCAGCGGCGGCGCGGCGGCCAGCCATTCGCTGTCGGTCGCGGTCTGGCGGTTGTACTGGAAGCCGAGCAGCAGCGTGTGCTGGAGCGGGCCCGTGGCGAAGCGGCCCTCGAGGTTGTTGTCGATGTCGAAGCGGCTGTAGTTCATCTGGAACACGCCGGCCCAGCGCGACACGTCGGTCGTGCTGCCCTCGACGAAGCCGTTGCCGAACACCGAACCGTTGTCGAGCGACAGGTGCATCAGCCGCGTGTTCTGGCGGAACGTCCAGGCCGGCGTCAGGTTGCGCTCGAACTGGTAGCCGACCGACCACTGCTTCTTGCGGTAGTAGTTGAAATTCGGGTCGCCGCCGTAGACGTCCTTGTCGAGCTGCCCGTTCGGATTCGGCAGCACCGTACCCTGCGCGGGCAGGAAGTTCGACGAGATGTCGCCCCAGTCCTGCAGGTAGGTCGCGGACAGCGTCAGCGACGTATCCGCGTCCGGGCGCCAGCGGAACGACGGCGCGAGCGCGACGCGCTGGTCGTTGTTCGGGCCCGTCAGCGCGTTGCCGTCGCGCGCGACGCCGACGAACCGGTACGCATACTTGCCGTCCGGATCGAGCTTGTCGCCGACGTCGATCATGAACTGCTTGCGCGCGTAGTCGCCGATCTGCACGCCCGCTTCGCGCACGCGCTCGCCGTCGGCGAGCTTGGTGTGCACGTCGATGATCGCGCCCGGATCGCCCGCGCCGTACAGCACCGAGGTCGGCCCGCGCAGCACGCTGATGCTGTCGATCATGTACGGGTCGACGCGCCAGCTCGCGAGGTTGATCGTGTTCGGCACCTGCAGCCCGTTCACGTAGGCGGTCGGCGTGAAGCCGCGCAGCGCCGCGTACCAGTCGGAGCGGTTGTCCGAGCCGTACGACGAGAAGCCCGGCACGTAGCGCAGCGCCGCGTTCACGTCGGTGGCGCCGGTCATCTCGATCTGCTGCGCGGTGACGACGTTGATCGTCTGCGGGATCTCGTTGAGCGGCGTGTCGGTCTTGGTGCCGGTCGTGCTGCGCTTCGCGACGAGCCCGACCGTGCCGTCACCTGCCGAGGCCGCGTTGACGGTGATCGCCGGCAGCGTGCCGTTTTGCGCGCTGGTCGACGCATTCGCCGTCGCGCCGTTTTGCGCACTGCTGGCCGACGCCGCGGCGCCCGCGTTCACGGCCGGCGCCGTCTGGGCGTATGCGTGCCCTGCCGCCGTACCGAACGCCACGCTTGCCGCGGCTGCGATCGCACGCAAACGCGTGCCTGTTGCCCACTCCATCTTCTTCTGCTCCACTTTTTCATGCGGTCTCCGACCGCGCCTTTGTCAAAGAGCGAAAGCCATCCGGCCCGCGCTCACCCCGTTGTTCGGTCGTTTTTCGTGCGTTGCCCGGGCCGCGCCGTCGTCCTCGGCGAGCGCGATCCCGTCTTCGAGCGACGCGCAGATTTCGTCCGCGCGGCGCGCCAGTACCGACAGCAACGTGTCGGACAGGCCGTGGCTGTCTTCGCAGCAGCCTTGCAGGTAGATGCGCGGCGCGAAGTGCTCGGGCGTCGCGAGCAGGTAGTCGCGCGTGACGTCGCCGCGCGTGAGCGCATCGCCCAGATGCGGCGCGAGCCCTTCGAGCAGCGCCGAATGCGTGTCGCGGCGATAGCCGGTCGCGAGCACGAGCGCATCGAAACGCTCGACGCGCGTGGCGCCGCTCATCCGGTCGCGCAGCGTCAGCTCGATGCGGCCGTCGGCGGCGCGCACCGCGGCCTCGATCGCGCTGTTCGCGAGCAGCGCATGGCGCGGCGTGCCGTCGATGCGCTGCAGGTACAGCATTTCGTAGATCTGCTCGATCAGCGGCCGGTCGACCACCGCGTAGTTCGTGTCGCGATAGCGCTCGAGCAGCGCACGGCGCGCGTCGTGCGGCTGCGCATAGACGACGTCGGTGAATTCGGGGCTGAAGATTTCGTTGACGAACGGGCTGTCGTCGGCCGGCTTCAACGCGCCGGCGCGCATCACGAGGCTCGCGTCGACGTGCGGGAAGCGGCGCGCGAGATCGATGAACACCTCGGCCGCGCTCTGCCCCGCGCCGATCACCGCGATGCGGCGGCGTTCGCCGTCGGGCGACGCGACGAGCCGGTCGATGTCGGCCAGGTACGACGACGAATGGATCACGCGGTCGCGGCCGAGCGCGGCGAATGCATCCGGAATCGCCGGCGTGCCGCCGACGCCGATCGACAGCGCGCGCGTGACGCGCTGACGCTCGTGGCCGGTCGCGTCGCGCGACAGCACGCGCAGCGCGTCGATCTTCGCGCCGTCGCCGCGCACCGGTTCGATCCCCAGCACCGTCTCGCTGTAATGGACGCGGTCGTCGAACGCATCGGCGACCCAGCTCAGGTAATCGTGGAATTCGACGCGGGTCGGGTAGAAATTCTTCAGGTTGATGAATTCGTTCAGGCGGCCGCGTTCGAACAGATAGTTGATGAACGTGTAGCGGCTTTTCGGATCGCGCATCGTCACGAGATCCTTCAGAAACGAAATCTGCATCCGGCAGTCGTCGAGCAGCATCCCGCGATGCCAGCCGAATTCCGGCTGCCGCTCGATGAAGCAATGGGCGAGCGTGTGCGCGCCGCCGCGCTCCGCGAGGCGCACGGCCAGCGCCAGATTCGACGGCCCGAAGCCGACGCCGATCAGGTCGAATACGGTTTCTCTCTGCATGTCTCAGCTCCCTTGTCGGTGAATCCGGCCCGTCAGACGTGACGGCCGGAGAAGAACGTCTCGCGCAGCGTGCGCATCCACAGCGGCTGCGCGTCGGCCAGCGCGAGACGGCGCTGCCGCGCGAAGCCATGCCGCGCGAGATGGTCGGCAACCCGCGTATGGCCGGCCGGAACGGCACAGCCGACCGCTTCGGTACGCAGGTCGTCGAGAAACAGGTAATGCACGACGGACGGCAGCCAGCCGGCCACGCGGTGCGCGCCGCGCCAGCGCGACTCGCCGACCAGCATCCGCAGCCCGCGGTCGTAGTCGCGCGCCGCAACGTGCGGCGCGAGCGCGTCCTCCTTCAGCCAGAACGCCTCGAAATACGCGAACGGCTCGCCGTCGAAACAGCCGACGAGCGGCGTCACGTGCGGATCGGCTTCCTGCGCGCCTTGCGCACCGCGTTGGTCGGGCTGGGCGCCCGGCCAGCCGTCGCGCACGCGCGGCTCCGCGAACCAGCGCGCGAGCCGTTCGGCGTCCTCGGCCGGCTGCCAGCCGCGCAGCGTGAAGCGCACGCCGAGCGCCGGCAGGTCGCGCGCATAGACGTCGCCGCGCGGTGCGGGCGGCCGGCGCGGATGACGCCGGCCGTCGGTGATCGTCGGCAGCGTCGCGCACGGCAGAGCCGGGCCGACGCGCCACAGGTCGGCCTGTTGCGCCCAGCCGTCGCGCAGGCAGCGGCCGCCGTCGGCGAGGACGCCGCTCGCGCGCAACGCATCGAGCGCGACGGCCGGCCAGGCAGCCGGGTCGAGCCGGACCGCCGCGTGGCGCGCGCTGTCCGAAAACGCCGCGGCCAGGGCGGCCAGCAGCGCCCGCCGCTGGTCGGACGGCGCCGCGCGATGGTTGTACGCGACGAGGCGCAGCGCGCCGTCGTCGCCGAGCTGCGCGCGCAGCAACTGCGCGCCGATGCCGTCGCCCTGCGCGACACGGATCTCCGCGCCGTCGCGCACGGCGAACAGGCCGTCCGCGAACGCGAGCCGGTAGGTATCGAGCATCGTGAATCCGTCCGGACGCACTTCAGCCAGCATGGCGCGCCTCCTGTCCCGTTTCCGCTCGCGCGTCGAGCCGCGCGGCGAGCGCCGCGAGCGTCGGCGCCGCGAACACGTCGGCGACCGTCAGCGCGTGACCGGCGCGGCCGGCCGCGTCGACGAAGCGCACGACGTCGAACGACGTCGCGCCGGCTTCGAACAGGTCGGCATCGGGCTCGGGCGCGGCCGTCGCGAACGTGTCGGACCACAGCGCGGCGAGCGCGGCGGCGGCATGCGACGGCGTTGCATCGACCGGCGCTGCCCCGTGAGCGTGGGTGCCGAACGCACCGTGCGCGGCTGCGCGCGCCTCGGGTGCGCCGAGCGCCGCTTCCGACGCACCGGCGAAACGCGCGACCTCGTCGTGATACAGCTCGACGAGCGCGTCGACGAAATCGCGCGCGAGCAGTTCGTCCGCATATGAGAACGCGGCGCTCACGCGGCCGTCCGGATGCTCGACGACGTCCAGCTCCAGCGTGAACACGACGCGATGGCGCACGTCGTTGAATTCGGCCAGCGACAGGCCGGCCCAGTCGCGTGCGGCGGCGCCGGTCGGGCGCAGATAGTTGAACATCACCTGGAACAGCGGATTGGCCTGCGCGGCGCGCGGCGCACGCAGCGCGGCCACGACGTCGGCGAACGGCACGTCGGCATGCGCATACGCGGCGAGCGCCGTGTCGCGCACTTGCGCGAGCACGTCCGCGCGGCGCGCCGACGGGTCGATCCGCGTACGCACGACGACCGAGTTGATGAACAGGCCGAGCGCGGCGCGGGCCGCGTCGCCCGTGAGCTCGCGCGTCGACGCGAGCACGCCGACCGGCTGGTCGGCCGCGCCCGTCGCGCGGAACAGCGCGGTGTTGAGCGCCGCGTGCAGCAGCATCGGCAGCGTCGCGTGCGAGGCCGATGCGGCGTCGCGCGCCGCGCGAATCAGTTGTGCGTCGAATTCGAACGCGATACGGGCCGCGCGCCATTGCGGCACGGCCGGCGCATCGGCGCGCTGCGGCAACACGCGCGACGGCAGATCCGCGAGCGCGTCGCGCCAGTACGCGACGCGCGCCGGATGGCACGGCGCGGGCAGCACGAGCGGGAGGGCCGGTCGGGCGGCTTGGTCGGCTTCGTCGGCCGGCGCGCCGCTGCCCTGCACGCGGGCGACATAGCGGGCACGCACCGCGTCGAGCCACAGCTCGATCGATTCGCCATCCGACACGATGTGATGGATCGTCACCGACAGCACGTGGTCGTTCGCACCGAGCCGCAGCACACGAGCGCGCCACAGTGGCGCGTCGGCCAAGAGATCGAACGGCGCGAGCGCATCCTCGTCGGTCAGCGCGGCCGCGCGGGCCAGCGCATCGGCTCGGGCCGACAGGTCGATCACCGGCAGCGCGACGGCCACGTCCGCGTCGATCCGCTGACCCGGCAGCGCGCCGTCGCGGGCGACGAGCCGCGCGCGCAGCGCCGGATGCACGGCCGCCGCATCCGAGAACGCCGCGCGCAGCGCATCGACGTCGAGCGGGCCGCGCACGCGCAGCGCGACCGGAATGTTGTATGCGGCGCTGTCCGGCTGCGCGCGCCACAGGAACCACAGGCCGAGCTGCGCGGGCGACAGCGGCCACACGCCATGCGCGTCCGGTTTGGCCACGGCGATACCCGGCGCCGTGGCGCCCGACTGCGCGGCGCGCGGCGCGTCGGCCACCTGCAGCGCGTACTGGGCAAGCACGGGCGCCTCGAACAGCGCGCGCACCGGCACGTCGCGGCCGAGCCGTTCGGCCACGCGCGTCGCCACGCGCACGGCCGCGAGCGAATGGCCGCCGAGATCGAAGAAATGATCGCGGCGACCGACGCGTTCCAGGTTCAACACGTCGCACCAGATCGCCGCGAGCGCGGCTTCGTCGCCGTCGCGCGGCGCCTCGTATGCGCGTTCGACACGCACGGGCGCCGGCAGCCGCGCACGGTCAACCTTGCTGTTCGCGTTGCGCGGCAGCGCATCGAGCACGATCAGTTGCGCGGGCACCATATAGTCGGGCAGCGTGCGGCGCAGATGCGCGTCGAGCGCCGCGGCTTCGACCGGCTGCGCGGCCGCCCGCGCCTCGGCGGTCAGCTCGACGTACGCGACGAGCTGCGCGAGCGCGCCCTGCCCGTGCACGACCGCACAGGCTTCGCGCACCGCGTCGTGCGCGGCAAGCTGCGCCTCGATTTCGCCGAGTTCGATGCGCAGGCCGCGCAGCTTCACCTGATGATCGACGCGGCCAATGAAGTCGAACACGCCGTCGGCGCGGCGCCGCACGAGGTCGCCGGTACGGTACAGCCGCGCGCCCGGCGCGCCGTACGGATCGGGCACGAAACGCTCGGCCGTCAGCGCCGGGCGGTCGAGGTAGCCGCGTGCGACGCCGATCCCCTCGCCGCCCAGATACAGTTCGCCGATCACGCCGACCGGCAGCGGATGCAGCCGCGCGTCGAGCACGTGCGCGGTGCGCGCGCCGACCAGCGTGCCGATCGGCAGATACGGGGCGTCGCCGAGCTTCGCGAGATCGTCGCCGGGACGGAACATCCACAGCGTCGGCGTGATGACCGTTTCGGTCGGGCCGTAGCCGTTGACCACGCGCACGTTCGGCAGCGCGCGGCGCAGCATCGCGAACGCCTCGCGCGACGTCGCCTCGCCGCCGACGGTCAGCGAACGCAGCGTCGGCGGCGCGCCGTGCGCGAGCGCCCATTCGGCAAGCTGGGCGGCGCAGCCCGGCGGCACGTAGGTCATCGTCACGCCGTCGCGGATCATCATCGCGCAGGTCTGCGCGGGCGGCCACAGCACGTCGGCCGTCACCGACACGGCGGCGCCCGACATGTATTGCGAAAACCAGCCTTCGTGCGCGCCGTCGAAATTGACCGACTGGAACAGCAGGAACACGTCGTGCTCGCCCGCGCCGTAGCGCTCGGCGATCGCCGCGCAGTGCAGCGCGAACGACGCGTGGTCGACGATCACGCCCTTCGGCTTGCCGGTCGAGCCCGACGTGTAGATCGCGTACGCCGCGTGGCCGGGCAGCACGTCCGGCAGCGCGACGTGCGCGGCTTCGTCGAGCGCGTCGATTTCGTCCGCACGCCAGATGCGCAATTCCGGCAATTCGGGCAGCGACGCGGCGCTCGCGGCGTCGGTCAGCACGTGCGCGATGTTCGCATCGCCGACGATCTGCGCGAGCCGCTCGCGCGGGTGCGCCGGGTCGAGCGGCACGAACGCGGCGCCGGACTTCAGCACCGCGATCAGCGCGACGAGCAGATCGACCGAGCGCTGTAGCGCGACGCCCACGCGCATCTCGGGCCGCACGCCGGCCGCCACCAGATGGCGCGCCAGGCGCGCGGCACGCGCATCGACTTCGCCGCGCGTCAATGCGCGATCGATATCGGCGACGCCGCGTGCGTCGGGCCGCGCGTGCGCATGCGCGGCGATGCGCACGTGCACCGGCACGAACGGCTCGGCGGCGATCGCGCCGGCCGGCGCGTTCCACGCGAAGAGCTGCGCGCGTTCGTCGGCAGGCAGCCAGTCGAGATCGCCGATCGGCGTGTCGGGACGCGCGAGCGCGTCGGTCAGCAGCGTGACGAAGCGCGCGGCCAGCCGTGCGATCGCATCTGCGTCGAACAGGTCGAGCGCGTAGATGAAGGCCGCGTCGAACGTGCCGTCCGGCGTCGCTTCGACGGACAGCGTCAGATCGAATTTCGCGGACGGCGTGCCCGACGGCAGCAGCGCGGCCGACGCCGCGCCGAGCGGCGGCAGCGCGCGGCGTTCGCCATACGCGGCCATCACCTGGAACAGCGGATGGTGGCTCGCGCTGCGCGGCACGCCGAGCGCGTCGACCACCTGCTCGAACGGCACGTCCTGGTGCATCTGCGCGTCGACGAGCGCGCGCTGCGTACGCGCGACCAGCGACGAGAAATCGCCGTGCGCGGGCACGTCGACGTCGATTGCCAGCGTATTGACGAAGAAGCCGATCAGGCCGGCGACTTCCGCGCGCTCGCGGTTCGCGGCCGGCACGCCGACGCAGATCCGCGCGTCGCCGGTCGCGCGCGCCAGCAGCGCGTCGAGCGCGGCGAGCAGCACCGCGAACGGCGTCGCGCCGGACGCGGCCGCGAACGCGCGCAACTGCGCACCGACGCGCGCATCGAGCGAAAACACGTGACGCGCGCCGCGCGCACTGCGGCGGGCCGGCCGTGCGGCCGCGCCCGGCAGCGTCAGCACACCGCGCTGCGGATCGAGCCGCTCGCGCCAGAACGCGAGCTGGCGGTCGCGCTCGCCGGCATCGAGCCAGCGGCGCTGCCACAACGCGTAGTCGGCGTACTGGATCGGCAGCGGCGCGAGCGGCACCGGCTCGCCCGACGCATACGCGCGATAGAACGCCGCGAGCTCTTCCAGCATCACGCCCGACGACCAGCCGTCCGACACGATGTGATGCACGGTGAGCGCGAGCCAGTGATGCGTCGCGTCGAAGCGCACCAGGTGCGCACGCACGAGCGGCGCGGTACCGAGGTCGAACGGTTCGGCTTCGTCGGCCGCCGCGACGGCTTCGGCGCGCGGCACGCGCTGCGCGTCCGGCAGCGCTTCGAGATCGGTTTCGCGCCACGGGCAGCGCAGCGGCGCGTGGATCGTTTGCGCGACGCCGTCCTGCGCTTCGTCGAAAGTCGTGCGCAGCGCCTCATGGCGCGCGATCAGCGCATCGCACGCGAGACGCAGCGCATGCCCGTCGAGCGGGCCCGTCAGCGCCAGGCGCTCGGTGATGTGGTACGCGTCCGGCGCATCGATCAGCCGCGCATGCAGCCATAGCCGCGTCTGCGCGAACGACGCCGGCACGCGGTCGCTGCGCGGCGTGCGCGGCGGGATCGGCAGCACGCGGAAGTCGATGCCGGCCGCGCCGAGCTTGTCGATGAAGACCGCGCGCTGCGCGTCGGGCAGTTGCGCGAAACGCGTCGCGAGCGCGAGCCAGTCGGGTTGAACCTTCGTCATCCGTCGTCCTTATTGGGTTTCCAGTTCGCCGAGCAGCGCGTCGATCGCGCTCGCCGCATCGGTCTCGCCGCGCGCCGCGCAGGCCGCGTCGATCGCTTGCGCGCAGCGCGCGAGCGTGCGCGTGTCGAACAGCGTGCGCAGCGGCAGCGCGAGCCCCCAGTGCAGGTTCGCCTGCGCGTGAGCCTGCGTCGCGAGCAGCGAGTGGCCGCCGAGCAGGAAGAAATCGCCGTCGCGGCCGATCGCGTCCACGTGCAACACGCGCTGCCAAATTGCCGCGAGCGCGCGCTCGGTATCGGTCGCGAGTTCGACGGCTTCGGCCGCTTCGCGCACCGGCGCCGGCAGCGCATGGCGGTCGCACTTGCCGTTCGGCGTGACGGGCAATGCGTCGAGCTCGATCAACTGCGACGGCACCATGTACGCCGGCAGTTGCGCGCGCAGCGCGTCGAGCAGCGCCGCACGGTCGAGCGCGCCCGCGTCGCCGCGCGCGACATAGCCGATCAGTTGCTCGTCGCGCACGATGACGACCGCATCGTTCACGCCGGGCGCCGCGCGCAGCAGCGCCTCGATCTCGCCCGGCTCGATCCGCTGGCCGCGCAGCTTCACCTGCGTGTCGACCCGGCCGAGGTAGTCGAGCGCGCCGTCCGCGCGCCGGCGCGCGAGGTCGCCGGTGCGGTACATGCGCGCGCCCGGCACGAACGGATCGGGCACGAAGCGCTCGGCGGTCAGCGCCGGCCGGCCGAGATAGCCGCGCGCGAGGCCCGCGCCCGCGAGATACAGTTCGCCGGTCGCGCCGGCCGGCACCGGCTGCCACGCGGCATCGAGCACGTGCAGTTGCAGGTTCGCGATCGGATGGCCGATCGGCACCGCGACCGCTTGCGCGTCGTCGGGGCCGCAGGTCCAGTGCGACACGTCGATCGCGGCCTCGGTCGGCCCGTACAGGTTCACGAGCGTCGCGTTCGGCAACAGGCGCGCCATCTTCGCGACGAGTTCGGGTGCCAGCGCCTCCCCGCTCGCGACGATCAGACGCACGCTGTCGCATTGCGCGGCGGCCGAGAAATCGTCGAGATGCGCGGTGAACGCGGCGAGCATCGACGGCACGAAATGCAGCACCGTCACGCCGTGCGCGTGGATCGCCGCGGCCAGACGCGCCGGATCGCGGTGGTCGCCCGGCGCGGCGATCGCGAGCTTCGCGCCGATCGCGAGCGGCCACACGAATTCCCACACCGACACGTCGAAGCCGAACGGCGTCTTGTGCAGCACGACGTCGTCGCGCGTCAGCCGGTATGCGTGCTGCATCCACGCGATCCGGTTCGCGAGCGCGCCATGCGTGTTGCCGGCGCCCTTCGGCTTGCCGGTCGAGCCGGACGTGTAGATCAGGTACGCGAGCTGCGCGTCGTCGACCGCGGCGGTTTCGCCATCGATATCGCCGGCCTCGTCGGCCAGCAGGTCGGCGACCGTCAGCAGTCGCGTATCGGCGCCCTCGCCCAGCGCGGCCTCGACCTGCTCGCGCAGATGCGCCTGCGTGATCGCGACGGCCGGCCGCGCGTCGCGCAGCAGGTACGCAATGCGCTCGGCCGGATAGTCGGGATCGACCGGCAGGTACGCGGCGCCGGCCTTCAGCACGCCGACGAGCGCCATCACCATGTCGAACGAGCGCTCGACGCACAGCGCGACCGGCGTGTCCGGCCGCACGCCGCGCCGGCGCAGCGCGGCGGCGATGCGCGACGTGGCGGCGTCGAGTTCGCGATAGGTCGCGCGCTGCACGCGGCCTTGAGCGTCCGCGTATTCGAGCGCGATCGCGTCGGGCGTCGCCCGTGCCGCGTCGGCGAATTGCAGGTGTAGCGGCCGGCGTCGTTCGATCGGCCAGACATGTGCGGTGTCGTGCGCGCGGGCCAGCGCGTCGCGGGTCGCATCGTCGGCGATCGACAGCGTGCCGAGCAGTGCGTCGGGCGTACGGGCCAGCGCGTCGAGCGCGCAGGCGAACGCGCGATGCCAGGTCTCGACCTGACGCGCGTCGATGCGCGCGGTGTCGTAGCCGTAGTCGATCGTCAGTTCGGCGCCGCTTTCGATCACGAGCGTCAGCGCGAAATCGGTCGCTTCGATGCTGCGTACGTCGCTCAACGCCAGCGCGCGCGGATCGGCATCATGTGCCGTGTCTTCCACCGGATAGTTCTCGAACACGACCAGCGTGTCGAACAGCGCGCCGCCCGATCCGCGCGCCCAGCGCTGGATGTCGGCAAGCGGCGTGTGCGCGTGTTCGGCGGCCGCCGCGTTCTCGCGTTGCAGCGTTTGCAGCCAGTCGGCCGCGCGTTGCTGCGGCGCCGGCGCGGTGATGACCGGCAGCGTGTTGATGAAAAGACCGAGCACCGAGTCGACGTCCGCGAGCGCATCGGGACGGCCGGCGACGGTCGCGCCGAACGCGACGGCCGGCTGGTGCGTCATCCGCTGCAGCGCGAGCGCCCACGCGCCCTGCACCAGCGTGTTGACGGTCAGCTTCAGCGCGCGGGCCGTCTGCGCGACGCGCGCCGTCGTGTCGGCGTCGAGCGTCGCGCGCCACGTGGCCATCTCGGCCTCCGCGCGATCGGCCGTGCGTTCCGCGATCAGCGTCGGGGCGTCGAGGCGCGCGAGGCGTTCGGTCCAGAAGCGTTCGTCGGCGTCGCGCTCGCGCGTGCCGAGCCATGCGATGAAATCGCGATAGCGCAGCGCCGGGCGGCTCGCGAACGGCGACACCGCATCCGGGTCGCGATAGTCGCGCAGCACGTCGGCGAGCAGGCGCGCGGTGCTCCAGCCGTCGAGCAGCACGTGGTGGCGCGTCCAGACGACGCGCCATGCGTCGTCCGTCACGCGGATCAGCGTGAGCCGCATCAGCGGCGGCTCGCGCCAGTCGAAGCCGCGCGTGCGGTCGGCCGCGAGCCACGCGTCGAAATCGGCGTCGAGGGTGTCGCCGCGCGTACGCCAGTCGAGCTGCTCGACCGGCATGCGCGCGTGACGATGCACGCATTGCAGCGGCGCGGCTTCGTCCGGCATCACGCTCGTACGCAGGATGTCGTGACGCGCGACGGACGCGTCGAACGCGGCCGCGAGCCGGTCGGCGTCCAGCGCGGTCGCGGTCGCGACGAGCTGGTTCACGTAGCTCGCGTGTCCGGGCGCGAACAGCGCATGGAACAGGATGCCCTGCTGCATCGGCGACAGCGGATACACGTCGTCGATCGCGCGCCAGTCGAGCGGTGCGCGTTCGATCGCGGCCTGCGTGAGGCCGGCGGCCTGCGCGAGCGGGAAATCGCCCGGCGTCGCGCCGGCACCGCGATGCGCGATGCGTGACGCGCATGCCTCGACGAGTTCGCGCAGCGTGGTTGCAAAGCGTTCGGCGAACGCTTCGATCGTCGCGCGTTCGAATTGCGGCGCACCGTAGACCCAGTGCACCTTCAGCGTGCGCGCGCCGTCGCCATCCGTGTCGAGGTACGCATGGATCGCGAGCGTATTGCCGAGCGGCCCGTTCGGATCGCGCTCGACGCCGGTGCCGCCGAATCGCGGGACGAGCGTCGCATCGCGCGGCGCGTCGAACTGGCCGAGATAGTTGAACGTGACGCGCGGGCGCGGCACGGCGGCCAGCGCCGTGCGCGTCGCCGTATCGCCGTAGTGCGCGAGCACGCCGAAGCCGAGCCCCTTGTGCGGCACCGCGCGCAGCGTGTCCTTGACCGCGCACAGCGTGTCGCGGGCCGTTGCTTCGACCGGCAGCGTCACCGGGTAATGGCTCGTCAGCCAGCCGACCGTGCGGCTGGCATCCGCGTCGTCGAACAGCGCTTCGCGGCCGTGCCCTTCGAGTTCGACCCGGCACGACGCGGCGCCGCGCGCGCCGGCCAGCGCCAATGCGAGCGCCGCGCCGAGCAGTTCGATCGTCTGCGTGCGATAGGCCGCGTGCGCGTCGGTCAGCGCGGCGCGGGTCAATGCCGGGTCGATCGTCTGCACGACGACGGCCGCATCGGCGTTCGTGGCCACGGCGTCGGGATGATCGGGCGCGATGTCGTCGCCCTGCGCCATGCCGGCCCAGTAGGCGGCTTCGGCCGCGAACGGCGACGCCGGTTCCGTTGCCGCGCGGGCGAGCCGTGCGGCCCAGGCGTCCGCGCGCAGGCCGGGCTGCGACAGGCGCACCGGCGTGCGTTCGCATGCGGCGCGGTAGGCCGTGTCCAGGTCGTCGAGCAGGATGCGCCACGACACGCCGTCGACGATCGCGTGGTGAATCGCCAGATAGAGTCGCGTCGAACCGTCCGGCAGCCGTGCCGCGCACGCGCACGCGAGCGGCCCGCGGCCGAGATCGAGACGGCGTTGCAGCGCGTCGAAGCGGGCCAGCGCGTCGGCGTCGTCGCGTGCGGCGACTTCGACGAACGGCAGCGCGTCGTACGGCTTCGCCGCGTCGCTCGCGTGCCACGTGCCGTCGGCGCCGCGTGCGAAGCGCTGGCGGAATGCGTCGTGATGGGTGAGCAACGCGTCGAAGGCGCGTGCGAATGCGTCTGCGTCGAACGCACCGCGCACGTCGAACGACACCGACTGGTTCCAGTGGCCGCGGTGCGGAATATCGAGCGCGAAGAAGCGTTGTTGCGCGGGCGTCAGGATCGGCGTGGCAGCCGGCGTGACAGCCGTGGTCGCTGCCGCCGCGCCCACAAGTTGAGCGGCGCCGGCCGCGTCGTCCGTTTTCGCGACGCGTGCGAGTTCGGCGACGGTCGGCCCGTCGAACAGTTGCTTCGGCGTGAAGCGCACGCCGCGCTTGCGCGCCCGGGCGATCACCTGCAACACGAGGATCGAATCGCCGCCGAGCTCGAAGAAATTGTCGTCGCGGCCGACCTTCGGCGCTTTCAGCACGGCCTGCCAGACGTCGGCAAGCACCGTCTCGACCGCGCCCTGCGGCGCATCGCCCGGCGCGGCTGCGACCGGCACCGCCGCCCGTTCGCGCAATGCCGCGCGATCGATCTTGCCGTTCGCCGTCACCGGCAGGCGTGCGAGCGCGACGAACTGCGCGGGCACCATGTAGTCGGGCAGCGTCGCGGCGAGCGCGGCGCGCACCGCGGCTTCGTCGAACGCCGCGCCGTCGCGCATCACGACGAACGTCGCGAGCCGCAGGCGGCCATCGTGCTCGATCGCGAGCGTTTCGGCCTGCGCGATCGGGCCGGCCGCGCGCACGGCCGCGCTCACCTCGCCCGGCTCGACGCGGTAGCCGCGAATCTTCACCTGATCGTCGATGCGGCCCAGGAACGCAAGCCGGCCGTCCGCGCGCAACCGCACGCGGTCGCCCGTGCGATACAGCCGCGCGCCGGGCGTGAACGGATCGGGCACGAAGCGCTCGGCGGTTTGCGCGGGGCGCCCGAGGTAGCCGCGCGCGACGCCCGGCCCACCGAGGTACAGTTCGCCCGTCGCACCGGCCGGCACGCACGCGCCGAACGCGTCGAGCACCAGCGCGCGCGCATTCGGCAGCGGCAGCCCGAGCGGCACACCGCTCGCGGGATCGCGCGCGTCGGCGGCGATCGACGCCGTATCGCACACGATCGCGCCGACCGTCGCTTCGGTCGGCCCGTAATGGTTGATCACGCGGCAGGCCGGCGCGAGCGCGGCCAGCCGCGCGACGAGCGCCCACGTGAGCGTTTCGCCGCCCGTCACGAGCGCGTGGCGCGGCAGCACGTCGGCCGGCACGCGCGCGTCGAGCAGCGCTTGCAGATGGCTCGGCACGATCTTCAGCACGCCCACTTCACGGCGGCGCATTTCGTTGGCGAACAGGTCCGGATCGAATGCGCACGCGGCCGGCAACAGGTGCAGCGTGCGGCCCGCGCACAATGCGCCGAACAGCGTCGTGTGGCCGAGATCGGCCGCGACCGTCGAGACCATCGCGAACGATGCGTCGGGCGCGAACGCGAGTTCGTCGAGCATCCCCTGCACGTAATCGGCCAGCGCGCCGTGCGAGACGACGACGCCCTTCGGCGTGCCGGTCGAGCCCGACGTATAGATCAGGTACGCACCCTGCTCCGGGTGCGGCGCGACGCGCACGCCGGCCGCATGGGCGAGCGTCGCGTCCTGCGCGAGCGCGTCGACGTCGAGCGGCTGCGCGTCGATGCCGGCCGGCCACGCGGCCGGCTGCGCGACGAGCGCCCAGCGCGCGCCGCAGTCGGC